>JAJEBG010000016.1 GCA_022824005.1 Paracoccaceae bacterium
AGCGCGGGCTATCTCGTTGGGTCCGCCTAAGCGGGAATGGCGTTTCGATGAAGCGCGGAAGTTGGCGCGGGATCAGGAGAGTCGCGAAAAATCCGGCGCGGAGTCCTGAGCGAGCCGTGGGTAATCACGTATATAATTCCCATATGTTAAGATAGATGCAATTGGATTGGCCTGACACCCCCATTAGAGACGCGTCGACCGTAATCTTATTGCGGAACCAGAGCTCCAACCCAAAAGTCTTGCTCGGTCGGCGGGGAACTGGTGCTGTCTTCATGCCTAACAAGTTTGTCTTTCCGGGGGGTGCCGTCGAGGCCGCAGATGCCCAATCGAATCTCATCGAGAGGCCCGCTCAAAAATGTTTGCGCCGCCTCCGCAGTCAATGTGAGAACAATATCGTTGATAGTTTGCTCACTTGCGCGGTGCGTGAAGTTTGGGAGGAGACGGGCTTGATGTTGGCTCGGCGGTCACCTTCCACTTCTTGTCCTGTGTCTCCTTTCGGCAATCTCGACTACGCGCCTAGCGCCAAAGGAATGCAATTCGTCTATCGTGCCATCACACCACCGGGACAGAAACGGCGTTTTGATGCACGGTTTTTTCTCGTCAATCTTCAAGACGCCGATCTCGTGAATCATCCCGACGATTTTAGTCAGGCCACGACCGAATTGAGTGACCTCCAATGGATCCATCTGTCAAAGGCTTGTGAACTTGATGTCCCTCTCATCACACGTTTGGTCATTGAACATATCTCAACCTTGCTGAAAGCAGGGGAAGGGGTGAAGGATGTGCCCTTTCGCCGGACTCAAGAGAGATGTCATCACTTGGAAATGCTCTAATATCACATCGAATCGGACTCGACTGAACGTCTTTATGGGATTTGATCCTCAAACCGGTCACGCCAACAGGGGGGATGCTTATCGCTAGGTTCACGACTCGCATGGTACACAGCTCGGGCAATCGCTCTAGCAAGGCAGTGTGCAGCGGCATGACAAAGTTCCAGCAAATCAAGGTCAAGATTCTCAAGTCGCCGTCGAGCCGTGGCGGCGGCAAAGACGACATCGCCGTCAAAAACGGTATGGGAGGGAACAATGGCTCTTGCCATGCCAGCATGCGAGGCGACCGCAAGGCGCAAGCATTGTGCCTTGGTCAAATCAGCGTCAGTGGCGACGACAGCAATCGTGGTATTGTTCTGACTGGCAAAAGCGAGGTCCTTCGGCTCCCATGCTGGTTGCGTCTTTTGCGACGGTCCTAGACCTCCAAATTCATCATTAAGTTCAAAAGGGGCTGACCAAAATTGTGGTCCACCGCCCGCCACAACACGGCCAAAGGCGTTCACCGCGACCAAAGCCCCCACCGTGAAGCCACGATGGGTTGTCACCGACGCTGAGCCCAAGCCACCTCGTAAATCCATCGTGGTCGCGCCATAACCGGCCCCGGCACTCCCCAAAGAGAAATCATCGGATACGTTCCTGAGAGCGGCGCGGCCAAGCGCATTGTAAGGATTATTATGCCAAGCCTTGTCGCCACCATTTAATAAGTCGAAGAGAATTGCCGCTGGCACAATCGGCACTGTTTGATCTTCCACACGATATCCCCGTCCCTCTCTGGCGAGTTCGTCAGCCACTCCCGATGCGGCATCGAGTCCGAAAGCCGAGCCACCCGCGAGAACGAGCGCATCCACTTTTTGGACTGTGCGATCAGGGGCCAAAAGGTCGGTTTCACGGGTACCCGGTGCGCCTCCCATCACATGGACAGCGGCGGTCAAGGGTTCGGTTGACATCACCACACTGACTCCGGTCTTAATCTGTGCATCCTCGGCATTTCCGACAATGATACCATCAACATCGGTGATCAAATTTCGTGAACCTGCTTGCATCGCTGACCTCCAATGATCAAGAATGATAGAAGACTTGAACCGAATCAACCAGTATGCCAAAGAGCCAGCAAAATCGCGGGGAAAACCATGTTAGAAAAAACCAATCTTAGATCTTTACTCAAGGACCCCACTCTTCTCATGGAAAAAGCCTATGTCGCAGGAGAGTGGGTTGATGCGGACGACGGTGACACGTTTGATGTCATCAATCCGGCCCGTGGCGATGTCGTTGCAGAGGTTCCCAATCTCTCTGTCGCCGACGCGCAGAGAGCCATTGAAGCCGCAGCCATTGCACAAAAAGAATGGGCCGCACGAGCGGCAAAAGAAAGATCCGTCATTCTGCTTGAATGGCATCGATTGATGGTGGCGCATGCCGACGATTTGGCCACAATATTGACGGCGGAGATGGGCAAGCCACTTGCCGAGGCCAAAGGTGAAATCATCTATGGGGCCTCGTTCTTGCAATGGTTTGGCGAAGAAGCCAAACGGATTTATGGTGAAACCATTCCGGCGCCGCAAAATGACAAAAGGATTTTTGTTATCAAACAACCCGTGGGGGTTGTGGCCTCAATCACGCCTTGGAATTTCCCAAATGCCATGATCGCGCGAAAAGTCGCACCGGCTCTTGCCGTTGGATGCACTTTTGTGGGCCGGCCGGCGAGCGAGACTCCCCTTTCAGCATTGGCCATGGCTGTTTTGGCGGAACGCGCTGGTTTGCCCAAAGGCACGTTGTCAATCCTCCCATCGCAACGTTCAAAGGAAATCGGTAAAGAATTCTGCAGCCATCATTCGGTTCGAAAAATCACCTTCACCGGCTCGACTGAAGTTGGCCGTATTCTCCTGCAACAGTCCGGTGGCCAAGTCAAAAAAGTCTCAATGGAACTCGGCGGCAATGCGCCCTTCATCGTGTTTGATGACGCTGACCTCGATGCCGCCGTCGAGGGGGCGATGATTTCTAAATATCGAAACAACGGGCAAACCTGTGTCTGTGCCAACCGAATCTATGTGCAGTCGGGAGTCTATGATGCCTTTGCCAAGAAACTCGCCAAAGCCACCGAGCAGTTGAAACTCGGAGATGGCCTGCATTCTGGGATCAATACAGGCCCACTTATCAATCAGGACGCGGTTAAGAAAGTTGAATCGCATATTTCAGATGCCAAAGCCAAAGGCGGGAAAATTCTCTCTGGCGGCAAACCGCACGAACTCGGCGGATTGTGGTTTGAGCCCACAGTCATCGCTGAGGTCACGCAGGACATGCTGATTGCTCACGATGAGACTTTTGGGCCAGTAGCCCCCTTGTTTCGCTTTGAAAATGAAGCCGAAGTGATTCGATTGGCCAATGACACGATTTTTGGACTGGCGGCCTATTTCTACGCCAAAGACACCTCACGCGTTTGGCGGGTGGCTGAAGCCTTGGAATATGGCATCGTGGCCATCAATACTGGATTGTTTTCTAACGAAGTCGCCCCCTTTGGCGGCATTAAACAATCGGGATTGGGACGCGAAGGCTCACATCATGGCGTCGATGACTTCTTGGAGATGAAATATATCTGTTTGTCGATTTGATGGATACACCATCACAAAAATGTCACCTCTTTCGCCCTCCGTGGAACCTCTCAAGCCGATGGTCCATCCGAGTTGAAAACGCACTCATGCATCGATGGGCCTGAAGCCGGCTCAAAGCCTCTGGCCGCCCGAGAAAAGGGTTGTTTCGCCTGTCAGATTCTGTCTTTAATTCGTGTCGACCTCTCGCACATGGGCAGGGCGATAAAAAAACAGGCGCGCTCATTGACTGACCGCGCCTGACACTTGTTTTCACCAATCGGCTTATTGACTATCAATTGTCACCGGTTCGGCGGCATTGATAGAGATTTTCCTTGGCTTCAAAGCTTCAGGAATCTCACGTTTCAAATCAATATTCAGCATCCCATCAACGCTGCTCGCGCCAACGACTTGAACATGGTCGGCCAGAGCGAACTTTTTTCGGAACGATCTTTGAGCGATGCCTCGGTGAAGATAGCTTCCATTCTCACTCTTTTCAGACTTGGAAGCTGAAACTTGCAACTGATTATCGCGGACTTCAACATCAAGTTCATCGGCTGAGAAACCCGCTGCAGCGATGGCAATCCGATAGGTATTCTCCGATGTTTTTTCGATATCGAAGGGTGGGTATGTCGTTGAAGCGACATTTTGTGAAAAGGCTTTGTCCAGCAAATCATTGAAACGGTCAAAACCGATCGAACGGCTGTAAAGCGGTGTCAGGTCAAAAGCTTGCATGATCTTATCCTTCCTTATCATTAAGCGATAGACTGCGTTTGTGCCCTCCAAGGATTGGACGGGCTTTCACTCATCTCAGCCGGCTTATGCCGCGCTTTGATAATTGAAGATATGGGGACAAAGAAGAGGTGTTTCAAGCCCCGAGCGGCCAGAAATCAAACCCCGCCAAAGGCCTCGTGGCGAAACAATGCCTCTGGCATCGGCCCGCCGGTCGCCCAGTCAAGCAACTCAACTGTATGGACCACCGGGATATCCGTTCCACCGCTAATTTGCACCATACAGCCGATATTGCCGGCCGCGATCACGTCGGGTGACACCGCCTCTAAATTCTTGACTTTGCGTGCTTTCAGTTGCTCGGCGATCTCCGGTTGCAAAATATTGTATGTCCCGGCCGAGCCACAGCATAAATGACTCTCCCTCGGTTGAACGATGTCAAAACCCGCCTGTTTCAGAAGTTGGGCCGGCAAGTCCGTAACTTTTTGGCCATGTTGAAGGGAACAAGCCGAATGATAGGCCACGACGATTTTCTTCTTGTCCAAGGTCGGGAACTGAATTCGTGAGAGAAATTCTGAAATATCCAGAGTGTTCTCGGACACTGATTTGGCATGGCTGGCGTCAACATCATTTCTGAACATATGACCATAATCCTTGATGGTTGTGCCACAACCACTAGCATTAATCACGACAGCTTCGGCCCCATTGATCAACTCTTCACTCCATGCTTCAATACATTTCCGTGCCATGCGGTGGCCATCCTTTTCCCTTCCCATATGATGGGACAAGGCACCACAGCAGCCGGCACCAGCGGCGATGACGACGTCGCAGCCGAGGCGCCGCAAGAGGCGGATGGTGGCATTATTGATATCCGTGTTCAGAACCTTTTGCGCACATCCCGTTGATAGGATGACCCGATGGCGACTCTCTCCTTCAGCGGCAAAGACTTGCGGGTCATCATGCCGGCTGACGGGCGGAAGCCTCTTTGGTGTCAATTTTAACATCGCCCGAAGACGTTTTTCCGGTATCAGATTGGCATAAGGTCTGGCCAATTTCGCCGCGATCAATGACAGTCGAAAGCGCATCGGATAAGGCAAGACATTGGCCAATATCCAACGCAGAAACTGATCAAATAAAGGACGTTTGTATGTTTTTTCGATGTAGGAACGGGCATGGTCGACGAGATGCATATAATGAACACCTGACGGGCAAGTGGTCATGCAAGCCAAGCAGGAGAGGCAACGGTCAATATGTTGGACCGTCTTGGCATCGGCCGGCCGACCCGATTCCAACATATTCTTGATGAGATAAATTCTCCCACGAGGGCTATCCAATTCATCACCCAATAGCTGATAGGTGGGACAGGTCGCGGTGCAAAATCCACAATGCACACATGTTCTTAGAACCTCATTTGATCGTGCGGTCGCGGCGTCTTTGAGTTGCTCTTCGGCGAAATTTGTTTGCATGCTGTGTCAGTTCATCAGACCTGGATTGAGAATTTGACGCGGGTCGAATTGGCGCCGAATCCCATCTGAAAGCCGCTGGTGCAAACTCCCTTGCGGATGAAATGTCGGAATCTGTTCTCGCGCTGACTCGCTGGCACGCACCAATGTCGCATGACCGGCCATGGGTTCACAATAGCGACGAATATCTCCCGTCCCGGCGGCGACCAAAACCCAGATGAGCGCGCCTCCCCAATCAAAAAGAATATCGGCGTCAACTTCCGCCTGTATTCGGCGCACAATCTTGGGGCCATCGCTCGACTTCACCGATAGTTTCCATACCTCCCCAGGCCGATCTTTAAAGGTTTCCACATCTCGCACCCACTTCCAGCCCGCGTTGACTTTTTCTTGATTCATCTCAATTTGAATTTCGCCAAATTTTGATAGCACTGCCTTGAGTTGCTTGGTGCGATAGTCCACTTGCTCCTCAAAACCTTCTAACCGAATCATCGTCACAGGATGACCATCAATTCCACTAGGTGTATGCGCCGCGCCCGTCACCTCATAGGGCGATTGGAGCGCCGCTGACAGGGCTTGGATCGCTTCTTCGGTCTTGAGGTCATGGATCAATAGGCCGGCCTTGCATTCAGTATCTGGCAAAACCTTGATCGCTATTTCCGTCAAAATACCCAGCGTTCCAAAACTGCCAGCTAGCAACCGCACGAGATCATAACCCGTCACGTTTTTCATCACCCGCCCGCCATTCTTGATCACCGTACCCATGCCATCGACAAAGCGGACACCCAACAAATGGTCTCGACACGCCCCCGCCTGAATTCGACGTGACCCGCTCACGTTGGCGGCGACGGTCCCGCCAATCGTCGGCTCGCCCTGGCGACCGAGGAGAGTTCGATGATCCATGGGCTCAAAGGCCAACCGCTGGCGCTCTGCCGCCAAAACGCGATCAATGTCAGAAAGCGCGGTGCCGGCTCCAGCCACTAACGTTAAAGCCTCGGGCTCATAGCGGCGTATCCCGGCGAGACTTGATACCTCCAAAGTCTTGCCGGCAACGGACGGGCCAATCGGCCGAGTCCCCCCACCCGTGATAGCAAGAGGTTGTAAGGTTGAGGCCACCGCCTCCGAGAGTTCCGTTTCGTCAGCGGGTTTCATGCCGCCCTTCGTTCACCGGAGATATGCAGGGGAAAAATCTTGGTGGGATTCAGGAGCCAGTTGGGGTCAAACACATCTTTGATTCGCATTTGCGCCTCAAGATCGGCTTCACTGTATTGACACGGCATCAAATCTCGTTTCTCGACCCCCACACCATGTTCACCAGTCAAGCAGCCTCCCGACTCAACACAGAGTTTAAGGATTTCCGCTCCCATCTCTTCACACCGTTTTACTTCTTCCTCAGAATTGGCATCAAACAGAATTAAAGGATGTAAATTTCCATCACCCGCATGGAAAACATTGGCGACACCGAGACCGTAAGTTTCCGACAGTTTAGAAATTCCTTTTAGGACGCGAGGCAATTCTGATACGGGAATCGTGCCATCAAGACAGATATAATCGGCAATGCGGCCCATCGCGCCAAAAGCAGATTTGCGTCCGGCCCAGATACGCGCCGATTGTTCATCCGATAAGCTTTCCTGAACGGTCTCGGGATTATGATTAGCGGCCACTTGCTTGATTAAGCCGAGTTGCATGTCAATTTCTGATGGTGCCCCTTCAACTTCAACGATCAACAGGGCTTCGACATCGGGATAGCCGGCCCCCACAAAATCTTCGCAAGCACGAATGCAAGGGCGGTCCATGAATTCAATCGCTACAGGCAAAATACCAGCGCGAATAATATCGGCCACACAAGCGCCTGCAACCTCATTTGAAGAAAAGCCAAATAAGACGGGTCGCGCGCCCTCTGGTTTAGGTACGATTCGCAAGATCGCTTCCGTCACAATCCCCAGTTGACCTTCTGAGCCGCACACGATGCCCATGAGATCTAAACCGCCCGCGTCGAGATATGGTCCCCCTAAATCCATAATCTCACCTTCAATGGTGACGAGGCGGATACCCATGAGATTATTGGTTGTGACACCATATTTCAGACAATGCGCGCCCCCCGAATTCATGGCGATATTTCCTGCGATGGCGCAAGCGAGTTGACTTGAAGGATCAGGCGCATAGAAAAAGCCTCGTCCTTCTACCTCGGCTGTCACAGAAAGATTGGTGCGCCCCGTCTGGACACGAATAAATCGGTTGTCATAATCGGTCTCTAGGACTTCATTCATCCGAGAAACACCAACTATTACACTGTCCGCTGTCGGCAACGCGCCGCCGGCCAATGATGTTCCCGACCCTCTTGGTATCACAGGCACTGACTCTTCGTGACAAATTTTTAGCACGGCCGCGACTTCCTCGGTTGAAGAAGGCAGAACGACCGCGAGCGGCGAGCAGGTATATACCGTAAAGGCATCACATTCATAAGCCTTCGTTTCATCAGGATCATGAATGACCGTGGCCTCGGGAGCCACTTCTTTGAGCCGCCTCACAATGTCTGATTTCCGATCAAGAATTTCCTCGCTCGGGGCTGGCATCTCCAACATCATCACCTCAATTTAGACATCTAACCAGACTTTCAGAATTAGCATCTGATTTTATCTCTGTCCATTGAACGAAAACGCTCGGGCAAAAAAAGCGATTCGCTTGATCAACCAGTGGTCATGTATCGTTCTTCCAACGCCGCGAAAAAAATTAGTTTGACGGCGGAACAGTTTTTCAGCCGTCCTTGACAATCATCATCGCTGGCATGACAAATCCATCCATCATTTGTATGAGTTGGGAATCATGACAAAATCACGGGCGGAAACGACCGCGCCATCGGCTGAGAATCTGGCCGCTTCAGCAAAAAGGATTGGCCAAAAGGGGCCGCCGCCGGTTCATTTGTGGAATCCTCCCTTCTGTGGCGATATCGATATGCGGATCGCCCGAGACGGTTTATGGTATTATTTGGGGACACCGATCGGTCGAATGCCGCTGGTCAAACTCTTTGCCTCCATCATCAGAAAAGATGACGACAACTATTTCCTCGTCACACCTGTAGAAAAAGTGGGAATCAAAGTTGATGACGTGCCCTTTATCGCGGTGGATTTTGATTGCCAACAGGCCGGGCGGGCACAGTCAGTGACCTTTACAACCAATGTAGATGATCAGGTTACTGCGAGCTCTCAAAGGCCCATTCGTGTGGAGAGAGACCCACAAA
Organism: Paracoccaceae bacterium; assembly: GCA_022824005.1. Classification (GTDB taxonomy): domain Bacteria; phylum Pseudomonadota; class Alphaproteobacteria; order Rhodobacterales; family Rhodobacteraceae; genus JAPOXR01. The sequence continues at coordinate 8,843 of JAJEBG010000016.1, forward strand.
GCGGCGAGGTCTCACCCTATGTTCGGGTGCGCTCTAACCTTGAGGCCTTGATTGACCGAAAGAGTTTTTATCGCTTGGTGGATGTTTGCACCCATGAGGTACACGAGGGAGATGACTGGTTTGGCCTATGGTCGGAGGGATGTTTCTTTCCCTTTATCCCTTCCGCTGAACTCGAGGAGGCCCACTGATTAATGAGCCGCTCTCCAGTTATCGGCATATCCACAATCAACAACCAACGGGGGTGACATATGCGCCGCTGGCCTCTCCGCGGTGGCCATCACCTCCGAGACGCGGCGAGCGACATCATCAACCGCGTCCTCACGGACTTCAAAAAGCAGTTCATCATGCACTTGCAAGAGCATCCGTGCTGGCAAATTTTTGATGACGGGGGGTATCCGCACCATTGCCCGGCGGATAATATCTGCGGCCGAACCTTGGATGGGCGCATTGATCGCGCCGCGCTCGGCGGCGCCCCGGCGAGGTGGTTTTTCAAGGATATAAGGCGTATGGATTCGGCGGCCAAACATCGTGCACACAAATTTATGCTGTTGAGCAAAGCTAATGGTCTCTTCCATATAGCGCCGGATGCCGGGAAACCGCTCAAAATAGCGATCGATAAAATCCTTGGCTTCAGCTCGGGTGATTTGCAAATCCCGAGCCAAACCAAAACTCGAAATTCCATAAATGACGCCAAAGTTGATCGCCTTCGCTCGCCGGCGAATCATTGGGTCCATGTCTTCAACTGGCACACCAAAAATCTCGGAAGCGGTCATGGCATGAATATCCATGCCGGCGCGAAAAGCCTCTTTTAAGGGTTCGATATCGGCCATCTGAGCCAATATTCGCAGCTCAATCTGGCTATAGTCCAAGGACAGCAGCACATGTCCTTCTTCGGCGACAAAGGCTTCACGAATCTGTCGCCCCTCCTCTGTTCGTACCGGAATATTTTGTAGATTCGGCTCACTTGATGCCAATCGGCCCGTATGGGCACCAGATATGAGGTATGAGGTGTGGACCCGACCGGTCTGCGGATGAACCCGGTCCAGCAAAGCATCCGTATAGGTGGATTTGAGTTTGGCCAACTTTCGATAATCAAGGATGAGACGAGGTAATTCGTGACCGTCTAAAGCGAGACTTTCGAGGATTGAGGCACCGGTGGCAAATCCGCCGCTAGGAAGACGTTTGCCGCCGGGCAAACGGAGTCGTTCGAACAGAATGACACCGAGCTGTTTAGGACTATTGAGATTGAATTGTTCGCCCGCCGCTTCAAACACTTGACTTTGTAATTCAGTCATTTGTTCCTTAAACTGAATGGATAAGGAATTTAATTTTTTTCCATCGACTTTGACTCCGGCGAATTCCATATCGGCCAAAATGCCGATGAGGGGTCTTTCCAGCGTTTCATAGACTGTGGTCACCTGCGATTGATGTAATTGGGGGCGAAAGCGATGCCACAAACGCAAAGTGACATCCGCATCCTCGGCCGCGTATCGGGTGGCGTCTTTAACCGCGACCTTATCAAAAGTGATTTGTGACTTTCCCGAACCGATCAAATCTTTGATCGGCATAGGTCGATGCGATAAGTATCTCTCGGAGAGAAAGTCCATTGAATGGCGATGTTGACCCCCATTCATCGCGTATGACATCAGCATCGTATCGTCGACAGGTGCCAAATTGATCCCATGGCGCATCAAAATTTTGGTATCAAATTTAATATTCTGGCCAATTTTCAAAACGGCTGAGCTTTCGAGTACGGGCTTGAGATGTCGCAAAATATCGACCATGCTCGGCGGCGTCACCGTTTGGCTGTCTTGCTCAGCAAACAGGACATTCTTTGTCGTGTGTTGAAGGGGAATATAACAGGCTTTTCCGGGATCAACCGCGAGGCTGATCCCGACCAATTGGGCCTGCATCTCGTCTATTCCGTCCGTCTCGGTATCAAGAGCCATCACGCCACACTCTTTGGCCCGTTCAATCCACGGATTCAGTGAGTCGATATCGACAATGGTCTCATACTTGCTCAAATCAAAAGCACAATCAGCTTCATGGCTTTTCTTCACTTCCTCAAGTCGCCCCGCCGGTAATTCAACCTTGAGATAGGTCGCGGCCCGCCTGACAATGGTTCTAAATTCCTGAGCGCGCAAAAATGTAAACAATGTTTCAGACTCGGGATCGGCGATTTCTAAATCTTTGAAAGTGACGTCAAGAGGAACATCGCGTTTTAACGTCACCAACTGCTTTGATAGCCGGATATTGTCTGCGTGGTCGATCAGGGCTTGACGGCGCTTAGGCTGCTTGATTTCTTCAGCTCGCGACAGCAAAGACTCGAGATCACCATATTCGTTAATCAGAAGCGCCGCTGTCTTGACACCAATGCCGGGGGCCCCGGGCACATTATCCGTTGAGTCTCCGGCCAAGGCCTGCACATCGATGACCTGGTGCGGGTCGACAACAAATTTCTCACGCACTTCGTCTCTGCCGATGTCAACAGATTTCATCGGTTCAAACATTTTGATGCCATGACCCACAAGCTGCATCAGGTCCTTGTCAGACGAGACGACCGTCACTTCGCCCCCTTGTGCAGAGGCTTGGGTCGCCAAAGTGGCAATGATATCATCGGCTTCATAACCGTCGAGTTCCAAACAAGCCATGTTGAACGCCCTCACCGCCTCGCGAGATAAGGCAAATTGTGGAACCAAATCATCGGGTGGCGGTGGGCGATGCGCTTTGTAATCAGGGTAAATTTGGTGGCGAAAAGTGTCACCCGAATGATCAAAGACGACGGCGCAATGAGTGGGTGGATTCACATCATCACGACGCCGCTGAATTAAGCTGAGCAACATGTTACAGAGGAAATGGATCGCCCCGATGGGTGTCTCATCACTGCGGTATCTGTTTTTTTTTGGTAGACTGCGCTCCGCCATAAAGAATGAGCGAAAAATATATCCTGAACCGTCAATTAATTGCAGATGGCTACCTTTACCGAAATCTTTCATTGTCTCCGCCCATCATCTCGACGCGATTGTTTTCAGAGATTCTCATCTTTCGGTTTGAGAATAAAACGTTTGTCGCAATATCCGCATTCAACCCACCCCACGTCATCGGGGATCACGTACCAAACTATAGGATGACCGAGGGCTCCACCACCACCGTCACACGACACTTTCCGTGTCGTCACATATTCGGTTTCAGGGGCGTCGTCGTCAATCACGGACATTTTGACCTCCCTTGGTCGAGAACTCAAATGATTTGACCTAACTGTGTTCCACCAATCACGTGAACATGAAGATGGTGAACTTCTTGCGCCGCGGCGGGTCCGATATTGGAGATCAGGCGATAACCACCCCCGCCCTTCTCTGGTGCGAGGCCAACTTGCCGGGCCACCTCGCCGACGGCTCGCACAAAATCAACCATTTCCTCATCAGCGGCATGTGCCGAAAAATCATCCCAGCATGTATAGGCTTGCTTTGGAATCACCAAGATATGTTGGGGCGCCATTGGCGCAATATTCTCAAATGCCAAACTGTGCTCACTTTCAAAAACCTTGGTACATGGCAGTTCTCCGCGCAAGATTTTGGCAAATACATTATCACGATCATATTTATCTCGCGCCATTTCTTTTGCCTCTCAATCGATTCCAAACAATGATGGATTTTTCACAACCATTCTGAACCCGCAAGCCCGATTTGTCTAAATTTTAGGGATTACATACCCGAATCTGCATATATAGATTCCCATACATCTAACCACCACAATAGAAGGGAGATCTCCCATGCGCCAAAAAGGTCCCGGCAAGTATTTTCGTGAAGGTCTCAGCCTGATTGATCTCATGGCCATGTTTCCTGACGAACAGGCAGCCGAATCCTAGTTTGAAGAGCAGCGATACGGATAAAGGCAAGGAAAACGCCATTAATAAAATGAGCGTATGGGCTGGAATGGAATGCCTTACGGGTGTTGTGAATAAAGAGGCGTTATATTATTTTGGCCCGAGAGATGGATTTTATGGGGTTCAGACCATTCATAACTTTGTGAAGTCATGGAAAGGATTATAACATGAGACCTTCAGTGATTTTGATTGCCATCCTGTTCCTGTCAGGATGCCAGACCGCACCGCCGGGGATTGGCGATTTTATCAGTACCGTTACTTTTGCTCCGTGCATGGGAGAAACCCCTGAACAGATTGCCACCTGCAGTCAATGAAAACAAAAGCATTGATTTCTGAGGTGCCGGGATACCTCAAAGGGCAAGGATGTGCGTTAAATCGAATGTGATCCTAGTCACGAGGTGGTTATCAAGACCTGAAGAAAAGGGCCAGCTATCGCGACAATCAAGACAACTTCCCCCAGCAGGAATCACAGGAAACAACAATCACATACCAAGCCGGGAACATAAAATTAAAGGGTCTGGTGAATCATCCTCATTGCCATCACCGACCGTCAATCTGTGTTTTGTATCACACACCAGCTCCTTCACGTAATCAAGAGTATTCTCCTTGATCTCTTGGAATTGGGAATAAACAACAGTCTTGTTTATTGCCTCTTCATACTCCTTTTATTTTATCCTGATCTTGCCTAGGGTTTACCTAGTTGCTCAGGCATGTCCAGTAAGGCATAAGTGATTTCATCCTTGTAGCTGGCGTGGCAGGTGGCCGCAATGTCAAACAAATCACGGAGTACAAGTCTGTCGCCCCTGTGAAAGACTTTCTTGGAAATGATCTCGGGTACAGTTTCCAGCAGTATATCTCTTCCCAGAACTTACGATCTATTGCTGTAATTTCTTCCTACCACTTTTCTAATGAATAACAATGTGTTACAAATAATTAGGGCACCTCTATTAATAAACCGGGAATCATGATTTCTTGGCATATAATTCCCTAAATTTTAGATCAAGTCTTGTTGGCGAAAACTTTCTGTCAGAGTGCGAAGGGGGCGTGCCCCTACATGACCGATCACTTCGGCCGCCGCCACGCAACCCATCCTTGCTGATGTTGCGAGCGTTTGGCCTTGAATCACACCAAAGAGAAAACCGGCGGCGAAAAGATCACCTGCCCCTGTCGCATCGACCACAGATGTTACAGGTTGGGCTTCCACCTCAAACCTATGTCCCGGCCTAGAAACAATGGCCCCTTGTCCCCCCAATGTGCAGGCCACAATTTCGACATCGGTGTTGGCCGCGTTCACGGCGGCCGTTATTGATTCGGTCTCGTATAGAGACAGAATTTCTGCCTGGTTACAAAAAAGAAGGTCAATGCCTCCCTCCCGCATCAGCCGGCGAAAGGCGTGTCGGTGCCGCGAGACACAAATGGGATCTGAAAGTGTCAGAGCCACCTGCCCGCCCGCCCGCCGGCTGCATTGAATGGCTTTATGAAAAGCCTCTTGGCCCGCCTCCCCATCAAATCGGTAACCCTCAAGATAAATCCAACGCGACTCTGTGATCAACTCTTCGTCAAAATCACTCCAGCGAAGAAATTCAGCAGAACCCAGATAGGTGTTCATGGAGCGTTCGCCGTCTGGCGTGATAAACACCAAACAACGGCCAGTGCCAATGGCCGCATCAGCGGCCAACGGCGGCGTGGAATATGCTACTCCCCATGAAGCCAAGTCATCACAAAAAATCTGCCCCAATTCATCAGATGCGACTTTACCAGTATAGCCCGCCCGCACCCCAATCTGGGCTAAACTTGCGATGGTATTGGCCGTTGAGCCGCCACAATGGCGTTTCGATTTGGCTAAAGCTGAGGTCAGTTCCATGGCCCTTTGCGGGTCAATCAATTGCATGACGCCCTTTTGAATCTGCCTTTGAGAAAGAAAGGCTTCATCGACATGGCCAAGAATGTCGACGAGTGCATTTCCAACGCCCACGACATCAAATTTGGTCTTGGTCATCAATTAACTCTTGTTGTCAAATTCACACAAGTCATTGATGATGCATTGACCGCAATCGGGGCGACGCGCTCGGCACACATAGCGTCCGTGCAAGATTAACCAATGGTGGGCGTGGGATTGGAATTCAGCGGGAACCTTGTCTTCAATGGCGCGTTCAACCTCATCGGTATTCTTGCCCGGCACAAGGCCGGTGCGATTGCCAACGCGAAAGATATGCGTGTCCACCGCTTGGGCGGGATGATGAAACCACATATTCAACACGACATTGGCTGTCTTGCGTCCAACACCGGGGAGTGATTGCAAGGCGGCCCGCGATGACGGCACCTCACCGTCAAACTCTTCAACGAGAATTCTTGACAACTTGATCACATTCTTTGCCTTGTTTCGAAACAGACCAATGGATCGGATATGAGCAATCAATCCTTCTTCACCAAGCGCCAGCATTTTGGCCGGCGAATCGATGGAACGAAACAAGTGCTTCGTCGCCTTGTTAACCCCCACATCCGTGGCCTGCGCAGACAAAACGACCGCGACCAACAAAGTAAAGGCATTGACATGATTCAACTCACCTTTAGGATGCTCACACAGCGAGCGGAAACGGGAAAAAGCGGTATGAACTCGCCAGTATTCTGCCGCCGGGGATTTCATACCATCACAGAAAATAGATAGAGAGGCGTATCGGTCATCTCCCCTCGGAGCGGACAGTTAATCATTTGAAGGATATATCGATCATGGATTTCGCACTAAAGACTCAACAATACAATACATTGAGTGAGGTCATCAAGGTGACCGACTCACGGGAGAAAAGAAAAATGCAAAACGGTCTGAGTGAGGCCGAAGTGGCCGCGACATTCTCAAAATGGGCCGGCGCCCCCCTCCAAGAGAAACTGACCCTTGACCGACTTCCCAATCAATTAAACCGTAAAAGGGTCAACATTGACGAGATGATTTCATCCGAGGGAAACCATCAAAAAGCGAATCACATTTTTTGGGAAGGCCACAAATCAAACCGTCAGACTTTGGCAGAGGGATACATCATCAGATGGGGACAATTCCCGAGCTTGTTCGGTGACATGCTGGTGCTGGCAACCGATCAGGGACTTTGTGGTCTCGGTTTTTTGGGACCATATGATGGAACCCCTATATTGAACGACTTTAAATGCCGCTGGCGACGCGCTGAATTCCACGAGGACATTGACGCCGTCGCCCCGATAGTTACGTCGATATTTCAACCTCGAGCCAATATTCCCCTTCACGTCTGGGGAACAAAATTTCAGATTCGGATCTGGCGACAGTTGCTGAAAATCCCTTTTGGTCACCTCTCAACTTATTCTGATCTTGCGCGCGTCATCGGCATGCCGAAGGCCTCACGAGCGGTCGGGAATGCCGTGGGTCAAAACCCCATCAGCTGGTTGATTCCCTGCCATCGGGTTTTGCGTTTGACGGGTGAATTGGGGGGCTATCGTTGGGGAAAGATGACCAAACGATTAATGCTCGCTTGGGAAACGGCCCAAGTTGACGGTCACATCCGCCGTAAGGAAGAACAGGCACATTAACCAATATGTTCCCGAACCTCCTCAATGGCATGGGCCATTATCAACTCGCTGCCGCTCGTTGATAAAGTCGCTATCATCTCGCGGGCGGCGGCATCAAGCGCGTCGTCAAGGGCTTGGTTTTGAATCGCCTTCTGTGCCATCTTCTCGGCCGTCGCGACCTGTTCAACTGCCGCCTGAATTCTGCGGTCGCTGGATTCTTTGATCACTCTTCGGGCATTCTCGATTTGACTTTGACTCGCCGCTGATGCTTGCTCGTCTATTCTGTCGGCTTGCGAATCCGTGGCTTCTCTCTCGGCTTTTGCCTCTTGCAGCGACTCCCTCGCCTCACGACAAAGGTCGGCGGCTCGCTCAATCTGATCACGGATTTGATCAATTTGCCCATCAATCAACTTGGCGGCAAATTGAGGTGCCTTGAAATACACAATCGCCGACACAAAAATGACAAAGGAAATCGTTACAATAAAATCGGTATTGTAGAGTGAGAAGAAGGGACCCGATGCGGCAAGAGCAGGCGAAAGCGGTATGACGAAAAGGCAAAGACCGAATCGAATCATCTCGAATCTCCTTTGCCGTAACTATTTTTTGACTCTTGTGGCAGAATTGAACGGACAATATCGGGGACGAGGGACGCGACAATGGCCTCAATTTGTTGCGGCGCTTGGTCATACATTTCATTGATTCGGGCTTCAGATGCGGCGGTCAATGCGGCAATTTCTTCTCCGACTCGGATATTTTCCTGCTCTTGTATGTCTCGAATCTTTGCACGCGTCTCGGCGGCGATCTCATCAGCTCTTGACTTGGCCGCCGCCAACACTTCTGCCGTTTTTTTGCGAATCGCGGCCGCTTCGGCGGCCGCACGACTCGCTTCTTCAAGGTCGGCTTCGATTCGTGACTTTCGAGATCGCGCGATACCTTCAATACGAGGGATCGCCAAATGATTGACGATTAAGAACAGCAACAGCAACACCAATACCAACCAAAAAATCTGATTGGGAAAGGTCGTAAAGTCAAGCTGCGGTATGCCGGCTGACTCAGTCATTGGTGTCGTCGATTTATCCGCCATTTATGGCGATCCTAGCCACCCGCCAAAATCTCAAAGGGCAAACATCAACAGCAAGGCCACGAGGAATGAGAAAATCCCAAACGCTTCAGCAAATGCGATTCCAATGAACAACATCGCCGTCTGTGAGGCCGCTGCTGATGGATTGCGCAACGCGCCTGACAAGTAGTTGCCAGCCACATTGCCGACACCGATCGCGGCACCGCCCATTCCGATACAGGCAAGACCCGCGCCAATAAAAGCGCCGAGATTTGTGAGATCACCTTCCATTTCATGACTCCTTATTCATGGTTAAATTGATCGTCTCATCGTTGATCCTAGTGGCTCGGATGCAAAGCATCACGGAGGTAGACACATGTCAGGATCGTGAACACATAGGCTTGGATAAGCGCCACAAGCAATTCAAGCGCATAGACGGCCGAAATCGCCACAATCGGCACAAAGGCACCAAAACTCAAGACTCCCGCAAAAGCGGCAAAAACTTTAATCATCGCATGTCCCGCCATCATATTGCCGGCCAATCGAATCGAATGACTCACCGGTCGGACGAAATACGACATGACTTCAATGACCGCCAAGACAGGTCGCAATGGCAGCGGCGCCGAGGAAATCCAGAACAGGCCGAAAAAACCCACGCCGTTCTTAACAAAACCCAACACGGTGACAAAGAAAAAGACGGCCAAAGCCAGTGTCGCGGTCACCGCAATATGCGATGTGGTCGTAAAGCTTGAGGGAATCAATCCTAGGATGTTGGAGAAAGCGATGAACATGAATACCGTCAATATCATAGGAAAATATCGCAATGCATTGGGGCCAGCGACATTCTTAACCATATCCCGGACAAACCGATAGACCAACTCGACAATCATCTGGCCTCGCCCCGGAATATCAGCCCGTCGCGCCGTGCCTAGCAGAAAAAAAACCGTCACAGCGGCGACCGAAAGCAACATCCACAATGTCACATTGCTTGGCGAATACCATGTCAATGTATCCCCAAAGAGAGGCACTACATTAAACTGGTCCATGGGTTGGATCACCAAGCCCTGATTTTCTTCAGCGGCCACTTCCACTCGTCCTCAAAACGACAATCGACCAGAGGTCAATTTTTTCTTTCATCGGTCGGACCTCTTAGGCTCTCGCTTCTAAACTCACGCGCCGTGCGCCACATCAAATTCACGCCAGCGGCAAATCCCAACAGGATGAATATGATCATAAAGATCGGCAACATCCCAAAGAGGTGACCCAAGCCATATCCGACACCCGCGCCGATCCCGATGCCGGCCACGAGGTCAACCACCATGCGCCATGCGAGATGAGCTTGGCCCGCCGCTCCAGAGTCCCGAATCGTCGGCTGCAACTCTTGTCTCGCGTGATCAATCCGGCGTTCAATTGAGTGACTATTCTCGGAGGTGTCAGAGCTCACCCATCTGGATTCCTGATATCTATCTTGAACGATGACCTACCGATCAGAAATGGCCATGTCAAGTTGAAATTTATGCCCCTATAATCTTGTTTTTATTCACATTTGATCGTTGGTGTACATTTTTTTTCTGAACTATTAATCAACTTATTAGTTGAATGTTAATCTTGATTTTATTATCGTGTTGAGATGGATTCTCATCTTGATGTGACGTTCGCGGCTTTGTCGGACCCAACGCGCCGTCGAATTCTCAAATTGTTGCTGTCGCATGATATGACGGTCACCGACATCGCCGAGGAATTCACTATGACTCTCGCCGGCATCTCAAAACATCTACAAATTCTTTCTAAATCGGGGCTCATTTCTCGCCAGCGCCAAGGAAGGAATCATTGGTGCCGCATTGAAATTGACGGACTCGGGATGGCTTTTTCTTGGATGCAAGATTTCGGTTTCGTCGACCGGCAGATTCTCAATGCGCTAGAGTGCATCATTGACGACGATGATTCGATTCACTCATCTGCATCAAAACCACAATCTTCCCATCCCGATCAATCGGCTGAGGATTGAACCTCGTCGTCTCGCAATAGAAGTATCAAAGCCATTATCGTCACCGCCACTCCCATCAAAATAGCCGTTGGTGGAAAGTCGCGACTGAGTCCCATCTCCCAAATGATCACCCATGACGGTGTCAGAAACGTATAAGCCATCACCTTGGCGGATGGCAGTCTCATGGCGGCGTAATTCACCGCCAAGAAGGTCATAGCTGTCGAAATAAGGGTCAAATAGAGGAGGGTCACCCATACGATCAAAGGCAAGGAGAGCCAGTCGGTCATAACGATCTCTTGCCAACCATATGCCACCAAAAGGAGCGCACCGGTCAATGCCATTCCGAGAACAAACAGGGCCGGCGACTCGCCTCGATTAAGAAAGCGCATGAGAGGTGTGTAGAGAGCATGGGCTATGCAACCGATAAAGAAAACCGCTTCTCCCGAGCCGATCTCGAAAGCGAGCAACGCCAATAAATCGGCTCGGAATATTACCCATAATGCGCCCATTGTTCCAATCAGCAAAGCGAATGCTGTTCTCAGAGACACAGATTGCCGCAGCAAAATCCAAGCAAAAAATCCAGCCATCATCGGAGTCAAAGTAAAGACAGCGCTCATCGATACGGCTGAGGCCGTCTTCAACCCTTCAAACATGAGAACAAAGTAGGCGGCCATAAGGGCACCACAAATGGCAAATCGCCAAAAAGCGGCGATATCTTTCCATCTCATCCCACGGCCACTGAAGGCGGCGATCAGCCACATGATGGGAATGGTTCCCAAGAAACGCGCCGCCGTGATCGCCACGGGATCAATCTCATTGGCGGCAAGACTGCCCAAACTGAAAGAACCCGCGATACCAAGAGAGAACGCCAACATGGCCAAATGTCCACGTGTTGTTTGACTGAATGAAACGATAATTGATCTCCGCCTCGCTGATGCCCGTACCACCTTTACCAACCCACCTTAGAAAACAACAATCGGCCACAGTTTCGTGATGACGCAAGGCGAATGTGGCAACGTTTGGATCAAGGGTAAAACACTAGGCCCTATTGACTGAACGGGAATAAACATTAGAATAACAATTATCAATAAAGGTTTTGAGCGTCAGAAGGCCTCGCCTCTTTATCAGGGTGAGGTCACCATCCGCCAGCGAGTCTCGCCCGCGGGTGCAGAAGAGTCGTGAGGCTTGGCTCCATCACGACGCCAATTATTTGATGGCGGTCTGTCGCTTTGCGGCTCAACCGCTCAATAGGGGTAAAACGCTGAATGTTTGATCATCTTTCCGACCGACTGTCGGGAATATTCAATAATCTGACTCGCCGCGGGGCTTTGTCAGAACGCGAAGTGACTGAGGCGATGCGCGAAATTCGTGTCGCGCTGCTTGAAGCTGATGTGGCACTCCCTGTCGTCAAATCGTTTGTCCGAACGGCCACGCGAAAAGCCACAGGCCAAGCCGTCATGAAATCTATTTCACCAGCCGATATGGTGATCAAGATCGTCCATGACGAGATTGTCCGATTGTTGGAAGGCGACCAAGATTCGAGCCATGAGATGCGTATTGATCAACCCCCGGCGACAATATTGATGGTCGGATTGCAGGGGTCGGGCAAGACCACCTCATCGGTGAAAATCGCAAAATGGTTAAACAAACGCCAGCAAAAACGGGTGCTGATGGCGTCACTTGATACGCGTCGGCCCGCCGCTATGGAACAACTGAAAGTTTTAGGTGAGCAGGCGGAAATCGACACTTTGCCGATATTTGAGGGTCTCAAGCCCACAAAAATTGCCGAACGGGCTATTAAGCGCAGCGAGATTGGAGGCTATGATACCCTTATCCTTGATACGGCTGGGCGCATGCATGTCGATCAGGAAATGATGCAAGAAGTCATTGATATCCGGACCCTGTCTAAACCCCGTGAAACCCTTCTCGTTTTGGACGGACTGACCGGCCAAGATGCGGTCAATACAGCGGCGGAGTTTGACCAACAATTGGGAATTTCTGGTGTTGTTTTGACGAGAATGGAAGGTGATGGTCGTGGTGGCGCGGCCCTGAGTATGCGTGCCGTGACAGGCAAACCCATCCGCTTCGTCGGCACGGGCGAAAAAATCGGCGATATTGAGAAATTTGACTCACGGCAAATGGCGGACCGTATATTGGGAATGGGTGACATCGTTGCCCTTGTTGAAAAGGCTTCAGAAGTCTTTGCGGCCGAATCTCAAGAGCGAATGAAGCGACGTTTGGAGCGTGGTGTGTTTACCTTAAATGATTTTCGCCGCCATTTGGAATCAATGGAAAAAATGGGGGGATTGGGGAAAATGCTGTCCCTCTTACCAGGGGCCAAGGGTATCGCGGCCAAAGCTGAAGCGGCTGGCGTCGACGACAATTTCGTCCGATGTCAAATCGCCATCATCAACTCCATGACCAAGACTGAGAGATTGAAACCTTCAATCCTTCAAGCGAGCCGGCGGCGGCGGATCGCGGCCGGGTGCGGGCAAAATGTATCGGATGTTAATCGTTTGATGAAAACCCATCTGGCGATGTCAAAGATGGTCAAGACGATGGCCAAGAAAGACAAACGAGGATTTGGCGCGATGATGTCGAGTCTCGGACTCTTGGGAAAGAAAGACAATAATCAGATGGTTGAACAATTGTTGAATCAGACGAACCCCGGCTTACCCGGACAAAGTTTGTCGAACATCAATCATCCATTGAGTGGAAAATCATGACCGACGCAGAGAACAACAAAGTGATGATGAGATTGGCTAATCATCGTGACTCGATTGATCGGCTTGATGCTATCTTGATCTACACATTGGGAGAGCGTTTCAAGCACACGCAAGCGATTGGGAAACTGAAAGCGGATCACGGATTGCCGACCGCCGATTCTGACCGCGAAGCCAAACAAGTGGCACGTTTGCAACATTTAGCAAAAAGTGCCGGGGTCGATCCAAATTTTGCCAAGAAGATCATCAGCTTCATCATTGAAGAAGTGATCCGCCATCACATCCAATGCAAAGAAAATTCGCGAACTCGTTGAACAATGATAAACAGACTCCTCGCCACGCAATTCACAATCCGATATCTAACGGAGCCATCTCCCTCCGGGAAAATATTTCGACTGCGCCCGTCTAAATGGGGGTGGGCTGCAAGCCAGAGTCAATGCTGACGATCGAGAAAAAATATGATGGGATCAGACCCGCTTCTTCGTCACCAATGATGGTTCATCTAAACTAGACAACCTCTTCAAACAAAGGAGAACTGATAAATGGCTATGAAAATTCGCCTGGCTCGTGGTGGTTCAAAAAAACGGCCCATATATCGCATCGTGGCCGCCGATTCGCGCATGCCACGAGATGGCCGATTTATTGAAAAACTTGGCACCTATCATCCGATGCTTCCAAAGGATGATGAGCACCGCGTGAATATGGATACTGACCGAATCAAACATTGGCTGGGTCAAGGAGCCAAGCCCACTGACCGAGTCGCCCGAATGCTCGAGATGGCAGGAATTTTGGAAAAGCGAGAGCGAAACAATCCCAAAAGAGCGGTTCCTAGAACCAAGGAAAATTAGGGATATTTTTGCAAGGTGCAGAAAGCGATCTTCTGCGGCCTGGGCCCCACTATGGAATGGCGACAATGAATGTTGAACACTCAAAAGACACAATGCTGGCGCACCTGATCTGTGTGGGCGCATTTGCTGGGGCACATGGGGTTCATGGACACGTCAAAATCAAAAGCTTTTGCGCCTCCCCTGAAGCGCTTGCGACCTATCAACCTCTGGTGGACGAGACGAACGAACGCCAATTCAAATTTCGAATCGTGCGTCAATTGGAATCATATCTGGTAGCCGAGGTTGAGGGATTGGACACTCGTGAAGAGGCGCAGAACCTGCGTGGGTTGCGTCTATTTGCCCATCGTGCGCGGTTCCCGAAAGTTGAAGACGACGAATTTTATCACGCTGATTTGGTTGGCCTCACGATTATTGACACAACGGGGCAAACGATTGGAACAATCAAGGCCGTGTCGAATTTCGGAGCCGGCGACTTTCTCGAAATTGAGAATCATAAGAATGGATACTCGGACCCCATTCCTTTCACTCGGGCTCGGGTTCCAATCGTCGACATTGCCAGAGGTCAGGTGGTCGTCGAATCGATCCAAGCAGAGGGTTGATTCGGCTCATCGCGGTGAAACCTCATGGTCATGTCAAACCCGTCATCCAAACGACCTTGGAAAGCCAAGGTTATCACATTGTTTCCCGAGTTATTTCCTGGCCCGCTCGGTTGTTCACTCGCTGGCAAAGCTTTGCGAGATCACCTTTGGCAGTTGGAAACCATCGACTTGCGACCATTTGGCACGGGCCGACACCAGACGGTAGACGAACGCCCTACGGGAGGAGGACCGGGGATGGTCTTTCGCCCAGATGTCGTCGCATCGGCGCTCGAGTCGGCCGCTGACGAGACACCTAGCGATCGAGACTTATGGCCCATCGTCTACTTGTCTCCACGTGGCATTCCATTGCATCAATCACATGTTGAAACGTGGGCGACGGGACAGGGAATAACGCTTCTGTGCGGCCGTTTTGAAGGCGTTGATGAGCGGGTCATCCATCATTTTGGTCTCACTGAGATTTCTCTTGGAGATTATATTTTGTCGGGTGGGGAAATCGCGGCTTTTGCCTTGATTGATGCCGTCATTAGGCTTATACCCGAAGTTCTTGGCAACTCGGCATCGACAATAGAGGAATCCCACACATCCAAATTGTTGGAGTATCCTCAATATACTCATCCTCGCGTTTGGCGTGGTATTGAGGTGCCTCAGATTTTGTTTTCAGGCAACCACGCTGAAATCGCTCAATGGCGAAAGTCCCAGGCGAGATGTGCCACTCGGCGGCGGCGGCCGGACCTTTGGCAAGCCTACTGTGGCCAAGACAACAAAGCGGTTGATGGCAAGTCCGACAATTGAAATGAGACGTGTGAATGAAAGTGAGAATGAGCGATGGATGCAATTGCACAATTTGAGGCCAATCAAGTGGCTGAACTCGGTCACGAAATCCCTGACTTCAAAGCTGGAGATACGATCCGTGTCGGGTTTAAGGTCACCGAAGGGACGCGAGTCCGTATTCAAAATTATGAGGGTGTGTGCATCTCTCGGAAAGGTGGAGGTGGCATAGGCGGCTCGTTCACGGTGCGGAAAATTTCATTTGGTGAGGGTGTAGAGCGTATATTTCCGTTGCATTCGACCAATATTGAATCGATCACCGTCGTTCGGCGAGGACGCGTGCGCCGCTCCAAACTCTACTATCTTCGAGAACGTCGCGGCAAGGCGGCGCGAATCGTTGAGCAGACAGATTATCGGCCGCTTAAGCCTAAAACGAATGAGGGAGAATCATGAAAAAAGACATTCACCCAGACTATCACGAGATTGATGTGAAACTGACCAATGGCGAAGTCATTCAAATGAAATCAACCTATGGTCAAAAGGGCGATCAACTCTCTCTTGATATTGACCCATCCGTCCATCCCGCTTGGACGGGCGGCGGTGTCCATTTGATGGACAGTGGCGGACGGGTTTCACGCTTCAAGAAGAAATATTCGGGTCTTGGATTTTGACCGTTTGGCGCGGCCGATTCTCCTCTTGAGACTACGAAATCGTTGAGAAGATTGAATGGCGCGCTGGGAGGGATTCGAACCCCCGGCCCCTTGATTCGTAGTCAAGTACTCTATCCACTGAGCTACCAGCGCAAAACTTCATAGCCAAGCGTTGCCGTGATTGCAACCACTGGCAAGACCACAAGAGCCTCTCGATTGGATGCCCCGTCAATGAAATCACGGCTGACATCTCTCTACTTGGTCAATCATCCATCATCACCGAGCCACCTTTTTAAGTTGAGTATAAGGGACACGCCAATCGCCTGCGCTCGTCCGAACTTTTGCTGTCTTGGGATTCATTCGTGAGATTTTTCCCGTATATCGACGTTGGCGAGCCAAAAATTCAACCCAATCACCCACTTGAATCGTGGCCTTCTTGACATCAATTTGCTGCTGAATCTCTTCCTTGCTTAACGATGAGTAGCAGCGAATGGGCCGTGCGCCAATCTGCTTGGCCATGGCTTGCCATTTTGGCCCATGACCGGCGGCGTGACCGGCCCGTGCGTGAGCAATTTCATGAAGAATTGTGTCCTTATTCTCGCTTGTCGAAAGACGTATGGCGTGCGGCAAACTCAATTTAATCCGTTTCTTTTTACTGTCGCAACTTCCTAACCACGACTTGGCTGAAGAAAATTCCAAGTCCCAACTGGCTAGATCATATTTGTCCATTAATCGCCGCGCCTCAATCGCCGTTTGGCGTAATCGCTGGGCGCGAGGAAAACGCTGGCTTGCGGTCGCCGAACACGCGTGATCAAGACGATGATAGGAAATATCCCATTTTTCATGCCCACACAGCAATGAAGCTCGACTTGGTTTGAGTTTGATAATCTCCCCTAGCCTTAATCGGCCTCGCCGATCCTTAAACTCCACTTTGTCATGAACATCAAAGAAGGCTCTCGCCGAATCCCTTCCCAAACAAATACGATTAAGTGAGCCTTTTGTGTCATTCATCAATTGCTCGATGAATTGCCTTGTCGATACGCGCGGCTCTTCTGTCATTTGTCTGCCCCTGAAGCCAAATTGTCCCAAGAGGGGGCTGGCCGAAACAAAATCCTGATTGGATTTTTTTGGATCGGTTAGTCGGCCCCCCTTATGGATGCTCTTTCGGAGTGATGCATGAGATTTTCAAAAGGCATGCGTTAGAATCTTTGCACCAGACGAACAATCTTTTTCACCTTGTCACTCTCAAACAGACGTTTGGCAAAATAGACACCCGCGGTCCGTTTGCTCACCTCTCCTATCGTCGGATAGGGGGCAATCATTGATGCAAAAGCATTGATCTTGAGACCATTGGCGATCGCTAGAGCCCACGTCTGAATCAACTCACCGGCGGAGGCACCCACGATGGATGCACCCACCGGTTTTCCCCTGACGATAATCGCACGGACCTGACCGATGGGCTTGCCTTCCGCTAGGGCGCGATCATTATCACCAAATTCAAAAGTCACGATTTCGGCTTTGGAGCCAAATTTATCTTGCGCCGCCTTTTCACTGATACCCACTTCGGCAATTTCTGGATCGGTATAGGTCGCAGACGGTATGTGATCATCTCGAACTTTCGATGGCAGGCCAAACAAGGCTGATTTGAGAACCACCGAGGCATGATAACCGGCGACATGGGTAAACTGTGCGCCGCCCACAACATCGCCGATGGCATAGACACGACGATTGGCGGTTTTTAACGACCGATCCACTATGATTCCGGCGCGATGGGTTTTGATATGAGCGGCGGCGAGGTCGAGGGTCTCGATATTGGGTTTTCTCCCCACCGCGACGAGAAGATGACTTCCTTCAATGGGCTCCTCTGTATTCGTGTGGACACGAATAGCACCCCCCTCAAGGGTCTCGACACGCTCGGCCGTCATCCCTTCATGAATCACAATTCCCTCGTCCTTTAACTGGTTCAGAACAATCGCGGTGTGCGCTGGATGCGAGCGACCGAGGGCCTTGAGGCCTTCGATAACCGTCACGCGGCAACCTAAACGTCGATGCGCCTGTGCCAACTCAATGCCGATAGGCCCACCACCGATAATCACCAAGTGATCCGGCCGCTGACGCAACTCAAAAATCGTTTCATTGGTCAAGAATGGCGTCTTTTCTAGACCCGGGATGGGCGGCACAAATGGCGACGACCCCGTGGCGATGATGAATCGCCGCGCCCGGATGCGATAATTTCCAGCCGTGACTTCATATGGCGAAGTAAAGGCACCAAATTCCTCTATGACACGGACACCCAAATCTTCAAATCGCTCAACGCTGTCATGCGGCTTGATCTTTTCAATGACTCGAAACACATGATCTTTGGCGGCCGCAAAATCAATTTCGGGCTCAACCGGCGCCACGCCGAATGCCGCCCCCGCTCTCATGGCATAGGCCTGTTTGGCCGCGGCAATCAGTGATTTTGACGGAACACACCCGTAGTTGAGACAATCACCTCCCATTTTTCCACCTTCGAGCAACACGACGTCAGCCCCCATTTGTGCCGCCCCCGCGGCGGCCGAGAGCCCACCCGAGCCCCCACCTAAAATACAGAGGTCGGTCTTAATGGTTTCAATAGTCATTTTCTTCTTCCTTGCGGCGAAAAGCCTTGATGAGAATGGGGAGACAGGCGAGGCTGGCTAGCCCTAACAGTGGTCCGAGAATATTCCATTGCCAAATGATTCCTAAATTTGGGTCTTGTCCCGCTTCGATGGCGGCCCCAAGGCCGGTTCCCACCCACGTATAAATGGCCGCACCCGGGATGATTCCAAGCGAAGTGGTGAGGATAAAATTTCTCAGTTTGACGCCAACAAGGGCCGGGATCAAATTGGCGGCAAAAAAAGGAACAATCGGGACCAAGCGGAGCAAAAACAAGACACTCAATTCATTCTCTTTTAATTTTTCGCTCATTCTCTTGACCGCACCCGAGGACGAATCGATTTTCGACGAAAGATAGTCTCCTAGCCCCATTCGAGCCGCCAAAAAGATCACGATAGCCCCCATTGTGGCGGCGACGACATTATAGAGAATTCCGGGAAACAGGCCAAAAAGAAATCCTCCCGCTAACGTCGCGGCGGTGGCTCCGGGAAGCGAGAGCGCCACAATCAGGAAGTACGCCAACACAAATAAGATGGAGAGATAAATGTAGTGGGAATCTCGCCATTCAAGCAATGCCGAACGATGTTCGGCCAAAGCCTGCCAAGATAACTGTTCCCGAAACAAGGCAAAGGCCGCTATCGCCACAGCGATGATCAACAATAAGGGAAGCCCTCGCCGTAAATTGAGTTGGCTTTGATTTGAATTTGTGCTCATTCTGATGACCTCGCTCTTTAACGGATTTCGGTGTGACTAAAAATCTGCGTCATTTCCATCCGCTGGGAAATAAGTAAGAAAAAATAATCCTTGGCGGCAGTCGTTGACGGCAAGGAACAAAATCATATATGAATAGTCTCTGATTGTCACATTGCTGGAACCCGATTTTCCGGCACCTCCCCCATGGAGACACCTTCATGAAACGTACGTTTCAGCCCAGTCATCGCGTTCGCAAGCGCAGGCATGGCTTCCGCTCTCGGATGGCAAGCAAAGCCGGCCGGCGCATTCTTAACCGGCGGCGTGCCAAAGGGCGAAAATTACTGAGTGCTTGACTCGACTGGGCGACACTCACATTTATCTTTTTTCATACCCCATCGCCGGACACAAAAGATGACAATGATTACATTGAAACGTCGTCAAGATTTTATCAAGGCGGCGCAATCTTCACGGCATCGTGCTCGGTCTCTGATTCTTATGGCCCGACACCGAGGTGAAGGGGCCACCGATGACATCCGTGTGGGTTTTACCTCTTCAAAGCGAATTGGTGGAGCCTGCACACGCAACCGTGCCAAGCGCCGACTTCGTGAAGCGGCACGAATTGTCCTGACCAAATCGGGGCGGCCAGGTTGGGATTATGTTCTGGTGAGCGTCGCGCACAAAACGATAAAACGAAGATTCTCATCCCTTTTGGTGGACCTCAACCTCGCCTTGCAAAAGGTTCATGCGCAGTGATCTTTTGACCATGACTCCCCTCGCCTTTCTCCTTTCAATTCCTGTTCGCCTTTACCGAATTATTGGCAGTCCTCTCATTGGCATGCATTGCCGCTTTCACCCAACATGCTCACAATACGCTCTGGAGGCCCTTCGCAAACATGGCGGAATGAAGGGGAGTCTTTT
This sequence comes from Paracoccaceae bacterium, assembly GCA_022824005.1. Lineage (GTDB taxonomy): Bacteria > Pseudomonadota > Alphaproteobacteria > Rhodobacterales > Rhodobacteraceae > JAPOXR01. The sequence goes on from JAJEBG010000016.1 coordinate 29,146, forward strand.
AACTATAAACCGAATAGCCCGTTGCCACCCATGGGGAGGATCGGGTGTTGACGAAGTTCCCGATTAGATTCGCTTTGCAAAGATGGTTCTGCTTGATTCAATCGGCCATTTCTTGTTGAACGGGCGAGCCCTCATTTAGCCCAAACGGTCATTCATGGATAATCAAAACAAGAATCTTATTTTGGCGACGGCCTTGAGTTTTCTGGTCGTGCTGGGCTGGTTTATTTTATTCCCACCTGAATCTCCCCCCACCAGCAACCCAAAACTACCAGTGGTCGAAGAGGGCACTAATGGGAGGGATGTGTCTATCGCCACACCTGACCTTGCCGCCGCGCCCCCCTCAGTAACGGTGGAGGCCGAAGAGATAACAGTTGCGACCGACGATAAGTCAGAGGACAGTACGACGGAACGGATCCCCATTGATACGCCGAGACTTCTCGGTTCAATTTCGCTGCTAGGGGGCCGGATTGACGATCTATTATTGCGTCAATACCAAGCGACGCTTGAGCCCACCTCGGAAATGGTTCGACTGCTGTCGCCTGTCAAGACATCCCATCCATATTATGCCTTATTCGGTTGGGCACCGGCTGGTTCATTGGATTACGGTTCAGTGCCCGGGGCACAGACCCCTTGGCAAGTCGAAAGCGGGGATGTGCTAGCCCCCAACCGTCCCGTGACGATTGTGTGGAAAAGTGACGCCGGCTTGGTCTTCCGTCGTACCCTATCCATCGATGATGGGTTTATGTTCTCGGTCACTCAGACGGTCACCAACGAGAGTTCAAGAACCGTTCGGCTCGCCCCCTATGGAATGATTGCGAGACACGGTGAGCCGGACGTCATTGGGTTTTTCATTCTCCATGAGGGGGTGATTCAAATGGCGGACGGTCAGCTAGATGAGACGGATTACGACGATGTTCCCGATCTGCCATTCGATACTCGAGAACAGGCCCATCTCAATGTGCAATCGGTTCAAGAAAATGGTTGGATTGGCTTCACCGACAAATATTGGATGATGACACTCGTTCCTGAACCCGGCCAGACATTCGATGCGGTCAGCAAATATTCGGAACGCTCGGACATTTATCAAGCGGAAGCTAGGTTGCCGTTGGTTGAACTGCCTCCTCGAGCCAGCCATGGGGTTGTCACGCAACTTTTTGCCGGTGCCAAAGAATGGGAAATCATTCGTGGTTATGAAGATCAATTTGGAATCGAGCGCTTCGTCGACTCAATTGATTGGGGTTGGTTCTTTTTCCTGACCAAACCCATCTTCATCCTCCTTTATTGGATCAATGGTCATGTCGGAAATATGGGCTGGTCAATCATCTGTCTGACCTTTGTGATTAAAGCCGTTCTATTTCCCCTTGCCTACAAATCGTACGTTTCAATGGCCAAGATGAAAGAACTCCAGCCCGAAATGATGAAGATCAAGGAACAGGTGGGGGACGACAAAAAAGAGATGCAGCGCCGGATGATGGAACTCTACCGCGATAAAAAGTTAAACCCTGCAGCGGGATGTCTGCCCATATTGCCACAGATTCCTATATTCTTCTCTCTTTACAAGGTGATTTTTGTCACCATTGAAATGCGACACGCCCCATTCATTTGGTGGATCCATGATCTTTCGGCTCCTGACCCGACGTCAATCCTTAATCTTTTTGGGAGTTTGCCGTGGAACGCTCCGGATCCGAGCTCGCTGGTTTCTCTCATCTCACTCGGCGTTTTGCCCATCTTGTTGGGAATCAGTATGTGGCTTCAACAAAAGCTTAACCCCGCCCCCACCGACCCCACTCAAGCGGCGGTTTTTGCTTGGATGCCGTGGGTGTTCATGTTCATGCTCGGACAGTTTGCCAGTGGATTGATCATCTACTGGCTTGCCAACAACATCATTACTTTTGCCCAGCAATACGCCATCATGCGAAGCCAAGGCGTGAAACCCGATATCCTTGGCAATATCATTGACGGGTTCAAACGAAAATCATTGTTAAAAAAAGAGGCTCCGCCTGCCAAAGGCGAGGCAAAAAACTCAAAGCGTGGCAAAAAAAACCAACAACAAAAGAATAAGAAATAGCCGTTAAACACTTGCCTCTGACCCATGAATTCCATGATTCAAGACCGCGGTGAATGGGTGCCCCATCCGGGGAAGGCGGCGGCCCGGACGGTGCGCCGACTCTTCGCCCATGATTGTCATTTTTTGTTGAGTGCGCCCTCAATGGCACACCTCCCCCCACCTGACCGCCCCGAGATATGTTTCACGGGAAGGTCAAACGTAGGCAAATCATCACTGATTAACGCTTTGGCTAATCGCCGTAAATTGGCCAGAACATCAAACACACCTGGTCGCACACGCGAGATCAATATTTTTGCTCTCGGTGATTACCATTACTTGGTAGATCTACCGGGCTACGGTTATGCTCGAATGCCCAAAAAAAATGCCGCAAGAGCGGCCAAACTCATCGATTCCTATATCGCAGAACGGCCCTCTCTGCGCCGGGTTTTTGTGTTGATTGACGGGCGCAGAGGTCCAATGGAAATGGATGAGAAATTCATGTGGCGGCTTGATCAGTTGGGGGTCAATTTTCAAATTGTTGTTACCAAACTTGATAAGATCAAGGGGAAATCGCGCCATCAGGCCACCGAATGGGTCGCACCTTATTTGGCCTCCCATCCCGCTTCTTTCCCTAACGTGATCGCGACATCGTCAATGAGCGGCGAGGGAATTGACACATTGCGTCACCAAATTACCTCGATTCGTTAACTTAATAGTGAAATCCTCACCGTCTTGGTTTATTAGAATTTTTGACGCGGGTGGACAATTCCTTCACCTGCGTGATGGCAAAGAATGGATGAGCTGAATGCAGAAACGCCCCATCAGCATGGATGGCAACTGGACAGATACCGCCCGCACTCTCTCTGAAGCTCTTCCCCATCTGCAACGTTATGACAACGCAAAGATCGTCATCAAGATCGGGGGGCACGCGATCGGCGATGGTGCGATGTTGCGATCCTTTGCGAGAGATATCACTCTGCTCAAACAAGTCAACGTCCATCCCGTCGTGGTGCATGGCGGCGGTCCGATGATCAATGAAATGCTCTCCCGAATGGGCGTGGCTTCGAAATTTGTTGACGGCAAACGGGTGTCCGACAAGCCCACCGTAGAAATTGTTGAAATGGTCCTGTCGGGCTCAATCAACAAGAAGATTGTTCAAGCGATCAATGAACAGGGGGGCCAGGCTGTAGGTCTCTCAGGCAAGGATGCCAATATCATGATTTGCGATCGGGCCTCCTCTGAGTTGGGGTTTGTTGGAACCCCTTCGGAAATGAATCCCGAATTGTTGAAGGTGCTCTCGGCCAACCATCTTATTCCCGTCGTGGCACCACTCGGCGTTAGCCGCGATGGCGAAACGCTTAATGTCAACGCCGATACCGCGGCAGGAGCCATTGCCACATCTCTGATGGCCGACAGGCTTCTACTGCTGACTGATGTTGACGGCGTGCTCGATGCCGATGGTCAACTCCTCACACAACTTTCAAAAAAGGACATTGACGACTTGAGATCTGAGGGAGTTCTTAAAGGTGGGATGATCCCCAAGACCGAAACCGCGATCGGCGCGCTGGAGAAGGGGGTGCGTGCCGCCGTCATTGTCAACGGAAAAGTTCCCCACGCGGTGCTTTTGGAATTGTTCACTGATCAAGGTGCTGGAAGCCTCATCCGGGCACGACAAGCCTGAATGGACTCTGATCTTATCCACTCGATCGTCGCTAGGCACCATTTGCAAATTATGGGTGGGTTCTGCCCCCATAGCGATGATCCGCTGCCGGCCGATACCCGATTTGTGCTCATGCTAGGACCCCTTGCGCCCTCATTCTGGCGTTTTGTGACAACATCAAAAGAATTTCTAGATGGCAAAAAGGATCCCTTGGACCGCTGGTCGCAACGGGTGATCGGGCAAATTGCAACTGAAACGGCCTCGACACCCCTATTCCCCTTCGGCGGCCCACCATATCTGCCTTTTCAAGATTGGGCAATTCGTTCGGGACGATGTTGGGTCTCTCCTGTTGGACTCCTTGTTCATGATACAGCCGGTTTGCTGGTCTCTTTCCGAGGCGCGTTGGCGATGACTCAATCGTTTGACTTGCCTCCGGGCGCATCTCAATCACCTTGTGAAAATTGCCGCGACCGTCCGTGTGAGAACCATTGTCCCATCCATGCCCTTGATGACAAGCATTATGACCATCGCGCCTGTCTGTCCTACTTAACCAATCCACTGGGTATTGATTGTCTCTCAAAGGGGTGCGCCGTTCGGCGGGCCTGTCCGATTAACGGATCGACAATGCAACCACCTTCTCAGGCTCGATTCCATCAGGAAGCCCGATTATCGGCATCGACAAGATGAAACTGATCATTCTTCGACATGCAAAATCAAGTTGGGCCGATCCCGGTCTTGATGACCATGATCGCCCTCTCGCGCCCCGTGGTATGCGCGCCGCCATGTTGATCGGTCAATGGTTGGCGACGGCGGGCCATCAGCCAAAATCTGTCATCTGCTCAACCGCGACAAGAGCCCACCAGACTTGGGAGAAGATGAACCCATATTTACCCTGTCCCGATCAGGTTCGATACACATCGTATCTCTACCACGCCGAGGTTGAGCAAATTTGGAACACGGTTCGGCAAGGCCAGCAATCTCCTTTGCTGATCGTCGGCCACAACCCCGGTTTGGGCGCCTTTGCCCGTTCGGCGATTCAACAGATACCAGACCGTCATGAATTTCTTCGCTACCCAACAGCGGCCGCCACGGTCTGCGTCTTCCCCGTTGACAATTGGAGGAGGGTGGCTCCAAAAACGGGGCAATTGGTGGCATTCACTACTCCTCGAGACCATTCGTAAAGATTTCTTGCCATCGTCGTTGGTGGAATCACATCTCCTTAAGAAGACTCGGCTCACTGAACCTTCTGCGACAGGCCGAGCGAGATAATGTCACCTGTTTTAATGACCCAGAATTTGGCTCAAGAAGAGTTTGGTGCGATCATTCTGCGGATTGCTGAAAAATTCTTCGGGTTCATTTTGCTCAACAATCTGCCCTTCATCCATAAAGATCACTCGGTCGGCGACTTGTCGGGCAAAGCCCATTTCATGCGTAACACACAGCATCGTCATGCCCTCTTCCGCCAATTCAATCATGGTATCAAGGACTTCCTTAATCATCTCTGGATCAAGTGCCGAAGTGGGTTCATCAAACAACATAATGCGCGGTCGCATACATAGTGAACGGGCAATTGCGACCCGCTGTTGTTGCCCTCCTGACAATTGCCCAGGAAACTTGGCGGCCTGCTCTGGAATCTTCACCTTTTCAAGGAAATACATCGCCGTATCTTCAGCCTCTTGACGGGGAGTCTTGCGAACCCAGATGGGGGCCAAGGTGCAGTTCTCAAGAATGGTCAGATGGGGAAAAAGGTTAAAGTGTTGAAAACACATGCCCACTTCGGAGCGAATCCGATCAATATTCTTAAGATCGGAGGAAAGTTCAGTCCCCTCGACGATAATAGTCCCTTCTTGGTGCTCCTCAAGGCAATTGATACAACGGATAAGGGTTGATTTGCCTGAACCTGAAGGCCCGCAAATGACAATCCTCTCGCCTTCATGAACCGTGAGATTGATATCGACAAGAACGTGAAAACTGCCGTACCACTTATTCATATCAGTGATTTCAACCGCCAACCTATCTGTCGTTTGGATTTCCTTATTCTCCATGGTGATCAACCCTTTCGTGAGAGTCTCTGGTGATACGATGACGCCGCCCTGCCATGAACTCTAGTCATGGCTCGTTTTAAGCTTGCGCTCAAGATACATGGAATAGCGGGACATCGCGAAACAAAACACAAAAAATATCAACGCGACAAACACATAGAGTTCCCAAATAATGCCGTTCCAGTCGGCGTCAGCGCGAATCGAATTGGTGAGGCCCAAAGGATCGAGAAGACCAATGATTGAAACCAAAGTGGTATCTTTGAACAATGCGATAAATGACGACACGATACCAGGTATCGAAACCTTTAAGGCTTGAGGGAGGACCACAAGTCGCATTGATTTCCAGTAATCAAGACCGAGCGCGTCGGCGGCTTCAAATTGCCCTCTTGGCAAAGACGCAAGACCTCCCCGCACAACCTCGGCAAGATAGGCCGCAGAAAATAAGGTCACCATAATAATGACCCGTAAGATCAAATCGAAATTGGTGCCGGGTGGCAAAAATATATTCAATAAAGTCGACGCAACAAACAGCAGAGTAATGAGTGGAACCCCGCGAATAAATTCAATGAAGCCAATACAAATAGCCTTGACGATCAAGAGGTCCGATTTACGACCCAACGCCAGAAGAATTCCGAGTGGCAATGAACTGACAATACCCGTCACGCCAATCGTCGTGGAAAGCATAAAACCACCAAAACGGGCACTTTCAACCGGTTCAAGCCATAGTCTCGGAAATATTGATTGCAGTAGTTCTGAAAGTGGCACGGCGGCAAAAATCCAATAGATGATAATGCCAAGAGTGGCCGTTATCAAACCTGTCAGAGTCCCAAAAGCGCGTGAGCTCGCGGCCATCAGAATGTAACCGATCGCAAATCCCAACAAAATGGAGATCATTGTCCACAGCGAACCTCCCCATAATAACCAAATACCCAAAAGAGGGTACACGGCCGAGAATAGGAGCATTTTGCGGGGCAGAACGGGGTACAATATTGGGGCTATGGCAATCAACATCAGCACTAGCGCAAGATTAGGCCGCCAATAGGCATCACTCGGATAAAACCCGTACAACAGCTGCAGATAACGCTCGCGAATGACCGCCCAGCAAGCCCCGTGTGTGCCTTCACCATAAGCTTCGATAATGGCCGCTCGGCACTCATTCAATGATGTGGCCGTCCATGATGATTGGATGATCCAAGGCACCACCTCAATCACGACAAATCCGATGACAAAGACAGAAAGAAAAGTCAGAATTGAATTCAACCACGTGCTGAAAAGATTCTCTCTGGCCCAACCCACAAGACCCACATGTCGGTTTGGCGCCGGCCGCGACGATAGCATTTCCTCTCTGACAAATGCCTCTGGTTTCATGTTATCGTTCTTTCAGCTTGACGCGACCATTATACCAGTTGAGAACCGCTGAGACGGAGAGCGAAATAAAGAGATAACAAAGCATCAGAAGCAGAATGGTTTCTAACTCGCGACCCGTTTGATTCAGCGTGATCCCACCCAATGTGCCCGTCACATCCATGTAGCCGACCGCGATCGCTAGCGACGAGTTCTTGGTCAGATTGAGAAATTGTGAAATCAATGGCGGAATGATGATCCGCAGGGCTTGCGGCAAAATCACCAAACTCATCGTTAATCCGGGCCGAATTCCGAGCGAAAAAGCCGCTTCAGTTTGCCCTTTTGATACCGCCGAAATCCCAGCACGGACAATCTCGGCAATAAAAGCGGCGGTATAGAACGATAAGGCCAACCAAAGCGCAATCAATGAATTTCGCATATAGACGCCACCGGAAAAATTGAATCCTTTCAAAACTGGATAGCCAAGATGGAAGCCGAGATAGTAGAGGACCACCAGCGGTGGGACAACAATCAAAGCGATTCGAAGCGGCCATGTCCTCGGCAATTTGCCGGTTTCACTCTGCACTCTCATGGCCCTTCGCCGGACCCGTCTCGCGGCAAAAATTCCCGCAAAAAGGACCAACAGCAGCAGCACAAGATCAATCGAGATACCGAACCAACCAAATACCGAAAGATTGCCTAGACTATTGGAGAATAGAGGTTCGGGTACATAAATGCCGCGATTGGTTAGAGCCACAGAATCGCCAAACATCATAGAGGCGGTGGCATCTTCACCACGAAAATCTCGGGGTTTTGGTAATGTCCCAATCAGGATAGCCATGAAAAAGACAATCCAAAGGAGCACCGGGACATTACGGAATACTTCTACATAGATGGTCATCAGTCGGGCGACCACCCAATTTTTTGATAATCTTAATACACCGATTACCACCCCGACGATGGTCGCAAGGGTACATCCTAGAACCGCCACAAGAAGCGTATTCAGCAGGCCGACGATTGAGGCTCTAAGATGCGATGATCTTGAGTCATACTCAATCAGCCTTTGGTTGATATCGTAACTCGATGGCTGATTAAGGAAAGAAAAATTCACATCTTTCCCAAGCGCATTGAGATTTTGAAGCGTATTGCTAATCAGCCAAGCAATCAACAACATGAACCCAATCAACGCCACAGTTTGAATGGTCATTGAACGGTACCGCTTATCATTGAGAAGCATACTTAGCCGAAATACCGGCGGCGCTTTCTCCCCTTCTTGAACCCTCATACCGTCAGACCTGACATCACTCACTCAAATATGAAAAAAGCTACCACAATTTCTTGTGGTAGCTTCCTGATTGTTAACCATGTCGCTCATCTCATGAGCCCTCTCGGCAATCCGAGAGCCGCTATCACCGGAAGGGTGGCGCGTACAATAGACCACCTTCAGTGTAGAGGGCGTTTTCACCCCTTTGAAGCGCGATCGCTGTATCGGGTCCAATATGTCGGTCGAATATTTCGCCATAATTTCCCCGTGCCTCAATGGCATGGAGGGCCCAATCCGCCGACAGGCCGATCATGGCTCCATATTCACCTTCGGTGCCCAACAGGCGGGCCACTTCTGGATCATTGGTGGAACCCATCATCGATTTGGCATTGGCTTGCGTAATACCTTTCTCTTCAGCAATGATAAGAGCATTCAACACCCAACGGGCGATATCAGCCCATTGATCATCACCATGCCGCACCAACGGGCCTAAAGGTTCTTTGGAGATAATTTCCGGCAAGACAACGAGCGCATTGGGATCTTCGGCGGTCGCGCGAGTCGCGGCCAATCCTGAACGATCCGTCGTGTAGACATCGCAAGCCTCAGCAAAGAATTGCTCGCGTGCTTCGGCGTTCGTTTCAATCGGAACGGGTTCATAACTCATACCATTAGCACGGAAATAATCTGCAAGATTCAACTCAGTGGTCGTGCCAGTTTGGATACAAACGGTGGCGCCGTCCAACTCAGTGGCTGAATTGATTCCGAGCGACTCGTGAGTCATAAAACCCTGACCATCGTAATAATTGATACCAACAAAGGTAAATTTTAGATCGACATCGCGCGAGAAGGTCCATGTGGTGTTGCGGGCCAAGACATCAATCTCACCAGACGCGAGGGCGGTAAAACGGGTCTTGCCAGTTGTGGGTGTAAATTTGACCGCGTCGGGGTCACCGAAGATCGCCGCCGCGAGGGCACGACAATAATCAACATCAAAGCCATCCCACTTTCCGTCCGCGTCGGGGGCAGCAAAACCAACCAAACCGGTGTTCACACCGCATTGAATAAAGCCTTTGGCTTTGACATCATCAAGTGTTGCGGCAACTGACATACCGGCCGAGAGTCCCACAACGGTTGTTGCGGCAATCAGGCTCTTCAATCTCATTTTTTTCTCCTTTGAAATATTGTGCTATGGCGAAACCGATTGCATGGTATGTACCCCACGGCTTCGTCTCTGAAATGAAGTTAGCCAAACTTGTAAGATTCGTCAAGTGAAACTTTTTTGACACAATGGTTTATTGCAATTTTTGAAAATATGAACTGGCTTCTTGAACCTGATCAAGATCATAGTCTGACTGCCTCTCAGAGCGATCTCTGAAGCCCTCACCTGTCCCCGTTCAAAAGAGTCGTCAATACGCATCAGTTTAGGATGTTTGAGCGCTTAAATCGACATTGTCTTCATGCAAAGCCACTTCAAACCGGCAAGCGTTGATGAATTTTTCCTTAAGATATTTTGACCTCTCATGCGCCTCTTGGTCTTGACCCCAATGCTCTATTTGCCAGTCTTCTTCAAGACGCGAGAGTTGCCATGCCAAATCTGGTTTGAGTCGGCCGTGCAACACCGCCAAGGCCAGCAAAAATGAACCGAGGAGAGTCACCATATCGATGAAAGCCGCCAGCGAGAAGACAGAGAGTCGATCCAAATATGTCCTAAAATTGATGAGACTCGCCGCCGGCTGGGGCAGCGGCATTACCCCTTCAATAGGCTTCAACGGCGCATGAAGTTCAGTCTCAACCCAGTCGAGTATGGGATCCCACGCTTTGCATTGTCGGACGGCTAGAGGTGAAGATTTTGGTGATCGATGGCAGAGGGTCTCGTGAGACGCATAATTCATAATTTGATCTGTGGCCTCGTTTCGATGACTTGCAAGCCAATCCACCACGCCAAAGACGCGTCGTGTCATCGGCATGGCGTTCAACTCAATCTTGTCCTGAGGCTTAATTTGGTCCCATTCCTCAGCGATCAGATGAGCCAATTCCCGCGTCGGCAACCGCAATCCTCTGCCAGATGGGCTGTTCAAGATTTGGTCATCCAAAAAGATGACAAAGGCACCGTCGTCATAAGCCGGAGTGATGCGTTTCCAGAGTCGACGTTGATGAAACTCAACCATCTCATCCTACCCAGTGATCACATTCGTGACCTTCCTCGGGCCAACCCAGTTGTTTGAAAGTTTCGCTCATGAGTTGGGGAAGAGGGGCATCAATTGTCTGTGATGTGCCATAATGCGGATGGACAAAATTCAAACTTTTGGCGTGAAGCATGAGCCTATTTGGCACAATCCCGCCTGTCATTTTGGTCGAACCATAACGCCGGTCGCCGACGATTGGATGTCCGATTCCACTCATGTGAATCCGCAACTGGTGTGTTCTTCCCGTTATCGGTTTGAGGGCCATCAATGCGAGATGCTCACCCACATTATCGATAACAGCGAATTCGGTGTGCGCTTGTTTGCCTCTGAAATGGAGGGCAAGGGAATCAGCCAATGCGCCCCTCTCATTGGTTTTGATTTGACCCTTTGAGGGACGTGGACAACCGTGCACGAGTGCCAGATACAGTTTTGAAATTCTCCGCCCCCTAAATTCTTTAGCCAATTGTGCCGCCACCCGTCTTGTCCGAGCCAACAGCAGCAATCCTGACGTCTCTTTGTCGAGCCGGTGGACCAGTCTTGGTGGGCCATGCGACGTGGGAAATCTTATTGATGCCAACTGATCCAGAGAAGACGATTGGCCTGTCCCCCCTTGAACAGCGACTCCCGAGGGTTTGTTGAGGGCAATAATATAATCATCCTCAAACAGGGGATCCCCTCTAAGCCAATCAGGAATTTTGCGAGAGCGTGGCGATTGGGCGGGCGGTTTAACTGTGATTGTGATTGGCAATGTTACCCTCTGCCCTTCTTGGATCCGGGCGGAAGGTTTGGCCCGTTCCTCATTAATCCTGATCTGACCTGTTCGACAGAGTTTTTCGATTCGTGATTGAGGCAAATGCTGAAAGGACTTGCGCAACCAACGATCCAAACGTTGCCCCGCGTCATCGTATTGGATGACCCATTCTTCTCCCCGACTCGTCATTTCATCAACTGAACAGCCATCGCACAAGGGCCATCCCCACGAGTAGAGCCACCAATGAAACCACCACCGTCGCCACAAGATATATCATCGCCTCACCGTGTCGACTCCCAAAGATGAGTTGGATCGTCTCAAGGGTAAATGCTGACATGGTTGTATAGCCCCCTAACAAACCAATCATAAAGAACGGAGAAGCCGACTTGGCCTGTTCCGGATTTTGAAGACTCAGAAAGGCGAAAGCCGCCCCCATCAATAGGCAGCCACTGGAGTTGACCACCAAGGTCCCCCATGGAAAATGATTTGTTGGTAAAAGGCGATCAATCCAGACTCCGGTCAGATATCGCCCCACGGCACCAAGCGCGCCACCAACGGCGATTTGCGCCAAGACCCAATACATCTAGATGTCCTCAGTTAATCGTGAATGTGTAACCTTAAGCCAAGAACGTTCAATGATGAGGGAAAAATAACGCGGTTGGGACACGCTTCTCCCAATAAGATTCAATTTAATCAAGAACTGAGCCCCATTTCCTGATCGTTTATCACCCCCGATGGTCATGGAGTGCTACCCACAAGCGCGGCGATCTTTGGACAAAATATCAGGATGATCTCTGACATCGTAATTTAGCGAAATAAGCGAGACGTTTTTTGAGATCACGTTCAAAACCTCTTTCAACAGGATCAAAGTAAGGGGGCCGGTTCGTTTTCGTCATGCGATCAGGAAAATAATTCTGCCCGGAAAAGGCATCGGGTTCGTCGTGATCATATCGATAGCCTTTCCCATAATCCATCTCTCGCATCAATCGGGTGGGCGCGTTGACAATATGACGGGGCGGTGGCAGTGAACCGGTGGATTTGGCCTCTCCCATGGCCGCATCAAAGGCACGATAAACGGCATTGGATTTTGGTGCCAAGGCCAGATAGATAATGGCTTGAGCCAGTGCCAACTCGCCTTCAGGAGTGCCCAATCTTTCGAAACATTCCCATGCCGCCAAAGAGACTGACAGGGCTTGGGGATCGGACAATCCAATATCCTCAGTGGCCATCCTTGTCATTCGCCTCGCGATAATGCGCGGGTCTTCACCACCATCCAATAGCCTCGCCAACCAGTAGAGCGACGCGTCCGGGTCTGAACCTCGAACTGACTTGTGCAACGCGGACAGGAGATTGTAATGCCAGTCACCTGATTTATCGAATAGCGCCAACTTTTGAGCGAGGGTTGATGACAATTGGCTCGGTGTCAAAGGTCTTGGTGGATTTTGCCGCCAAATTTGTTCCGCAAAATTGATCAATGAGCGACCATCGCCATCGGCGAGTTCAAAAAGTTTCTGACGGGCCTCGTCGGTGATGGGTAATGTCTGGTTCATATGGGCTTCGGCGCGAGCCAAAATGGTGGCCAAACCCTTGCTGTTCAGGGGACGCAAGGTCAAGACTTGGGTTCGTGATAACAGAGCCGAGTTGAGTTCAAAGGATGGATTCTCGGTTGTTGCCCCAATCAATCTGATCGTTCCATCTTCAATAAACGGCAGAAAACTATCTTGCTGGCTGCGATTGAAGCGATGAATTTCATCAACAAACAGTAAAGTAGAAACCTTATCTTGGTGCCTCTTGGCTTCATCAAAAATCTTCCGAAGTTCTTTGACCCCAGAAAAAACGGCGCTGGTTTGTATGAAGTTCATATTTGAATTGGCCGCGAGCAACCTAGCCAAGGTGGTTTTTCCCACTCCGGGCGGCCCCCACAAAATCACCGAAGCCACCGTCTGAGCCTTGATTAAGCTCTCCAGCGGACCGCCATTTGACAAGAGATGATCCTGCCCGACAATATCATCAAACGAAGAAGGGCGAATGATATCCGCAAGTGGCCGATCATGGCCCCCACTCTCGCCAAAGTCAAATCCTGATTTTACGGACTCTTGCAGCTGCCATTCCTAGGACGGGCAAGGGTAGGAAGCGTTCACGAATCTCATTTTTGCCTTCTAAAAGCTATGAGGTCTACTCCTCGCTCGATTCTTCACTCACGCGAGCCAAGTCGGCCGCTCCTTTGGCATCCACATCCCGGTCAACCAGTTCAATCACCGCCATGGGGGCCGAGTCTCCATAGCGGAACCCCGCTTTCAGAACCCGAGTATAGCCACCTTTTCGATCCTGATATCGGGGGCCAAGAATATCAAACAGCTTTTTCACGTGCTTGTTTTGGTTCAAACGAGAAATGGCCCGCCGCCGAGCCGACAAGTCCCCTCGTTTTCCCAAAGTGATAAGTTTATCGACGATGGAACGCAATTCTTTGGCTTTCGGCAAGGTTGTCCGAATCTGTTCATGTTCAATCAGAGAACCGGCCATATTAGCAAACATGGCTTTGCGATGTTCGTGGGTCCGATTGAGGCGACGATATCCACCTGAATGGCGCATGATCTCGTAACTCCTTTTCAATGAAGACGAAGAAACTAAACTTCGTTCAGAGTATCATCAGTAGTTGCTCTCGTCATGTTTCTTCGAGAGTTCCTCAAGATTGTCGGGCGGCCAGTCGGGATTGTCCATACCCAGAGATAGTCCCAAATCGGCGAGAATTTTCTTAATCTCATTAAGAGATTTTCGACCGAAATTGGGAGTCTTCAGCATATCCGTCTCAGATTTGAGCACAAGGTCACCGATATAAACAATATTGTCATTCTTGAGACAATTGGCGGCGCGGACCGAAAGTTCAAGTTCCTCAACTTTGTTGAAAAGTTCAGGATTTATCTCCTCAACCTTGGGTTCATCTTGAACCTTCTCTTCAGCGGGATCTTCAAAGTTAATGAAAGGCCTTAATTGGTCTTGGATGATGCGGGCCGCGAAAGCAAGAGCATCTTCGGGCTTGACCGAACCATCCGTATCGATTTCAAGAACTAATTTGTCATAATCAAGTTTATCGCCCTCACGAGCCGACTCAACCTTATAGGCGACCCGTTGAACAGGTGAAAAGATCGCATCAATGGGAATCACTTCAGCGTCGCCCTCATGATCCTCTTGGGATTCGGCACTGACATAGCCCTTGCCGACATTCACGGTGAGTTCTGCATCAAATGATGCCCCTTCATCAAGGTGACAGATGATATGGTCGGGATTGAGGACTTCAATACCGTTGCTACACTGGATCGCGCTCGCACGAACGGCCCCCGCGTCTTTGGCTTTCAGATTTAACCTTTTCGGACCCGGAACCTCCATGCTCAGTTGGACATCTTTGAGATTGAGAACAATGTCCGTCACATCTTCCCGAATGCCCTTGATTGACATGAATTCGTGTACAACACGATCAATTCTCACCCCCGTGACCGCGGCCCCCTGCAAGGATGACATGAGAACCCGTCGCAACGCATTGCCTAGAGTGAGGCCGAATCCTCTTTCCAAAGGTTCAACCGTGATTTTCGCATGACGCGAAACATCGGCACCCGAATCGACATTCAGGGTCTTGGGCCTCATCAAGGCATCCCAGTTTTTTTGAATCATTAGGTTTCTCCAACTCTGCAGAAGCTCCCGATTAATGCGGGAGACCGCCATTTCGGATTTTTTTGCCTCACGTTTGACGACAACTAGAATTTATTCTCTACACACGACGTCGCTTGGGGGGTCGGCAACCATTGTGGGCAATAGGGGTCACATCGCGGATCGCGGTGATAGTAAAACCGGCGGCCGCTAGAGCGCGCAGGGCACTCTCTCGCCCTGAACCTGGTCCATGCACCACCACTTCTAGAGTCTTGACACCGTGTTCACTCGCTTTGCGTGCCACATCTTCGGCCGCGAGTTGGGCGGCGTAGGGAGTCGATTTCCGTGATCCTTTATAGCCCATAGTCCCCGCTGATGACCAAGCGATGGCATTGCCCTGAACATCAGAAATCAAGATTTTTGTATTGTTGAAAGACGAACTGACATGGGCCACCCCAGCTGCGATATTCTTTTTGACTTTACGCCGTCCACGGCTTCTATCTGTGACCAATTTCGCTCTCCACTATTTCTTCTTGCCAGCAATCGCTTTAGCCGGCCCTTTGCGAGTCCTAGCGTTGGTGTGGGTTCGTTGTCCTCGCGTCGGCAAACCCCGTCGGTGCCGAAGTCCTCTGTAACAACCTAAATCCATCATCCGTTTGATATTTAATTGAGTCTCGCGACGCAGAGACCCCTCGACGGTGTAATTTTGGTCAATATGCTCCCTCAGTGACAGCAGTTCACTGTCGGTCAACTCGTTCAAACGACGACCGTGCCTGATATTGAGAGAATCGCATATGTTGCGAGCGGATGCGGGCCCGATTCCATAAATGCTCGTCAGCGCGATCGGTACACGCTTTTGCGTAGGAAGATTAACACCTTGAATTCGCGCCAACTTTTTTCCTTTCCTCACCTCTTCCCCAGATCCGCTCAATCAGAGACATTTCACCTCCCCAATGGCCATTAGGGCGAATAAAGCAATGCCACAAAACGACAGAGGGGCAAAGCGGCTGATATGAGAATTTGAGTTGAGTCGTATCTAGAATGTCAACCCCTCTAACTAATGGAAGAAAAACCAATCGTCAAGGGGATGAGCAAAAAAATGCACCCATTTATGGAAATTCTTGTCACCCCGAGAATCAATGCCTCCCTCTATCAAGAGTTGAACGGCCAATTCGCCGAACGGGATGCCATAAAAAAGAAATTTATGGGCAATTTGAGTCGCAAAAACACACATCACTCAAGTGTTTGACACCCCACTCGGGGATTGTTAGGAATCCATCGCAAGACATCCAAATCGGATTCTCATAAAAAGATGGTTTGGGTGTGTTGTGCGTGATTTGGCCATATCAGTCAAAGACGAAATCGGGCGGTTAATGTCATAAGGTTGACCGCTTGGGGAGAGAAAGACGCGCAACATGATCAATGAAGAGATCAAACTTGATTATGACGATATTTTGATCGTCCCTCAGCAAAGTCCAGTCGCAAGTCGTAAATTGGTTGATTTAACGATTGAAAGACGTTTTTCCCATCGTTCCGTCACCTACCGAGGTGTCCCCATCATGGCCGCCAACATGGATGGCGTGGGGACCATGGAAATGGCCGACGCCCTGCGAAAACACGGTATCTTCACCTGCCTCACCAAATTTCATTCGACTGAAAAGTTAATTTCTTTCTTCTCATCGGATTCCAAACGTTCTCAATACTGCGCCATGACCATCGGTATTGGTGACGACGATTGGCAAAGATTTGCCACGGTTGACTCGTCTCTCGGTTCTGACCTCACCTACGCCTGCCTTGATGTCGCCAACGGGTATACGGATCGATTCGTCAAATGCGTCGAGACGTTTCGCTCCCTCTATCAAGACAAAGTGCTGATTGCTGGCAATGTTGTCACTCCTGAACAGACGTCTCGCCTACTTGACGCCGGTGCGGACATTGTCAAAGTGGGAATTGGCGGTGGTTCAGTGTGCGAGACCCGTCTCAAGACGGGTATTGGCTATCCGCAGTTTTCAGCGGTTCTTGAATGTGCCGACGCGGCCCATTCAATGGGCGGTAAAATTGTTGCCGATGGGGGTTGCACACGGCCTGGTGACGTCGCCAAAGCCCTCGCCGCTGGTGCCGATTTCGTGATGCTCGGCGGCATGCTCGCCGGCCACCCCGAAGGCGGCGGGTCGCCTGTTGATCGCTATTTTCAAAGCCGCGAGGTCGGACATGATGGTGAACCCATCATGGATAAGCGCCAATTTGTCGAATTCTATGGGATGAGTTCCAAAACCGCTAATGAGAAACATTTCGGTGGACTCAAGGATTATCGCTCAAGCGAGGGTCGCACTGTCATGCTGCCTCTGCGACCATCTCTGTCCGACACCATCCATGATTTGCTCGGGGGCTTGCGCAGCGCTTGTAGTTATGTGGGAGCCGAAAAACTCGAAAACTTAAAAGACAAAGCCCAGTTTGTTCGGTGCACCCATACCCATAATCGAATATTTGAAGAATTATCGGACTCGCTGCATAACCGGGGTTGACGCAAATTTCTTGGGGGACTTTGGCATCAGTCATTACTGTCTCAACCCAGTCAACAAATTCTTAGCGTTGAAATTGTAAGCAGAGTTGGGCCTCATTCTCGGCCAACACGCGTTCTCGCTTCAAAACTTCGAGAGTGTGGCGTCAAGTTCGGGCCATGGGCTCCACGAACATGACAGTGAAATCTCATCTCACAGGAATGAACAATTCAACTGGCAAAATTATTGAAGATTGAGAGCACACCTTCGGCCACTTCCGCCGGGGTGCCATTGGCATCAATTTGATAAAGCTGTTGTGAACGGAAGTAATAGCCCGTGAGTGGAGAGGTCTTGCGATAATATTCCAACAAACGGGTACGTAGGGCGGCCTCGGTATCGTCTTCACGTTGGACGAGCCCTTTGTGCCCACAAGAATCACATATATCTTCTTTATCAGGCGGATTGGCCGAACGATGATACACGGCACCACAATTCGGACACGACAATCGCCCGGTAATCCTCTCAAAAAGGACTTCGGGGTCGACAACCAATTCAATGACACCATCAAGATGTGTTTTGACGCTTTCCATCAACCGAGACAACGAATCGGCTTGGGCAAGGGTGCGTGGATAGCCATCAAAAATAAAGCCACCATGCATTTGATCACCCGATGACAGCCGCTCCTCAATCAAGGCGGTCACAATATCATCAGATACAAAAGCCCCTGATTCCATAATCTTGGCGACTTCAATACCAAGCTCACTCCCCGATTTGGCCGCCTGGCGCAGCATATCTCCCGTCGATAATTGAACCATTCGGCGCTGTTCTACAAGTTTTGTTGCTTGTGTTCCCTTTCCGGCACCCGGTGGCCCAATGAGAATAATATGATGCATCAACGCAATTTGACGGGACGTTTCTTGCGCCGTTTACCACGCAATTTTGAGCGTTCAATCAATCTCTCGTATTGATGCGCGAGGAGATGAGACTGCACTTGATTAATCGTATCCATGGTGACCGACACAACAATCAGAACGGATGTTCCACCAAAATAAAATGGGATGGCCAACTCGGCCCGGAGAATCTCTGGTAGTAGACACACAGCTGTCAGATAAAGAGACCCTAGAACCAAAATTCGGTTGACCACATAGTCAAGGTATTCTGCGGTTTGTTGACCGGGGCGAATACCGTCAATAAAGCCATTCTGGTTTTTCAAATTGTCAGCGACATCTTCTGTCTTGAACGCGACATTTGCTGTGTAGAAGTAAGCGAAAAACACAATCATTGCGGCAAAGAAAAGCAAATATAAGGGTTGGCCGGGCCCAAAATAGGCCAGAACTGTTGACATCAACGGACTGGTCGAATTGCCCGAAAAGGTTGAAATCGTTGTCGGAAGCAAAAGCAAAGACGATGCAAAAATCGGTGGAATGACGCCCGACGGATTGATCTTAAGCGGAAGATGCGATGAGCCACTATCGTAGACTTTCATACCGACTTGGCGACGCGGGTAACGAATATGAATCTTGCGCAGCGAACGCTCCATGTAGACCACAAAACCAATCACCACCACCACCATCAGAATGACACCGACAATCACCACTGGTGACAAGATGCCCGAGCGGCCTTGGCTGAAAAACTGTGCCAACGCCGATGGAATTTCGGCAATAATACCGGTGAAAATAATCAATGAGATGCCATTGCCGATCCCCCTCGAGGTAATCTGCTCACCCAACCACATCAAGAACATGGTGCCCCCCACCAAGGTCACGACACAAGAAATACGGAAGAACCAACCGGGGTCAATCGCCAAGCCACCGGCTTCAAGACTCACCGCCAAACCATAGGCTTGGAAAGTGGCCAGAAATACCGTGCCGTAACGGGTGTATTGATTGATTTTTTTTCGCCCCTGCGCCCCTTCCTTCTTGAGTTGCTCAAGTTGTGGCACCATCGCCACCAAGAGTTGCACGATAATGGAGGATGAAATGTAGGGCATAATCCCTAGGGCGAAGACGCCCATACGACCGATGGCTCCACCGGTGAACATATTCAACATCCCACCAAGGCCGGTCGAGGCGGCGTCAACAAATTCCCTGAGGGCGAGCGTGTCAATGCCCGGCGCTGGAATGAACGTGCCGATTCGATAAACAATCAGCAGGCCTAAAGCGAACAGGATTCGACGGCGAAGCTCGGTGGCCTTGGCAAACGCACCCCAGCTCAGATTTGACGCCATCTGCTCAGCGGCAGAAACCATCAATGACCCTCCTTACTCCCGAACTCATGTCATACGGCTGATTCGTTCTGATGCGACTCTGCCTCACCCGAAGAACCATCATCAGAATTCTTGGAGAGGACTTGTATCGTCCCCCCTTTGGCTTCGACCAATCTCACGGCTGATTGCGAAGCCCCATGGACAACAATATTGACTTTGGTGCTGATTTCGCCGTTGGCTAAAATTCGGACGCCATCACGCAGACGTCGCACTAATCCACTCTCGACCATGGACGACTCATCAATGGTTTTTGAGGCATCAATCTTTCCCGCCGTAATGAAATCCTGAAGACGGCCGAGACCAATTTCTACGTATCGCCTGCGGTTCGGTTTCCGAAAGCCACGTTTTGGCATTCGTTGATAAAGAGGCATTTGTCCCCCTTCAAAACCGTTCAACGCCACCCCTGATCTTGACTTTTGCCCCTTGACACCGCGTCCCGCCGTCTTTCCCTTACCGGAACCTGGCCCACGTCCGACCCTTTTGCGACGACGCGAGGCACCGGGGTTGTCGCGCAATTCATGCAATTTCATGATCTACTGGCCCCTTTATTTTGCCGATCCTTTGGATGGCATCTTTTTTTCCTCCACAATTTTCACGAGATGTGGAATTTTCTCTATCATTCCACGAACCGCCGGCGTGTCCTCAAGTTCACGCAACCGGTTCATCCGACCAAGCCCGAGCCCAATAAGCGTCTGCCGCTGCTTGGCGGGGCGTCGAATCGGTGATCCAATTTGTTTAACGACAATTGTTCCACGCTTCATCTTCAGACCTTCTCATTTTCAGCGGTTTCTCGGTTCGGTCGACGCAGAATTTGCGTGACTTTTTTGCCCCGTCGGCTCGCCACCATGCGTGGACTCGAACTCTTGATCAAGGCGTCCATAGTGGCACGGATCATGTTGGTGGCATTCTGAGAGCCGATCGACTTGGCCACCACATCTTGGACACCTAACATTTCAAACACCGCCCGCATTGGCCCACCGGCAATAATTCCAGTGCCTTGCGGGGCTGTTCTAAGCACCACTTTGCCCGCTCCATGTCGGCCTTCAATATCGTGGTGAAGAGTGCGCCCCTCTCGAAGCGGAATACGGAAAAGGCCCCGCCGTGCCTTTTCAGTGGCTTTACGAATAGCCTCCGGCACTTCTTTTGCCTTGCCTTTACCGAAACCAACCCGGCCTTTTTGGTCGCCGACCACAACGAGTGCCGAAAAGCCGAATCTTTTTCCCCCCTTCACGGTCTTGGAAACTCGGTTGATTGTCACCAACTTGTCGGCATAATCGCCGCTCTCTCCTGACCTCTGGCCGCGGTTTCTGTCCGAGCGTGCCATCGTTGCAACCTCCCTAAATATTCAATCCGCTGGCGCGCGCCGCATCGGCAAGCGCCTTGATTCGTCCGTGATACAAATGACCGCCACGGTCAAGAAAACAATCCTTGATCCCGGCTTCCTTGGCCCGCTTGGCAATCCACTCGCCCACTTTGGTCGCGGCCGCTTGGTTGCTTCCAATCTTGAGACCCAATTCCGATTGTAAGGAGGACGCTGAAGCCAGAGTGCATCCCGTTCTGTCATCAATAATTTGTGCCGCGATATTGCGGTTAGAACGATGAATGGACAAACGCATTCGACTCGCAGGGGCCTTTTTTCTCAACTGATAGCGAACCCGAGATTGACGCCGTTTGAACAATCGATTTTTTTTGTTGGACATGATGTCTTGCCTATTTCTTCTTGCCAACTTTGCGGGAAATATCTTCGCCAACATAGCAGATCCCTTTTCCCTTATAGGGTTCTGGTGGACGGCTGGCGCGGATATCTGCAGCCAGTTGACCCACCTTTTGCTTGTCGGCCCCTTCAATAACAATGCGCGTCGGAGAAGGAACCGTCATCGTCAGCCCATCGCGTTCGTCAAATTTGACCTCATGGCTCAAGCCTAGTGAAAGAGTGAGCGTTTTGCCATTCAATTGCGCCCGATAACCAACACCGGTGATTTGCAATTCCTTACGGAAGCCTTGTGTCACACCTTCAACACAATTGGCCACCATGGCGCGTGATAAACCCCATGATTGGCGGGATTGCTTCGAATGACCACGGGGTTTGAATGTCACGGATTGCCCCTCGACCTTGATCGTGACATCGTGCGATGAGGTGAATGTCAAACTGCCTTTTGGTCCTTTAATTTCAACCTGTTGTCCCGTCATGGAAGCGGTGACGCCGGACGGAAGTTCGACAGGATTTTTTCCAATTCGTGACATCAGAACTCTCCTAGAATACCGTGCATAGAATTTCGCCACCCACGTTGGCATCACGGGCGTCCCCATCCGACATCACACCTTGAGCGGTCGAGACAATCGCGACACCGAGGCCTTGACGGACGAGAGGCAAATTCCGCACACCGCTGTAAACACGCCGTCCGGGCCGTGAAATTCGTTTCAATTCTCGAATCGCTGGCGAGCCATCAAAATATTTGAGTTCAATTTCAATCTCACTCTGTCCATCGGCGTTTTTAGTGAAGGCGTAGCCTCGAATATAGCCTTCGCGAACCAAGACATCGAGAACCCAACCCCGCAGTTTCGATGCGGGAGAATGGGCGGTCGCTCGGCCCCGTGTTTGGGCATTACGAATGCGGGTGAGCATGTCACCGACAGGATCGCTAAAAGACATTCTGGCCTCCCTTTACCAACTAGACTTGACCATGCCGGGGATTTGCCCCGAACCACCGAGTTCACGCAACGCGATGCGTGACACTTTCAATTTGCGATAGTAACCTTTAGGACGCCCAGAAACCTGACAGCGGCTATGAAGCCGCACCCGTGATGAATTGCGCGGCATTTTGGCAAGTTTCATAGAGACTTTGAAACGCTCCTCAATTGAGATGTCGCGATCAGCCAGTATATCTCTCATCGCCTGCCTCGCCTTGGCATGCCTCTCCACCATACGTTGTCGTTTCCGTTGACGTTCTACCATCGCTTTTTTTGCCATTAATTTTTTCCTCCAGTCTGTTGTTGTGGACGGGTGAAGGGCACTTGAAAACCTTCTAGCAAATTCAATGCCTCGTCATCGGTCGTCGCGGTTGTGCAAATGACCACATCAAGCCCCCTGATCTCATCCACCTGATCATAATTGATTTCAGGAAAGACAATATGTTCACGAAGCCCCATGGCAAAATTTCCATGGCCATCAAAGGACTTGACTGACACACCCCGAAAATCGCGAATACGCGGCATCGCAATCATCACCAGACGGTCAAGGAATTCATACATTCGATGACCCCGCAGAGTCACTTTGGCACCGATGGTCATGCCTTCACGCAATCGAAAAGTCGCGATTGATTGGCGCGCCCTGGTCGGGGCGGCCCTTTGTCCAGCAATCAGCGTTAAATCCTCTAGGGCGGCCTTTGCCTTCTTCGAGTCCTTGACCGCTTCGCCTACCCCCATATTGAGGGCAATTTTTTCTAACTTAGGGACCATCAATTCATTACGGTAGCCAAATTTTTCTCTCAAAGCGGGACGGATGTCATTGAGATAAATTTGTTTCAACCGGGGAATGTTGTCAGCCATTAATAAGACTCCCCGAATTTTTGGCAAAGCGGACCTTCTTGCCGTCCTCTAATCGAAAGCCCACGCGCGTCGGCGTGTTTGTTTCGGGATCAACCATCATCAGATTCGACAAATCAATCGGTGTCTCAATGCTGTTTCTTCGACCTTCTTGACCTTCAGTGGCTTTTTCATGACGAATGGCCATGGCCACATTTGTGACAATGGCCCGTCGGCGTTTCGGGTCAACCGATTTGATGGCCCCGCGCGCGCCTTTATCACGACCGGCAATGACAACCACCTGATCGCCTGTCTTCAGTTTTGCGGCCATTACAAGACCTCCGGTGCTAGGGAGATGATTTTCATAAATTTCCGTCCTCGTAATTCACGCACGACCGGGCCAAAAATACGAGTCCCCAGAGGCTCATCATTATTGTTCAAAATCACCGCCGCGTTGTTGTCGAAACGAATCGCCGTTCCATCCTCACGGCGAACCTCCTTGGCGGTACGAACAATAACGGCGCGACGTACATCGCCCTTCTTTACACGGCTACGCGGAATGGCTTCTTTGACTGACACCATGATGACATCACCAACAGACGCGAAATGGCGTTTGGAACCTCCAAGCACCTTGATACATTGTATTTTTCGCGCCCCAGAATTGTCAGCGACATCCAGATTAGTTTGCATCTGGATCATTCAGATTCTCCTGACCTTTGGGGATCATTCTCATCATGACCCCATGGTTTCGTTCGAGTTAGAAAGCTAGACCGATCCTTCGGTCAATACTTCCCAACGTTTGGTTTTTGAGATCGGAGCACATTCACGAATGCTCACGAAATCTCCAATTTTCGCCTTATTGTCAGCGTCATGTGCAGTGTATTTCTTTGACCGGCGAATCGTTTTCTTCATCACGGGATGAGTGAAACGGCGTTCAACTGACACCGTCACGGTGCGATTGTTGCTGTCACTGACGACGTGTCCTTTCAAAACTCTCTTGGGCATATCATTTCTCTTTCTTGTCGACGGCGTCGGTGGTTTGAACTTTCTTTTCCTTGATAATTGTCAGCACGCGCGCGGTTTGCCTTCGGACATCTCGCACCCGCGCCGTATTCTTAAACTCATGTCCCGCCATGCGGAACCGCAAGAGATACGATTCGCGTTTTAGTTGCGTCAACTCGGTCAGCAATTCATCTTCTGTCTTTTCACGCAATTCGGATACAGACAACATCTTTGCTCTCCCTTCGAGTCCCTACCAATCGCTTCGTTCGACAATGCGGGTCTTGACCGGCAATTTCATCGCGCCGAGTCGCAACGCTTCCACAGCCACCGGTGTCGTCACGCCGTCAATTTCAAACATGATCCGGCCGGGTTTCACCTTCGCCACCCAGAATTCGACTGACCCCTTCCCTTTTCCCATTCGCACCTCAGTGGGTTTTTTGGAGACGGGAACATCTGGGAAAATACGAATCCAAACTCGGCCCTGTCGCTTCATATGTCGGGTCATCGCTCGCCTCGCGGCTTCGATTTGACGTGACGTTATTCGTTCAGGCTGCAGAGCCTTGAGACCGAATGAGCCAAAGTTCAAGTCATACCCCCCTTTCGCCAGCCCATGGATACGCCCTTTGTGGCATTTGCGATATTTGGATCGTCTCGGTTGTAACATGGCGGCTGTACCTTATCTCATCATTCACTGTCGAAGTTTGGGCATCGTGCCGTCACGCAATTCTTGCTCACGCCGGTCACGCGCCGATGGGTCATGCTCCATAATCTCGCCCTTGTAAATCCAAGTCTTGACTCCGATCACACCATAGGGAGTCGACGCCACTGCCGCCGCGTAATCAATATTGGCACGAAGCGTATGCAAAGGCACACGACCTTCCCGATACCATTCGGTGCGGGCGATTTCGACTCCCCCGAGCCGGCCGGCCACATTGACGCGAATACCCAACGCCCCCAATCGCATGGCATTCTGCACCGCTCTCTTCATGGCGCGTCGAAATGAGACGCGCCTTTCAAGCTGCTGTGCCACGGCTTCAGCCACTAGTTGGGCATCAATCTCTGGTTTACGGACCTCAACGATGTTGAGATGGGTTTCTGACTTGGTCATTGAAGCCAATTTCCCACGCAAGAACTCAATATCAGCTCCTTTGCGCCCTATAATGACACCGGGCCGCGCCGTATGAACGGTAATTCGGCACTTGCGATGAGGCCTTTCAATGACCACGCGACTGACACCCGCTTGGCCGCAGGTCTCCTTTATGAACCGTCGGATTTCGATATCTTCTTGCAAAAGATCACCGAATTCACGGCTGTCAGCATACCACCGGCTGTCCCAAGTTCGATTGACTTGTAATCGCATGGAGATCGGGTTGACCTTCTGGCCCATCAGCTATCTCCCTCAACTTCTTGCACTTTGATGGTCAGGCGCGAGAATGGTTTCGCAATCGGTCCGGTGCGCCCACGGGCCCGCGGCCGAAAACGTTTCATTGTCATACTTTTTCCCACATAAGCTTCCTTGACGATCAGTTGATCGACGTCCAACGAATGGTTGTTCTCAGCATTGGCGACAGCCGACATCAGACATTTCATCACATCGGTCGAAATTCTTCGCCGTGAGTGAGTCAAACTCGCAATCGCTTGACTGACTTTTCGCCCTCTGATGGTCACCGCCACCAAATTCAACTTTTGCGGCGAGACGCGAAGGGTTCTCGAGATTGCCATCGCTTCATGATCACCGAGAGCTCGCCGTTTCTTTTGCTTTCCCATGATTCCAATCAGCTCCGCTTTGCCTTTTTATCCGCTGTGTGCCCATGGAAAGTTCGAGTGGGCGAATATTCCCCAAACTTTTGACCAATCATATCTTCGGTGACAAAGACAGGAATGAATTTTCGTCCATTATGAACCCCAAATGTGAGACCCACAAATTGCGGCAGGATCGTTGAGCGACGTGACCAAATTCGAATCACATCTTTGCGTCCTGACTCGCGGGCCTTTTCCACTTTCCGCAACACGTCGGTATCAACAAAAGGACCTTTCCAAACTGATCGCGCCATTTCGTTTAGCGTCCTTTCTTCCGTGCATGCCGGCTTCGAATGATGAGTTTATCTGTCGATTTATTCTTTCGAGTTCGCATCCCCCGTGTCGGCCGGCCCCACGGTGTGACCGGATGGCGTCCCCCACTTGACTTTCCTTCACCGCCGCCGTGCGGGTGGTCGACCGGATTCATGGCCACGCCTCGAACACTTGGCCGTTTCCCCATATGACGTTTGCGACCGGCCTTACCAAGATTGATATTGGCATTATCCGAATTTGACACCGGTCCGATTGTGGCGCGGCAGTCTTGGTGAACCATTCTGAGTTCACCCGAGGAAAGACGGATTTGTGCGTAACCGCCATCTCGCCCAACGAATTGCGCGTAGGTGCCAGCGGCGCGTGCCAATTGCCCGCCTTTGCCGGGCTTCATTTCGACATTGTGGACAATTGAGCCAATAGGCATACCTGAGAAGGGCATCGCATTGCCAGGTTTTATATCGGCGCGCGTGCTGGAGATCACTTTGTCACCGATCGCCAATCTGGCGGGTGCCAGAATATAACTTTGTTCGCCGTCGTCATATTTGATCAACGCAATAAAGGCTGTTCGATTGGGATCATATTCGAGCCGCTCGACCGTGGCGGGTATATCCAATTTTGAGCGACGAAAATCGATATACCGATACAGCCGCCGTGCACGTCCACCGCGCCGTCGCATCGTGATACGACCGGTGTTGTTTCGACCGGCTTTGGCA
The DNA here is from genome assembly GCA_022824005.1 of Paracoccaceae bacterium. GTDB lineage: Bacteria > Pseudomonadota > Alphaproteobacteria > Rhodobacterales > Rhodobacteraceae > JAPOXR01. Next base: position 56,165 of record JAJEBG010000016.1, read on the forward strand.
GGTAAGCCTTCCGTCAGTGACTTTACCGGCCGCCCTTTCCACAAATGGGAACGATCAACAAGAACCAGCCCCCTGCGGCCCGGCGTCACTGGATTATATGACTTCAAAGCCATGTCGCGACCTCAGTTATCCTCACTGACATTGTTCCATCCAATCCTTTACAGCGAACTGACATCAATTGAATAGCCCGACATCAAGCGAACATAGGCTTTCTTGACATCCTTTCGACGTCCTTTGCGACCCCGAAACCTGACGGTTTTACCCTTGGTGTTCAGCACATTGACCGACTCAACCTTAACCGAAAACAAGGCTTCCACCGCGTCCTTGATCAAGGGTTTGGTGGCCTTCTTGTCCACTTCAAACACCACCGCGTTAGAGGCGGATGCCATTGTCGACTTCTCAGTGACCACTTGACGGCGGATAATGTCGTAATGACGCAGATGAACATTCATGACGTCAACCTCGATTTCAACGCCGCCAACCCCGCCTTTGTGACCACCAGTGTATCACGTTTGAGAATGTCATAGACATTGGCCCCTTGGCAGGGCAAAATATCCAAATTCGGAATATTGGCCGAGGCCCGGGCAAAAGCCGTATCAATGGCAGCGCCATCAATAATCAATGCTCGTCCCCAATTAAACTGTTTCATTTGAGCCGCGAGATCGGATGTCTTGCCCGATTTGACAATGGCCTCATTCAAGACCACCACATTACCCGATTGTGCCTTGGCCGAAAGAGCATGTTTGAGTCCTAAAGCACGGAATTTTTTCGTCAATTTATGGGCATGGCTGCGCGGAACAGGCCCTTTATAGGCACCCCCCTTGCGGAAAATCGGCGCATTTCGATCACCATGCCGGGCCCGACCACCGCCTTTCTGATTGTATATTTTGCGACCCGAATAACTGGTTTCGGACCGTGTCTTGGCCTTGTGTGTGCCTTGCATAGCCCGATTGCGCTGCCAACGAACCACTCGATGGAGAATATCCGCTCGGGGAGTCAGGCCAAACACAGAATCTGGCAAGACCACTTTGCCTGCGGTCTCAGTGCCATCCAATGTCACGATGTCCAGCCGCATCGTCATTTTGCCGCTCTCTTTTCGTCAGCATCATCAGTGGATTTCGAATCGGTATCCGTCGACTTTGCTGACGCAACTTTGGCTTCACGAGCGGCCGTTTCTGACTCTGGCTCTCCCGAATTCGATTCCACCAATATATCTGCTTGTTCCGCCACGGACCCTTCGCTTGACGAAACTGTCGTATCTTCAACTTTGTCCTTGGCGCGGAAAGCCGCTGGAAAAATCACATTGTCGGGCAGTTTTTTCTTGACCGCGTCACTGACCATCACCCAACCGCCCTTTGAGCCCGGAACGGCACCTTTGACAAGAATGAGGCCACGCTCAACATCGGTACGAACCACTTCCAAATTCTGTGTCGTCACGCGTTCGGCCCCCATATGACCCGCCATCTTCTTACCCTTGAACACTTTTCCTGGATCTTGACATTGACCAGTGGAGCCATGTGAACGATGGCTGATTGAGACCCCATGTGAAGCTCTCAGGCCAGAAAAATTATGCCGTTTCATAGCCCCCGCAAAACCCTTGCCGATAGAGGTTCCTGAGACATCAACTCTCTGACCTTCAACAAAATGATCGGCGGTAATTTCAGCCCCCACTTCAATCATGTTCTCTGGACTGACACGAAACTCCGCGAGTTTCCGCTTCAATGGAACCGTGGCAATGGTGAAATGACCCCGCATCGAACGAGACGTCCGCGCCGCTTTGCGGGAGCCAGCACCGAGCTGAACGGCTGTATAGCCATCCCTTTCTGTGGTCCGCTGCGCCACCACCTGCAGACGATCAAGATGCAAGACCGTGACCGGTACCTGTCGTCCGTCTTGAAGGAACAATCTCGTCATGCCGATTTTTTTTGCAATCACTCCAGACCGCATACTGGCATTCCTCCCTAAATCTTGATTTCCACAGCGACGCCGGCGGCCAAATCCAACTTCATCAGCGCATCGACGGTCTGGGGAGTCGGGTCCACAATATCAAGCAGTCGTTTGTGAGTTCGGATTTCCATCTGCTCACGGGACTTTTTGTTCACATGCGGACCTTTAAGAACTGTAAATTTTTCGATCTTGTTGGGCAGTGGAATCGGACCTCTGACATCAGCACCAGTGCGTTTAGCCGTCTGAAAAATTTCTTCCGTGCTCGCATCAAGGATACGGTAATCAAATGCCTTAAGTGTGATGCGTATTTTTTGGCTCTGGATCATTTCGCCACTCCCAAAAGAAAAATGCGCAAGATCAACCTGCGCACTCTTTCTTAGTTATTTGATAATCTTCGAGACGATTCCCGCTCCGACGGTGCGCCCACCTTCACGGATGGCAAACCGAAGTTTATCTTCCATGGCGATCGGCGCAATCAGATTAACGGTAAAGGTAATATTGTCGCCTGGCATGACCATCTCGGTTCCTTCGGGCAATTCTACTGTGCCCGTGACGTCAGTGGTCCGGAAGTAAAATTGCGGCCGATAATTGGTGAAAAAGGGTGTATGGCGCCCGCCTTCTTCTTTGGTCAAGATATAGGCTTCCGCTTCAAAGTTGGTGTGCGGGGTTACCGAACCCGGCTTACACAAAACCTGGCCCCGTTCAACCGAATCCCTGTCAACTCCGCGAAGAAGCGCACCGACATTATCGCCAGCTTCGCCCCGATCAAGGAGTTTACGGAACATTTCAACCCCCGTGCAGGTGGTCTTGCCGGTATCACGAATTCCGACAATTTCGATTTCATCACCGACGGTGACGACGCCGCGTTCAATCCGTCCGGTGACGACGGTGCCGCGTCCAGAAATTGAAAACACGTCCTCAATGGGCATTAGAAAAGGTTGATCAATAGGACGGTCCGGCGTTGGAATATGTTCATCGACCGCCGCCATCAGCGCATCAATACTCTCTTTGCCAATTTTTTCATCGCCACCTTCCATCGCGACAAGAGCTGATCCTTGCACAATCGGAATATCATCGCCGGGGAACTCGTACGCACTCAGCAATTCACGAACTTCAAGTTCCACGAGTTCCAACAATTCTTCGTCATCGACTTGGTCGACTTTGTTCATATAGACGACCAGCGCCGGAACACCGACTTGCCGTGCCAAGAGAATATGCTCGCGAGTCTGCGGCATTGGGCCATCGGCGGCACTCACAACGAGAATCGCCCCATCCATTTGCGCCGCTCCCGTAATCATATTTTTGACATAGTCAGCATGGCCCGGGCAATCGACGTGCGCGTAATGGCGCCCTTCGGTCTCATATTCGACATGGGCTGTCGCGATCGTGATTCCACGCTCCTTTTCTTCAGGCGCGCCATCAATAGAATCGTAAGATTGAAAATCACCATAATATTTGGTGATGGCGGATGTCAGCGTTGTTTTGCCATGGTCAACATGACCAATCGTGCCGACATTCGCGTGCGGTTTTGTGCGTTCGAACTTTTCTTTCGCCATCCTGTCTTACTCCTTCATGTTTTGAACATCTGATTGTGGCAACAACTGACTGCCTCTCCGTTTAGGCAAATTTCGTTTGAATCTCTTCTGAGATTGTCTGAGGAACCGTTTCATAATGAGAAAACTGCATCGTGAAATTGGCTCGCCCCGAGGTAATGGAACGAAGGTTATTAATATAACCGAACATATTGGACAACGGCACCAAAGCATCAATCGCCGACGCATTGCCCCGCATGGATTGATCCCTTACCTGACCTCTTCGCCGTGTAAGATCACCGTTGACCGGTCCCGTATATTCATCAGGGGTCACAACTTCAACCTTCATAATCGGCTCAAGCAGTCGGGCTCCCGCTTTTCGAAGCCCCTCTCGCATCGCCGCCCGCGCCGCGAGTTCAAACGCCATCACTGACGAGTCAACATCATGATAGGCTCCATCGGTCAGTCGAACTTTGAAATCAATGACTGGAAATCCCGCTAGAGGCCCCGAGTCACTTACCGATTTAATTCCCTTTTCGACGCCGGGGATATACTCCTTCGGAATATTTCCTCCCACGATCTCAGACTTGAAACTGAAACCTTCGCCCGGTTCGGTCGGCTCGATGACCATTTTGACCCGCGCGAATTGACCTGCCCCGCCGGTCTGTTTCTTGTGCGTATAATCAATTTCTGTCTCTTGGCTCACCGTTTCACGATAAGCCACTTGAGGCTCGCCAATATTGGCCTCGACGCTAAACTCCCTTTTCATTCTGTCAATCAGAATATCAAGATGCAGCTCTCCCATTCCTTTCATGATTGTCTGCCCTGACTCAAAATCAGTGACCACGCGGAAGGAGGGATCTTCGGCCGCCAACCGTTGCAGAGCTTGGGCCATTTTTTCTTGATCCGCTCGCGTTTTTGGTTCGACGGCGATTTCAATCACCGGATCAGGAAAGGTCATGGTCTCCAAGACAACGGGTTCTTTTCTCGAACAGAGTGTATCTCCCGTCGTCGTTTCCTTCAGGCCCGCGATCGCGATGATGTCGCCAGCATACGCTTCACTGATTTCCTCACGATTGTTGGAGTGCATCAACAGCATCCGCCCAACACGGTCGCGTTTATTCTTGGTTGAGTTGAGCATTTCAGCGCCGCGCGACAGCGACCCCGAATAGATGCGTGCAAATGTCAACGTGCCCACATGTTTGTCATCCATAATCTTGAACGCCAATGCCGAGAAGGGCTGTTGATCATTGGCAGAACGCTCAATATTGCGTGTCTCTGTTTTGTCGTCTGGCAAGAAACCCTTGTAAGCGGGCACATCAAGGGGGCTAGGCAGAAAGTCAACGACGGCGTTCAACATCGGTTGAACCCCCTTATTCTTGAAAGCTGACCCCGCTAAGACGGGCACGAACACGCGGTCGAGAGTGCCGATGCGCAATAATCGACGCAGGGTTTCGGCGTCGGGTTCCTGCCCGTCAAGATATTGCTCCATCACCTCTTCATCAAGTTCGACCGCACTGTCGATCATTTGAGAGCGCCATGTGTCGGCTTCATCGCGCAATTCAGGACGAATTTCTTGACGTGTCCAAGTGGCCCCCAAATCTTCGCCCTTCCACGTCCATTCTTCCATCGTGCAAAGGTCAATAATGCCCTCAAAATTGTTTTCTGATCCAATTGGGATTTGGATCGGCACCGCCCTCGCGCCCGTGCGCTCTTGGATCATCCCAACGCATTCAAAGAAGTTGGCACCGACTTTATCCATTTTGTTGATCAAAACGATGCGCGGCACTTCATAACGGTCCGCCTGTCTCCACACTGTTTCGGTTTGGGGCTCCACACCGGCGTTGGCGTCAAGAACACAGATCGCACCGTCAAGAACGGCGAGGGAGCGCTCAACTTCGATCGTGAAATCCACGTGCCCTGGCGTGTCAATGATGTTGAGGCGATATTTTTCTGATTGCGGCGTTTCACCGTCTTCCGTGCGCTGCCAAAAGGTTGTTGTCGCCGCCGAGGTAATGGTAATGCCGCGTTCCTGTTCTTGCTCCATCCAATCCATCGTGGCGGCTCCATCGTGGACCTCGCCCATGCGATGAGACTTGCCCGAATAGAAAAGGATACGCTCGGTCGTCGTCGTCTTGCCCGCATCAATATGCGCCATGATCCCAATATTGCGATATCTTTCAAGTGGATATTTTCGAGACATGACAATCAACTCTACCAGCGATAATGGCTGAAAGCCTTGTTCGACTCGGCCATCTTGTGCGTATCTTCGCGCAGTTTCACCGCCCCGCCACGCATGTTGGCGGCGTCCATCAATTCACCGGCTAACCGCTCCTCCATCGTGTGTTCGCCGCGCTTGCGAGCGGCACCAATCAGCCAACGAATAGCAAGCGCATCACGGCGTTCGGCGCGCACTTCAACCGGAATTTGATAGGTGGAGCCACCGACACGACGAGATCGAACTTCGACTGTGGGTTTGACGTTGGTCAAGGCTTCATGAAACACCTCAAGTGGTGCTTTGCGCATCTTCACCTCAACCCGCTCAAAAGCATTATAGACGATGGCTTCGGCGACCGATTTTTTGCCATCTTTCATCAGATTGTTCATGAATTTAGAAACCGTCAGATCGCCATATTTCGCGTCAGGCAAAATATCGCGTTTATCTGGGCGGCGGCGGCGGGGCATCGTCTGAACTCCTACTTGGGTCGCTTGGCGCCGTATTTTGAACGGCGTTGACGGCGGTCAGAGACCCCTTCAGTGTCGCGGACACCACGAAGAATGTGATAGCGGACACCCGGCAAATCCTTGACTCGTCCCCCACGAATCAGCACCACTGAATGTTCTTGAAGATTGTGAGATTCCCCTGGAATGTAAGAAATCACTTCATATCCACTGGTCAGACGCACCTTGGCCACTTTGCGCATCGCTGAATTCGGCTTTTTGGGCGTCGTTGTATAAACCCGCGTGCATACACCACGGCGCTGCGGACAGGCCAATAGATGCATGGACTTTTGCCGCTTGACTTTGGCTCTCCTGGGCTTGCGGATCAGCTGTTGTATCGTCGGCATGCCGATTCCCACTTTTGCATTCCAAACACTTCCTTTTGTGGCATCAACCAAAAAAAATTCGTGAAAGAGACTACGTCCGCTGCAATCCGTCGGCAGCTTGCGATCTTCAGAGGATCATGGCTCAGCCACGATCATGGCTTCTCAAACACGGATGAGCCGTCGGAGGCACAAGGCCACCGACAGCGAATTGCCCTCTAAATGGTGTGATTCGCTTTCGCTGTCAAGCCAATAGATGGCGTTTTCACAAATTTATGTCACCGCATGGCGATGAGAACACTCATTTTTTGTCCCCGACATCATAGATTCCCATTCACGAGCCTCTCTCATGCGAGTTGTCGGATTCTTCTTTCTTGGGCGATTTAGTTGCATGGAAGGCCGCATCGGGGTTCAACTCTTCGCTAGAGATGTCACTATCTTCAGCAAGACCCTCAATATTTTCGAATTCAATCTGCAAGACATCGTTGTCGGGGAATTCACCCTCAAGTTCAGCCAATTGTTGACGCTCCAACTCCTCGCGTTCGGCGACCAGCACTTGATCTCGTTCGCCAGCAATTCGACGCATTTCACTGGCCGCACCGCCTGTCCCTGCAGGAATAAGCCGGCCAACGATGACATTTTCCTTCAATCCCTTTAATAGGTCTCGCTTGCCCTGCACCGCTGCCTCCGTCAGGACTCGCGTCGTTTCTTGGAAAGAGGCCGCTGAAATAAAGGAACTCGTCTGAAGCGCCGCCTTGGTAATTCCTAGCAGAATCGTCTTGGCGGCCGCGGGCGTGAGCTTGTCTTCTATCGCCCGTTTGTTGATGTCAGCAAATTCCTGTTGGTCAAGTTGCTCACCTGCCAATAGCGTCGTCTGACCAGGGTCCGTGACTTCAACTTTACGGAGCATTTGCCGCAAGATCACCTCAATATGCTTGTCGTTGATCTTGACACCTTGCTGCCGATAGACATGCTGCACCTCTTCGACCAAATGGTCGGCTAGAGCTTCTACACCCAGAATATCAAGTATGGCTTGAAGGGGTGCACTCCCCTCCGTGATCGAGTCACCCTTACGTACCCGGTCGCCATCTTGCACCAAGATATGCTCACTCTTGGGAATGAGATATTCGGGAGCCTCAACCGATGACTCCGCCGGTTCAATAGTCAACCTTCGCTTCCGCTTATGGTCAGGGTGGAAACGAATGGTGCCCGCGATACTGGCAATTTTGGCCGGCTCCTTGCTCCGTGCATCAAAAAGTTCTGCCACTTTGGGCAATCCACCCGTAATGTCGCTGGTCTTGGTACTTTCGCGTGGCACGCGAGCGACCACATCACCGCGCTTGATGGTATCACGATCACCGACCGAGAGCACCGCCCCCACGGGGAGAGAGTAATCAATCAAGCGCGTCATTGCTGTGGCGAGCCACGCCGAACTCTGACTTGCTCGGCCTTCATCAAGGACCGTTTCACGGATACCCACAACCGAAGGAGTCTTGGCTATCAGTTGGGAAAAACTTGGATCCCATTCACATAAGATATCAGATGTCTTTACTTTGGTGCTATTTTTAACGGTCAACCGAGCCCCTATCGGCAAGGTCAATGTCTGATTTTTCTTGGCCCCCTGAATTTCAAGCGTCACATCACCAGAGGCGGTGACAATCATCCCCCGCGACTCATCAGCTGGCCCCATCACCTTGACACAACTGTCACCTTTAATGACCATTGTACCGGCCATCGGCGATCGGATTGAACGCGTTTGCGGAGAGAATCTGAAGAGTTCATCGCCCTCCTTCACTCGTTCACCCTCCTTCACCAAGAGTTGGGACCCGATGGGCAAGACTTGAGGTGTCATATGCTCAAATTCCAACTTGACTCGTTCGCTTGAGCCATTTTTTTTGCCCACGGCTTGGCGACGAACTTTGCCACTATAAGGGGCCAAACCAAGATGAGTCTGTGTGCAGGACACAAAGAGAACGTCGTTTTCCTTCACTTTATCGCCATCTCGAACCATGAGTTTTGCCCCCCGAGGAATCTTGCGGGTCACAACCCTCATGCTAGGCGCTTGAAGCCGGATGTAGGCGTTTCTTGACAGAACAAACTCGGCGTCTTTGTCATCACCGTTAGCGACCTTTGCAAGCCTGACTTCCGTCAGTTGAACAGTACCGCTATGTTTGGCTTTGTATTCGGTTCGGTATTTGTCTGACGCGCCAACAAATAGAAGATCACCCACGCTGACTTGCTCATTGTTCTTCACGAGAATGCGCGCATCAGATGGTAGCGACAATTCTTCCTGACGCGCTTCAGTGATCTCAATAAACGCCCCATTCTTGGCAATCAATTTCGATTTTGTTTTTGTTTTTTTGTCGGCAAATTCAAATTCGTAACTTTCGTCAATCTTCGATAGACCGATCACTCCACCGTGTGGTGATCGAACAACCCATTCTTCGTTATCAAGCGAAGTGGAGGCGCAAATGCCAATCTGACTCGCGAGCTCACCCATTTCCGAGGCCGCGATCAACCCGACATTCTGACCCTCGGGAGATAAGGAGATATCTCCATAACATTTGACACAAACACCCGGCTCAGATCGGCAAGTTAAGGGGGAGCGGATTTGTAGATTATTGAGACCTGATGCCTTTATGGCTTTCGCCGCCTTGACATCAATCACCTCTCCCGCATCGACAATCTGACGACCTGATTTGGGATCGGAGGCCTTCTCCGCTGCGATTCGACCCACCAATAATTTTTCTAAAACGGCACCGCTTCCGGCAATTTGTGTCAACAACTCGCTTGAAATCGAAGCTTCAGTTCCACAATCGTCTTCAGTCAATAAACTGTGATGGAAACTCGATGTGAAATCTGATTCAAAGCTCAATTTCGCGCTTAAATCCTCCAGAGGCAACCGATTTTGAATGGCGGCCCGGATAAGAACCTCAATATGTATGGGATCAATATCATTTTTTTCATGTGGATAAGTGAGAGGTTTTTCAGAACGCAAGAAGGCCGCCATCGCCAAACAAGAGGCGCGGGCCAAATCAAATTCGTGGTCTTCTCCTTTCTTGCCAGCCGTCTTGGGGAGTTGGAAAATACGCACTTCGCTACCCGTCACTTGGATTCTAGGTTGGCTATTGGCAGGAGCCTCAACGACAATCTTTTGCGTCATTCCCGTGGTCGTATCGGTCTCTTCTCGGAAAGATGCATTGAGCCGAAGGTCATGGAATTTGGCTTGGCCATCCGTCTCGGCAATGATCTGTAGCGAGTGCGGGTCCCAATTATAGAGGACCTCACCATTCTCAACCTTATCGCCGTCAGAAACGTGCAGTCGCGCGCCCCGATCAAGTTTGTAGCGAACGGCCCGTCCCGACGAGTCATTGAGGAACAACGCGCCGTTGGTGCCAACAACAATTTCCTCGCCCAATTCATTAGAGATGCTCTTGACATCATTAAGTTCGACCGTTCCAGCATAACCGGCGGCCGATGATTGTTGCTCGCGTTGAGCGATGCCGCCAACGTGGAACATCCGCATAGTCAACTGTGTGCCGGGCTCACCGATGGATTGGGCGGCGATAATACCCACCGCCTCACCGATATTTACGGGCTCGCCTCGTGCCAAATCGCGACCATAACATTTTATACACACGCCCATTTCCGACTCGCACGTCAGAGCCGAACGAACTCGGACCGATTGAATGCCCGCTTGCGTGATTTTCTCGGCGACCCCTTCCTCGACCAACTCGTTACGTTTGATAATCAATTCACCGGTTTTCGGATTCTTGACATCTTCGGCCACCACGCGACCCAAAATGCGTTCACTCAGAGATGCCACCACCAGTCCATCACGCATGGCCGGACGTATGGTGATCGCGCGATCGGTTCCACAATCTTCCATTCTGACGATGCAATCTTGCGCGACGTCAACAAGTTTGCGTGTCAGATAGCCGGAATTGGCCGTCTTCAGGGCGGTATCGGCAAGACCCTTTCTTGCCCCGTGCGTCGAGTTGAAATATTCGAGAACGGTCAGCCCCTCTTTAAAGTTTGAAATAATCGGTGTCTCAATGATGTCGCCCGAAGGTCGCGTCATCAATCCCCGCATACCCGCTAACTGTTTGATTTGTGCCTCCGAACCCCGAGCCCCGGCATGCGCCATCATATAGATCGAATTCGGTTCGGCCTGTTGGTCATCATCGCCGTCTGGCAGCAATTTGATGCCATCCATCATCGCCCCAAGCACATTGTCCGAACATTCCGTCCAAGCTTCAACGACACGATTATATCGCTCTTCATCGGTGATATTGCCATCCCAGTATTGGTAATCGAAGTCTTCCACCTTCTTGCGAGTCTCACTGACCAGTTCTTTTTTGGCCTCAGGAATCAGCATATCGTCCTTGCCGAATGAAATGCCGGATCGACACGCTTCATGGAATCCGAGTGCCATAATCTGATCACAGAAAATGATCGATTCCTTCTGACCGCAATAGCGATAAACGGTATCAATCACTTCTTGAACTTCTTTTTTTCGCAGCAAACGATTGACCAAACTGAAAGGCGTATTGACATTAAGCGGCAACAGTGAGCCAATCAGAACGCGGCCCGGAGTGGTATCAAATATTTGGTACTCGTCCTTTTGGCCGTCATCAATTTCCTCAATGGGTTTCGCCTGTTTGATGCGCGCGCGGATCTTTGCATGAAGATGCAATTGCCCCGATAGGAGCGCGTGTTCTACCTCATCAATTGAACCGTAGACTTTATTCGAAGCGGCGCCATTCTTGCGGCGAGCCCCCTTGCCCTCAACCCGAGTCTCGCCTTTCATTCCCCAGCGTTCCATACTGAGATAATAAAGACCCAAGACCATGTCTTGGGAGGGCACGATTATCGGCGCGCCATTCGCGGGTGAGAGAACATTATTGGTCGACATCATGAGAACTCGGGCTTCTAGCTGAGCCTCAAGTGACAGCGGTACATGGACCGCCATTTGGTCACCATCGAAATCAGCGTTGAATGCCGAGCAGACAAGGGGATGCAATTGAATCGCCTTGCCCTCTACCAAAACGGGTTCAAAAGCTTGAATGCCAAGACGGTGCAATGTCGGCGCGCGGTTTAAAAGAACCGGATGTTCACGAATGACGCTATCAAGAATATCCCAAACTTCCTCACGCTCCTGTTCAACAAACCCCTTTGATTGTTTGACAGTCGTTGAGATTCCTCTCTGTTCCAATTTGGCATAAATGAAAGGTTTGAACAGTTCCAAAGCCATTTTTTTGGGAATGCCGCATTGGTGCAGCTTAAGATCTGGGCCGGTAACAATGACCGAACGCCCGGAAAAATCCACCCGTTTTCCAAGCAAATTCTGACGGAACCGGCCTTGCTTTCCTTTCAGCATGTCGCTCAAGGATTTCAGAGGTCGTTTATTGGTGCCGGTGATGGTGCGACCCCGCCGACCATTATCAAACAGCGCATCCACACTTTCCTGCAACATCCGTTTTTCATTGCGAATGATGATGTCTGGTGAACGCAGTTCAATCAACCGCTTCAATCGGTTGTTGCGGTTGATGACTCGCCGATACAGGTCATTCAGGTCGGATGTGGCGAACCGCCCACCATCCAGAGGAACCAGCGGACGGAGTTCGGGGGGGATGACCGGAATGACCGTCATGATCATCCATTCCGGCCGATTTCCTGATTGAATAAAACTCTCGAAAAGTTTCAGCTGTTTCACCAGTTTCTGTTTTTTGCTGACAGACTTTGTTTCAAGCAATTCCTCACGAATAAATTGTGCTTCTTCAACCAAATTGATTTGGCTGAGCATGTCGCGTATCGCTTCGGCGCCAATACCAGCTTTGAAATTGCCCTCGCCCAATTCTTCTTGCGCCGTGACATATTCTTGCTCCGTCAACAGCTGTCCCAATTCAAAATCCGTCAAACCTGGCTCAACAACCACATAGCTCTCGAAATACAATATCCGCTCCAAATCCTTGAGCGGAATGCCCAGCATGGTGCTGATTCGCGAAGGCAAAGATTTGAGAAACCAGATATGTGCCACCGGCGCGGCCAGAACAATATGACCCATCCGTTCACGGCGCACTTGCGCCAAGGTCACTTCAACCCCACATTTCTCGCACGTCACGCCACGATATTTCATCTTTTTGTATTTGCCACACAAACACTCGTAATCCTTGATGGGGCCTAGAATTCGGGCGCAGAACAAGCCATCTCGTTCTGGTTTGAAGGTGCGATAATTGATCGTTTCAGGTTTCTTGATCTCGCCATAAGACCAAGCGAGAATCTGCTCCGGTGAGGCCAACGAAATCCGAATCTCATCAAACGAGTCAGGCACCTCGGTTTTTCTCAATGCAGTGGTTGAAAAATCCATATCCATTTGTGATTTATCCTCTTACCTGAATAGGTTTGTGCTCAAGATTTCTCATGCGATATCAAGTCCATGTTCAGTCCAAGACCCCGCACCTCTTGAACCAACACATTGAAACTTTCCGGCACACCGGTCACAAAATGATCTTCGCCTTTGACGATCGATTCGTAGACTTTTTTGCGCCCCTTCACATCGTCGGCTTTAATGGTGAGCATCTCTTGAAGCGTGTAAGCGGCCCCATAAGCCTCAAGGGCCCACACTTCCATCTCGCCAAATCTCTGACCCCCAAATTGCGCCTTGCCACCCAAGGGTTGTTGGGTCACCAAACTATAGGGACCTGTGGACCTGGCATGAATCTTATCATCAACTAGATGATGTAATTTGAGGAGATATTTCATTCCCACGGTCACCGGGCGGGCGAATTTCTCTCCCGTTCTTCCATCATATAACGACACTTGACCCGTTTCACTGAATCCCGCCTGTTGCAGCGCGTCTGTCACGTCCGTTTCTTTGGCCCCATCAAAAACAGGGGTCGCGATCGGTACACCCGTTTTGACGTTGCGAGCCGACGCCACGAGTTCTTCATCTTGCATATCCGCGAGCTCATCATTCCAAGACTCCTCACCATACGCTTGCTTCATGGCCTTGCGCACTGGATCGGCATCTTGCGTGCGGTCATATTCCTCTAACGCCTTGGTCACCGCTTGACCAAATCCCCGCGCCGCCCATCCCATATGGGTTTCAAGAATTTGTCCCACATTCATCCGTGATGGCACACCCAACGGATTGAGAACAATATCGACCGGTGTCCCATCCTCAAGGAAAGGCATATCTTCCATCGGGACCACTTTGGACACCACACCCTTATTGCCATGGCGTCCCGCCATTTTGTCCCCTGGTTGCAGTTTTCGCTTCACCGCGATGAAGACTTTGACACGGCTCATGACACCCGGCGGCAAATCGTCGCCGCGGCGGGTTTTCTCAACCTTGTCGTCGAATCGTTCCTCTAGAACTTTCTTTTGCGCATCAAACTGGGATTTCATTTTCTCCTGGATCGACGCATCCTCCTCTGACGGCAGGGATAATTGCCACCATTGGCCCTTGCTCAACCGGCCAAGAAGTTCCTCGTCAATCACTGTGCCCGCTGTGATTCCTTTCGGCCCCTTCACCGCCTTTTTGCCAAGCAGAAGGGTTTTTAGCCGAGCATAGATATTTCGATCTAGAATCGCCCGCTCGTCATCACGGTCCCGTTTCAATGCCATAATTTCATCGCGTTCAATCTGAATGGCCCGATCATCTTTTTCAATCCCGTGGCGATGGAAAACACGCACCTCAACAACCGTCCCAAAATCTCCCGCACGCAGTTTCAGTGATGTGTCCCGTACATCCGCCGCGTTCTCACCAAAGATGGCTCGCAACAGCTTTTCTTCTGGCGTCATCGGTGAATCGCCCTTGGGGGTAATCTTGCCGACCAAAATATCGCCCGGTTTGACCTTCGCGCCGATATGCACAATGCCGGCGTCATCCAAATGGTTCAGCGCTTCATTGCTGACATTGGGGATATCTCGAGTGATGGCTTCGGGGCCAAGTTTGGTATCACGAGCATCAATTTCGAACTCATCAATATGTACCGACGTGAAAACGTCATCACGAGCTATTCGCTCAGAGATCAATATTGAATCCTCAAAGTTGTAACCATTCCACGGCATGAACGCGACCAATATATTGCGACCCAAAGCCAATTCACCGAGATCGGTGCACGGGCCATCGGCCACCACATCACCCTGCTTGACCCGATCCCCCACATTGACCAAAGGCCGCTGATTGATACAGGTGTTTTGATTCGATCGTTGGAATTTGCGCAAACGATAAATATCAACGCCGGGATCCCCCACGTCCATCTCTTCTGTGACTCGGATAACGATCCGGGTGGCATCGACCTGATCAATCACACCGGCTCGACGTGCAGTGATCGCGGCCCCCGAATCTTTGGCCACCACAGATTCGATCCCGGTCCCCACAAACGGGGCTTCAGAGCGCAACAGGGGAACCGCTTGGCGCTGCATATTGGAGCCCATCAATGCCCTGTTCGCATCGTCATTTTCCAGAAATGGAATCAAAGACGCGGCGACTGATACCAGCTGTTTGGGCGTCACATCAATCATATCAACTTCTTCACGCGGGCTCGCTTTAATCTCCCCTTCATGTCGGGTGTTCACCCAATCATTGACCAGATTTCCCTCGTGATCAATCTTGGCATTCGCCTGCGCGATCTTGTGGTTTTCCTCCTCGGTCGCCGTGATATATTCAAAATTGTCTGTCAC
Organism: Paracoccaceae bacterium; assembly: GCA_022824005.1. Classification (GTDB taxonomy): domain Bacteria; phylum Pseudomonadota; class Alphaproteobacteria; order Rhodobacterales; family Rhodobacteraceae; genus JAPOXR01. Next base: position 71,379 of record JAJEBG010000016.1, read on the forward strand.
CTTGGCATCGCGCACGCGCCGATACGGAGTCTCAATAAAGCCATACTTGTTGACCTTGGCAAAAGTCGCCAATGAATTGATCAAGCCAATATTCGGCCCTTCCGGCGTCTCGACCGGACAGATGCGCCCGTAATGGGTAGGATGGACATCACGCACCTCAAATCCCGCTCGTTCACGGGTGAGGCCGCCCGGCCCTAGAGCCGACAATCTTCGCTTATGTGTGACCTCTGACAACGGATTGGTTTGATCCATAAATTGTGAAAGTTGCGATGAGCCAAAAAATTCCCGTACCGCCGCCGCGGCCGGTTTGGAATTGATTAAATCCTGAGGCATGACATTGTCGATTTCGACGCTTCCCATCCTTTCCCTGACAAGGCGAATCATGCGCATCAAACCGACACGATACTGGTTTTCCATCGACTCACCCACCGAACGCACGCGTCGATTGCCCAGATGATCAATATCGTCAACTTCTCCCTTGCCATCTCTCAATCCAACGAGAGTGCGCACACAATCAACGATGTCTTCATTACGCAAAGTCCTTTGAGTATCGTCGACATCGACATCAAGGCGCATATTCATCTTCACACGTCCCACGGCCGAAAGGTCATAACGATCCGGGTCACTAAAGATTTGCGAGAAAAGTGCCTCGGCCGCGTCCTCGGTCGGCGGCTCACCCGGCCGAAGTGTGCTGTAAATACTGAACAAAGCATCAAGACGTGTGGTATTCTTGTCAGCGGCTAGAGTGTTACGGATATAGGGTCCAATATTGATGCCATCGACATACAGGACAGGGATGTCTCGAATACCATGCTGCCATAGTTCGAACAGATTTCCCCGCACCAATTGACCTCTCTCATCAAACGTGGCTGTCAGTTCATCACCCGCTTCAAGGAGCACCAAACCCGTCTCCTCATCAATGATGTCTTCGGCGGCAAATTGACCCACCAAATGATCAAGGGGCAGAACAATGTCACGCTTGGCGGCGGTTTTGTTCAGAGCTTCGGTTTCTCTCGGTGTGAGGGATTTTTCTGCCTCGGCATAGATTTCACCTGTTTTTGCGTCAACAATATCAAACGGGGCCTGTTGTTTGATGGGGAAATCTGCAAAAGGCAATCGAGTGATCCAGTTCTGATCATCCTTCGACAACCGATAGATGACCTTGGAATAAAACTGCTCAAGAATATCTTCATGACTCAAACCGAGCGCTAGAAGAAGGGTCGACACCAACATCTTTCTCTTGCGATCGATTCGTACAAACACCAAATCTTTGGCATCAAACTCAAAGTCAATCCACGAGCCACGATAGGGAATGATACGACAGGTATAAAGAATCTTCCCCGATGAGTTGGTGCGTCCCTTATCATGGTCAAAAAAGACACCCGGTGAGCGGTGCATTTGCGAGACCACCACTCGTTCGGTTCCCTTGATGATAAAGGTCCCATTATCGGTCATCAGGGGCATCTCTCCCATGAAGACATCCTGTTCCTTGATATCCTTAACATCACGGGAACCTGTATCGTCATCAATATCGAATACGATGAGGCGAAGTTTAACCTTCAGGGGAGAGGCGTAAGTGATGTCACGCTTTTGGCATTCTTCAATGTCGAATTTCGGCTTTTCCAACTCATAACTCACAAAGCTGAGTTCGGCCTTGCCATTATAGTCTGTGATAGGGAAAACAGATTGAAAGACACCTCTCAATCCTTCGTGATCGACATGAGTTTCCTCGCCGCCTGAATTGAGAAACAGATTATAAGACCGGGTCTGAACCTCAATGAGGTTCGGCATGTCAATCACTTCGTGGATGCGGCCATATTGGCGGCGGATCCTTTTGCGCTGCGCGGCCAGAGCCGACACTCCGAGATGTCCGTTGGCACGACCATCGACAGCGTGGGCCTCCGTGTCGCGTGATTTGTTGTGACTATTTTGCTTTTCGTTTTTTGCCGCTTTAAGAGCCATGCGTGCATTCCCGATTCTTTATCTTTATGTGAGCCACGGGGCGGTTACCCTGTCGGTCGTGGCCATCGAATGACAAAGTTGTTCAATTCTTGCAGACTCCGCCATAGGCCTGCTCCCGAACAATTTTGTCCACGCCTGCGTCGAGATTGTCCAAAGGCATTCTCGACGGAGAGGTGGGGCGGCCGGAAACCCCGGCCGCTCAGCGTTTACGCCTATTTGATCTCGACCTCGGCGCCCACGGCTTCTAGTTGGTTCTTCAACTCTTCCGCTTCCTCTTTAGAGACGCCTTCCTTGACAGTCTTGCCCCCTGCTTCAACAAGGTCTTTCGATTCTTTTAAACCCAAACCGGTAATATTTCTCACCTGTTTGATTACGTGAACCTTCTGGCTTCCAGCCGCCTTCAGTATCACATCAAATTCGGTTTTCTCTTCGACTTGTTCACCGGCTTCACCATCGCCAGTGCTCGCTCCTGCCATCACCACCGCGCCACCGGCCGCCGGTTCAATGCCATATTCTTCCTTGAGATGATCTTTCAGCTGCTGTGCCTCAAGCAACGTCAGCCCGACAATCTCCGTAGCCAATTTTTTGATATCTGCCATGTTGTTTCATCCTTCACTTTGTCTTTCAAGCGGTCAAGCGCGACCTTGAGTCTCGCCCCAACCGAACCTGTTCGCTGGTTGCTAAGAGACGGGTTCTCGCTCTTCAATTGTGCTGAGAATAGCGGCGATATTGGCACCTGCGGCCCCCACTGAAGCGGCCAAACCAGCCGCTGGAGAGGTAATGCAAGCGACAAGAGTCGACAACAATTCTTCGCGCGACGGCATGGCGGACACAGATTTGACACCCTCTCTGTCCAACACAGCGTCTCCCATCGCGCCACCAAGAATCTCCAGTTGGGTGTTATCCTTGGCGAAGGACTCGGTCACTTTTGCGGCCGTCACCGGATCTTCCGAATATGAGAGAACTGTCATTCCCTTCATTATGTCTGCGACGGCACCACAGCGCGAAGTTTTCAACGCAATTTTAGCGAGCCTATTCTTGGCAACACGCACGGAGCCTCCGGCTTTCCGCATGCGGTTCCGAAAATTCTCCATTTCAGCGACGCTGAGTCCGGCATAGTGCGATACCACGACTACGCCAGAGCTTTCGAAGATATGGCTGAGTTCTTCAACCACTTTTTCTTTTCGAGCTCTATCCACGTGCTTTGCTCCAAATTTAGGGAAGAGTCACCCCTTCCAGCTCCATTGAACTGACCTAGAGGTCAGCCACTTCTATCCCAGACTTCAGGTCCAACCGGTCATCCCCAAAAGGATGATATGGCATTCACGTCTCAGGCAGGATTTACGCCAGCGGCTTGACCAATCACTGATCTCCGCCAACACCCACCGTCTCGGACAGTTCGATGGCCCGCTTGAGATCAGCGCACCAAAGAATAGTCTGCCTCCATCAGGGAGGCGAACACATCTCCTAATTTCCCAAAGCCGACCCCACGTCGACCTTCACACTCGGTCCCATCGTGGAACTGATCGTGATTTTGTTTACAAATTTGCCCTTGGCCCCCGTTGGTTTGGCGGCGGATACAGCGCTCACAAAGGCACGAATGTTTTCCACCAATTTCATTTCCTCGAAAGAAATTTTTCCAACGCCTCCATGAATGATTCCGGCCCGTTCAACCCGAAATTGAACCTCGCCTGATTTCGATTTCGTCACCGCGTCACTGACATCCGGGGTCACGGTGCCGACCTTTGGGTTGGGCATCAAATTTCTTGGCCCTAAAATCCGCCCAAGTCGACCGACAATCGGCATCATATCGGGGGTCGCGATACAACGGTCAAAATTGATTTCACCTTTCTGCACCGCTTCCATTAAATCTTCGGCACCGACGATATCAGCTCCGGCTTCACGGGCTTCATCCGCTTTTGCGTCACGGGCAAAGACCGCCACTCTCACGGTCTTGCCACTGCCATTGGGCAAGGCCACAACTCCCCGCACCATTTGATCAGCATGACGGGGGTCAACACCCAGATTCATCGTCACATCTACAGTCTCATCAAATTTGACCGACGCTTGAGATTTGACCATCTTGACCGCATCTTCAACGCTCAGTGATCCCTTTTCAGCCACCGCTTCACGGGCGGCTCGTATCCGCTTTCCCTGATTCGACACGACCTTAACCTTTCACTTCAAAGCCCATTGACCGCGCCGTCCCGAGAACAATTTTCATCGCCGCGTCCACATTGTCGGTATTGAGATCAACTAATTTCGCCTCGGCAATGTCCCTCACTTGAGCCGAGGTCACAGAAGCAACAATTTCGCGACCCGGTTCTTGAGACCCCGATTGGGCACTGGCCGCTTTCTTAAGAAACCACGAGGCCGTCGGCGTTTTGATCGCCAGTGAGAACGATTTGTCCTGATAATAGGTCACCTCCGTCGGACAGGGCGCACCCGGCTCCACATTCTGCGTTTGAGCATTGAAAGCTTTGCAGAATTCCATGATATTGAGACCACGTTGACCTATAGCTGGACCGACAGGTGGGGCCGGCTTGGCTTGGCCAGCGGGCACTCGAAGTTTCAATTTTCCAGCCAGTTTCTTAGCCATCGGACATTCTCGATTCTCTTAATTCTTAGGATTGTATTCAGACTTGTTTGGTGACTTGCGTATAATCAAGATCAACAGGTGTGGCTCTTCCAAAGATTGATACGGCCACTTTCAGGCGAGCCGCGTTTTCATCAACATCTTCCACCATTCCAGAAAATCCTTCAAAGGGGCCATCGGTCACGATCACAATCTCCCCAGCGTCAAACGTAATCAGTGCTCTCGGCTGTTGTGCCCCCTGCTCAGCACGCTCAAGAATCGCCTCAACTTCTTTGTCGGGAAGAGGCGATGGCTGACCCACCGGACCCAAGAAACCCGAGACACGATTGAGCGATTTAATGAGGTGGTAACCCGGATCCGTCATTTCCATTCGAACAAGAATATAGCCCGGCATGAAGCGGCGCTCAAGTTTAACCTTTTTGCCGCGCCTTAACTCCAGAACCTCTTCGGTTGGAACCAAAACCTGCTCTATCTTATCGTGAAGTCCTGTCCGCTCTGCCTCCGCCCTTATCTGCTCAGCAACGCGTTTTTCGTAATTTGATAGGACACTCACCGAGTACCAACGCATTGCCATTCCGCGAATCCCCTGCCAATCCGATGACCAGCACGTTTCCGATTGTTTCTTTTTTCCACAACAAAATAAGGTGGCAACGCATTCTCATGCTTGGCGTGCCATGCGAATCAGATTTATCGTGTCGGGAAAGGATACACTATTGCTGACAAAATGTCAAAGGAAATTTTAGCCCAACGTGAATTTTTTTTCAAAACTGCCAGAACGAAACTCAAAAAACTTTAAGCGACGGCTCGTGACACTTTACACTGTTTCCACAAATGGTTCAGTGTTTGCACCAAACGATCAATATCTTCATCACTATGATAGGGGCCCGGCGTTATACGCAACCGTTCAGTCCCTTTCGGAACCGTCGGGTAATTGATCGGCTGGATATAGATGCCCCACTCACGCATCAGATAATCGCTAAGCATTCGACATTTGACCGGATCCTTGATCAACACTGGAATGATATGGCTCGGATTGTCCATATGAGGAATCCCCGCCGCGTTAAGCTTGGCACGGAGCTGCTCTACATTGCGACGCTGCGCCCGCCGCTCCACATCGCTGTCCTTGAGGTGAGCGACCGACAAGCGCGCCGCGGCGGCTAAGGCCGGCGGCAGGGCGGTCGTAAAAATGAAGCCACTCGCGAACGATCTGATGAAATCACACAAAGCCGCCGAGCCCGTAATGTAGCCCCCCATACACCCGAAAGCTTTTCCTAGCGTCCCCTCAATCAAGGTGATGCGGTCCATCAACCCTTCTTGCTCCGCGATACCGCCGCCATGAGGCCCATAGAGTCCAACGGCGTGGACCTCGTCAAGATAGGTCAGGGCATTGTACTTTTCCGCGACTTCAACAATTTCTTTCATGGGGCAGATATCACCATCCATCGAATAGACAGATTCAAAAGCCACAATTTTGGTGCTGTTGGCTGGCGCTTGTGCGAGTTTACGATCTAGATCTTCGACGTCATTGTGTTGCCAAATCACCTTCATACACCGAGCCTGCTTGATTCCTTCAATCATTGAGGCATGATTCAAACTATCGGAAAAGATGATGCTATCGGGCAATCGTGAGCCAAGCGTGGAAAGCGAAGCCCAATTTGATACGTATCCTGAAGTGAAAAGAAGCGCCGCCTCCTTGCCATGCAGATCGGAGAGTTCCTTTTCAAGAAGAATATGCTCATGGTTGGTGCCAGAAATATTCCGTGTCCCCCCGGCTCCAATTCCGCCCGCATCAATAGCTTCTTTCATCGCTTTGCAAACTTTCGGATGTTGACTCATCCCAAGATAATCATTTGAGCACCAAACAGTTACCTCTGTCGGCATATCAGGATCATGATTCTTGGCGCGAGGCAAAGCTTGATTGATGCGCTCCAACTCGGCAAAAACTCGATAATTTCCCTCCTCTTTCAGACTCGCGATCTGAGATTGGAAGAGTGGATCAAAATTCATTCAATAACTCCGCAACCGGGGCAACCTTACCCCCTCCAAGAAGTGAGGTAGAGGGTATCTAGGCTTCAGCCTTGGCAAAAACAAGTCATTCCATGCCCATAGCCGACTCATTTTTTGGACATTGTTAGATACCGCAAAGGATGGCTTGGCACTCAAGCGAATATCATAACAACGCGTGATGCGGCTGTCTAGCCATCCCCCTTCGACATTGGCGCGCATCCAACAATTTATCTTGAATTCACGCTAATCAAGGGACTTTCTTCCAATGATTTAAGCCAATTCTCAATCACCACGGCGGCGCGCCGAGAAAGCGCGGTGAGTTGTTCCTGCTCATCACGCATGAGACCAGAACCAATGATGGTTGAGACCGAGAAGGGTTCAATAATCGTGAAATCTTTTGGTTTTTCATTGAGGATGATACCTTGAGCATCATCCCAAACTTGAACACGCAGGGCCATCATTGATTTGGGTGACATGACAACGGGAACGCCCGCTGGCGCAAGAATCGCCCCTTCAATCGCCACGGTGATATGGTACCATTTGTTTCCTTTATGGCGTCCAAGCCGCTCGCGCAGGGCGTCATTTAGTGAGGCTTCAAGATCAGCCTCCTTGACAGGACGCGAAACATCGGAAATGTCCGTTCCCGCTGCCGACACCTTGAGATGGGCTAGGCGAAAGTCACCGATTGGGGGCGGATTGGATGGAAGCTCTGGAGGCGCGTCACACGCCACTAAAGCCAAACAGGCCATAGCCATACCAAGATATTTTTTCCAACTCAAGATCGCTCCTCCCACTCCTAGTAGCGGAATTCAGTTTTCAGGCCGATGACCTGTTTTATACACATTGTGCGACCGGTTCAAGAAAATCCAATGAATCAACTCACTCGATCCTGCCGGTCTTCGCTGGCCTCGCCAACTGTCGGCAAATTGTTAAGGAATATCGACTGACCCGCCTTGCTATAGGGTCAGACTTTACCCTGCCACCGTTGGATAACCATTGGCTTGATGAATGGTAGAATATCTCCCATCATCGTCCATGAACGATGACCAAAGAGGGAATGGCGGAGCCCATGACGAGTCGACAATCTCCTCGCCAACTTTTCAAGCGGTAGAAAGGCCGCCCCTGACAGCGATCAAGATAGCTTCCCCAATGAACAATAACGAGCAAGATAAAGGCTTTGATCTGATGCTGCATGGTGAGGTAAGAACGACCCTCAAAGATAAGAAGTCGATCAACGATACCGTCCATCTTGCCTTGCGGCGACAATTGATGCTTGAAGCCATACGACTCTATCCACCCGCCGCGTACCAAAACCCGTCTTGGTTCTCATTCTTCCTCCTGAGAGCGAGCTGGAGCGATGAGTTCAATCTCTTGATAATTTAAGATTTCATTGCGGCTAAGCGCCGTAATCTTGGGTAACCGCGAGGAGGTTTCACTCCCTTGCGCCCTCGTTTTCCAAGCCAAGGGGCAAGGTCCTTGACAGTGCGCTGACGTCCCGCCGAGTCGTACCATTGAAGTCCATCACTAATGTTGAACACACACAGATCCTCGAGACCGCCCTCAGTGTATTTTTGCGCGATATTTCCCCGTCCCCTCACTAGCGTCGGCAATTCGGTGATCGCAAAGATAAGGAATTTGCCATTCTCACCAATCATGGCCACATGGTCACCATTGTTTTCGATGGCCACGGCCGCTCTCAACGACTCGCCATCACGAAGATTCATCACCTGTTTGCCATTTCGTGTCCCTGCCACCATATCGTCTTCATTAACGACGAACGCATAGCCTGACGAAGAAGCTAGAACCCGTTTTCGCGTCGGGACATAAGACCACAAATCGGTAATAAGACTGTCATTCGGCAAGTCAACCATAAGCCTCACCGGTTCTCCAAGACTGCGCCCCCCGGGGAGCGAGGATGCGTTGAGCGTGTAGAAACGGCCATTCTCTCCACTAAGAATGAGACGGTCAGTGGTTTGGGCATGAAATACGAATCGCCCGGCATCACCATCGCGATAACGAAACTCTTGAGTGAGCGATACCGCGCCCTTGATGGCTCTGATCCAACCGGCTTCAGAACAGATCACCGTGATAGGTTCTTTTTCGATCATCACTTCGGATGGGATCTCATCAAAAATTCGGGCGACGGCAAAGGTTGTTCGACGTTCGCCCTTCTCGCCGCTCGACCCAAATTGTTTCTTTGCGTCCTTCATCTCACTCGCCAATCGGCGGGTTTGAATCGACTCATCTTCAAGTAAATCTTCAATATCCGCCCTCTCTCGGAGCAAAAGGTCAAGCTCTTTGCTCAACTCGATTTCCTCAAGTTTGCGCAGATTACGCAGACGCATATTGAGAATGGCTTCGGCCTGCCCCTCCGTCAGCGTGAACTCCTCCATCATCACCAGTTTGGGTGAGTCTTCAAATCTGATGATCTCAATGATGCGGTCAAGTTGATGAAAGACGACGAGATATCCCTCGATGATCTCGACGCGCTTATCAATTTGTGATAGCCGGTAACGAGAGCGGCGAAGCAAAACCTCTCGGCGATGATTCAAAAAGGCCAACAACACAGTTTTGAGAGAACACACCCGTGGTGTCTTGCCATCAATCAGGACATTAAGGTTCAAGGAAAAACGGTTTTCCAGATCACTGTGTCGGAAAAGTGATTCCATAAGAAGGTCAGGGTCAACGCTGCGACTCTTGGGCTCAAGAACGATGCGCACATCGTCGACCGATTCATCTCGAATATCCGTGACCATTGGCACTTTCTTGTTCTGAATGAGGTCAGCGATTCGCTCAATGAGTCGTGATTTTTGAACTTGGTAGGGAATTTCAGTAACCACAATCTGCCAATGGCCTCGATCAAGCTTTTCGACATCCCAACGGGCACGAACGCGAATGAAACCTCGCCCGGTTTGATAAGCCTCTTTAATCTTTTCGGGAGTCTCAATGATAACGCCGCCAGTCGGAAAATCGGGACCTTTCACGTAATTTAGGAGGGTCGCGTCCCGCGCCTCAGGCATTTTCAAGAGATGAAGACAAGCATCACATAATTCACCAATATTATGGGGTGGAATATGGGTGGCCATGCCGACGGCAATTCCGCTTGCGCCATTGGCCAACAAATTTGGAATTTTAGCGGGGAGGACCTCTGGCTCTTGCCGACTGCCATCATAGTTGGGACGGAAGTCAACCGCTTCTTCATCTAACCCTTCCATCAGTGCTTCGGCGACCATCGTCAGGCGCGCTTCTGTGTAGCGTTCGGCGGCGGCGCCGTCACCATCGATATTGCCGAAGTTTCCTTGTCCGTCAACAAGTGGATACCGCATGTTGAAGTCTTGTGCGAGGCGTACCAAGGCATCATAAATCGCCTGATTACCATGAGGGTGAAAATTACCCATCACATCGCCGGCGATTTTTGCCGATTTACGAAAAGGCCCATTGGGCGAGAGTTTGAGTTCACGCATGGCGAACAGGATTCGCCGATGCACCGGTTTGAGCCCATCTCTAGCATCTGGCAAGGCGCGATTCATAATGGTTGACAAAGCGTATTGAAGATATCTCTCGCTGACCGCCTCTCGCAGAGTCTCGCTTTCTTCGTGGTGGAAATTAAACCCGTCGCTCATGGTTGGCCTTGTGAATGATTCTCGACTCTTCAATATAACACCACTTGTATGAATAAATGCGAAGGCTAGTTTAAAAATTTCTAAACCCGAGTGACTTGAATGTGTTGGTGTTTCTGCCGCTGTCGGCTCCCAAGCCTGAAATCGTTCATAAGAGTCTCCTCGCACCTCTTTTACCACATGCACGATATCAGGATTTTTCCGCCGACGGCGTGGCAGAATATTTTGCTGAACGGAGAGAATGAAAGAGTTGTTTTTTGACAAAAACATCATAGATAAGAGAGGCAAGAATTTAATTCGACGCAGAGAGGGTTTAAGTCGGTTTTGAAGTTTCAAACCAGTAGCCGTAGCGTATTGATCACCGGTTGCTCATCGGGAATCGGTTATGATGCCGCCGTGACACTCCGAGACCGGGGTTGGCATGTGTTTGCATCTTGCCGAAATCAACAAGATTGCGTGCGATTAGAGAATGAGGGATTTGAAAGTCCCCAACTTGACTATGCGGACGAAGAGTCAATCTCGTCGACTGTAGAGCAGGTCATGAAACGGACGAGCGGGCGTCTAGGCGCTGTCTTTAACAATGGCGCGTTTGCCGTCCCGGGTGCCGTGGAAGATGTGCCCCGAGCCGCCCTCCGAGACATCTATGAAACCAACTTTTTTGGATACCATGATCTCACGACTCAATTGATTCCCCATATGCGCAAACAAGGGAGCGGGCGGATCATCAATTGTTCATCAATCCTCGGCTTTTTGGCATTACCGTGGCGAGGGCCGTATAACTCGACAAAATTCGCACTCGAAGGATTGACAGAAACAATGCGGATGGAACTCCGAGGATCCGGCATTCATGTTTCGCTCATTGAACCGGGTCCCATCAACACAAAAATTCGTGTTAACTCGCGCCCACACTTCGAAAAATGGATCGACTGGAAGTCATCGCCCCATCGGGCATATTATGAAAAAGCTTTGATTCCTTCCCTGAAAAAGCCTCAAGGAAGCAGCAAAGTCGCGTTTGAATTGTCTCCCCGTGCCGTCTCACGCAAACTCATCCATGCCCTCGAGTCACCTCGACCGAAAGCGAGATATTTTGTCACCACACCCACTTATGCAGCGGCCATCCTCAAGCGGATATTGCCGGTCGCGACTGTCAACAATTTGTTTGGCTCCCTCCAATAATCCGCCTCCCTAGTGATGCTTAAAGACCCCCTTTTCCTCATCGCCGCACTCGCCGCACTCGCGGTCGTGATCATTCTAGCGACCGGTATCACGGGTTATGCACGAGGCGGTGAATTTAATCGAAAATACGCCAATAAGATTATGCGGATGCGGATCATCGCTCAAGCTCTGGCGGTTTTTCTTATCCTTTTATTTGTATTTTTTAGGAGCGGTGGTTGACGGTATGGTCGTCTTGAACAAAATTTATACGCGAACCGGCGATGACGGCGACACGGCCCTCGGCGACGGCACACGGGTTGCCAAATTTTCGGCTCGCGTGGAGGCCTACGGCACCATTGATGAACTCAATTCAGTCATCGGCGTGGCGAGAACAGACGCTTGCGAAGAATTTGAAGCGCGTCTTGCCATCATACAAAATGACCTTTTTGACCTTGGGGCCGATTTATGCCGACCGGAGTCAGAAGAGGACAAAACCGCCTCTCATCCGCCTTTGCGAGTGACCGATTCTCAGACCCGCCGGCTTGAGACGCAAATTGATGCGATGAATGAGAGTCTGGAACCACTCAACAGTTTTGTCTTGCCGGGAGGGTCTCGCCTCGCCGCGTCTCTTCATCATTGCCGAACCGTGGCGCGGCGCGCCGAGAGACTGGCCGTCGAATTATCAAGTCGGGAGATCGTCAATGCCCACCTTCTGATCTACCTTAACCGTCTGTCGGACTGGTTCTTTGTGGCCGCCCGTTGCGCTAATGACAATGGGCGGGACGATATTCTATGGGTGCCGGGGGAATACCGCGAGTGAATGGATTTCGGTCACATCTGTGGCTCTAGAGAACCCGTAGATATGAAGGAATGTGGGTTAACCAAAAATTCAGTGCAAGGACAGATATGACCTCAACGATAGTTTATAAGGAGTGAACGCGATGAAGATTCTAGTGACAGTCAAACGGGTCATCGACTATAATGTAAAGGTCAGAGTCAAAACCGACGGCTCCGGGGTTGATCTAGCCAACATCAAGATGTCAATGAACCCGTTCGATGAGATCGCGGTTGAAGAGGCCGTGCGCTTGAAGGAAGCGGGAAAGGCCGAAGAAATTATCGCCGTTTCCATCGGTGTTGAACAGTCGAAGACAATTCTACGTACCGCTTTAGCGATGGGAGCCGACCGTGCCATTCTCGTTGAGGCGGTCGATGACCCGCATCACGATATTGAACCCCTCACGGTGGCAAAAATACTCAAGGCCATCGTCGATGAAGAAAAGCCCGGTCTAATCTTGATGGGCAAGCAGGCTATAGACAATGACATGAATGCCACCGGGCAAATGTTGTCGGCTCTTATGGGTTGTGGGCAAGCGACGTTTGCCTCTCAGTTAGAGTTAGAAGGAGAAAAAGCTATTGTGACGCGCGAAGTCGACGGTGGCTTGCAGAAAATCGAAGTCAATCTGCCAAGTGTCGTCACGGTTGATTTAAGAATGAATGAGCCTCGATATCCCTCGTTACCCAATATCCAACGCGCCAAACGCAAACCCTTCGAAATCAAGTCACCGACCGACTATGATGTTGATATTCAACCCCGCTTGGAAATACTAAAAACTGTTGAACCCCCCGTGAGGGAGGCAGGAATGATCGTTGAATCGGTTGATGAATTGGTCACCAAACTCAAAGATGAAGCAGGAGTTCTCTGATGACGGTATTATTGCTTGCCGAGCTTAATGGTCCGAATCTCGCCACTGACCTGACGGCCAAAACATTGACCGCTGCCAAACAATTGGGCGGTCAAGTCGATATCCTTTGTGCCTCAGAAGGTTGTGAAAAAGCGGCCCAAGAAGCGGCTTCTCTTGATGGGGTCAATCAAATTCTGTACGCCGACCATCACCAATATGGTCACGCTTTGGCAGAGCCAGTGGCCGATTTGATCGTGCATTTGACGCAAGATTATGAGCATATCATTGGGCCGGCATCGACATCGGCACAGAATATTTTGCCGCGTGCCGCGGCGCTTTGTGACGCGATGATGATTTCAGATGTATCAGCGATTGTGGATGACCAAACATTTGAACGACCGATTTACGCTGGCAATGCGATTCAGACGGTACGATCAATTGACTCCAAGAAATTTATGACCATCCGCACAGCGGCTTTCGAGGCGACACAGGCCCAAGGTTCGGCACCGGTGGTGGCGATTGAGACGTCATCAAACCCCGGATTGAGTGCTTGGATCGAAAATAGTGAAGCGGTTTCAGACCATCCTGAATTGACTTCGGCAAAAATAGTGGTGTCGGGCGGGAGAGGTATCGGGTCAACCGAAGACTTTGCCCTTGTTTCATCGCTAGCCCAGAAATTGGGGGCCGCGGTGGGTGCCTCCCGGGCCGCCGTTGATTCGGGCTACGCCCCCAACGATTGGCAAGTGGGACAAACCGGAAAGGTCGTGGCACCGGAACTCTATATCGCGGTCGGAATTTCTGGAGCGATTCAACATTTGGCGGGGATGAAGGACTCAAAAATCATTGTTGCGATCAACAAAGATCAGGATGCGCCTATCTTTCAAGTTGCCGATTATGGTCTTGTCGCAAATCTGTTTGACGTGGTTCCCGAACTCACCGAAAAAGTGACATCCCCCGGTGCATGATCACCCCCCAATGCGACCGACAATGACTGTCAGCAGGAGATGCGTATGATGGACATCAAACAAGTCAGTGTGATTGGTGCCGGGCAGATGGGCAATGGTATCGCACATGTGTTTGCGCTCGCCAATTATCAGGTGATTCTCCACGATATCTCTAAAGATGCTCTGCAAAACGCGTTAACTCAGATTGATGCCAATTTAACTCGTCAAGTTTCCAAAGGCCGCATTAGCGAAACGGATAAACAAGGGGCTTTACGGCGAATTACAACCACGTGCGATCTCGAGAATTGTGGGCGCGTTGACCTCGTTATTGAAGCGGTCACCGAACGTGAATCTGTCAAGGCGGCGGTCCTTGAAGACCTCACACCTCACCTAAATCATGACACAATTCTCACAACCAATACATCGTCTATTTCAATCACTCGCCTCGCCTCACGGACTGATCGGCCCGACCGCTTTATGGGATTTCATTTTATGAATCCGGTTCCCGTCATGCAGCTGGTTGAATTGATTCGGGGGATTGCCACGAACGAAGACACCTACCAGTCACTTCTCCATGTTGTTGCCCGTCTGGACAAAACAGCCGCTTCCTCATCAGACTTTCCTGGTTTCATTGTCAATCGCATTTTGATGCCCATGATCAATGAAGCTGTTTATGCCCTTCTGGAAGGAATCGGCTCGGTTGAAGCTATAGATAGTTCAATGCGTCTCGGAGCCAATCACCCAATGGGTCCGCTTCAACTCGCTGACTTTATTGGGCTTGATACATGTCTGGCGATTATGAATGTCCTTTTCGATGGGCTCGGTGATTCAAAATATCGCCCGTGCCCGCTGTTGACCAAATATGTGGAAGCGCAATGGTTAGGAAGAAAGACCCGCCGTGGATTTTATGATTATTCAGGCGATGTCCCCGTACCCACGCGTTAGACGCTGAGATCAATAGTCTTCGTGAAAACCTTCGGAAATGAGATCTCCGAGGGCCGCGGCGAGGGTTTCAGACTCCTCTCCGCTGAGACGCACTTCAATGGATGTGCCTTTGGACGCGGTGAGCATCAAAAGGCCCATGATCGAATCACCGAAAGCAGAAACCCCGTCTTTGAAGACTTCGGCTTCAGCTTCAAATCGCTCGACCGTCTCTACAAACTTGGCCGCGGCACGCGCATGCATACCTTTCTCGTTGATAATCTTATAATTCCGTACAATATCAGGCATCGAAAATTCCTCCTATTCGAAGACCTTGACATATTTCCTCCCACATTCGGCGGCCTGCTGGGCCGCTTCCTTGAGGCCTCCTTGGCGCAATTTGACGAGTTTTACGAGCATCGGAACATTGGCCCCTGACACGATGACCCGGTCCGAGCCCTTGCAGGCTTTGAGAGACAAATTGCAAGGTGAGCTACCATAAATGTCGGTGACGACAATGACTCCCTGACCTTCGTCAACTTCGGTGACAGCGGCGCAAATTTCCTCCTGCTTTTTCTCTTGGTCATAATTGCCATTCAACGAAATCGCAGACATCCCAGATTGTGTGCCCACAATCTGCTCCACACATGCGAGAAGCTCACACGCAATATTTCCGTTCGCCACAATGACAATGCCGATCAAGTCATGGCCTCCGGATTTCATCTGTCTGAAACAACAATGAAATATCCCTTTCACATGACAAGGGGCACAATTGCAAGGCCAATCTTTCGGCACATTTTAAATTCAGCTTTATGGACCGAAGTGTTGAAGGGCTGGGTTCAAACGTTTTAGATGCAGGGGCTAAGCCCTCACTGAGGTGAGATTAGAGCCGTTGTCGTGGTTCAATCAATATTGGTCAGCATCACCATGAGGGCGGCCGGTAAACCGCTCTTTCCTCGTCCTAGAATCAAAGGAAATTCGACATCAATGAGTGACCTCTTTCGTTCAGGTAATCGCTCTGTCTCTTGTGCATCCATATCGACGATTACCGATAGATGAGCCTTTGGATGATGTCTCATTCGCAGAATACCGATACCACGCGCCTCAATCATTCCAGCAATGGCTTTGGGAGCCGACAATTCCACTCGCTGGTTGACCCGTTGCGCTATGACTTTGTCGTCGGATACGAGGTCGGCTCCCCTAGATATCATCTCGAGAGCGAGCGACGACTTGCCACTCCCCGACAACCCCGTGATCAACGCGGCGTGGCGGCCGACGGCAACGGCGCTGCCGCTCACGATCGCTGGGTTTGACTGTGACATCTGCGTTTTGTGGCGTCACGTCATCAGTAATTACTGGGTTTCTTGTGGTTTATCGCAATGTCAATGCCAAGATTTTTGAGGCAAGAATGGAGTGTTGAGAGGCACGTTGCGGCTCCATTCGCTACCAAAGATGTATCGTTAGAGACGGTGACAAAATCAAATCCCCAAGCGATGGCGTCAGCGGCATATTCGGGGGTTCCACAATGTATCCCCGCCAAAATATCAGCATTTTTGGATGCATCCAGAATTCTTTTTATCGCCTCTAAAAGTTCATCTTCACGGCGGTCCAACCCGACGCCCATCCGCCCCTTGGTCAATCCTAGTGATAAATCCGACGGCCCAATATAGGTTCCATCAAGACCGGGTGTCACGACAATCTCCTGCAAGTTCTCATAAGCCTCTCCCGTCTCAATCATGGCAAAACAGACAATATTCTCATTCGACTGCTCCACGTAATTGTCTGCCCCCGTCGACAAAAGCGCGCGTGTGGGACCGAAACTGCGCACCCCTTTAGGTGGATAGCGAACATATGATACAAGTGTTTCAGCCTGCTCACGATTATTGATCATAGGACAGATCACGCCGAGCGCGCCGGCGTCCAAAGTCTTCATAATGATGCCCGGCTCAAGCCAAGGAACACGGGCGAGCGGGGCCACACCGCTGGCTCGAATGGACGCAAAAGCCGCCACCATATCCTGATAATCCATCATTCCGTGCTGCATATCTGCGGTCAAGCTGCTATAGCCAAAATCAGCTTGAACTTCGGCCGCAAAAGCACTTCCTAAGGTCAGCCAGCCGTTGATGATGGGCGACTTTCTTAGAGGCAATTCCTTTATCGGGTTGGCAATCATTCCCTTCTCCTCAATTGTGTACTGATCCATATAAGGGGTTTCATCCCTGAGTGCGAAATCAAAAACTGTTGATTGGATTTGAGCCATGAGCGGCGTCTATCGGCGAACCTTCCTATGCCCCGACAGTTTTCATCTCATCCCCCGTGTGTCGTGACATGATGACGTTGATCGTTTCGCGTGAATAACCTTTGATGTCATTTCAACGATGTCACCTCGGTATTTCTGAGGTCAGTCTGGGACGAGCTTCGCACGGTTTTCAAGCCATCGGAATAGCATCGATAAACCGAAACAGAGAACAAAATACAAAACCGCAACCGTAATCCACGTCTCGAAGAGCATCCGCGTAGAATTGGCCAACTCGACCGCTCGCAGGGTTAAGTCTTGCACTGAAACAAGAGAAATAATGGCACTATCCTTGATCAGCACAATAAATTGATTGGCCAGAGGGGGTAAAATCTTTCGAAAGGCTTGCGGCAAAACCACAATTTGCATCTCATCTCGCCAACGCATGGCCAGTGACTGCGCCGCCTCTCGTTGGCCTTTAGACACAGATTCGATACCGGATCGCACAATTTCACCGACGAAAGCGCTTTCAAAGAGGGCAAGAACAATGACTCCAGAGATGAGTGATGGAAACCGCCGCATATCACCAAAGAAAAATTCCCAAATGGCCACATTTTCAGAACGTGACACTGCATAGGCCCAGCTCTCAATATTGAGCGCCGTGACAACCTGCTCTGACAGGAAGAAAAAAAAGATGAAAATGATCACCAGCGGCGGAATATTGCGGAGCAATTCGAGGTAAGTTCGCGCCAACATTCGAACCGTCAAATTTTTTGCCGTGCGCGCCATTCCGAGAATAACACCCAAGACGATCGCCAAAAGACTGGCAAATATGCTGATGCGAATCGTCGTCAACAAACCTTGTATGAGAACATTGGCGACCCATCTCTCACTGTCCTCGTCATAGCGAAAAAGATAAGTCGGGATTCGCTCCCATTGCCATTTATAGTTCAGTTTTCCGTCAATCTGGATCCAAATGTAACCGAAGAAAAGAACCAAGACAGCGACGACAATGATATCTGCCCAGTGGACTTTACGAGTGAAGAAACGGGTCCACATAGGCGATCGCAACCCACTAGTTATTCCGGGCCTGAAAACCGGCCCGGACAAATATTGAAGCGTGGATAGAAACTAGTCTTCTTTCCACTCGGTGGTCGCGAACCAATAATTGTGACGTTCGTCCAACCAACCCGTGCGATGATTATGCGCGATCCAATTATTGAAATAATTCAAGGCATCAAAATCGCCTTTGCGGACAGCAAACGCTTCTCCTCGAGGATCGAACAGCGTATCAAATGGCACATACAAGGTCTCAGGATACTGGTAAGCGTCTTGCGAAGGGGTTGGCTCGGCCCCCAATGTTGCATGGGCTTTCCCGTTCAAAACCTCTTGCGTGGCGGCTCCATCTTCATCAAATTGCAAGAGTTGGGCTTTAGGAAATAGTTGGGGAATGAGAGCCGCGGGAGTCGCACCACGACGCGCCGCGAAGATGACATCCTCACGATTGAAATCTTCCATAGAAAAGCCTTCCGTCATCTGGCGGTTGGCCAAAATGGCCAATCCTGAAAAAGCATAAGGATCGGTGAAATTAATCGTCAAGTTGCGTTGCGCTGTGACTGACATGCCGCTGATGATGACATCAAACTTCTTGCCAACCAAGGCGGGAATGATCCCATCCCAAGCGGTTGGCACAAATTCCGGTTCAACCCCCATATCGGCAGCAAGTTTTCGGCCGACGTCAAGTTCAAAGCCGACCAACTCTCCTTGTTTGTTGCGCATAGACCAAGGCTGAAAAAGCGACAGGCCAATTTTGATAACACCACGTTTCTTGATGGTCTCAATGACGCTCTCGCTCGCCAGCGATTGGGTCGCATTTTGTGAAAAGGCTGGCAGCGCCAGCCCCATGGCAAGTAGACCAGCAAACGCGGCACTTAAATGTCGTCGAGTCAGTTTCATTGTTTTCTCCTTCATAATTATCTGACGGACAAGAAATCTAATTGATGACCTCAAACTTCTTTTCGAGAAAGGTCACAAAAATTGAGAGAATAAGGGTAAAGATGAGATAGATGGCCGCCACGGTGAACCATATCTCGAAACTCATATATGTATCCGAGATAATGTTGCGGCCCATCGTCGTCAACTCCGCCACCGCAATCACACTGACGATGGCTGAACTCTTGATGAGGTGAACGGCTTCCCCAGTGAGCGGAGGCAGGATAAACTTTACCGATTGCGGAATTAAGATATAACGATAGCATTGGGGCGTTGACAAACCGACGGCGCGAGCCGCCTCCCATTGTCCGAGAGGTACTGCTTGGATGGCGGCCCGAAAAATTTCGGCCACCAACACTGAATGATAGACCGCGAGGCAAAGAACTGAAGCGGTGAAGCGCCCCAAATCAAATATCGGCCCGACAACATAATAAATCAAATAGAGCAGGACCAGCAGAGGCAAGTTCCGAACAAATTCAATAAAGCCAATGGCGATACGAGAACCGATCATCAGCGATGAGAGTTGCAACAGCGCGATGACCAACCCTATGGCCACCGCTAGAGCAAAAGATCGAAATGTTAAATCAATCGTGGTGACCAATCCGAGCAGCAATTCACCCACTTGAAATCCGTCATCGGTCATCTCTAGTATGTAGTCGGAAACCCGATACCACTGCCAATTATAGCCGATGGCTTGGGCGCCGGTCATCAATACTCTGATAATCAAACCCATAATCAAGACGTAAAGAAGAATGGACATCAGTCTCGAATCCAGCATCAATCGAACCCATCGTCCTGCGTCCGCTGTCCGATGCTGGGATGACTGGAATTTGATCAACGAGGGATGAGTCTTGGGCATGAGTTTTAATGTTCCAGAACTTTATCAAGGAACATTTGGCAACGTTTACTTCTTGGATGATTGAAGAATTCCTCGGGGGGCGCTGTCTCAATGATTTCTCCCTCTTCCATGAACACCATTTTGTCCGCCACTTTGCGGGCAAATCCCATTTCGTGGGTCACACAAATCATTGTCATTCCGGTCGATGCGAGTTCCACCATGACATCGAGCACTTCATTGATCATTTCTGGATCAAGAGCTGATGTGGGTTCATCAAAAAGCATAATTTTGGGCTCCATACATAGGGAGCGGGCAATCGCCACACGTTGCTGTTGTCCACCTGAGAGTTGCGAGGGGTATTTATCAGCCTGTTCGGGAATGTGAACACGTTGCAAATATTTTCGTGCTCGCCTCTCCGCGTCCCGTCGCGACATCTTTCGGACACGAACAGGCCCCACGGTGAGATTATCAAGTACAGTGAGATGAGGAAACAGATTGAACTGCTGAAACACCATCCCTATTTCCATTCGCACATTGCGAATATTTCGAGTCTCTTCACCAATTTCCACACCATCAACAAAGAGTTGACCTGAACTATGCTCCTCTAGGCGATTGATGCATCGAATGAGTGTTGATTTGCCTGAGCCGGAAGGCCCACAAATCACAACTTTTTCACCCGCTTCGACTGACAAACTGACATTTGAAAGCGCTTGGAATTTACCAAAATACATACCCAATCCACGGATTTCTATCATCGAGTTAACATTGTTCATTGATTAAAAGTGTGAGGCACGAATTGTTCCCAACTGTGCCATTATCCCGAACTCGGACTTCTATCCATCTCACTCGCGCTGCGCTAACCTCACTATCATCTCTTGCTGGGGGTTGCAATCAACAACTTGGCTCTAACGGCTCTTTTCTTTTATTCATTTTCTTTTTGCCGGTGCAGTCGGGATAGCGGATGCATCCCAAGAACTTTCCAAATCGTCCTTTGCGTTCGACGAGCCAGCCGTTCTGGCAATCGGGACAAGAATCGAAACGAGCTCCACAAATACATACCTTAATTTGTGGGTCTCTCTCGCACGGGATCGGCAAATGTTGGCCGCATTCGTGACACGGATAGAGGATTTCACGGCACAAAGGGCGATACTCGCAGCAAAAGTAAGTTCTTTTCTGATGTTTGAGAGGGGCTATCATTCGCCCACCACAGGCAGAACATTTTACGTCACTGACAAGTCTCTCACCTGTTTCATGCACGACATTCTCTCCTTTATATTTGGCCATTTCACGGACGAAAGTGGAGGGTTGACTTCGATCGGCTAGTATTGTGGTCGTTCGCTTGGCCCGTGTCAGGGCCACATAAAAGAGTCGTCGCTCTTCAGCATGTTCATAATTTTCGGGTTGGGGAAGAACGAGATTGAGCACCGGATCATCGGTGATTTCTGAAGGAAATCCTAAAATACCTGAATTGGCTGCCAAAATGATCACGTGATCAGCTTCTAATCCCTTGGCACCATGCACGGTCATAAAGTGAAGAGACAATTGAGGGAAACGAGCCGCTATGGCTTTAAGGTTCTTGGGTTTAACGAAGTTGTAACGCCCCAAGAGCAAGACCGAGGCTTTACGAGAAATTGACCGCAACACAGTTTTGAGTGCCACCTGATCTTGGCCACGATCGTAATAAACCAGATCAATCGCGGGCGTGTCGCTCGCTGACACCGTCACGACCTCCTTCATAATTTGCGATGGATTCTTGAGAATGAAGGATCTCGCAGGGATAGCAATTCTGTCAACACTACGAAACGTTTTGGTCAGGGCGACGGTCTTATAAATCCCAGTTTTTGAACCCAGACATCCTCCGAACACCTTACCAAAATTCTGTGTCAGATGAATATCGGCCCCAGCAAAACGGAAAATCGACTGCCAGTCATCGCCGACAGCAAAGATTCGTGCACTGGAATGTTGGGATTTCAATGCGTTGAGAAGACTTGCTCGTCCATCAGAAATATCTTGGAACTCATCAACGAGAATATGCCGATACGGGCTTTGATAGCGGCCCGTTTTCACATGATGGGTCGCGCGATTGATCATATCCTCAAAATCAATCTCATCTCCGAGGTGGGTTTGGTAATTCTCGTAAATTGACTCAAAAACGGTCAGAAATGCCGAGTGTCGGGCTCCACCACCCAACCCTTGACATCGAGAACGACAACTCGCCATGGTTGATTGGGAACTCTTATAATGTCGCAAAAAAGTCGCGACTGTTTGCGTGAAAGAACCCACTTGCCCCATCTTCATAAGATTATCGAAATACTGCTCTTCAGGAATGGGTCGTGGTGAAACGTAAGGTTGGAGCCTTTCCTCGAGTCGCGTCAACAAATGACCCTCGACTTTTTCATAACTGAACGTCTCAATAAGCGTGGTTTCGTGATCACGATGAAGTTGTCTTTTCCATTGCATCATTTCAAGGTAGCGATCGCGATCAATATAGGGGGCCGTCTTAAGGTCAATCGTACCGTCACGGTTGCGGACCTTTCGGACGCCAAAATGCTCAAGGTAGACCCCGCTCTCGGTTAGACGGAAATCGGGACGATAAGTTCCATGCTTATTTGTTGGGATAGGATGCTCGTATACGGGTTCATATTCGTAGTCGATGCCGTTGCAAAAGAGCCAATTGGCAATTTCCCATTCTTCGAAACTTTTGACACGGTCGCCATTTAGCGATCGTAAATCATGGGACCTCACCCATTCAAAATATTCAGATTGTGAACTAAAATCCCATTCGTTCTTGTAAGGCCAATAAAATTCCGAAAACCACTCGTGTAGAGCCGATGCGAAACTTTTATTCTCGGACGCCGCATTTATGACAATCTCATTCAAGAGTGCGCGTAATTTCGCTTCATCGTTGGCAAGGGAGGCCAAAGGCGGAGCAAATTCTTCAACCTCACGAATGATTTTGTTACCGAGCGCATGAAATGTCATCGCTTCAATTTGGGCACCTGTGCGTGATTGAAGACGTGCCGCCATTTCCTTTGCCGCCTTATTTCCAAAGGCTAACAAGAGAATATCATCAGGCTGACATATACCTCGCTCCACGAGATAAGCCGCCTTGGCCACCATCACGCTGGTCTTCCCCGAACCCGCTCCGGCCAAAACAAGTGTGGCATCTTCATCGGTTAAAACGGCGACTCTCTGCTCTTTTGTGAGGGGATTTGATTCAATTTCGTCAAAAAATTTTTGTTTTTCGCGCAATTCTTGCTTGGTAAATTTGGCAATTGAGGCTTCTCTCATTTCAGCGGCCTCATTGAGAAAATTTTTCACCTTGTCATAATTTTTCTGCTGTCGATGAGAGAGCCCATTTTCAGGTAATGTTTGCGGAAGTTGATTGATCACCTCGTTGGCACGTTTCACAAAGGGTTGAAGCAAACACGCGGCTGGATACCGACGAGGCTGTTTTAGCCTGTCAACAACTTCAACGAGAGTTTGAATCTCACTTTCGAAGGCTTCCAACTGGTCTTTGAAATATCTGGCATAAGCCAGATTGGCCGATTCGGTCAGTTTTTTGGCTTGCCGATGGCTAAGGCCGGCGATTCTGAATCTGACTCCTCCTCGGATGGATACAGTCACGACCCTCAACCCGATGCATCTTTCGACCGACAGAGGCTTAGACAAATCCGAAAATTTTATCAATTGTTGGGGATTGCCAAAAAGTTGCAATCCAGATTCATGCGCCTCAATCCCATTGATACCCCACCCTAGTTGACGAAGTATCAAGCTCTTGAACCCGTTTCGTTTCACTCGCGTCTGAGCATTTTGGTCAAGAACCGTTATCATATGAAAACTCGGATAGGGGCTATAGTCATTATTCAATCGAATTGGGTGGCAGTATTGTGTCCTACATCAGTTGTCTGTTAGACGGTTATGAAATATGCAACCTTTCGCCCCGATTGATTGGGGGCCCCGGCCGATTTTGTGACAACTGGTTAAGAGTGATTTTGGTTTGATGTCACATCCTCTGTCGACATTTTTAGCCATCGAGGCTAACAGGTGATTGGAACAAAAATATCTCCAGCAGGTCAATCCATGGGCAATCAGTTACGAAGAGAATCACAACATAATCAGCCCGTATTGACACCCATTACCCAAGCCATGCAAGACGGCGCTTTGTCCCGGCGCGAATTGAAACAGTTGATGACAAGATCAAACCTCCCCGGCCTCATTCACCTTTTCGGTTTTGCCCTCACTCTTATATGCACTGGAAGTCTGATATGGCTTGCATCTGGCACTTGGTGGATGGTGCCGGCGATGTTTGTTCATGGCATTGTTTGGGTGCATCACTTTGCCTTGCAACATGAATGCGTGCATTACACCGCTTTCCGCACCCGCTGGCTCAATGAAGTGATTGGCAATTATTGTGGTTTTGCCATTCTTTTGCCGAACCGATTCTTTCGCTACGAACACTGTGACCACCACACCTATACGCAACTCCACGGCAAAGACCCGGAACTCATTGAGCTCCCCATCTCTCTGCGAAAATATCTCTGGACCATTAGTTCAATCCCTTACTGGAAACAGAAGTTCATAGAAATTTTTGCACATGCCCGGGGGCGATTTTCGCCTATCGAGGAGAAATTCGTTCCCAAGGAAGATCGTCGTTCACTCGTCATTGAAGCCCGCGTTATGTTGGCGTTATTTGGAGCCATCGTGACATTCTGTATTGGCACGAATTGGTGGGGCCCGTTATTTTATTGGTGGTTGCCATTATTTTTGGGTGAGCCGGTGATGCGGATTATTCGTATGACTGAACATGTGGGGCGGCCTCACATTCGTGATATGAAAGAAAATACACGCACCAACCTCGTTTCATGGCCGATGCGTTTTTTGGCATGGAACATGAATTACCACGCCGAGCATCATTATGCTTCATCCGTCCCCTTTCATGCACTTCCCAAATTACACCGGAAACTTGAGGGTTTCGTGCATATCGAGAGGCGCGGTTATCTCGGTGCCCATATTGACATTCTTTCGCAGATTTGCACGAGATCCAAAAAACCACTTTAAACCCAGAATAATATTCGATTCAGTGGCAAACCAAGAAAATATCCGACCGTTGAATGAAATGAGGGGGCGTCGCGTTTGGCAAGATTTGATGGCCGTGACTGAATTGGAAAAAGGTGATGTCACTCCGGCCAAGTTGGGTTCACGTGAGTTTGCCATTTATGATACCGTTGATGGAATCCGCGTCAGTTTGGCGCGCTGCACGCACGGGGCCGCCAATCTTTGTGACGGCTATTTTGACGGAAAATTCATTGAGTGCCCACTGCATCAAGGATTGTTCGACGCTAGGAGCGGAGAAGCTAAAGCCGCCCCGGCACGAAAGAGTCTCTTCATGATTGAAAACCGAATCATTGATGGCATGATTCAAGTGTATATCTAGTCTTTTTCCTGAAAATACTCATGAGTCACTGGAATCAAATCGGGCGGCCCTTCAAGCAAAGAACTGCGGAGTGATTCCACGTCCCGCAACTGCTCTTCTGACATCTGCACTCGCAAGGATGTCGCCTCCTTCATCGCCATTTCGTGA
The DNA here is from genome assembly GCA_022824005.1 of Paracoccaceae bacterium. Taxonomy (GTDB): domain Bacteria; phylum Pseudomonadota; class Alphaproteobacteria; order Rhodobacterales; family Rhodobacteraceae; genus JAPOXR01. The sequence goes on from JAJEBG010000016.1 coordinate 96,916, forward strand.
CCATATTCTTCGGCCAAACTTAACCACACCAGTCCTAGAATGATATCCCTGTTTACATCCGAGCCTGTCACATAAATCATTCCTAAGCGATAACTCGCGGCGGCGTGCTCTGATTTTGCCGCGACACGATAAAGACTCATGGCTAATCCGATATCTTTTTCAACCATACGGCCCAATTCGTATAATTGACCGAGTTCATACATCGCCAAACTGTTACCGTGCTCGGCGGCCAATCTGAGCCAAGTGAGTCCTTCATCTTTATCGGGTTCCACGCCATCACCATTCAAATACGCCAATCCGAGCGCGAACTCGCCAAATGAATTTCCTAAATCGGCCGCCGTACGAAACAATTCAATGGCTCGCTTCTTATTGGTTTTGACTTCCCTCCCATCACGATACAAGATTCCTAGATTATAATAGGCGGGAGCATAATTTTGCTTGGCCGCGCGTTCAAACCACGCCACCGCTCCCATGTCATCAGCAACCTCAACTCGTTGGCTGACAAGCAGCAATCCCAAATTTAACTGGGATGGGGCGTGCCCTTGATTGGCAAGCGGTAACCATTGGTAATAAGCCTCAAGATAGTCACCTTTGCGATAAGCCACATCGCCTGTTCTGAAATCAGCCAATGCCACTTGGTGAAGAGCCATCACGAACATAAGAACCGTCAACGAAACCCACTGATAGTTGCAAATGTGGGCAAAACGACCATCACACAAATGGCGCAACTGAAGCCAATTTTTGTGAGCCATGCGCCAAGATAAAGTCATGATGTGACCCCTGTTCTCTTCCTGACTCAAGTGAAAATTCGGCGATGAATATTCACATTTTTTGACGCGTTCACCTGTGCTTTTCATACCTTCGTTGACCTTAATGAATTCCGGTGCCATCTGTCATTGATAACGGTTTAGTCGTGATGTTGGCCTGACCAGAACCAGCGATGACAGCGTTGTTTCTTTTGTCCTATTCGCAATAACTCTTGCTTTGTCTCGTTTAATCTTGCTTATTGTGTGCAAAATACCTTCCCCTGACAAGACACCAAATGTTAAGACAAACCCATGCCCTTTCGCCCAAGCCCTTTTGAGTGAGCGATGGATTCCTTTTTGGTATTGGCAACGATATTCCTCTCGGCAATGGTTCTAGCTGTCCCGGTGGCCCGTCGAGCCGGTCTCGGTTCGGTTCTTGGTTATCTTTTCGGCGGCATTTTTGTCGGCCAGGTCATTGGTCTGGTGGGGCATGGGGCACAAGAAATTCGTGAATTCGCTGAATTTGGGATTGTCATGTTGCTGTTCGTTATCGGCCTTGAAATGCGACCACAAACTTTGTGGGATATGCGTGATAAATTGATTGGGCTTGGCGGATTGCAACTGAGTTTGACGACCGTGGCCATCACCGTCGCCGGCTTATTTCTTGACCTGCCATTACCCACTTCCCTCGCCATTGGTATGGCATTGGCCTTGTCTTCGACGGCGATGGTTCTCCAAACTCTGTCTGAGAAGGGCCTCACACAGACCAATGGCGGACGGTCGTCACTCTCAGTCTTGCTCACCCAAGATGTGGCGGTGATTCCCATGCTGGTGATTATACCGTTTCTCGCTGTGTCCGAATTTTCGAATACAGCTATTTCTGATGTTCAAATTGGGGAGACGTCCGTCAACAATATCGAGCCCGTCTGGACCCTCGTTGATCAGTTACCCGGTTGGGGAGTGGCGGGTGTGATGTTGGGCGCAATCCTATTGATCGTTGTCGGCGGACATTTTCTGGTTCAGCCCCTGTTTCGCTATGTGACCTCAGCCGGTCTCAGGGAAATTTCGACCGCGGCCACATTGTTGCTCGTGGTTGGCATTGCCTTGCTGATGAAACTGGTGGGGCTCTCACCGGCCCTTGGCACCTTTCTCGCAGGTGTCGTCTTGGCAAATTCTGAATTCCGCCACGAGATGGGCTCGAACATTGAACCCTTCAAAGGATTGCTGTTGGGATTGTTTTTCTTGATGGTCGGAACGACAATGGATTTTCAAGTTCTGTCGGATAATTTCTTCGCTGTCGTTGGCATCACCATCGGAATGATCATCATCAAGTTCGGTATTCTTTACGGTCTCGCCCTTCTGTTCAAAATCAAGGGGCGCGATCAATGGTTGTTTACATTGGGTCTGGCACAGGCTGGTGAGTTTGGGTTGGTGCTGATAAACTTCATGAGTCAGACTCGTGTTTTGTCTCAAGAGCATTCAGAAATTCTTCTCCTCGTGGTGGCATTTTCGATGATTCTGACACCGGCTCTCTTCATTGCCTATGACTTTTTGGCGCGTCGAATTGGCGACCCAGTGGACCGAGCCCCTGATGAGGATGTCATTCAACAGGGACCCATTATTATTGCTGGCGTCGGCCGATTTGGACAAATGGTCAACCAGCTGGTTGCCGCCAATGGCTTTCGTGCGACTGTTTTGGATTCCGATATCGATGCCATCACGCGAATCCGTCGCTTCGGCGTCAAGGCCTATTTGGGGGATCCGTCCAGACCTGAACTCTTACAAGCGGCAGGCTTGAATTCGGCCGAGGCCTTGGTGGTTGCCATTGATGACGCAAAGCAGGCAACAGAAATTGTCCGTTTGGCTCGGCGTTGGAGACCTAATCTCTATATTTTGTCACGAGCCTACGACCGCCTGCATGCCTTTGAACTTTACAAAGCCGGTGCCAATGAAATCATCAGAGAAACCTTCGATAGCTCACTTCGAGCCGGCCGTTACATTTTGCAAAGACTAGGAGTCCCCGAGGATGAAGCTCATCGTCGAACCCGTGCCTTCTTCCAATTTGATCGCAACGCCACGCATGAATTAGCGCTGGTATGGAATCCCGATATCCCGATTGATGAGAACGAGGCCTACATTGCCAGCGTTCACAAAATTAATAGCGAAATGAACCTGGGGGCGATAACTCCTGTCCCAACGATTTCAGGTGCTGGCAGTGAAACTCTTCCAGCCCCGCCAGAGGCATCTACCAAAATTGACACATGTGGGGGTGCCAATGAAGCGGCCGACATTGATTCAAAGCCAAGCATTAACGACCCGACACACCCGCCTCGGTAAAGGTGGCCATCCCACAGTGACAAGCCAACGCACATTTGACAATTTGCGCCGCGACCGCGGCTCCAGAAGCTTCGCCGAGACGCATATCTAGTTCCAGAATGGGAGTCTTACCCATTCTCGCCAACAGCGCTGCATGTGGCAACTCTGCCGATAGATGTGCAGCCACCGTATGATCCAAAGCACTCCTTTCCTGCCGCTGCAGACATGCGGCCGCCGCACACGAAACAAATCCATCAAGCAGGACAGGTATCTTCAACATCCTCGCTTTGATGACCGCACCTGCCATGGCAGATAGCTCAAACCCACCCAATCGCCGCAATATTTCCAACCCGGACAGTTCATCCGAGGTGATGTTTGCGAGCCGCGCTCTTTGGACAATATCCTTCTTGCGCTCAAGGGTGGCATCCGTCACTCCTGTCCCACGTCCGACCCACTGGTCAACTGAACCACCAAATAAGGCATAACAGATAGCCGCCGCAGATGTGGTGTTGCCAATCCCCATTTCACCTACCAACAGCAAGTCTGCACTGGGATCGACGGACGTCCAACCGACTTTCAAAGCCTCGGTACATTCACTCTCCGTCATGGCCGGCCCCCCACTCAAATCGGCGGTAGGAGAGTCAAGTTTCAATGGCACAACATCCAAACGTCCATTGGCGATCTTCGCCAATTGATTGATGGCGGCCCCGCCAGCAAAAAAGTTTTCCACCATCTGTTCTGTGACATCGCTTGGATAAGCCGATACTTGATGACTGGCGATTCCGTGATTGGCGGCAAAAACAAGGATCTGTGGTATCAGTTTGTTTGCATCGCTCGGTGTCCGCCAAGCGTGATACCAAATGGCCAATTCTTCCAATCGTCCTAGCGAACCCTCGGGCTTTGTCAGTTGATCGTTACGCCGCCGGGCTTTGTGCTCGGCTCGTTTGTTAGCTGAGGGTAATTGGCCGAGAATATCGGTAAATTCCCCAAGATCAAAAAAAATCTTATCTTCTCGTCGTTTTTGCATCATTGATGTCGATCTCACCTTGCTTTAACGCTGCCGTCTAATCGCTCTAGAAACTAGATAGGTTGTCAAGACATGAACCCAAGACTTGTATTTCGTCAACTTGTGATTGACTTAACGGCCGCTTTGAGTCTTTTGACGCGATTTCCCGTGACCTCACAAGAGGAATTTCAACACCATCGTGGGGCTTGGGCATGGCCGGTTATTGGTGCCGGGCTCGGCGCATTAGCAGGGATTCTTGCCGCCGTGAGCTTGGCTATGACTGAGAGTCCATCCATCGCGGCCATTGTTGGGCTTGCTAGTCTTGCCGTCATGACGGGATGTCTGCATGAAGATGGTTGGGCCGATAGTATGGACGGGCTATGGGGCGGCTCAAATATTGAGAGACGCATTAAAATCATGCGCGACAGCCATATTGGTGCCTATGGTGCCACGGCATTGGTGGTCATTTTAATCTCTAAGTTTGCGATGATTTCTGCCATTGTGGCATCCATCAATCCTATCATCGTTTTTGCTGTCGTCGGTGCTCTTTCTCGAGCGATGATGCTTTTGGCGATACACATATTTCCATTGGCACGCCACGAAGGACTGGCGGCCACTTGTGGTAAGCCCACTCGGGAAGTCACCCTGTGGGGCGGCACTCTTGCTATTCTCTTTTCGGTTCTGATGCTTGGTTGGCAAGCGGCGATCGTTATTGTCTTGATGGGTATCGTTGGCACGCTTTTTGGTTTTTGGGTCAAGCAAAAAATTGGCGGGCACACCGGAGATACATTGGGAGCAACACAACAAGTGGCAGAGTTGGCTGGCCTGTTAATGCTAGCGGCCTTGCATTAATGGCGCGTCGATGCCGCTCTTGACTTTTTGCGGGAGACAAGGATCGTTTGCATTTTCTCATTGGCATCGTCTTGGCTGGTACCCGTCACGATGGCGACCTCTCGTCCCAATCTGTCAAAGGCTGACTCAAAGAGTTGCCGTTCAGAATAAGATTGTTCACGCTGCTCGTTATGACGGTGCAAATCGCGCACCACTTCTGCGATCTGAAGAATATCGCCCGAGTTAATCTTCTGATCATATTCCTGAGCCCGCCGCGACCACATCAATTTTTTCTGAATGGCCTTACCCTTTAAGGTTGCCATGGCCTCTTGAACCTCATCCTTTGACGCCAGTTTTCGCATCCCGATGTCGCGAGCTCGTTGGGTTGGCACACAGAGGGTCAATTTATCGCGCTCAACGTAGATAACGAACATTTCAATATTTGCGCCATTGATTTCCTGATCTTCAATACGCCGAATCTTTCCCACACCATGCGCCGGATACACAACATGTTCACCGACTCTAAAGTTCATTCTGCTCCTGCGAACCATCTTCATTATTCCTTATTTTTTCGACGGGGGCCTACCCAGCGATCCATGGTGTATTTCGAATTCATTCCCGCTGTATCTATCATGTCCCCCCACCCGGTTTTTCTGAAAAATACTTTTTGAGTTTTTCTGTTTCGCCCTCGTGGCTCTCGGCATCTGGGGGTGGATCAATTTTTTCGTAAATGACCGGCCAAATTTCAGAATATTTGCGGTTAAACTCGACCCAAGTTTCCATCCCGGGTTCGGTATCGGGACGAATGGCATCGACAGGACATTCAGGCTCACATACACCACAATCAATGCACTCATCGGGGTGGATAACCAGCATATTCTCACCTTCATAGAAGCAGTCAACAGGACACACTTCAACGCAGTCGGTGTATTTACAAGCAATACAGCTATCTATCACGACATAGGTCATATTGAGTCGAAACCAAAAGAAGAGGAGGTTGGTGAGTAGGTAACGGCTACGGCTTGTTCATTCAAGTTCTTATTCTCGATTATGGGTATGATGACAAGGCGTTTTCAACAGGATAACCCATCAATGGATAGCAAGACATCCCCCAAAAGAGACAACTTTGTTGTTTCAAAGGCCAAAAGTCGGTTAAATTCGTTCTTTCAATTCTGCTAACACCGCGAAGGGACTATCTGGATCCGAGGCATTTTTCTCCGGACTTGACTCGTACGTCTTCGCTTTTCCCATCCCGAATTTGCTTTTTTTCTTCAGTTTCTTTTGAGAGGATTTAATCCTCTTAATTGGAGAGGAGGGCTCTGTGGGAGATGAAATTCTTGAATCACGGCTCTTGCTAGCATCAAATGCTTGTTTTTTTGCCTTATGTCGCCAAAAAAACGTATAGGTGATCTCTTTGGCATCTGACAAAGTATCAGATGTTGTGGACGGCCGGTCGTCATCATCGATTTTATGGCTCCGAGACTCAACCTCTAATTCCACCACCGAGGATTTGCTCTCTGACTGATTAGTTTTGCTGCGCTCACCTCTCTTCACACGGTATCCCAACCCCTTCAAAAGATCGGCAAACCCTTCCGCCGACAAACCGCAAATTGATAACATTTCAGCACTAGCTTCAAATCCAACTCGACCATCTTGCTCCCGGAGAAGATTTGACAATCGGTCGAGCATATCAATGCGGATTGAGCGGCTCCCAACCCTATAATATCCGACGACGGGATAGTAATCGGGGTGAAGGTCGGGGGCAGTTTTTATGGTCACCAAGCCAGGCGGCGGCGCGGGAGGGATTTCTTCCAAACCTTCCCTTAGAGACCATAGAAGAAGCCTCAAACGGGTCGCCTCCGGTTTCAGCGCCGAGAAAACAAATATTGCGTGCTGTCCAAAGCGAACACCGTGCGCACGCAGTAGCTTTCGTGAGTCCTGCGGCAATGACTTGAGGTCATCGGCGATCTTTGACCTTAGAATCACGCCAAAAGATTCATAAATCTGGTAGGCCACTCCTCTCGCCAAACCAAAGATCGTGGGGTCTTCCTTGAGTTGAAGAAGAGCGGCGCAGTGCGTTGAGATTTTTTGTTGAACGTAGGCTTGCAAGCGACGTTCAATTTGTTGCCTCGACTCTTGAGTGACTTCATCATCGACAAAAATTTCGATATTGGGCTCGTAGGGGTTGACCCCCACCACCAATTTGCCAACGGCATGCTCACCCCACATGATTCCACCTTGATCGGTCAACCCGATTTCCTTGTCAGGTGCGTTGTAGAGACGTCGCGCCCGCCTCGACAATTCAGCTGTCAGTGTGTTGGCACTAGCTTGCCTCAGAGTCTTCGCTTCCATGTTCGAGTTAGATTTATCAGGTGTAAATTGGAAACCGTTAATCTTGCCGACACGCTCGCCTTCGACGGTGAGTATACCCTCTCCATCTAAGTCCGCCAAAAGATTATCCTCCCCTTTCAGTCGCGCCATTAAGACACCCATTCTCCGGTCAACGAACCGACGCGTCAGTCCGTGATGGAGGGCGTCAGAGATTTTGTCTTCAACAGAGCGTGCCCGCTCTTGCCAATATCGCGAGTCGTCTAACCAATTTGACCGTTGTGACAGATATGTCCAAGTGCGCACAAAGGCAATCCGCCTTGACAGTAAATCGACATCACCATCAATGCGGTCCACCTTGCCGATCTGTTGTTCTAACCAATCCCCGGGTATGTGGCCCAAGTCCTGAATAAAACAATAGAGTTTTGATAGCAATTCTGTGTGAACCTGCAAAGATATTTTTCGATAATCCGGTATTTGACAGACATCCCAAAGCAATCGTATGTCAAGAGGGTTTTGAGCTCGATTGCGAATATCCGTTAAACTCGCCATATGGTGTAAAGCCAAGAGGTCATCAGACTCTCGTGCCCTCACAAGTATCGGGTTGTCGCTCGGTAACCGAAGCGTCTCTAGGAGGCCATCGAGTGATCTGAAAGACAAATTATCGTTGCGCCACTGAAGTTGCTTGAGGGGCCGAAAGCGGCCTTTTTCCACCGATGAGGCGAGGAGTGGATCAAGCGGCTCAACATCAGCGGTCACGCCAAAACTACCTGAAGAAAGATATCGACCCGCCCGACCGGCAATCTGTCCGATTTCATGCGGCCATAATGGTCGCATCCGTCGGCCATCAAATTTGGTCAGTCCAGCAAACGCCACATGATCAATATCAAGATTGAGTCCCATACCAATGGCATCAGTCGCGACGAGGACCTCAACATCGCCACTTTGGTAGAGTTCAACTTGTGCGTTGCGGGTTCGGGGACTGAGTGCCCCTAGCACCACCGCCGCGCCGCCTCTTCTTTGTCTAATCGCTTCCGCCATAGCATAAACATCTTCCACCGAAAAACTGACGATGGCCGATCGCGGTTTGATACGCGAAAGTTTCTTGACCCCCGTATAGGTCAATTCCGACAATCGCTCACGGCGGACGAAATGGGCTTCGGGTACCAACGTCTGAATGGTTGCCCGCATTGTGTCCGAGCCTAGGAAGACGGTTTCCAGTCGCCCTCTCGCCGCCAAGAGATTCTTAGTGAAAACATGACCACGCTCCGGGTCACCACAGAGTTGAATTTCGTCTATAGCAAGAAAATCAACACCAATGGACTGGGGCATGGCCTCGACTGTGCAAACCCAATAGCAAGTTTGCGGCGGCACAATTCGCTCTTCACCGGTAACCAAGGCCACCGACTGAGGGCCCCTTGCGATGCGAATACGATCATAAACCTCGCGCGCCAAGAGACGCAGGGGCAATCCGATCACGCCGGATTGATATCCGAGCATTCGATCAATCGCATACCAAGTCTTGCCGGTGTTGGTGGGACCAAGGACAGCCGTCACCCGTCCCCGTTTCACATTAGATGTCATCGATAATAAACTTCAGATTGACTGCACGTTCAATTTTCTCTGTAAGCGACCAATGGCCTCGGCAAGACCATCACGGTTGGGATGAAGGCGTTGGATATCCAAATACACTTTCAGCGCCGCCGAATTCTCACCGTATTTTTCCATGATCAATGCCAACCCATTCAACGCACCAAAATGTCGCCCGTTCAATTGAAGTGTAGCGGCAATATCGGTGACCGACAATTCATACTTCTGCATCAAGTACCAAGCCGTCGCTCGTGCATTCCAGCCTTCGGCAAAATCAGGAGCTAGTTCTGTCAACATTGTAAAATCATTGACCGCCGCTTGATAGTTTTTTGTGATCATCGCGCTTCGGCCTCGCTGAAGTAGCAGATTCAGTGCAGGAGAGCCTGAATCTGACCACAAATCAAGGATTTGCTTTTCGATCTGATTGGACATTTCTGGAGTCGCGGTTTGCAATTGCTCAAACAACCGGTCTTCTAAATTGATCTCCTGTGCGCTGATGTCATGACCATTCAACATTGCTATGGTCAACAACGTGACCGCTATCGTCACAATTGACCGCCTAAAATAATCAACGCCCAACATTCTCATCTCCCCGAGCGCAGGTTAAACATCATTCCAGAATATGCAACTGAGAAGACATCATGACTGCTAAACTTCATGAAGCACTTGAAGCCCTTCAAGCATCACTCCCCAATGGATTCGATGGCTGCATCAATTTTGAAATTACCGACTTGGGTTGGCTCTTTGTCAATCCATCAGGAGTTCGTATCGGCACCGGTGCGGCCGACTTGGTCTTGCGCGCCGACTCAGAGACTTTCGCGGCCATCATATCCGGCCAAAAGGATCCGGTCCATCTCTACTTCACCGGTCGATTACAAATTGAGGGCGACCTCAATCTCGCGATGCGGCTAGGACGGCAGTTGTGACCCCCCTCCAAACGGCACCTTTCTTTGCCAAAAGTAAGGGTCATCGCTCGTATTGGATTAAGACTCGCGACCAAAAGCGCCTTCGGCTTGTCACTTGGCCGCAAGGCCAGCGGGGCACGGTACTTCTCTTCAATGGACGGACGGAATATTGCGAAAAATTCATTCATGTGGCGGCTGAATATTGTCGCCATGGTTACGCATTTTTGACATTTGATTGGCGTGGGCAAGGGTTATCTGATCGACCGTCGGATGATCGAACATTATGTCACGTCAATGACTTTGTTGACTTTCAACTCGATGTCGAGGCCGTGCAACAGGCGCTGGATGCGTTGCATTTGCCCCAACCGGTTTATCTTCTTGCACACTCAATGGGTGGATGTATCGCTTTGCGGGCACTCTATCAAAATCTGCGCGTCCGCGCCGTCCATTTTGCCTCACCGATGTGGGGAATCAAGATGAACAAACTCAGCCATGTTTTGGTTCAACTTTTTTGTCGTACTTTGAGCCGAATGGGCTTCCAGATGCCTCATTTCCCTAATCCTATTTCGCAACAGCAATACAACCGCCTCACCTCCGATTCGGACATGCTTAAAATGATTAATCAACAAGTGACCGAACGTCCTGACCTTTATGTGGGCGGGCCTTCAATGGGTTGGCTCGACGCGGCGCTCCGAGAATGCAGGAATCTAGCGGCTATTAATGAGCCTCCTCAATGCCCAACATTGATCTCCGTCGGCGAACACGAAAAGATCGTTGACATCACCGCCATCCGCCGCTGCCATCGTCGCTGGCCCCAATCCGAACTCGACATTGTGGGCGGGGCTCTCCACGAGTTGATGATGGAGCGCCCAGAAATTCGACAGAAATTCTTGACTCGGAGTCTCAATTTTTTCTTGTCACAAGGCCCCTAGCCTAAACTTTGGGTTCTTAGACAAACCATCGACATTAATCACCGTGCGTTATGACCCCGTGTCGCCGAAGACTCGGGCTCTTTTTTGCCAAACCGTCAGGCGGCTATTGTTATTGATTCGGCCGATTGGATGGACATCCTGATAGTTAAATCTTGACCAAAATGATCGTGTCTTTGGGGTTATCTCAAACTGGCGACACCTTCGGCGGGCACTCCCAATTCAACCCCTTTCGTTTCACCTTTGCGACCAAGCGAGTCTCTTCAGTGCCTTTTCGTGTATGGCTGCGTTGGCAGCGGCCAAAATCTGGCCCCCATGATGGGCACTTTCCCCTTCCCAATCAGTCACAACACCACCCGCCGCCGTCATGACAGCTATCGGAGCATGTACATCGTAAGGTTGAAGCCCCGCTTCAATCACAAGATCAATTTGGCCTAACGCTAACAGCGCGTAAGCATAACAATCAATTCCGTATCGCGTGAGATGAACATGTTTTGACACTCGCTCAAATGCGCATTTTTCTGCCTCGGAACCGATTTCTGGCATGGTCGAAAAGAGGAGAGAATCTTCCAGTCTCAATGTTTCACGAGTCTTGAGTGGCCGAGTTTGGGTACCGACTCCCTGCATAAGAGAACGGCCAAATCCGCCTTCAAAACGTTCCCCAATATAGGGCTGGTCGATGATGCCATAGAGGGGTCCATCATCATCGGAAACTGAGATCAACACGCCCCAAACTGGCGTGCCACAAACAAAGGAACGGGTGCCATCAATCGGATCTAGAACCCACACTAAACCCGACCGGCCTTCAATAGCGTCAAATTCCTCACCTAAAATGCCATCGTTGGGCCGCCTTCTGGATAGAACTTCACGCATCCGTCTCTCACAATCCCTATCGGCCTCGGTCACTGGATCCCAACCTTCAGCCGCCTTGTTCTCTGCTCTCAGCGTCTCCGAACGAAAATGTTCAAGCGTGGCCTCTCTTGCGACATCTGAGAGATGCCTCGCGACGTCAATCAGTTCTGTTTCGAGAGTTTCATCTAATCGCCGCATCGCCTTTGGCTCCATTGTCAAATCCAAAATCCCTTTATTGTGTTGATATTGACGATTCAGCAACCTGAATTCATCAATCAAACCCTATGACAATATGTCATTCCTTCGCAAACCTAACGAGATGAACCCCCGTAGTGTGGCCGCCGGCATCGTATTCAAGGGAGATGGCCTTATTTTTATTGACAGGTTGGGGAGCGACATCTTGAGCCAATGTAAATTTCTGCCTTGAAAATACCCTCGCCTCACTCCATATTAATGGTGTCAAACAAATCCAATTTCGAATTCCTAGCGGAGGTTAAGATGGACTTAAGGCAAACAGTCGTGCGCGGAGCGACCCGCACTGACAATGCACTTATTGATGCCGGGCTTCGTGCTCATATGAATAAGGTTTATGGGATGATGTCGGGGGCGATGCTGATCACCGGAGTGGTCGCGTTCCTCGTTGGTCAAAACACACAACTTCTCTCATTGATTTTCAGCACCCCACTTCAATGGGTTGTGATGCTAGCCCCACTTGGTGTCGTCTTTTTGTTGGCGGCTCGAATCAACAAAATGTCAATGGCATCGGCTCAGTCTGTCTTTTGGGGATTTTCTGGGTTGATGGGATTATCAATCTCCTACATCTTTGCGGTATACACAGGATTTTCTATCGCACAGACATTTCTGATCACCTCCATCGCTTTTGCGGGTCTGAGCCTTTTTGGATATACAACCAAGAAAGACCTGAGTGGTTGGGGTTCGTTCTTGGTGATGGGGCTGATTGGCATTATTGCCGCCGCTATCATCAATATTTTTCTTGGCTCGCCCGCTTTGGCTTTTGCGATTTCAGTGATCGGGGTTTTGGTGTTTGCCGGACTGACGGCTTACGATACGCAAAACATCAAGAATACTTATTTGCAGATGGCCCATTCTGGCAATTCTGAATGGCTCGGGAAGGCGGCATTGATGGGAGCATTGAGCTTATATCTCAATTTCCTGAACATGTTCCTCTTGCTGCTCGCCTTATTTGGCCAACGTGAGTAAACACACATTATTGAACCAACAACGGCCGCTTCACGCGGCCGTTTTTTTATCAGTCAGATAAAGTATGCTTATCCCCTTACTTGATTTTACCTTCCTTATACTCGACATGTTTGCGCGCCACTGGGTCATATTTGCGCACCGTCATTTTGTCTGTCATCGTGCGGGCGTTCTTGCGTGTCACATAGAAGTGTCCAGTCCCCGCGGTCGAATTCAGTCGGATTTTTATTGTCGCTGGCTTGGCCATTTCCTTCCCTCACTCATGACTATAGATCGTATCCGACCCGATAGATTTCGGAATAAAGAGATTTTTTATCTGCTTTAGTGTGGAGTGTCAAATCTTTGGCTTTACTTGTGAAAGGCGTTGGGCTTGAAAACCAAGGGTCGGGGTACCGACCTCAAATTCACAAAATTTCTTATTTCGATGGATATGTCAATTTGGCTATCTTGGTTGGTTTTGTAGTGCGCGACAAAACCATTCCCAATATTTTGTGTTTTTGAACCCCTCACGGATTGATGCTGTGATCGCTGATGGGCGATTGAACCTTAAGACCGAGCTGCAAACTCGCCATTCACACCGCTGAGAGACTCGAAACAAGCACCGTGGTATCTTGACCCTCAATCACTCTCAAAACCCAAATCCACTGCAACTAAATGGGTTATTTTTTGTGCAATCGATGCGCTTTCAATTTTGGTGCGGATGGCCTGTAAGCCGGATTCTGTACCCTGCAGCGGTGCCACAAGGTGGTGACCATTCATCTCGCCGTTATGTTACCATAACGGTCATGCTGCCTACCCGGATCACATAAGCCAAGACGAGCTTTTGGCGATGCCATATGCGTGATCCCTATTTGGCATTGCTCCCGGTGGGGCTTGCCTTGCCGTTGCCGTTGCCAACCCCGCGGTGGGCTCTTACCCCACCGTTTCACCCTTACCCAAGATGATGGGCGGTCTGTTCTCTGTGGCGCTTTCCCTCGAGTCTCCTCGGCCGGGCGTTACCCGGCACCGTTGTCTTTATTGGAGTCCGGACTTTCCTCACGACGATTCTGTCGCGCGGCCACCCGACCATCCGCTGCTCATCAAACTAATCACGACGGGTTGAGGGGTCAAGTGATCCAAAACGTAAAGCTAGATCTTCTATTGCCGACATGTCAGCGTTGCACAACCCGCCTTGCCGCCAAGGCGCAAAACGCAGACGGAATGCGTTCAATAAGGACTTAAATTGTTTGTCATCGTTGTTCTTGATGCTCGGATATCCAAAAGATGCGGCGGCGGTCTTGAAGGCCTGACGATTGGGGGCCATTGACGATGTGCAAGTGGGCCATACCGACAACCCTTGATGAGCGAGACGATACCAATCGAATTTTCTTCCCGGGTCGCTCTTCCGCCCGAGAGCAAAATCGGAGTGAGCAATGACACCGACCGCGGGGATTCGCCAACGTTTCATCAAGTCGATAAGCAATCGCTCCAATGAGACCATCTGATGTTCCGAAAAGGGGCTCGTGCCGCTATTGTCAAGTTCGATACCAACTGAACGCGAGTTAATGTCTTGACGTCCCTGCCAAGTTCCGGCTCCTGCATGCCAAGCACGCTTTGCTTCGGCAACCAATTGAAATAATGTCCCGTCAGCAGCAATTAGATAATGGGCCGAAACCTTAAATTTCGGATCGCATAACCTTTTTAGAGCAGCTCTTGAATCGAGCATAGCGGTATAATGAAGAACGATGAGTTCAGGCTTCACGTCTCCCTTTCTGTGGCCAAAGTTTGGCGAAGGAAACCAAGTGGCGCCAGCGGTTTCAGGGTTCAATTGACAAGGCTTCGGTAAATCTCAGGTGACCAATTACAGGCGAAACCATCGCCATCGGGATCAATATGCAACTCGTCTATCTCGGGGCCTCCAGCATCAAGGAATGTTTGTTGTGCCGCGTAGGCACTTCCCAAGGCGGAGCAACGCTCCACCAAGGTTGTTTTATTCTCTGATTTCATGTCGCGACGATAGATTTTATTGCCCACGATATTGATTGACGCTACAGCGTATTCGGCGACGTTGGCCGCGCCTTTTCGTTCCGGAATGTCTTGCGGGGTAAAGTCCACTCGTGTGGCCCGCTGTCGTGACAGGCGGAGAGCATCTGACTCAATTGACTCCCTTTGCGAAACCGCCTCAAAATCTTGTTCATCGGACATGGCGAGTTCAGCCATCTCGATATCGCTAGTCTCCGTCATTTCTGCGGCCGAGTTGGGCTGACCAATCGTCGCTGACGGCAACTCCGCAACGGCAGGGGGTGACTGATCATTCGTGTGGGCTTCTTTGTTCACCTCGCCCAAATCGTCCCTTGCTTCCACTGAAACTTGAGAGGTCTGATCAACGGAGCCGTTTTCTTGAGTTGCTTCTTCTGACAAGGCTCTTCTGGCGACCGACTTGATTTGGGCAAGGGCCACCTCTGGAGTCTTTTCTTGGCCTGTTGTGATTGGGTCATCTATCGGTGGGTTGGAGCCAACTTCGATGGTGGAGGTCTGAGGTTCGGAATCCTGATGAGGCGGATAAATCCTCGCTATGATATTGCCATTGTCATCGACGCGATAAACGGCGTGATCATTGTCGAGAGAAAGTGGCCCATTTCCCTCGCCGCCCGAGGACCGCCATCTCGAAAGATCTTGTGGTGCCCGCCGACCCTCACCAACTGATGCGACGGTCTGATTGCCCGCCACTTTGGTCTGACTCTCGGGAGGAGTGCTTTCAGTTACTTGAGTTTGCTGACCACAGGCCGTGAGAACGAAGAGGGCTGATATGACCATTGTCACAATCTGCCCTGCCCCAAGGAAGATTCTTTTCCGCATCGAATTACCACCATTTTTCTGGTTTGTTATTAAATTCTAGCGCCGCCTCAAGCGCCGATGCCAAGTTAAATAAAGCACCTTCCTCCCAAGGTCTACCAATAAGTTGCAGTCCGAGAGGCAATCCTTTGGCGTCCAATCTCGCCGGAATTGAAATTCCGGGGAGCCCCGCCAAATTTACGGTGACGGTAAAGACATCGTTAAGATACATCTTAATCGGGTCGCTATCAACCATTTGCCCAATTGGAAAAGCTGAATTGGGCGTTGCCGGTGTCAATATCGCGTCCACTCCCGCCTTGAAGACCATCTCGAAGTCCTGCTTAATCAGCGATCGCACCTTTTGGGCCCGACGATAATAGGCTTCATAAAATCCTTGTGAGAGTACGTAGGCACCGACCATCACTCGTCGCTTCACTTCAGAACCAAAACCCTCTGCGCGCGTTTTCTCATACATATCATCAATTCCCTCGCCCTCGGAAATTTCAGCACGGAATCCATAACGCACGCCATCGTATCGAGCGAGATTTGATGAAGCCTCGGCAGGGGCAATCACATAATATGTGGGGAGAGCATATTGGGTGTGGGGAAGGGAGATTTCGACAAGTTCAGCGCCTATATCCTTTAATATTGCTGCCCCTTCCCGCCAGACTTGGTCAACTTCTGCGGGCATGCCATCAACCCTATATTCGCTCGGAATACCAATTTTCATGCCGCGAATATCACCACGAATGGAGTCGACAAAATTTGTATCTTTTCGTTCCGCAGAGGTAGAATCTCGATGGTCATGTCCAGCGATCGTTTGAAGAACGATGGCGGCGTCTCGAACAGATTTGGTCATGGGCCCGGCTTGGTCTAGTGAGGACGCAAAGGCGACGATTCCCCATCGCGAACAGCGACCGTAGGTCGGTTTGATTCCTACAATTCCGGTCAAAGCGGCGGGTTGACGAATCGAACCTCCCGTATCGGTGCCGAGGGCGGCTAAACAAAGATCAGCCGAAACCGCGGCCGCTGAACCACCTGATGACCCGCCGGGGGAGAGAGGTATAGAGGAGTCCAATTGTCGCCAAGGGTTGAGACTCGCTCCATAGACTGAATGCTCTGTTGATGAGCCCATGGCAAACTCATCCATGTTAAGTTTGCCTAGCATCACCGCGCCGGCCTCACGCAATTTGGTGGTGACGGTTGATTCGTATTGTGGAACAAATCCATCAAGTATCTTGGACGCCGCTTGCGTCGGGACGTTTTCGGTACAAAACAGATCTTTGATCCCCACTGGAATCCCACACATGGCTGCATCATCGCCCGCGGCCAAACGTTGATCGGCATCACGCGCCCGCTCTAGGGCGATATCTGCTGAGACATGTGAAAAAGCATTCAACTCCTGTGCCTCGTCAATCGCTTGTAAACAGGATTGTGTCAACTCGACGGAAGAAAAGTCCCGGCGGCGCAATCCCTCTTGCGCTTCTGATACTGACAAGCGGTTTAACTCTTGGCTCATTCTACAACCTTCGGAACAGCGAAAAATCCTTCCCGTGCGTCGGGTGCATTGGACATGACCTTTTCGCGATGACCCCCTCGGCGGACTTGATCATCTCTCTTTTTGAGTGGCATTGGTGTCACCGAAGTCATAGGTTCGACACCTGCAATATCAACTTCCTTCAAACTCTCCATAAACACCAAAATCGATGACAGTTCGTTAGCGATTCTCGGTAATTCGTCATCAGTCACTCTGATTCTCGCAAGTCTCGCGGCTCTCCGCGCATCCTCAAAACTAATCGTCATTATATTCTCCTCTTTTGGATGTTTCCAAACCGGCCGATGACGTTAGGGTCAAATGTTTCTCCAATGCGACGATCATCCAAGCGAGCATCACCGCGTTCAAAATATGCC
The DNA here is from genome assembly GCA_022824005.1 of Paracoccaceae bacterium. Taxonomy (GTDB): domain Bacteria; phylum Pseudomonadota; class Alphaproteobacteria; order Rhodobacterales; family Rhodobacteraceae; genus JAPOXR01. Next base: position 114,362 of record JAJEBG010000016.1, read on the forward strand.
AAACAAAATGTGTGCCCACTGGAATGAGATGACAAACCGGCTCGTCGAGCCAGCGAAAAGAAATTGAGATGACCAACAGGCCAAATCCAATGGCCAAGTCTTTAGCAAAGAGCGGCCAACGTCTCCACAACAACAGGCTATACAACAGAATCATCAACGCGATGGGGACATACCCAACGGACCCCCCGAGCCAAGGAAACGCCGCTGAGAGAGCCGCAATCATAAGCCAAGAATACGGAAAAAACAGCAATGTCACCATAACCGCCGGCACGGGCCTCATCCGCGCCACATATCGGTTAGTCGCAAAAAGATATGTTAACACAAATAGCGCGATGGGAATGACATCTGCAATCACTGTCAAGCGATTGGCGAATGTATGAAACAACAATGAGCCAACGCCGATAGCACCGAGAATGAGCGACAAAACGAAGGTGATGGGATAGCGGCGAGCTCCGAATTTCGTGAACGCAATGACGGCGGCAATAATGAAGGCAAAATTGGTCAGGGCGTTGACGGGTTCAGCCAAAAGGCCCGGCTCTAACCTCTCACAATAGCCATCAATGTAAACGGTCAACTGTTCCATTTTGATCACTCGAAATTTAGTGAGAAGACTTGTTTGGTGTCATTTCCTGCCATGATAGCATTCCAGGCGAGAATCCCAATCATCATTTCGCGTGATTGCGCTGTTTTTGACGCAATTCGTCAAAAAATATCTGTAACAATTCTCGGGACTCTTTTTCAGCGATCCCCGAATATATTTCGGGACGGTGATGACATTGCGGTTGCGCAAAAATCCCAACCCCCGACTCAATGCCCCCAGATTTTGGATCCGAAACAGCATAATAAAGACGGCCAATACGGGCTAATGAGATAGCCGCGGCGCATAAAGGACAGGGCTCCATCGTCACATACAATCGATATCCCGGAAGGCGCTCATTTTTTGCCAACCGACAGGCTTGCCTAATAACCAAGATTTCGGCGTGAGCCGTGGGGTCATTCCACTCGCGGGTGCGGTTGCCCGCCGTGGCAATTAACCTTCCATCCGAGTCCGCGATGGCAGCCCCCACCGGAATTTCACCCCGCTTGAAAGCCGCCCGGGCCTCAACCAACGCCGGGTCCATATAGCCTTTAAAAGGAAACGAATTATTTGACTCATTTTGCATTGGTTTCCAATCCTTTAACACGTCTTCCTGACAGTTCCTCGTGCCTATTGGCATTCAATCGACAGCACAAGAAAGGCAAGAATTATTGGCATGTTCGCTATGGCCAATATATGCAAGTCAACATGCAAGAATTTAGTGGACAAAGTCAAAGACTGGCTAAAGTGATGGCTCGTGCTGGTGTCGAGTCGCGGCGCGGCGCAGAAAGACTCATCTCGGCTCGACGAGTCACCGTCAATGGAAAGATTGTTGAAAGCCCGGCTATCAATGTCGATCATCACGATACCATCACCATTGATGGTCAGCCGTTACCCAAACCCGAACCGCCAAAACTATATTTGTTTCATAAACCTGTCGGTCTCGTGACAAGTCGTAGCGATGAGAAGGGCCGAGAAACCATTTTTGATCGTTTGCCAAAACACCTTCCCCGTCTCATGCCAGTCGGACGATTGGACATCGCGTCGGAGGGATTGCTGCTCTTGACCAATGATGGTGAATTAAAACGTTGGCTTGAACATCCCTCTACAGGTTGGCTTCGGCGCTATCGTGTCCGCACATACGGCAAACTCAATCAGCAAAAGCAGCAACAGGTTCAAAGGGGAGTTTTGGTTCAAGGGTTCAGACTTGGCCCCATGGAAATCGTCATTGACCGACAAACGTCTCACAGCAACCTCTGGTTTACCATTGGTCTGCGGCAAGGACGAAACCGTGAAGTACGCCGAGCCATGGAGTTCATCGGTATGCAGGTGAACCGACTCATTCGAGTCTCCTATGGCCCATTTAAACTTGGTGAATTGGCACCGGGCGAGGTCAAACGGGTACGACAAAAGATTCTCCAAGATCAAGTGGGCAAATTGGCAAAAATTCCAAGTTCGAATGAAAAAAATCAAACAGTCTAGGATTTTCGCTAGAGACACAGGTTTAGGACATTTGAAGCCCACGAAAAGAGATTTGGAGACGAAATAGGATAGAGACCATCGGTCATGACAAAAAAGTGCGAATCATGGTCGGAGTTGATAAAATAATTGTCAGATTTTATCGGAGGCATAACAATCTCGTTTTTTCACCCATGATGACTCATATTTTTTCTAAATTAATCTCACCGCCGTGGTTGGTGATAATCGTCGCTCTCTTCCCTATGATGGGTTGCAACTTATCCGATACGCCACCGGTTCAGGATAATAGGCTTCCTGATCGCTATCTTTCGGAGACCCAAAGAGCCGAGATGGTCAGGACGGCTCATCTTCCCGGCAAGACCATTCTGATGAACGATGATCAATCGGCTATCACTTGGCCTGCATCTATCCTCGTTGAAGACTTTGAAACCTTAGCTTTTGGCCCCATCCAAAGGGAGAGTGACAATTCAAAACTGCAGAAATGGGTCGATCCTGTTAGAATTTCAATCAATTTTGATCAATCGCTGTCCGCAGAAGAACGTCTCGCTGATCTCTCCCAAGTTCTCGCACTGACCAGCAGACTCGAACATTATACCGGCCACCCCATTCGATTGACCGAGACAAGTCCAAATGTTCAGATTTGGGTGATGGACAGGGCGCGAATCATGGCACTTGGAGAGAATAGCCAACGGCTTATTAGAGAGCAAATATCGTCAAATTGTGCTCTCCAAATGACCCCTTATCAGTCGCCTGAAAAGGGGTTGAGTGAAGCGACGATCTATGTCGTCACGGAACCAAACAAAGAGTCTCGTCAGCATTGTTACAGACAACTGATCGCCCAAAGTCTTGGACTCACGGGGGGAATGGGACAATTACCTTCCATTTTGTCTGCCGACCCCAAGACAACAGAATTCACAAGTCACGACGACTTGATGTTGCGAATTCTTTACGACCCCCGTCTTCAGGCGGGGATCACGAGAGACGAAGCCCGTCCCATTGTCCAAATGCTGGCCAATGAACTTGATGCGTCCTAAAAATTTTAGTTCCCTGTCATTGAATCGATCATCGGGGGCTTCGAAGATAGGCGAACTTTTCCTCCGCCCCGAACGGCTTGAAATTTACAAACCCGCTCATCGGCTCGCACCGTTGGCTCTTGGGTTGACAGCCAATCTGTCTCAAACGCCAAACAAATTATCCATGTGTTTGGCGGGTCGATAAAATTAAGGGCAGACTCAAACGCCAACCTGCTTGTCACCATCAAAGTGCCAAGATTACAGAATCGCTAAAGAAAATGAACGGTTGTTTACCGGTCGGCGAAATGGTGCCTGGGGGCGGATTTGAACCACCGACACGAGGATTTTCAGTCCACTGCTCTACCCCTGAGCTACCCAGGCACATTATGGGTTTGCTACGATAGTCTTTCACAACTGTCTATAAAAATAATTGGATCTCTTGGCAATTCACCGGTTTCGCATGTGGTACCGTTGACAGCATTAATTTCTACCTCGTGTTTAGGCAAGATGGCTTCACCCAAAGCGTGTTATGCAAGCCTATTGAACAATTCACGCTTGAAACCAGCGGGTTATTGGCAATCGCTTTCTTTGCCGGTGCAGTTCGAAATGCCCCAGTCCCGTCCAACCTACGAGCGTGGTGGACACACAATCTAGACTGAAAGCCTTCTCAAGAACCTCCTTAACTTGGGCTCTTTTTTTGTTGGCCGTGGGCGCAAAATCGACAACAATTTGACCTCCCAATCCACGAACACGCAACTGCCTCGGCAATTCCCTTGCTGCCGCAAGATTGGTTTCAAATGCGGCATTCGGCGAGAGTGATGCCTTTTGACTGTTCACATCAACAGCGACCAAAGCATCCGTCGGCTCAATAACCAGATTCGCTCCATTCTTAAGTTCAACGGTGGTCTGGGAAAACGCATCCAAGTGATCAGGGATAAAATATCTCTCAAATGAGCCCATGCTGCCATCAATGGAGATGGATTGGCAATTCCAGTCCGAAATGGCTTGATCAAGTATTGGCGATGGTTCTCGAACCAATGCTGGGGCTTGGCTCATCTTTAAAGATAGAATCTGGTTAAATTCGTGGGACAATTTATCGATTTCTGCGACAATCTCTTGGTCGCTGGCAAATCGACACGAATGCCGAACAATTATCCCCCAATCTCGATGCCCTTTAATCGCCGATTCCGCGAGATGTCTGAAATGCCGATTCTCCTGCGAGTCACGAATTTTTCGGGAGACACTGACCCCTTGCCGTGGATTGATCAATATTGAGAATTTTCCGCTGAGTTCCAATCTGTCTCGAACCGGAACCAACTTCCCTTTCGCGCCATAGCCGCTGACTTGAACCAAAATTTTCCCTCCCTGCTCAAGAGGTAATTTGGTTCGCAGATACCCGTGTTGTGCGCCGGGAAGCCTGACAACCCAAGCCCCTTGGCCCTTTAAGTTTCGGTCTGCAATCGCTTGAATGATGGTGTCCGGTTGGGGCTCACTTGTATGAACAGAGAAAAGAAAATCAGTCAGAACATTGCCGTTTAAGACGGCCACCGCGTCACCTTGCTCAAACTTGTCAGCGATGATCTGACGACCGACCAATATCTTCCCTCGATATAAAATAACCACATGCTCTTAGTAACTCTACAGTTTCAGCCTGTGGTAGGCCAACAACGGCAGAAAAAGAGCCTCTTAACCATGGAATGAATGCACTGGCTTGACCTTGAATGCCGTAGGCTCCCGCCTTTCCCTTCCACTCACCGCAATCAATGTAGGCTTCAATTTCAGATTTGGTCAATCGCTTCATTTTTAAGACCGTCACGACGTCCTTGACAGCTAATTGCGACGAAGTCCTGACAGCGACCGCAGTTATAACACGATGACGGCGTCCAGATAATCTCAACAAGAAGTCACGTGCTCCATCAACGCCTGTTGGTTTGCCTAAGAGGCGACGTCCGAGTGCCACAATCGTGTCAGCTGCTAGGACAATTTCATCTGAACCCAAACAGCTCGTACAAGCTTTGGCTTTAGCCATCCTGCGACAATAAAGCCTTGGTTTCTCACCAACAAACGGCGTCTCATCAATATTTGGGTCGCGAGTCTCATCTGGGTGGATACCGATCTGCAGAAGCAACGCTCTTCGACGCGGACTCGCGGATGCGAGGATAAGACGCATTGAGTCTATTTGTACCGGAAGTTAATTCGGCCCTTAGTCAGATCATAAGGTGTCATTTCAACCCGAACACGATCACCCGCCAAGACTCGAATTCGGTTTTTACGCATTTTGCCTGCCGTGTGAGCGATAATTTGATGGCCAGTTTCCAACTCGACCCTGAAAGTCGCATTCGGCAGGAGTTCCTTCACGACGCCGGGAAATTCGAGTAATTCTTCTTTTGCCATCCTCACTCCTTCGTTTGATTGAATGATACCCATGAAATTTGGGCAAGTCTTTTCCTACACCAAGACGACCGATTCATCAACACATCTCCATCCGTCTGGGCGCCAATTGAAGAGGGTAATCTCCAAACATTATTAAAGCGGAGCCGATGATCTAACAACATCTCTCAGCTTTGGGGATGGGGGAAGAGTCATCAATCTACATAAATTGATAAATCGGATATCCGGCACACAAATCGGCAACTTCTTGACGCACTTCTTTCTCGACATCAGTGTTGTCGTTAGACTTGACCAGCCCTTCAAGAGTCTTCGCGATCAATTCACCAATGCGCCAAAACTCTGGGCCTCCAAAACCCCTTGTGGTGCCTGCTGGAGTTCCTAACCGTAGACCTGATGTCACGGCTGGTTTTTCAGGATCAAAAGGCACTGCGTTCTTGTTGCAAGTGATCCCAGCATGACCAAGCGATTCCTCGGCGGCATTTCCTTTAACTCCTTTAGACCTCAAGTCCATGAGGACAAGATGCGTGTCGGTACCATCCGTTACGATATCAAATCCAGTTGACTTTAAGCTACTGGCAAGAGTTTGGGCATTGGACACGACATTCTGGGCGTATTCTTTAAATGCCGGCTGTAAAGCCTCGCCAAATGCAACCGCTTTAGCCGCAATGACATGCATCATCGGGCCTCCTTGAATACCAGGGAAAATGGCGGAATTGACCTTTTTGGCAATATCAGGGTCGTTGGTCATGATCACGCCACCACGAGGACCCCTTAACGTTTTATGCGTCGTGGACGTGATCACATCGGCGATGCCAACCGGCGACGGGTGGGCATGACCTGCGACCAAACCAGAAAAATGCGCCATATCGACGAGAAGGTAAGCCCCCACTTCATCAGCGATTTCCCTAAATCTCGCAAAATCAATCTGGCGAGGAACCGCTGATCCCCCCGCGATAATCAGTTTCGGTCGACACATCTCAGCTTGCTCTCTGACCTGATCATAGTCAATCATACATGTCTCTTTGGAAACACCATATTGAACGGCATTGAACCACTTGCCAGACTGGTTGGGCCGAGCGCCGTGCGACAAGTGTCCACCTGATGAAAGAGACATTCCAAGAATAGTGTCGCCCGGTTTAAGAAGCGCGGTGAACACTCCTTGATTAGCTTGGCTGCCAGAATGGGGCTGGACATTGGCGTAGCGGCATCCAAAGAGTTGGCAAAGACGCTCAATGGCCAACTGTTCTGCTACATCTACAAACTCGCAGCCACCATAATACCGCCTTGCCGGATAACCCTCGGCGTACTTGTTTGTCATGACCGAGCCCTGAGCTTCCAGGACAGATCTCGATACAATATTTTCTGAAGCAATCAGCTCAATTTCATGGCGTTGACGACCGAGTTCCGCTTGAATCGCCGAAAAGATTTTAGAGTCCGAAGATTCTAATTGAGACTCAAAAGAAGTGGGAGTGAAGATATTCATTACACGTTTCCAACCAACCAAATGTCATGATTCTTTGACCTTAAACTTAATCAAACTAAATCCGACCATGTCAAGAGGCCAGCAAGCAGGCGAAAAATTCAGATGACTATGGCCAAAATTTGAACCCGACGATTTTCATACAAATAACGCAATTTGGAACGGTCATCAAATTCAGAAGTTGACACGACACGCGCCTTCTTTTGAGAAGATGTCATATTTTTCTGCAGTCTTAACCGAGGCCAGAATCGATTCGGTTATTCGTGCTTCAATTCATATATCCACCATTTTCGACAAATTTTTGTCGCTCATTGACAATATTTATCTTAACCGTCAGTGGATTCTTGATCTGTATTGTGGGGAAAGTCAGTCAAGCACGCGTCATTTATCAAGCGGAATTTTCATTTAGGTCTCTTCAGTGATATGAGATGAAGGTATGGCGTCCCTTGTGGCAAAATCTGTTGGATGACAAAAACCGCTATTTTGGGCTTGTTTCAGATTTAGAGATCATGAGCCGAATGGTTAATTATGAGAACATAAGATTTCTGTCTAGCCGCGCAGAGGCCGCGACCCGTTCATGGCAAAGGTTAACCGACATCTACGGAAATGCCTCCGAAGACCGTGCCGATGTGATTGTCGCGCTTGGTGGTGACGGTTTTATGCTACAGACTTTGCATCATGCCAGCAGCTTGGATTGCCCAGTCTATGGCATGAACAGAGGAACCGTTGGTTTTTTAATGAACGATTTTCGGGAGGACGGTCTGCACGAGAGGCTGAAAGCGGCCGAGGAAGAAATGATCAACCCCTTGCTCATGAGAGCGGTCGATCTTCACGGCAAGTGTCACACCGATATAGCCATCAATGAAGTATCGCTGATTCGCGCCGGTGGGCAGGCCTTGCGCCTGCGAATTTCCGTAGACGGCAAGATACGCCTTGAGGAATTGATTTGTGATGGTGCCATGGTATCAACACCAGCAGGGTCGACAGCTTATAACTATTCGGTGAACGGTCCCATCCTCCCAATTGGGAGTAATATTTTGGCACTCACCGCGATGGCGGCTTTTCGTCCCCGCCGTTGGCCCGGCGCGCTCTTGCCAATGACGGCTATCGTTCGTTTTGACGTGTTAGATCCCGAGTCACGTCCTGCCATGGCCGACGCCGACGCCCGCTCAGCTCACGACATTGTTTCGGTTGAAGTCACCAGTGAAACCTCTCGCCGCCACCGTATTCTCTTTGATCACGGCCATGGACTTGAAGAGCGTTTACTCCGCGAGACTTTTCGTTAATCGTTGAGAATCCCTACGCATCATTTCCCTAGGAGTTATCAAGCACTCATCTTCCCGTTTGAGTGGGATCAAAGAGGCGGTTTCAGGGGTCTCGTTCTATCGAGCGAGTGGCGGGAGGCCGGTAAGGAGAGGAGTTTCTTAATGAACTAGATATTCGATCTAACGTTTCCCAAAAAGACGTGGTATTATGTCTAATCCAATGAGAGTGAAAATCATAAGGGCTTGACCTGACTTGTCCAAAAAGTGTGTTTCGTTGATGGTTCACTCATTATCGTAGTATAAAATAGGGTTTAATAAGTATGGAGCCGATTCTTGAACTTCACGATAAATTATTTCGCCAACTCGTGAAGGATAAGGGGCGGATGACCGCTTTACTCAAAATGTGTTTGCCAAATAATATTCTCTCTGATCTCGATTTTTAGAGAGCCCACACACGCTCTGACAGCACTTTGGTAACGGGTACGGGAAAGAAAATACAAGCTGACGCCATCTTTCGCCTCCATGTAAAAGATGATCCAAAAGGTCGCACCTTAGTGATCATTGAGCACAAATCTCGACCTGACCCGAATACTCGAAAACAGTTACTGGGCTACGCCTTAAGTCTTGGCATACAAGAGTTGCAGAACAGCAAGGATGACCAACTGAGCAATTTGCCCGCGGTCATTCAATTGGTCTTTTATCATAGGCAACAGCGTTGGAAAAATCCTCCCCTCAATTTATGCCTATTGCTGTTCTTTTAGACATAAATATTGTCCTATTTTCCGAATCTTGGATATCGACCTCATTGTTATAAAATGGGATTTTTCGCTCAGAATTTGCCATTGAATACCAAAAGTGACCCATCTTAAGTTCTTCCGTTTCGATGTCGCATAAGGCGATAGATTGCAATCATCGTTGTATGCTTGGCCGTCTCGGTAATCCGTCTTGGATTGATATGAGAAATCGCAAGAATGACTGAGACTGAACGAGTTCGACGTGGCCTACCAACCTAAATTGTTCACGCGGCGGCTTTTGACCTCTCCCATATCAGCTTCATTTGATTGATTGCCCAGAATATTGATTTTCTGACTGTCCATCTTTAGACAGTTGGTTTGTGTATTCCTCTTTGCAGCAGTACCAAGAATGGGAGCAAAAGAAGGGCCGATCGGATGGCTTGGTCAACAAATAGACAGTTGGTTTTTTGGGGATTTGGCATTCTCCTTTTTTTCCTCATTGTGTGGCGGCTTGGTGATGTATTGCTTCCATTCGTTGTCGGTATGGCACTAGCTTACCTACTCAACCCACTTGCGAGTCGGCTTCAGAGTTGGGGCCTCTCAAGATTTTTTGCCACCGCTATCATTTCTTTGGTGGGCTTATCCATTGTCGTTTTGGTGATTGTGGCGGTGCTTCCTTACCTTGTTGGTCAACTTCTTGAGTTGGTGAACCATTTGCCAAAAATAACAAAAGCCCTGCAAGAATGGATCAATTCTTTAGCGGTCAAATTTGCCCCCTCCTTGGTCAGTGAAACCTTTCAACTCTCAACAGCTCTTGAGAATTTTGGAGTCGCCGCGGGTTTGGTCGCCAAGTCTGTGGTTGAAAGTACCTTCTCTATTGGAATGGGGGCCTTTCATCTATCAATCTTCGTTCTCGTTGTTCCGGTGGTCATGGTCTACATGTTGGGCGATTGGCAAATCACCATTGACAAACTCAATCAATGGCTGCCTCGCGATCATGCCAACAGCATCCGTCAGTTGGTTTATGAAATTGATCAAGCATTATCAGGATTTGTCCGTGGACAATTGACAGTTTGTGTCATTATTGGCATTGCCTATGCTTTAGCTTTGGAACTGCTCGGCTTAGATTATGGCGGTGTCATCGGACTGCTAGCCGGGTTCTTGTCCTTTATTCCATTTGTAGGTTCCATCGGCGGCGGTGCTTTGGCTATAGGCGTGGCCCTTTTTCAGTTTTGGTCTGAGCCCGTCTGGATATTTGCGGTGTTGGCCGTCTTCGTCGCTGGTCAGATCATTGAAGGAAATATCCTAACGCCGAGACTGGTCGGTCAATCGGTAGGTCTCCACCCCGTCTGGTTACTCTTGGCTCTCTCCGCTTTTGCAAGTTTGTTTGGTTTTGTTGGTATGCTCTTGGCAGTGCCTTTGGCGGCCATCGTCGGTGTTTTGTCACGCTTTGCGATAAAGCAATATCTCTTAAGCCCGCTCTATAAAGGTCATGGCAAGTCAGAGTGAAAACCATTTTTCCCCTCTACTTGGGTTGAACACGCCGCCATCGCTGCGAGATGAAGATTTTATTCGCTCAGATTGCAACCGCGTTGCTTACCATCACGTCTTGGTCGAAAAAAACTGGCCTGAAGGGAGACTGATTGTCACTGGACCGGCAAAAAGCGGCAAAACCCATCTCGTGAAAATTTGGGCTCGACAGACCAACGCGTTGATTATGAACTGCAATGACTTGGCGTGCGAGAGTAAAGTGGCAGCGGCCCGTGAGGGTCAAGCAACCGTCGTTTTGCATGCCAACAATGTGGCAGGTCACCCAAGCAAGGAAATCGCGTTGTTTCACATGTGCAATCACGTAGCCACAAGGCCAGGCCATCAACTGTTGTTGTTGGCCCGACAAAGCCCTGTGAAATGGTCGATTGAACTAGCCGATTTGGCAAGCCGTTTACAAGGAAGTCGCATTGCCGCGATCGCCGCACCTGATGACCAACTCATGGCTGCTTTACTGACAAAATTGTTTGCAGATCGGCAAATTTCCGTTAGAAAGAATATCATTAACTTTATCTTACCCCGCATGGAACGCAGCTTTAATTCTGCTCAAAAACTCGTGGCTGAAATGGATCGACGGGGCATGTCAACTGGCCGACAAATTACCCTTTCGATAGCCGCCGCCTCGCTCGCTTCGGTCACCAAGAGCAATGACTAAACATTCTCAATTGCCATTTACCAACGCCGATTTTCTGAACGGTGATTTTCCCTCCCCCGTCGGCACGCCACGAGTTGAAGTGTTAGGGCCAAAACGATTCTTTAACCGTGAATTGTCGTGGTTGGCGTTTAACTGGAGAGTGTTGAATGAGGCACAGAATTCAGATGTACCTCTACTTGAGAGAGTGCGTTTTCTGGCCATATCGGCAGCCAATCTTGACGAATTTTATACCGTTCGTGTGGCCGGATTGCTTGAGTTGGCGGCCGCGGGCGACCAGCATGCCGCAGCAGATGGACTTCTGCCATCTGAACAACTTGATGCGATCAATAAAGACACATTGAAACTCTTGACGGTGCAACAGCAAGTTTGGAATGAGTTGAAATCCGATTTGGAGAAAGAGGGCGTTTGCTTGCTAGAGGGATCTGACTTAAACAAAGAGGAACAAGCTTTTTTGGATGATATCTTCATTGAGAAAGTGTTTCCCGTCCTCACCCCCCTTGCCATTGACCCCGCACACCCTTTCCCTTTCATTCCCAATGCTGGCTTTACATTAGCCTTGTGGTTAGAGAGTTCAACCGGCACACTGCAAGCACTGATTCCGATTCCCGAACAGATTGACCGTTTCATCCAACTGACCGATGGCACGCGAGGGGAAAAGCGATTTATTCCCCTTGAAGAACTCTTGGTTGAAAAGATCGGTTTCATATTTCCGGGATACAAAGTCATTGAAAAACTTGCCTTTCGAATCTTACGGGACAGTGATCTTGAGCTGGAAGAAGAAGCAGAAGATCTGGTGCGGGAATTTGAAATCGCCCTCAAACGTCGTCGCCGCGGTGATGTCATCCATCTTTCACTCGCAGGTGGTGGTCAAAAAAGACTCCCCGACCTCATCAAAAAAGAACTCAAAATGGCCGATGGTGACATTTTCTCGCTGGACGGCATGGTCGGTCTCGCCGACTTGGAAGAACTCGTTCTTGAAGAACGTAACGATTTGTTATGGCCAATGATGTCGCCCCGTGTACCCGAACGCGTTCGCGATCATGACGGTGATATGTTCAAAGCCATTCGACAAAAAGATATGTTGTTGCACCATCCATACGAGACCTTTGACATGGTTGTGCGCTTTCTTCGTCAGGCCGCCCATGACCCGAAAGTCGTCGCGATCAAGCAAACCTTGTATCGAACGTCGTATGATAGCCCCATCGTTGCGGCCCTCTGCACCGCCGCCGAAAACGGAAAATCCGTCACGGCGCTTGTGGAACTCAAGGCACGATTTGATGAAGCCGCCAACATACGCCAATCACGACGCTTGGAGAGGGCGGGAGCTCACGTGGTCTACGGATTCTTGAATCTAAAAACCCATGCCAAAGTTTCAACCGTGGTGCGACGTGAGGATGATCGGCTCGTTACATACACTCATTATGGAACAGGCAATTATCACCCCATTACGGCCCGAATTTACACAGATCTCAGTCTTTTCACCTGCAGCGCTGCCGCGGGTCGCGATGCAACAAAACTGGTGAATTTTGTCTCTGGGTATGCCCCTCCTGATCGTCTTGAGAGATTATCTGTTGCACCCATCAATTTGCGATCCACGCTTCTTGAATGCATTCAAAACGAGATTAATTTGGTCAAGAAAAATAAAAAGGGTGAGATCTGGGCAAAGATGAATTCACTCATTGATCCCGAAGTGATTCAAGCCCTTTACGAAGCGAGCAATGCGGGGGTCAGAACAACTCTGGTCATTCGCGGTATCTGTGGACTTCGCCCCGGTATTCAAGGATTGTCAGAAAATATTCGAGTGAAATCAGTAGTTGGCCGATTCCTAGAGCATTCACGAATTGTCTGTTTTGGAAACGGCAAATCATTACCTTCAAAAAATGCCCGAGTCTTCATCTCCTCGGCCGATTGGATGGAACGCAATCTCAATCGGCGAGTTGAAACCCTTGTTGAAATCGAAAATGCCACTGTTCGTGAGCAGGTGGTCAGTCAAATTATGGCCGCCAATCTTGCTGACCAAGCACAAAGTTGGATTCTCCGTCATGACGGAACCTATGTACGACATAAGGGTCCAGCGGACGAGAAGACCTTTAATTGCCATCAATTCTTTCTTGAAAACCCCTCACTCTCTGGTCGAGGCTCCGCCGGAGCAAAGGATGTCATCAAACTCGCCCATTCCAGTGATTGAACGATCGCGCGCCTCACTTCCATGACGGACATCTCTTCATCATTCTCCACCATGGACAAAATGGGGCGTCATGGCATTATTGATGTGGGCTCGAATTCAGTCCGACTCGTTGTTTTCGATGGTGCCACACGCTCGCCTGCCTACTTCTTCAATGAGAAAGTTCATTGTGCCCTTGGGGCTTCGCTCCTCAAAACGGGGCGATTGAGCCAAGAGGGCAAAAGACGGGCTTTGCGAGCCATAAAACGATTCGCTTTGCTCGCCGAAGGAATGCAACTGTCATCCCTTTCAGCCATAGCAACGGCCGCCGTCCGAGAGGCTTGTGACGGTCGCCAATTCTGTGATGAAGTCGAAGCTAAGACGGGCATTGTTATCAAAGTGACTAGCGGCGAGGACGAAGCAAGACTCGCCGCTCAAGGAGTCATCCTAGGATGGCCCGATGCCGAAGGTCTCGTCTGTGATCTCGGGGGATCGTCGACCGAACTCGTCGAAGTGACTAACCGCCGCATTGGAGAGGCTTTGACAACCCGAATTGGACATTTGTCGAATAGCCAACAGAATTGCACAGGCAAGAATGTCAATAAATTGGTCCGAAAGACGATTGCCCAAACTCGGCATAAACTCCATCGCTCGTATCATACTCTTTTCTTGGTCGGGGGATCATGGCGGGTTATTGCGCGCCTCGACATGGAACGGAATAATTACCCTCTGAAAGTTCTTAATGAATACAGAATAACCCCTAAATCCGCCCTCAAAACCATTTCTTGGGCGAATCGGTTGGGATATGAAAGACTCCGCATGAAGGACATCGTTCAGCCGACCAGATTGCAGAGTCTGTCCGTGAGTGGAATCATTTTGAAAGAACTCATCGCGCAATATGAACCAAGCATGATCAGCGTCTCCGCTTATGGTATTCGTGAGGGTCTGCTCTTTGAAAGGATGCCCGAGCCACTTCGAAGGCGCGACCCGCTCATTGAAGCTTGCCGTTATTCTGAATATTCATCGGCACGATTACCCGGTTTCGGACAGACATTGTTCCACTTTGTTAAACCCTTATTCAACGCCCAGTCCGAGCACACTCATCGGCTTATTCAAGCTGCCTGCCTCCTGCATGATGTCACGTGGCGGGCCCATCCAGATTACCGGGCCCACATCAGTTTCGATAACGCGACCCGCGCCAATCTCGGTGGCATTGATCATCCGGGACGAATTTTTCTCGCCCTTTCTTTGTTTCATCGCTACCGCAACCAATTGGGGGATCCACCGGGCAATTATATTCACCTTTTGGATGCAAATGCGGTTAGGCAAGCCACTATTCTAGGCAAGGCGATGCGATTTGGGGCCATGTTCTCTGCGACATCGACGGAGAAAATCGGGCGATTGAAATTTCGTGCAAAGAAACATGTCTTGACTTTGTTTCTACCTAAATCCTTTGAAGATATGTATGGTGAGGTGGTTGAAGCGCGCTTTGAGGCGCTTGCACGGGCCATGGATTGCCAGCCTGAACTCGAAACCATATAGCCAAAATCATTTTTTGGAGCCTTAAAGAATGCGCTTATCGCGATATTTTTTGCCCGTCCTTCGTGAAACGCCCGCTGACGCACAAATCGCCAGTCATCGCCTCATGCTCAGAGCTGGCATGATTCAACAGGCTTCAGCCGGTATTTACTCTTGGATGCCTCTCGGCCTGCGAGTATTGAAAAGACTTGAGCAGATTGTCCATGAAGAGCAAATGGCCGCCGGTCACATCCCTTTGCTCATGCCAACTTTGCAGCCCGCTTCACTATGGCAGGAGTCAGGCCGCTATGACGATTACGGACAAGAAATGCTCCGTATCACCGACCGTCAAGAGCGACGCTTGGTCTACGGGCCAACGAACGAAGAACTCATCACGGATATCTTCCGTCGCCATGTCAATTCGTATCGCGACTTGCCTTTGACACTTTACCATATCCAGTGGAAATTCCGTGATGAGATCCGCCCCCGATTTGGCATCATGCGCGGTCGTGAATTCCTGATGAAAGATGGTTACAATTTTGATGTCGACAAGGACTCCGCGCTCCACGCCTATAATCGACACATGGTCTCTTATCTCAACACTTACGAGAAAATGGGGCTAAAAGCGATTCCGATGCGGGCGAGCGCCGGCCCAATCGGTGGCACGCACAGTCACGAATTTCTGGTTCTTGCCGAGACGGGCGAGTCTGAAGTCTATTTTGACAATGATATTCTTGAATTGACTGAAAGTGATCACAAGGTCGATTTTGATAATCCCCAAGAATGTGCTGAAGTCGTCAAACGTTGGACGACACCTTACGCACGTACCGATGAAACTCATGATCCGGTGGAATTTAAAAGTCAAATTTCCCACTCTAGCCGACGTCAGTCCCGCGGTATTGAAGTCGGACAAATCTTTTATTTTGGAACCAAATATTCTGAACCGATGAACGCCTTCGTGACCAACGCGGATGGAGACCGCGTGCCGGTACATATGGGCTCTCACGGTATTGGTGTCTCTCGGCTGGTCGGTGCCATCATTGAGGCCAATCATGATGATCGCGGGATCATATGGCCGGAACCTGTTGCCCCTTTTCTAGTCGGAATCATCAATCTAGCCCCCAAGGATAAAAAGACCAATGATGTCTGCGACGATCTCAGCCGACGCCTTTCGGCCTTTGGGAAAGAGCCTCTCTATGATGATACCCATGATCGCGCCGGATCCAAATTTGCCACTATGGACCTCATCGGCATTCCATGGCGTCTGACGGTCGGGCCCCGCGGTTTAATCAAAGGTGAAATTGAAATGAGCCACCGAAGAGGGGGGCAAACCATCATTTGCAGCCCTGATGAAGCCATAAATCGATTATGTCGAGGTAATGGCCGTCGTGAGTAATGACCGTTTAAGACATGGAGGGGCCCGCCCCTTCTCGCCCTTTGAATGGATGATTGCCTACCGTTATCTCAAATCAAAGCGAAGCCAAGGTGGCGTTAGTGCCATGACCATCATTTCGGTGATTGGCATCACCATCGCAGTATTCGCACTTGTCGCCACACTTGCCGTTCGCACCGGTTTTCGAAGCGAATTCATGGCAACAGTATTGGGAGCGAATGCACATATTTCATTATATTCGGGAATCTACACGACCGAAGAGGGGCAAAAATCTACTTCTATCTTGGGCTTTGAAAACTTAATTCCTGCTCTTCATCAAATCGACGGTGTCAGTCGGGCGACGCCCCTTGTGCGAGCGCAACTTCTCGCTTCATCAGAAATTCGTAATGCGGGCGTTGAATTGTTCGGCACGAGGCCTGCCGACTTTGCGACGCTCCCATTAATTGCCAACCCTGAAGAGTCGATTGGCCAACTCGAAGATTTTGCGAGGGGAATCGCCATCGGCACTGGTGTCGCAAGGGAATTGGGTGTCAGCGTTGGCGATCAAATTCGCCTTATCTCGCCAGACGGTGTCAAGACCGCATTCGGCACCACCCCGCGAATCAACAGTTACGAGATCACTTATATTTTTGGAGTCGGCCGTTTCGATATCGACCGAGTGCGCGTTTACTTACCCTTTTCCGAGGCACAGCGTTTCTTGAATCGTGAAGAACAGGTGGATGAAATCGAGATTTTTGTTGCCGAGCCTGCAGAAATAGACAAAATCAAGGCGGCTCTATTAGACGTCGCGGGCGATGGATTTTATGCTTGGTCGTGGAAAGATTCGTCGGGGGCCTTCCTGCGCGCCCTCCAGATGGAGGATAATGTGATGTTTATTATCCTCTCAATCCTTGTTCTCATCGCGACCTCCAATATTATTTCGGGCCTTGTCATGCTGGTCAAAAACAAAGGCCGTGACATTGGTATTTTGCGCACGATTGGTCTCAGCCAAGGGGCTGTCATGCGTGTCTTTTTCATCTGTGGCGCCTCCATCGGTTTGATTGGTACCGTGATGGGTGTGGCACTCGGATGTCTATTTGCCATCAATATTGACCCCATTTTTAATTTTGTAAATTGGATGGCCGGCGGGGGTGTTTGGGACCCAAATGTCAGATTTCTTTCAAGTCTGCCGGCTAAAGTTGATTTTTGGGATGTTATGAAGGCCATTTCGCTGTCGTTGTCGCTATCCTTCATCGTCACTCTTTTCCCCGCTCGCCGCGCTTCACGTCTCAATCCTTTGGACGCCCTTCGTTATGAGTGACACCGCCTTCTCCCTCGACTCCATCCATAAGACTTTTGGGCGCGGCACTCTAAATGAAGTGCCTGTTCTTCAGTCAGTGTCACTGGCTATAAAGAAGGGCGAGATTGTGGGTTTGCTCGCGCCCTCTGGGGCCGGTAAATCAACCCTTTTGCATATTGCGGGGCTCCTTGATGTACCCGATCAGGGCACAATCACCATCGGTGACCAACGCATGGATAATGCATCCGATCGTCTGCGTACCCAAATGCGGCGTAGTGAGATTGGCTTTGTCTATCAGTTTCATCATCTTCTTCCAGAATTCTCCGCTCAGGAGAATGTCATGCTGCCACAATTTGCCGATGGACGCTCGTCGCAAGAAGCGTCGGCACGGGCCATTGAACTCTTAACCAAAGTCGGTCTCGCGGGCCGCACTCAACACCGTCCGTCAGAGTTGTCAGGGGGTGAACAACAACGGGTCGCGTTATGTCGAGCTTTGGCTAACCAGCCAAACTTTATCCTCGCTGACGAGCCCACGGGAAATCTTGACCCGCAAACCGCCGATCAGGTCTTCGATACATTGCTAGAATTGGTTCGTGACACAAAACTAGCGGCTCTTATCGCGACACATAATTATGAATTGGCGGCAAGAATGGATCGATCTCTGCGTCTCGAACACGGCTTTCTCTCGGAACTTTAACTTAACCTTGTACCCATCTCTTGGCGCTATCCTCTCACATTGATTGTATAGTCTGTTATCCTTCCTCATGTGATTTGAAACAGAGATTCTGTAGATCAAGCCATTCTTGATCACTCACCGGCGGTGTAAACTGGGGGCTGCCTCTCCGAACTCTTGATGCCGCAATGACCTCGGTTAAATTGTTCGCCTGTGCGAAGGGTAGAATTGACAGGCCCGCGTTTTTGAAACTCACGATAAGTTCATCGCGATCGACCGGCCTTTTGTTGTTGAATATCTGCGATGTGACAAAAATTTCTAAATCGCTCTCGTCTAACTTCCTGTGCAGAAAAAAGCGCACCGCCGCGAGCAGTCCCATCTGACGAAATAGGCTCGCGACCGAGTCCGTTTGCTGCGAGCGCAATTTCTCCTCAAGTAGGAAACCGCCAATAATGGCAAACTGGTCATGCTCGCGCAACAGCGAGTCGGTGATAACCAGAATGCTACTCGGCAGGTGGGCTGTAACTTGGTGATGGCTACGCACCACTCTGATTTCAGCTTCACCGTTGAGAATCGTGCCAGCGAGTTTGACGAGAATTCGATCGCCGTTGATTGTGCGACAACGTTCACCTAGCAATTCATCCACAAGGGCAAATGTTCTCTCTCCAATGAAGTCCCGTTCAGAAGCCGAAACGAATCCCGCCAACCCCGCCGCTATCGGTGCCGAGAAATAGTAAATCCCAGCGAGCAGGCTCATCACCAGCAAGAAACCATAAATTGGTAGAGACCATGACGCCTTTTGCGGACTCTCTTGTTTTTGACCGTTGGCGAGCGTTCTTTGCAACATCTCGGCAAATTGTTGATCAAATAATTCGATCGTTTCACCGCCATTTTGAGAATCGGGCGTGAAAATGGCTGGCATTTGGCCAGGATTGATTTGACGTAAAGCTTGCAACGACCAATGTGCGAGCGGTTGATCACTCCGACTCACAATTGTGAGGTGGCTCTTCGATAGCGTCACCACTACGGGACGCCCCGCGTCATCGCGCGAGAGGTGCCACCTCGCCGATGACTCTAACCTGAGATAGTCGTCCAGCTTTTTCATCGATTTGGCTGTGATTTTTTCCCTTATCCATGGTCAAGAATTGCCTAATGGCAGGCTTTGGCGATTTTCCTCAATTCGACCTTTTGAATTTTTCCGGTTGATGTCTTTGGCAATTCCCTGAACTCGACCCCTTTGGGAACCTTGAATCCTGAGAGAGACTCGCGGCAAAAGGCGATCAATTCCTCGCCACTACAATCAGCACCCTCTTTGAGTTCAACAAAAGCGAACGGAACCTCGCCCCATTTCTCATCCGCTTTGGCCACCACCGCGCAAAGCGATACGGCTGGATGATGCATTAAGGCCCCCTCAACTTCTATCGAGGAGATATTTTCGCCGCCTGAAATGATAATATCTTTGTCACGGTCTTTGATTTGGATGTAACCGTCGTCATGCAAAACGCCGATATCTCCACTGCGGAATTGACCTCCATCAAAGGCCTCTCGAGTGGCTTGAGGGTTGCGATAATAGCCCTTCATGATGAGATTGCCTCGCATGACCAACTCACCTAGTTCTTTTCCGTTCTTGGCCACCTCCCGGCGGCTCGTCTTGTCGACGACAGTCGCTTCTTCCATTGTCGGAAAAGCCACCCCTTGTCGAGATTTCTTGGCGGCTCGTGAATGCGAATCGAGATGGCCCCATCTCTCTTCCTTCCATAGGCATTCCGTCACATGTCCAAACGTCTCGGTCAATCCATAAACATGCGTGACATTAAAGTTCAGCTTTTCGATCTTCTCCAACGTGGCCGCCGCGGGAGGCGCACCTGCGGTAAAGATTTCAACCTGATGATCAAACTCACGCCGGTCCGAAGGTTCCGCATTGGCCACCATATTCAAAACAATGGGAACACCACCAAAATGCGTCACCCCTTCATCAGCGATCGCATCATAAATCGCTTTGGCCGTAATTTCTCGGCAACAAACGAGGGTTCCACCGACCACCGGCATCATCCATGAATGATTCCAGCCATTGCAATGAAAAAGCGGCACAATCGCCAAGAATTTGGGGAATAGAGTCATCCGCCAACTAATCACCGTACCCACCGTCATAAGATAGGCCCCACGATGATGGTAAACGACGCCCTTTGGTCTTCCCGTCGTCCCTGAAGTATAATTGAGCGTCAGGCTCTCCCATTCATCCTCTGGCATCAGCCATTCATAGGGCAGTGAAGCCTCCGCAATTAAATCCTCATAATTCTTGTATCGCCCCGTCGCGTCAATCCCCGCAACTTGATCATCGACTTCAATAATTAATGGCGGCTGGCCTTCCATTAACTCAAGCGCGGCTTCAGCGAGGGGAACAAACTGCGAGTCGACAATTAAATATTTGGCCATGGCGTGATCAAGAATATAGGCCACTGAACCCGCGTCGAGCCGAATATTGACGGCGTTAAGAATGGCTCCGCATGCGGGCACAGCAAAATGTGTTTCCACCGCCGCGGGAACATTAGGAAGTATCGACGAGACGACATCTCCGGGTTTGACACCACGGGCGGAAAGAGCCGAGGCCAATCGTGTGACTCGGTCATGATACTCCTGATAAGTCCAACGTCTATCGCCGTAAATGAGCGCCGTAATCTCAGGAAATACCCGTCTTGCACGTCTTAAGTGAGATAGCGGCGTCAGCGGCACAAAATTGGCACCGCACGGCTCCAATCCGGTTTCATCGGCAAGCCAGCCCATACTTAAGTATCCTTTATCTTCTGGCGCATGCGATTATAGCTCGTCCTGCTGTTACCCTATCGAGCCACTTTTTTCTTGCGCCCGCCACGTCGATTTTCTGACCATCTTGCCCCTAGATGTATCAACTTGAATGGCTTTAATGAACGGAGAATTTTTCCCGCCTAGTGGCCTTGTCAACCAACAATTTGGGAGCCACAAATCGCTCCCCAAATTGTCGACTGAGATCGTCGCATAGCGATAGAACGGATTGATTGGCGATCAGTCCATCAAGCCAACCGAACGGCCCACCACTCCACGGGGCAAAACCCCAACCAAGAATGGCACCAACATTCCCTTCTCGGACATCTGTCAAAACCCCCTCTTCCAACGCTCTCACCGCTTCAAGGGCCTGAATCATCAACAGGCGATTACGCACCTTTTCAGCGTTGGGTTGAGGTGTCGCTTCTGGGAAATAGACTCCCAACCCATGCCATAGTCGCAACCGATGACCGGTTTCACTATATTCGAAAAAGCCCGCTTTAGATTTTCGACCCAAACGGCCTAGTGAGGCCAATTTGAAAATCACCTCGTCGGCATCATTGTGCCCATAGTCGGCTCCTAAAGCCGACTTTGTGGCTTTGGCAATGCTGACGGCCAATTCAATGGATGTCTCATCAACAAGTTGCAGGGGGCCCACTGGCATTCCACATTGCCGCGCGACATTTTCAATAAGTGGCGGGCGGACCCCTTCACCGACCATCCTGATTCCTTCGTTAAGGTAGGGAATGACGCAACGGTTGGCGTAAAAGAAACGGGCGTCATTGACCACAATCGGTGTCTTTTGGATACGGCTGACAAAATCAATTGCCAAAGCGACGGCCGCGTCATCAGTTTCCTTCCCGCGAATGATCTCCACGAGGCGCATTCGATCCACTGGACTAAAGAAATGGACACCGAGAAATGTGCTCGGCGTCTGACATGACTTGGCAAGATCGCTGATGGGCAGCGTGGATGTATTGGAGGCAATCATGCAATCGACCGAGCGATCGATTCTTGCCAACACCTCGCCTTTGAGAGCCGGATTTTCATAGACCGCCTCAATTACAAAGTCGGCCCCGCTGAGAGTCTCATATTCCTGACTGGGTTTAATACGTTCCAGAATGTGCCGCGTTTCAGATTCGGCCACGCGCCGTCTTTTGACCTGTGCCGCCAAGAGCTTTTCTATCTTGCCTTTACCACGGGAAGCGGCATTCAAATCTTGATCAATGAGAACCACCTCAAGACCCGCCTGTGCCGATACGAGGGCAATGCCCGAGCCCATCATCCCGGCGCCGACAACACCAATTTTCTTCAATTCCGATTTCTTTATTGTCGCGGGTCGCCGGGCGCCTTTCTCTAGAGCTTTCGTGTCAAGAAACAAGGTCTGCAACATGTTGAGCGATGACGCCTCCATGAGAAGTTTAGAAAACCACCGCGCTTCAACTTTGAGCGCCGTATCAAACGGCACCTGCGCCCCCTCATAAATAGCCGACATCATCGCATTGACCGCCGGATAAACTCCAGATGTATTGCCCGAGACCATGGCGCAGGCCCCCATGAACGACAAATAACCTTTCGAGCTGTAGGGGGTGCCTCCCGGCATGCGATAGCCCTTCCGATCCCATGGCTTAACAATATCTTCAGGTTCTGCGCCCAAAGCCCACTCTTTAGCTTTCTCAATGAGTTCGTCTGGCTCGGCGACAGCGTCAATGAGATTCGCCGCCAATGCCTTTTCAGGCGAGAGCAATGTTCCTTTAAGCATGAGGGGGGCCGCCCCTTCAATGCCAAGCCGACGGATCAGGCGGGCGGTGCCGCCAGCGGCGGGAAACAAGCCCACTTTGATTTCGGGCAAGCCAATTCGTGCTTTCGGATTTTTTGCGGCAATGATCCTATGGCAGGCAAGAGGAATTTCATAACCAATTCCCACAGCTGTCCCCGGCAAGGCGGCGATAACTGGTTTTCCTGATCTCCCACTCTTTAGCTCTCGACCGGCCCATTCAATGCGACGGATAATTTGATGGAATTCCATGATATGGGCAAAAAGCGCGTCGGCCTCTTCTGTCGGCTCTTGGCCGCGAATCTGATGAAAGGTATCTAGAGCCATCCCTCCGGAGAAATCTTTCTTGGCGCTGGTGAGCACGACTCCCCTCACCTTGCCATCGGAAAAGGCGGAGTCAAAATGACTCGCCAATTCCCTCAAACTCTCTCTCGTCATGGTATTGATCCGAGCCCCGGCGACATCCCATGAGATGACTGCAATACCATCCGCCTCTTTTTGGTAATGGAAGTCTGACATGTTCCTACACTCTCTCAATCACTGTCGCGACACCCATTCCACCACCGACACATAGCGTCACCAAAGCCGTTGAAAGATCGGCCCGTTCCAATTCCTCCACGGCAGAAGAAAGGAGAATGGCACCTGTGGCACCTAGTGGATGACCCAACGAAATGGCCCCTCCATTGACATTGACCTTCTCATCATCAACGCCGAATTCATGCATAAATAACAGCGGAATAGCGGCGAAAGCCTCATTGACTTCAAAGAGATCAATATCACTGATTTCCAAATTAGCACGTTTGAGAGCGAGGCGCGTCGCCGCGATGGGCCCGGTCAACATAATCGTTGGCTCCGATCCGACTTTCGCCATTGAAAGAACGCGGGCTTTAGGTCGGAGTTCCAATGGCGCACCAAATTCTTCATTGCCAATCAAAATCGCCGCCGCGCCATCAACAATACCCGATGAATTTCCGGGATGATGAACATGTTCAATGGCCTCCAAATGGGGGTATTTTAAAAGAGCCACTTTGTCGAAACCCGGCATGCCCTCACCCATATCAGCAAAAGAGGGCTTAAGTTCGGCCAATACCGCCATATCGGTTTCGGGGCGCAAGTGCTCATCTTGTGCTAAAACCTCCCTATGGTTGATATCGTGCACCGCCACAATTGAGTGCTTGAAGCGATCTTCCGTCCAAGCTCGTGCCGCCCGCTGTTGGGATTGGCAGGCGTAGCGGTCACAATCCTCACGCGAGAAACCATATTCAGTGGCAATCAGATCAGCTGAAATACCTTGCGGTACAAAGGCCATTTTCATGGCAATTCTTGGATCAACTGCCATCGCCGCGCCATCGCTGCCCATAGTCACCCGGCTCATCATTTCGACACCGCCGGCAATATAGCCAGTTTTTTCGCCCGCATGAATTTGCCCCGCCGCGAGGTTCACCGCCTCAAGTCCACTGGCACAAAATCGATTGATTGTCAGGCCGGGCACAGCATCATCAAGTTCAGACATCAGAACCACCGCCCTTGCGAGACAACCACCTTGCTCACCAATCTGGGTCGCGTTTCCCCAAATGACATCCTCGATATCATGTCCCGGAAGATGATTTCGGTGGATCAGCGCATCGATCATCTGGGCCGAAATGTCGACTGAAGTGAGACTGGCGAGTGAGCCTCTCTGACTGCCCCGCCCACGGGGTGTGCGGACAGCATCAAAGATTAAAGCATCTGACACTATGAGGACGACTCCGGCCGCCGCCCCGGCATCAAGTCATAGGGATGCTTCCATCCCTTCTGGGACGAAATCCGCGTCAACCAACGATCAATCGCCGGCCATTGGCGGCGCTCAAATCCGAAAGGTTCAGGATAATAGAGATAGCCACAGCAAGAAAGATCAGCCGCGGTCAATTTATCTCCAACCAACCAATCGCGGGTTTCCAACGACCGTTCCAAAACCGAGTAAGCGGCTTTCAAACGTCCTTCGAGCCAGTCGATCACAGGCTGAGGTCTTTTATCTTCAGGAATAAAGTTTCTCAGAAAACGACAGTTTCCGTTCAATGAAGAGTGTTTGTGATTATCCCACAGAACCCACCGCCAAATTTGCCGGTCTTCCTCAACTGAATCTCCTCCAAATTTTCCTGATTTCTCAATGACGTACCTCTGAATGACACCCGATTGGGTCAGCACGAGTTCGCCGTCCTGCATCACAGGTACTTCACCCATCGGATTCAATTTGAGAAACGCTTCGGTTCGCGCCTCACCATTGAAAAAATCGACAAATTTCGGCACCCAATCCATCTCCGCGAGTTGGAGCGTGAGCGCCGCCTTATAAGCATTTCCCGATTCACCAAAGCAATGTAAAATGATCGACATGTCTTAATTTTTGCTCCTGTGCATGGGAGATTCACATTTAGGCCAGTTATTAACATACGGCATTGGATAGCAAAACAGAATTTCAATCACCGCGAATTTTTTGTTTCGCTTCTCGTCAAATGGGATCAACACTCCACGTCTCTATTGACGGGTAGCACTAATTCATAAAATTGGGTGCCAAGAAGAAGAAAGCGTAAGCGACAAACAAGGCGGGGACGGCCGACACCAGAGTAGCCACGACTGCGACTTTCCAGTTCAGGGCGATCGCGGGGAACAAGGCATCCCCATCGTTTGAGATCGCGTTACCGATGAGTGCCGAGAATGGAATGATGCCACTGATGAAGAGCGACGTGACCAACACTTGCGGGCCACACCCCGGGATGAACCCAATGACGATGGCAACAAGCGGCAAAAGCGGCGCGAGCGAATTGAATAAGACTTCAAGATTGAGGCTTGAAAAAACGGTCAAATATTCATAGGCCAAAAGAGCGGCTATAACATAAATTGTCACAAAACTGGTCTCCTCGGCCATCCGCGTCACAGGATGGTCATTCGGATGACTCATCGTATCAAAGTTTGACGTCGACCAGATAACTAATCCGATACCGATACCGGCAAATGTAACGACGGATGGCAACCACGCCCATCCCTCGCTGACTTCAATTTGAAACAGCAGCAATATCCCCAATGCAAGCCCGGGAATAGAAGCCGCAAGATAAGAAAAATCCAAGGGGCGGATTTTCCCAACTGCCACTGATGGCAAGACCTCTCTTCCCATTCGCCCCAAATTCAAATTTGGCAGAACAAGATTGCAAACCCAACCCGATATGATCCCCACAAGCAGGGCGGTGGGCAAAATGACAGCGGCGGCATCGGGACGGACCGCAATCAGAAGAAAGGCCGCATCCCCCATCGTCGCCGTCAAAGCGGCAACCGCGGCTCCAAAGCCAACGGTACCCGAACTGTAAGCAGCGACGACGATCACCGCTCCGCCACAACCTGGCGTGGCTCCCATCGCGGCGGCTAGCGGTACAGAAAATAATTTTTCTCTTGCAAGATAGGCGCGTAGATCAACCTTAAAGAGCCTTTCACAACCATAGAAGAGCAAGAATGTGGCGGCCACAAAGACACTCACCTGAAGGTAGGCGTCAATCATTACCGCCCGGGTCACATCACCTAAAGTTCCGGGTATGATTACCGCCATAGCCAAGGCGGTCGCCATAACCATACGCCGCGGACGAAATTCAAAACGAACCCATCCTCGGCCGGCCACTACATCCATTTCATATTACTCTTGCGATTGCGAATCATTCTCAAATGATTCAAATCTCTTGCAGCAATCAGACAAATTGTCAAATCATTCCAGAATCCTCGCCACCAATTGGACTCATTGATGAAGGACGAGAGGAGTTAAAGCTTCTTTTGTTAGCCAAAATCCCATTGAGCACTAGATATTTGCGGATTTTCTCTTACCACAACAATGCCGCTCCTATATACCGATATTCCTAAACACCGGGCGGCTCGCCGTCCGTTCATCATTGCCTTGCAGGAAGGAAACAGTATTAATGAGCGCGGATGCCACGACAACAGATATTCAGGCGATCTTTAAGTCCATGATGCATTCTCAAGCCTTGAATATGCAGCTCGTGAGCGTGGGTGAAGGCCGTGCCGTCGTCTCCATGCCTTATAACGAATGTTTCATCGGTGATTCCCTGACGGGAGTGGTGCACGGCGGTGCCGTATCAGCCCTTCTTGATTCATCTGCAGGGACCGCCGCGATTAGCCATCCAAAAGTAGGTACGATTGCCGCCACAATGACTTTATCAATCAACTATATGCGAGCCGCCAAACCCCATCATACACTTGTTGCTGAAGCCCATTGCTATCATGTCACTCGGTTCGTCGCATTTGTGAAAGTCAATGCGACCGACCAAGACCATAACTCTCCCGTGGCCATTGCCAATGGAACCTTCACCGTGGGGACGTGATCATGAGCGAGTCTCCTCATTCCAATGAGCCACCATCCATAGAAGATAAGTTCTCTCACCTTACGCAACGAATCTCATACGCGAAATTTTTAGGGATCGACTTTGAACGTCATGGTGATGAACTGACGGCTATCCTAAAATTCAACCGGCAATTGATAGGAAATCCTTTTGGCCCATCACTCCATGGTGGTGCCACCGCGGCCTTCCTTGAAATCACCGCCCTCGTAGAATTGGCTTGGCATTCCCAAATAAAGGGGGATCACAGGCTTGAGACTCCGTTACCAAAAACGGTATCCTTTTCGATAGATTATCTGCGTCGCGGCCTTCCTGAGACGGCGTTCGCACGCGCCAATATCATTCGATCTGGCCGAAGATTTGCCACGCTTCATGTCATCGCCTGGCAACGGGAGCGTCATCGCCTTTTTGCCCAAGCGACGGGACATTTTCAGTTACCAAACATTCATGCATGAATTTGGTGATCACCAACCGATTACGCATCGCCGCGTTCTAAAAATCGCCCTCCCCATCATGGTCGCCAACGCGACTGTCCCGATCCTTGGGGCCGTTGATACGGGTGTCATCGGCCAACTCGGCGAGGCCGCGCCTATTGGCGCCGTGGGTATTGGGTCAATAATCCTGACAACCATATATTGGTTATTTGGTTTCTTACGAATGGGAATTTCCGGATTGAGTGCTCAAGCGCGGGGACAAAATGATTCGAAGGAGTTGTTCGCCTTGTTGATTCGCGGCCTTCTCATCGCCGCTTTTGCAGGCCTTGTTCTCATCGCTTTTCAAACACCGATATTTTGGCTGAGCTTTTGGGCTTCTCCCGCTTCATCCAACGTCGAAACCTTGGCTTATGAATACACCTCCATTCGGATCTGGTCAGCTCCAGCGGCCATCGCTCTTTTTGCCATCACCGGCTGGTTCATCGCGCTTGAGAAGACCCGCTCAGTGCTTATTCTTCAAGTGACAACCAATGGAATCAACATTCTCCTTGATGTGATTTTTGTGCTGGTTCTGGACTTCGGCGTGGCGGGAGTTGCTTCGGCCACAGTGATCGCCGAAATTTGCGGACTGATTCTTGGCCTCTGGCTCTGCCGACGGGCATTGCAGGACACCGAATGGCCCGATTGGTTACGAATACTAGAGCGACAAAAATGGCGTCGGATGGCGACCGTCAATGCAGATATCTTCTTGCGCAATCTATTCATTGAAGTGGCCTTCGTTCTGTTTCTCTTTCTGGCCGCCGATTTTGGTGATCTCACCCTTGCCGCCAATCAAATACTCATCCAGTTTCTTCATATCACGGCTTTTGCATTAGACGGATTTGCTTTTGCCGCTGAAGCGTTGGTGGGGTTGTCGATTGGCGCTCGTCATCGCCATGAGTTGCGACGATCCGTTCTTATGACCGGTTTGTGGGGCAGTATAGCCACCGCAATATTGGTTTTGATTATGGCAAGTTTTGGCCTATTGGGGATAAAAATCCTCACCAATGCGAGTGATGTCAGAGCCGAAGCTCTCACTTTTCTTCCTTGGGTCATCATGGCTCCCATCTTCGGCGCGCCATCTTGGATGCTTGATGGAATTTTTGTCGGTGCCACTCGCACCCGGGAGATGCGCCAAAGCATGATGGTGTCTACTCTTGGCTTCGTGATTTCTACAGTCATTCTCATTCCCGTTTTTGGAAATCACGGACTTTGGGCAAGTCTGCTGATTTTTTTTGTGCTCCGAACTCTCACCCTCGCTTGGCGTTACCCGAGACTCGAAATGGACGCCGATATCAAGCCGGTCAGTTCATCAATCCAAGAATGACGAATGCCATCGACAAAAAGCCGTTTCGCGACTCACCTCTTCAAACGCCAGCGGGCATTGTCCGACCCCACCGCTTCCATGACAGAATCAAAACCTTCTTGTTCGAGTCGTTTGTCCAATTCTGACAGAATTGTTGAAGTCTGAGAGAATCCACGAAACACTAGAGACGTATAAATTTGTAAAGCCGTGGCCCCCGCCTGAATTTTTTGAAACGCGTCCTCGCCCGTTTCGATTCCGCCCACACCGATAAGAGGTATTTTCCCTTCGGTCACTCGATATATTTCGCCAAGAGCGCGAGTCGACAAATCAAACAAGGGTCTCCCCGACAATCCACCTCTTTCATCACAGTGCTTTGATTTCAGTTGACAATTCAAAGACGGATGGAATCCATGGCCAAAATTGACCGCCATCGTGTTGGTGGCAATGATCGCGTCAAACCCAGATTCAACAGCCACCTCCGCCGCCTCACGCAATTGTTCAATTGCCAAATCAGGCGCGAGTTTGACAAACAATTTTGGCCGATGACGAAGTTCATCACGCGCCGATTTTGTTAAAGACATCAATGTCTTGAACTCTTGATTCTTTTGAAGATCTCGCAATCCTGGTGTATTGGGCGATGATATGTTGACCGTCACAAAATCGACATATTCGCCGCACGACTGAATCACAGAGACATAATCCGCCATCTGATCGTCACTCTGCCTATTGGCTCCAACATTGAGTCCGATAATATTCTCATCTCGACGCGCTTTCAGACGTTTGGCGACAGATTTTGCCCCTTGGCTATTGAAGCCGAACCGATTGATGACAGCTTGGTCCTCGCTCAAACGAAACAATCGTGGCTTGGCGTTGCCAGTTTGTGGATTCGGTGTCACAGCCCCAACCTCAAGGAAGCCAAATCCCATGCGGGGAAGCACAGAAAGCAATTTGGCATCTTTGTCAAAACCAGCGGCGAGCCCCAGTGGATTCTTGAGTTCAAGCCCCGCCAATGAGACCTTCAAACGGGTCGATTCGACCGTCTTGGGTGGGAGAAGATATGCGCCCAAACGAAGCCCCGTCATCACCATATCTCGAGCCCTTTCAGGCTCACAGAGTTCCAGCAATCGAAGCACCAATGATTCGCTTTTTTTCATTTCAATTCGCTGCGACACTGTGTTTGGGTTTGAACTCGTTCTGTCAATTCCGATAATTCCATGAAGCCGTAAGGACATGTTAGGCGGGTGGACACTAAATTTGTCATGGTCCGCGTGAACCCTTACCGAAAATCCATGATGACTTTAACACCGTATCTTATCCAAACCATGACGGTTGGAAACCATTCGAATTTTCTTTCTAGAACTAACCGTCCCTAAGGGATTCAATGGGTATGAAAAATATTTTTCCAAATCCACCGTCATCTCAACTTCATAGCAAGAGTCTCGGTACACACATATCCTCTGACATTTTCAACCGAGCCTCCTGATTACCTATACCCATTCATTATCCCTTGTTGAACTTGACGATGGCCCTCAAATAGGTAGAGTTGGGGTGGTGCGGGTGTAGCTCAATGGTAGAGCAGCAGCCTTCCAAGCTGAATACGTGGGTTCGATTCCCATCACCCGCTCCATTTCACCCGGAGCCATAACTAGGGTTCATTATGACTGGACATCGGGTCAATGTAGCGCAGGGATCCGAAACTCAAGCTTCAAGGTTCAGGTTGAATACCTTTCAAAAAGTCGACTTGAAAAGTTTACTTCCCTTTGTCAAACCCTACGGTCGAAAAATGACCGCCGCCGCTGGCGTGTTATTTTTCACCGCTTCTCTCTCACTAACGATGCCAATTGTTGTCGGACAATTTGTCGATAATTTCGGGCAGAGAGATCCATTTAACCCCTCGGGACTATTTTTTATTTCGATGCTTGTTGCTGCTTTACTCGCCTTCGGCAGCGGGTTGCGTTATGCTCTTGTGACCTCAGTCGGTGAACGTGTCGTGGCCGATATCCGCAAGGCCGTCTTTGCCAAAGCTGTTTCACTCAGCCCCACATATTACGAGCGAATGATGACCGGAGATGTGCTCTCACGCATCAATACCGACACGACGCTCGTTCTCACAGTCATCAGTTCGACCGTATCGGTGGCACTTCGCAACATGCTGATTTTTGTCGGGGGCTTGGCATTGATGATGTTGACAAGCGCCAAACTCACATCTTTGGCCTTGCTGGTCGTCCCCATCGTCATTGTGCCAACGCTCTTGCTAGGACGTCGGCTGCGCCGTGTCAGCCGAGATAATCAAGACTTGGTGGCAGAAAGCTCCGCTAATGCCTCTGAAATTTTGTTGTCTCTCCAGACCGTTCAAGCCAACACCCAAGAGTCGCAAAGTCAGCGCAAGTTTAATGACGTCGTTGAAAGGTCATTCACTTCTGCCATTGAACGGATTCGTATCCGGGCCACGATGACGGTTCTTATCATTCTTCTTACATTCTGCGGAATTGTCGCTGTTGTTTGGAGTGGAACGCTGGATGTCCAAAGAGGCCAGATGTCAGCAGGCGATCTCACACAATTTGTCATTTTCTCGGTCATGGTGGCCGGATCTGTCGCGGCTCTTTCTGAAGTGTGGGGAGAACTTGTTCGAGCTTCTGGAGCCACCGAACGTTTGGTGATGATTCTAAATGCAGAAGATACCATTATCGAACCGGTTCAGCCGGCTTTTCTCTCGCCGATTGACTCCTCATCTGTCAGGTTTGAGAGCGTGACGTTTCAATACCCCATGCGACCTGAAATCAGCGCCTTGACCGATGTTTCCTTTTCGGTTCGCAACGGTGAAACCGTGGCAATTGTTGGCCCGTCCGGTTCAGGCAAATCGACGATATTCCAGCTTCTGCTTAGGTTCTTTGATCCGCAATCGGGACAGATCCTCATCAACAATGTGAATATCCGACAGTTGTGCTTGAGGGAATTTCGCAAGAATATCGCACTCGTTCCACAAGACCCAGCGATCTTTGCTGACTCGGCTCGCGCCAATATCCGTTTCGGACGACAAGAAGCCACAAATGCGGAAGTCGAGGCTGCTGCTTCCTTCGCCGCTATTCATGACTTTCTGATATCACTTCCTGATGGCTATGACAGTGAAGTGGGTGAACGCGGCATCATGTTATCTGGAGGGCAAAAGCAGCGCCTAGCCATCGCCCGCGCCATCTTGAGGTCAGCCCCTTTGCTATTGCTTGATGAAGCCACCTCCTCTCTTGATTCAGAGAGCGAAAAAGATGTGCAAACGGCCATCGAAGTTATGGCTCAAAATCGAACCACACTGATCATCGCCCATCGTCTATCAACGGTGCAAAATGCGGACCGAATCCTCGTCTTTGACGAAGGGAAAATTGTCGCCGAGGGCCGCCACGAAGACTTAATCCGAAAGGAGGGAGTCTATTCCCGGTTGGCAGAATTGCAGTTTGTTGAGTCCTAAATTCTCAATTTAGAAGTGCGGCAAGACTTGTTTTTTTGACTGATCTTCTTCATTCTGTCGAGTGCCAAGAAGCGAGGAGGACGATCATGGAAACGCCAAACACTCTTGACGACAAGATTGCGCTTGAAAATGAAATGAGTTGGGATGAGCGCGATATTCCAAAGACGATTTACGGCTTGTTGAGCCTGCGCAAAAAAGAACATGGTGACCGGTCGGCAATCTCTTTTCAACTCCTTTCTGACCCCGAGTCAAAGGCTGAAACACTTTCTTGGGCGGAATTGCACGGGCGGGTCACGCAAGCGGCTAATCTTTTTCATTCTATGGGAATTGGAAAGAATGATGTGGTGGCTTTTCTCCTTCCTAACTCCACTGAAACGGTTGTGACTCTTTTGGGGGCGGCCATCGCGGGTGTCGTCAATCCGATCAATCCATTACTTGATGCCGAGCAAATTGGCGGGATATTGAA
Organism: Paracoccaceae bacterium; assembly: GCA_022824005.1. Taxonomy (GTDB): domain Bacteria; phylum Pseudomonadota; class Alphaproteobacteria; order Rhodobacterales; family Rhodobacteraceae; genus JAPOXR01. The sequence goes on from JAJEBG010000016.1 coordinate 147,194, forward strand.
AACCTCAAATGCCAAAATTCTTGTCACCTTAAAACCCTTTCCCAAGACGGAAATCCCACAACTTGCGGCGCGTTCGGTGGCGGCTATGGCACCCAATGTTGAGCATATCCTTGAGGTTGACTTGTGTCGCTACCTCTCGCCACCAAAGTCTTGGATGGCAGCCATGCTTCGCCCAAAAAACCCGGCAAAACACAATGCCAAAGTTTCCGACTTCCATGCCTCGGTTCGCTCACAACCGGCCGATCAACTGATCTTTGAGGATGGTGGGGAGGATCGAATTGTGGGCCTTTTTCATACCGGTGGAACGACGGGAATTCCAAAACTTGCCCAACATACCAATGCTGGTATCGTCTTTAACGGTTGGGCCGCCGAAACTGTCGGACTGAAGGTTGATGAGACTGTCCTCTGCCCATTGCCGCTCTTTCATGTGTTTGCCGCTTACCCGGCTCTGATGTCAACGGTGGCATCGGGAGGACATATCATTTTCCCCACTCCAGCCGGTTATCGAGGTGATGGTGTGTTCGATAATTTTTGGAAATTGGTGGAGCGCTGGCAAGCGACATTTGTTTTGATCGTTCCGACCGCAATCTCCGCCTTGATGCAGCGGCCCATTGACGCAGATATCTCTTCCCTGAAGGCCGCCGTTTGTGGTTCTGCCACCTTACCCATGGGACTCTATAAAAAATTTGAAGACGCCGTTGGGATCAAGATTCTTGAAGGATATGGGCTGACTGAGGCGACTTGTTTGGTGTCCATAAATCCGCTCAATGGTGAGAGAAAAATTGGTTCAGTCGGACTTCCGGTTCCCTATGCTCAAGTCCGCGTTTTGGAATGTGACAAAGACGGAAATCTTGTTCGAGAATGTCAAACTGGCGAAGGCGGAGAAATCTGCATTTCTGGACCGGGTGTCCTTGCCGGTTCGACCTATCTTGACCCAAGTCGCAATGAGGGGTTGTTTGTGGAAAACGATTGGCTGAGAACAGGTGATCTTGGATATTTAGATGACGATGGCTATCTCACAATTACGGGGCGAGCCAAAGATCTGATCATTCGAGGGGGCCAAAATGTCGATCCCGCATGGATTGAGGATCCCTTGGCCAGTCACGAGGCCGTCGCCTTTGTAGGAGCGGTGGGTCAGCCTGACCCTGCGATGGGCGAATTACCCTGTGCCTACGTCGAACTCGTCGGTGGCGTGAGTTTGGAGTCCGCCGAATTGGCGGCCTTTGCTGACCAGAAGATTGAGAACCGTTTGGCAAAACCGGAACATATCGAAATTGTCGACGAATTGCCGAAGACCGCGGTTGGAAAAGTCTTTAAACCCGATTTACGTAAACGTGCCATCAAACGGGTACTCAACCATCGAATGCAATCAGAGAATCTGCCCTCTACGGTGACGGATGTTCATGAAATTGCCAATGTCGGTTTGTCCGCCATCATTGCGAACACACCTCAATCTGAGAAAGAAAGGGTTGAGCAGATTCTCGATGAATATGGCGTTAATTGGCAGTGGAGTGATCAATAAATGGTGCCGCAGGGGAGGATTGAACTCCCGACCTCACCCTTACCAAGGGTGCGCTCTACCACTGAGCTACTGCGGCCTGTGGTCATCCCTAAGCCGATATTGACCAAAAAAACAAGGTGCAATGATTGGCTTTATTGTGTCTCAAACCTCAAATCGGGGCCGCCGGCGTGGCCCTCGAGGTCAAGCGCCGCTGGCGGAATGGGAAGCCAACACATAAGTTCCTGGTGCCGCGCCCAAAGAGGGTGTTTTGCCGCCCGTCATTGCCGATGAATCTATCATGGCTCCCGACCGTCGAGCCAACCAATCACCCCACAGTCGCCACCATGAGCCTTCATTGAAAGTCGCGTTGGCCTGCCATTGAGAAGCTGTTCGTGCCAGTTTGTCTGCCGTGTAATAACCATAACGATCACGCGATGGAGGGTTGACGATTCCAGCAATATGACCCGATTGCGAGAGAACGAATGTCTTGTCTCGGCTGGCCATGGACACGATGCCCCGATAGGAACCCGGCCAGTTGGCAATATGGTCCGTCTCGCAGGCTATGGCAAACAGGGGATGACGAACATCCCGCAAGGTGACTTTTTCACCCAATAGATCAAACCCTTGTGTCGCGAATTCATTCCGTTGACATAAGCGACGCAGATACTCAACCGTCATTCGCGCCGGCAAATTGGTTGAATCACCGTTCCAGTAAAGAAGATCAAAGGCAGGTGGTGCCTCTCCCATTAAGTATAGTCGAACGGCCGGTGCGTAGACCAGATCGTTGGCGCGCATGAACGAGAATGTCCGTGACATAAAAAGGGACGGAAGATACCCGCGCCTCTCCACTTCACTCTCAATGCCGGCAAGAAAATCGTTCTCAACAAAGACTGAAAGTTCACCGAGTTCGGTAAAATCCGTGAGAGTCGTAAAGAAAGTGGCCGAGCGGACGGATTGATTTCGAGTTCGGCTCATATAAGCCAAGACCAAGGCAAGTAGAGTTCCGCCAATACAGTAACCCACCACATTGACTTTGTTTTCTTCGGTAATTTTCTTGACCTCATTGATAGCGGTCAAACATCCGTCACTGGCATAGGCATCCATCCCAATATCTCGATGTCGCTCGGTCGGATTCACCCAACTCATAATAAAGACGGTGAATCCCCTGTTGACCAACCACCCAATGAGACTGTTTTCAGGTTTGAGGTCTAAAATGTAGTATTTGTTGATCCACGGTGGTACAATTAATAAGGGAATTCGATGCACTTTTTCGGTCGTGGGGCTGAATTGAATCAGTTCAAAAAGTTCATTTCGGTAAACAACATCACCTTGGCTTGTTGCCAAATTGTCACCGACTGAAAACGCGTCCCTATCGGCGAGAGTGACCAGTAACTCACCATCGTTGTGTTCCAAATCCCGCACCAGATTCTCAAGTCCTCGCACCAGCGATTCACCACCGGTCGAGGCCGCCCGCTCCAAAGCTTCAGGGTTGGTCGCAAGAAAATTCGCCGGACTCATCATCTCAACAATCTGGCCCGAAAAAAATGCCAATCTTTGCCGCTGTGCGTCATCAAGACCATCGATGTCAGTCAACGCCCGACGAACCGCGGCGGCATTGGTCTCGTACTGTTCTTTAACCAGTTTGAACAAGGGATTCGTTTTCCAAAAATCGCCGCCGAGTGACGTCGAATGTGGCGAATTTTTGCTCGCATGTTGCGTCTCCGAGGCTAGGAACATGGACTCTTTCAAGCGAATCCAGTTCTGCAGTGATTCTCCCCAATAGCTGACCTGCAACTCAAATAGGCGAGCTGGATTGTTTATGGAGTCTTGCATAATTGACGTCAGCGTATCGCTAAAAAACTCGTGACCCGGGCCAAGAGTGGCCGGATTGGAAGGTTTTTTTTGGGCAAGGACGTTGAGAAATCTCTGGTTGAGCTCCTCCAGTTTTTCAAGATTTTCCTTGAGTTTCCTGGAGTCAATCGTCGGAGTTGGCTCTGTCACATCGCACCCCTTCGTGATCAATTGGCCTTGACCAATCGGTCACGGCTCTTTTGTCCCATCCTTGCATTCTATTAATGGGAAAAGTTATATTGGCAAGTCTTTTATGGAGTCAAAATGAAAACCTGCGTCACCTACGATTTGATGGAAAGTGCCCGAAGATCAAACGAAATTCTTGGGGCCGCCTTCAAGGCTTATTGGTCCTCTCCCTTCTTTGAACCCATGCCTCATCTGGCCCCCGCCCAATTGGCTTCATGGGGAGCGATCACCGAGCAAAGTTTCCGACGCATTGATCAAAAACCTGATTGGGGCATTGACAAGACCATAACCAAAGGCCGAGAGTATGGTGTGGAAAAGATTTGTGCGGTTGACAAACCCTTTTGCCAACTCACTTATTTTAATGTCAAAAAGCGCCCCTCATCGCCACGAAAAGTGCTGTTGATTGCGCCAATGTCGGGACATTATGCGACGCTTCTACGTCGCACCGTCATCAGTCTTCTTCCTGATTGCGATCTTTATGTGACGGAGTGGCAAAACGCCCGCGATGTCCCCGTTTCGGCGGGCCAATTCGACGTTGAGGATTTTACGCTTTATCTGACCGAATTTATGCAGTTCCTTGGTGCCGATACGCATGTCATCGCGGTCTGCCAACCGGCCCCCTTGGCATTGGCGGCGACCGCCTATCTTGCAGCCCACTCTCCAACATCTCAACCCAACTCACTCATCCTAATTGGCGGCCCTGTCGTTCCCGACGCTGCGCCAACAGAAGTGACGGATTTTGGCCGCAGGCTGAGTATGGGGCAACTAGAACATTATTTCATTCAGAATGTGGGGGCCAATCATGCGGGTGTCGGTAGAGAAGTCTATCCGGGTGTCCTTCAGCTCGCCTCTTTCATGTCGATGAATCTCCCCACTCATTTTCATGCCTTCGCCAATCAAATTCATCGTCGTACCATCGGTCAAGCAACCGATCATGATCGGCACAACAACTTTTACAACGAATATTTAGCCGTCATGGACTTAACCAAGGAGTTTTACCTTTCAACAATTGAACGTATTTTCAAACGTTCGGAAATCGCCCATGATTGCTTTTCGCTCCGAGGCCAACCGGTTGAACTCCGGGCCATCGACCGCACCGCGGTCAAAACTGTCGAAGGGGGTCAAGACGATATTTCGGCCCCCGGCCAATGCTCAAGTGCCCTTAACCTGCTGACCGGCCTTCCCGATCGGATGAAGTCGAGTCATATTGAGCCTCAAGCGGGTCATTACGGTATTTTTGCTGGCAAGATGTGGTATCACAATATTCGACCGCTGGTCTTGGACTTTATGGATACACACCGTGGGTCAGGCGCCAATTAAATTGCCTCTTGGGCGCGGATTCATCACCGCTGATACAAATTGAAAATCGCCCAATCGCGAATTTGAAAAAAGTCGACAGAGGAGATTGAACATCCACTCCCTGTCATTGTGACCATTTGTATCCTACCCGTCTGTTGATGACCAAGACGCTCGGCCGCCAAAGGCAAACCCATCCTAATCAATAATTTTGCTGCAATCCGATGGGTATTGACAGATAATGAACCGTCGGGACTTGACGGGCACTCGCATTGTTTATGAATTTTATTGCAGAGAATTGGGCCGCACTTGCGGTAATCGCCGTGACTTTGGTCATGTTTGCCCTGTTCATCACGGAGGTTTACCCAGTCGAGACGATCGCGGTTTTGGGCGCGGGCTTCTTGCTTGCGACAGGATTGCTGCCTCAAGACAAAGCTCTAAATGTGTTTTCGAACCCAGCACCGTGGACAATTGTCGCTATGTATATCCTGTCCGGTGCGTTGGTTCGAACAGGTGTATTGGACGCTCTCTCCGGCAGTGTCACAAACTTGAGCGATCAAAAACCCCTGCTGACACTGATCCTACCGGCCGCCTTGGTGATTATGTCATCTGCTTTCGTCAACAATACACCCGTCGTGTTAACACTCATTCCCGTCGTCATCGTGGCCTCCACCAAAATAGGTGTTGCCCCGTCCAAACTCTTGATTCCGCTATCCTACCTGTCGATATTCGGCGGCATATGCACGTTGATTGGAACGTCAACAAATCTGCTCGTTGATGGTATGGCCCGCGCCGCCGGGATGGCCCCTTTTACGATGTTTGAAATCACTCCACTCGGTGTGATCCTCGCGGCCTTTGGAGTCCTCTATTTGCGTATTCTTGGCCCCCGTCTCTTGCCCCATCGCGAGTCGTTTCGTGTCATTTTGCGAGATCGAACCAAAATGAAATTCTTCACAGAAGTGATCATCTCAGCCGAAAGCGAATTGATTGGGAAAAGAGCCCTTGAGGTCGATATATTCCGCAGAAGCGGCGTCCGTGTCATTGATGTCATCCGCCAAGGCTCGACTTTACGACGACATTTTCCAAATGTTAACTTGGTCGAAGGTGATAGGGTCATTTTGCGGACCAACAAGGCCGAGATTATTGGGCTACACTCGCAGAGTGAGTTCAATCTCGCTGAAAAAGTGTCTTCACAAGAGACTGAAACTGTCGAAGCCCTTATTTCTCCGCGTTCTCGTTTGATCGGCAAAACAATGGGCTCGCTTGAGTTGGATCGACGCTATCGGATTTACGTTCTCGCCGTGCATCGGCCGAGGAACCAGGCGCCGATCGGTCAACTCGACAATGTGCAAATCCGCATCGGTGACACCTTGTTGCTTGAGGGCTCGGCCTCGGATATCCACAGATTTGCACTCGACTATGATGTCATGGAAATCGAAAAGCCTGACACTCAACCTTATCGCCGCAATAAAGCCCCCATCGCAATCCTGACACTTGTGGCCCTTGTCGTACTTGCTGTTTTTGGGGTGATGCCCGTTCATTCCCTCGCGATCATTGCCATTGCGGTGGTGATCGGCACTCGTTGTGTTGACACCGAGGAAGGTTTGTCCTTCGTTGATGGCCGACTTCTAGCCCTCATTTTTTCTATGTTGGGAGTCGGGGCCGCGATGGAGTCGGCGGGTTCAATCACGCTCATTGCTGACATGCTATCGCCTCTTTTGGCCGGCTGGCACCCGATATTCGTGGTGTGGCTCGTTTATATTTTGACATCTACCTTGACCGAAATGGTGTCCAACAATGCGGTCGCTGTGGTGATGACTCCGGTCGCAATCGGAATCGCCGCGTCTCTTGGGATTGATCCTCGGCCATTGGTCGTTGCCGTTATGGTGGCCGCGTCAGCGAGTTTTGCGACCCCAATCGGATACCAAACGAACACGCTGGTGTTTGGCCCCGGGGGTTACAAATTTTCTGATTACCTTATCATCGGTTTGCCATTAAACATTTCATTTGGTGTCTTGTCTAGTGTTCTCATTCCGCTGTTTTGGCCATTCTAAAGAACGGTCATACACGCGTCACTGCCGCAAATCGCATTTGGTGACGTTAACCGGCCGCCCGTCATCATCGCCGCGGCATCGGATACAAAGAAAACGACCGCGCATTAAATTCTCGACTTGGGTGAAGCGAGACAACTAAATCTTCTTTTCAATCGACTCACGCATTTTCGGATTTCTTTGAGTAGGTTCGGGTAAGTCGTGTTCACGCGAATCCCATAGGGTGCCCATTCAATGGCCATAGATTTTGTTATCCCCTCAACGGCGTGTTTGGGCGCACAATAAGCGGAAATTTCCGCGCCATTCGTGAGAGCCATCTGACTCGACATTTGGATAATGGAGACCCCGGACTCCTGCATGCCTCTTGCGGCTTCACGAGCTACAAGAAAGGCACCTCGACAATCGACAGTTATGACGTCATCAAAGTTTACCGATGAAGTCTCCATAGCGGGCGAAGTTACGACGATATCAAAACTGTCTTCTAACCTAAAGAAGATCGTACTTGATCCAGTTTTGAGATATCGACTTGCGCGGCACAGGCCTTTAAGCCTTCATCACTGATCTTTGACACAGATTGGCAAAGCGCCTCATGGTCTCTTGCAACAACCACCACATCTACAACCGCGACTGCGTGTGTCAATCCAATACACCATGACGCGCCGATGACGCCGGCTCGTTTCCTTTCAGGCCTGAATGAAGGAATACGTGGAAGTGTTGTCATTTTGATTTTTTTTAATGGTTAGGAAGTCTTTCAGCTCAAAACGCCTCTTATGACAGAAACTTCACCTAATACTTTTTGCCAAGTTCAAACCCTGATTGCCATATGGTTGTGTCACTGGGCACATTTCGCTTTATCGACTTTTTCAATTAAATGACTTGGAGCCGATACAACATCTGAAGAAAACTTAATATCTGCTCGTCGGTCTCCTTGGCTCAACTCACACAAATTTACGAGACTCGAAAGCTTTCATTGACTTCTTCCAATTTCACACACTATTTGTATATCTCTTGTAAACGGATAAGAAAAATCCCCGACGCGACTTTTTACACGCTGGCAAAATGGCAATAATTTGTATATCCTCATAAAGTTCAAAGATATATCCTTGAGCACGACAACCATTGGGTTGACTTTTTGGTTCAGCAATATAAAAAAATGTCGTCCCACTTATTCTTGAAGGAAAATTGATAAATGTCTTTGTCAACACCTTTACTCGACCGTGTCAAAATTCCAGCTGATTTGCGCAATTTCAGTATTCCTCAGTTGAAACAATTGTCAAAAGAAATTCGTTTGGATTTAATCAATACAGTGTCTCAAACTGGGGGACATCTCGGTGCCGGTCTTGGGGTTGTCGAATTGACGGTCGCGCTCCACTATCTCTTTGATGCTCCTGAAGATAAAATCATTTGGGATGTTGGACACCAAGTTTATCCGCATAAAATCCTAACGGGGCGACGAGAACGAATGAATACCATTCGTCAGGGCGATGGACTTTCGGGATTCACCAAACGAGATGAGAGCGAATATGATCCATTCGGGGCTGCCCATGCCTCAACTTCAATTTCCTCAGCCCTCGGATTTGCGGTCGCTCGTGACCTTGAGGACAAAGATCACAATGTGATTGCTGTCATCGGTGATGGTGCCTTATCAGGGGGATTGGCCTTTGAAGGGTTCAACAATGCTGGCGCTCTGGGCAACCGTCTGATCGTCATCCTCAACGACAATGAGATGTCGATCGCACCACCGGTGGGTGCAGTCTCCAACTATCTTTCAAAGATATTCTCAGCTTATCAATATATCAAAGTCAGGGAAATTGGCTCAAAAGTGAAAGGCGCACTGCCATCCCCGTTCAAGGTCGCGGCTGAACTCGCGGAAGTTGCTGAAAAATATGCCCATAAGGCCGTTGGAGATGGGGGAATCTTTAGAGATTTAGGTTTTGAATATTTTGGGCCGATCGACGGACATGATCTGGATCAACTCGTCTCGGCTCTTCGTTATTTGAAAGAACGCGAGGATGAAGGCCCGGTTCTCCTCCACACACTCACCTATAAAGGGAAGGGTTTTGCGCCGGCAGAAAAATCGGATGATAAATACCACGGCGTCGGAAAATTTGATGTTGCGACCGGCCGCTTGCACAAGTCAAGCCCAGGGGCCCCGTCGTATACTAAAGTTTTCAGCGATAGCCTGATCCGTGAAGCTGAACGTGATGAAAAAATAGTTGCGATTACCGCCGCCATGCCATCCGGCACCGGTGTAGACAAGTTCTCAGAAAAATTCCCTGAACGCACTTTTGATGTCGGGCTCGCCGAGCAGCATGCGGTCACTTTTGCTGCCGGCCTTGCCGCCGAAGGATTGCGCCCCTTCGCCGTCATCTATTCAACTTTCCTGCAGCGCGCTTTCGATCCCATTATCCATGATGTCGCGATCCAAAACTTGCCTGTAAGATTCGCCATTGACCGTGCAGGATATGTGGGCGCCGATGGGCAGACACATTGTGGGGCCTTTGATCTCGCTTACCTCGGCTGTATTCCAAATTTTGTGATCATGGCTCCGGCCGACGAAGCCGAACTTGTTCATATGGTCAAGACGGCGGCCGTGTGGGACGAAGGGCCGATCGCTTTTCGATACCCACGTGGATCGGGAACGGGAGTCGATTTACCCGAGGCCGGTCAAATCCTAGACATTGGGCAAGGACGGCTGATACGTGAAGGCTCAAGGGTCGCTCTGCTTTCGTGTGGAACGCGGCTCGCAGATTGCCTGGCGGCCGCCGACCAACTTGCGGAATCGAAGCTCGACATAACAGTCGCGGACGCACGATTTGTCAAGCCGATAGACATAGACTTACTGCTGCGGCTCGCACGTGAGCATGACATTCTCGTTACAGTTGAAGAGGGGTCTGTCGGCGGTTTCTCAACGCAGGTGTTCCATGCGCTAGCCAATCACGGTATGCTTGACAAGGGTCTTAAAATTCGCTCCCTCGTGATGCCGGATAGATTTTTGGATCAAGACACACCGCAGAGACAAGTTGAAATGGCCAAATTGGATTCCGAACAGATTAAGTCCACGGTGAGAGAACTCATTGGTTGAAGGAAACCTGTCTATCGAAAGAGATCAACTCTTCCAACGTCGGCATTATGAAGCAGCCCAGCCTCACGCCTATCGGTGCTTATGAGAGGGGGAATCACCAAAGGCTAGGCAACAAAATTCCTAATCTTCTCTCCATGTCGTGACATTTAGGCGTTATCCCATCCGAAAACAGATTGGTGACGAGATAAAGTTGATCCCATTGGGGACCAATTCGCACAACCGAGTCACCAGACGATCAAATGCATTTCTGCCATTTCATACGACTTAATAGACAATAAACTTTCTGAAACAAACGGTTCAATAAACTTCGGTTGCCACTCAATCAGGTGTTTGCTGGCTTCAAGATCGTTACGATTTTTGCGTGCGTTGAAAACCTTATAACATTGTACCGATAGAACCAATTTCCCCGTCACTGAGTCAAAGAGATCAAGGGTACCTAGCGCACCTTCACCTTCAAGCGATCTCATTTGTCCGATCGGAGAAACTTCGGCAGGGTGGGTTTCGATTTCACTGAAGAAGTGTGTGGTTAGCCGTCCACCGCTCGGCTGGCCATAATAATAGATATTATCCATACTTTTTGGGATTGAGATAAAATCAGAGATCGTGGCTAAATTGAAGATGAAGGTCTGTAATCCTCCATCGATTAAGGTGGGGTAGAAAATATAACCTTCATCCCTTGCTTTGGAGAGGAGTTGCTCGTCGATTTCTATCTCAGCAAAACAATCTAAGTTCCTCGGATTTTTCAACGCCTTTTTGATGGTTTGACATGATGGACCATAAAGGAAGGCATCACCAAGGACGGCCTCGAAATATTCATAATAGTTATATTCTTCTTCATCTCGAAACAGCGAAAATCCCGTCCAATCGACATCTCCCAAACATCTGTCTGGACACGCTTCTTCTGGGGTTATAAGCCGCACCCGGCCCCGGCTATGCAAATCACTCGTCGAGTCTTTCTCGTAGCGTCGTGAGGAAATCGTGAATTCATAGCTATCCGGCGCGTTGATAATGGATTTGAGTTCCGTTTGCAGTCGAACGGGATTGTCCGTCACATTACAGGGTAGAAGAAATTCGATGAACTCAATATGGACCGGTGCTCCCTTCATAGCTTGCAGTATAAGTTCAATATATCCGGCGGCCGGCATAATGGCCACGTTCTGCACCACGTGTTCCGCCGCCCATGGGAATGCGCTCCGACTGAATCGAGACTCAAAAACAGGATGATGAAAGTCCACTTGGTGACCCACCAATGGACCCGCAGCGTATGCGCCCGCTTCGTTGAATGTGAAGTCATCAGCCAATTCGTCAACTCGGATATCTTCATCGCGAGGATGCCCGGGCAGTTGTTCAGACATCGGCTTGGGTCGAGGAAATTTGTTGGAGAAATCTAAATCTATACCCGAACAATATAACGCGCCCAAACTCTTAAGAAATGCCGTTTGTGTATCCGCTCCTCGCATCAAAGTGGGAATAGGATTGGGTGGCACCGCACCTTCACCATATTGGTTTTGGGCGATCACGGGTTGCAGCGCCGAGTGCGGGGCCAATTCCAATATGACACTGGGCCGGTCTTGGCGCAAAATAGTTTCCATGGCGGCGGCAAATCGCACCGGTTGGCGGATATTACTCCACCAGTAATCGCTGCCGAAATTCTCATTCAATTGTCCTGTCACTGAAGAGATAAAGGCACAATTTGTAGATGTTGGAAGGTCATCAAGAAAAGCCAGTTCTGTCTTCACATCTCCTTCAATGCTATCCATCGCACTTGAGTGAAGGGCGATATTTCCGGCCAATAAATGATGCTGTATTTCTCGATTTTCAAAGGCTTCAATGATGGGCTGGAGACTCTTCTCTTTCCCACAAATTACCGAACTCACGGGCGAGTTCTCGCAGGTAAATTCAACAAAGGATGTCCTTGTCCCTTCAAAATCGACATCAATTCCTGCTTGATTAAGAATCTCTTCCAATGTGTCACGGTCTAATCCGACGGCCAACATCCGACCTGAACCTGCAACGCGCTTTTGCAAAAAGGAACGATGATAGGCGAGGCGGGTCGCACTTTCTAAATCCAAGGCCCCACAAGCGTAAGCCGCCGCGACTTCCCCTGAACTTTGCCCCATCACGCAATCAGGATAAACCCCCCAAGTCTTAAACAATTCAAACAGACCCAGTTGAAGCATGAATATCGCTGGCTGTGCGAGTTCAACCTGATTGAGTTTATTTTGCGGTGCCTCAAAACTCTGATCACGCAGGGAAAATCCCGCCAAATTCTGCCACGTCTTGTCAACCGCATCAATCGTCCTTCTAAATACCGTGTCGGCACCATATAAATCCCGTCCACAGTGTGACCATTGGGTCCCCTACCCTGAAAACACCGTTGCGATACGGTGCTCAATACCCTCTGGCACCGTCGATGACGGAATCTTCTCTTCAATCACATCTGTCAACTTGGCCTGCAGGTCATCCAATGAGGTCACAGTCAGAGCGACGCGTTTCAAGTAATGCGTACGCCGACGACTTAGATTTCCAGCAAACGTATAAAGATCGAGTGTGTCGCGTTGATCAGCGATGAGATCATTCAGTTGTTTTGCCGATCTAACTAAAGTCAGTGAATTTCTTGCCGAGAGTGGAATCATATATTCAGATTTGGGGTTCAGCGGAATTGACTATTGCCTTTTCTCATGGGGTCGATACTCACCGACAAGGCAGTGACCGCCGGCCCCCCCTAACCCGAACGAGTTGATACCAATAGTCACCGGGCGTGAGGGAAAAGGTTCAACCTCAGTCTGGACATGCATGCAGCGGGGATCAAAATCAATTTCTGGGTTGAGTGTCCGATAGTTCTTGGAAATCGGGGCGAAAGTCCGATGTCTCATCATCATGATTACTTTCATCAGAGACGAACCAAACGCCGCCGCCTCTAAATGACCAATGTTACTTTTGACACTTGAAATTCTCAGGGGTTCGACTCTGCTATCACTTCTAAATGTCTCTGAGATGGCATTGCCCTCAATACGATCACCAACTTGAGTACCCGTCGCGTGGGCTTCTATATAGTCAATCTCGTCTGCGCCTAACCCGGCTCTATCCATGGCGTGATGCATCAAGTCGATCTGAGAATGTCGCGTCGGAGCCGTCAAGTAGCGACCGGGTGCCAAACCAATCGCATCGTCGGCCGCACCCCGCGGCATTGACTGAAGTTGGCTTTGATGACCGCATAAATCGGGTCACCATCCCTCTCAGCCGTCTCAAGCGGCTTGATAGCAAAGATAAACCCGCCTTCTGAGCGCATATATCCGTTGGCTCGCGCATCAAAAGAAGAACACTTTCCGTCAGGGCTGATGACCCGCATAATATTGAAGCTTCCGCTAATGATAGGACTCGTCAGCGCATTGACAGCACCAACCAAAGCTTGGTCGCAATCCCCGTTCTGAAGAGATATGATGGCGCCGTGGAAGGCTGTTAACCCCGACAAACAGGCGGTACAAAAGGTGATGGAGGACCCCATCAAATTGAAGTGATGGGATATTTTATTGGCCAACATGGATAAGCTGGTTCCCGATACTGTATGCTCATTTGGACCATACATGTGACGCCATTTGGCCACCCCCGGTACCTGTGCTCCCGTTCGGCTGTTACGAAGCGCATGGAAGTCCCAGCCGGCATGTTCCACCGTTTGCCAAGCGCAACTGAGAACCATTCTCACTTGTTGCTCGGTGCGGATCATCTCGGTCACCGACAACCCAAAAAAGCCGCGATCTATCCCCAAACGTTGATCGTCCTCTAGTAAACCCTCCCATGGACTTCCGAACCGTCCCGGCACCGTAGCCTCTTCAATCGGAACAACTCCTCGACCATAACGTTTGGTCACATTCTCTTGAACAATTCGACGCTCACAAATCAATTACCAAAACTCGTCATCACTACGGATACCGCAAGGAAGCCGATGGCTGTAACCTACAATGGCTATAGGCATATCCTGCCTCGCCATTCGTGAAGAATGTGTCATGGATTGCTCTCTCTCTTATCGCTCACCGCACAAAATGTGTGGTGACCATAAGACCTTGTGGCTGTCATTGGACACAACCCCGGTGTCGGGAGATAAAACAGGTAGGGGGAGTGAGTGAGACAATACACCGTCTCAAACATGGGGCCATTCAAACCTTCAATCTGCGCGAATAAAACGGTTTTCAATTTAAGCGGTCCCAGAGAAAAGTTGTTGGCGGTTGGGGTTTAAGAAAGCCCCGGCTCGACCGTTCGATTTGCAAACTTTCCTATGCCAAACCGATATGACAAACCGATCGTATTTCAAGTGACCTTTATATAATCATTACATTGTGTTAGAGAAACTCTGTATATAACAATCAAGCCCATTTTAAGAGCCCATCACCACTCTTTCCCCATTTACATGCGTTGATTCGAATCCATTGTTTACTCAAACAGATATGTTTGATTTCCCGAGGCGCATGACGTTTGCACGTTATTGGAGAATTATCAGTTTCGCATTAAATGGAGTTCAATAAAGGATGTCTGACAGACTGCGTCATCAAAAGGATATTCAGGTCATGAAAATCGCCATTTTGCTTGCGTCCAACGAGAAAGAGGATTCACGGCAAATTTTTCCTGAAGAGTCAGTACTCTTTGAGCTCATGCTGAATTCAGTTAGCGACCGCTTCTGCTGTGTCACTTTCCCAATGCAAACGGGCCGGTTTCCGCCTTCATTGTCTGACTTTGATGGCTTTATCATCACCGGAGTCAGTGTGTCGGTCCACTCAACGTTACCATGGTTGGCCAAGTTGTTTGAGTGGGTAAGAGATATCAAAGAGGCGGGAATTCCACTCTTTGGAAGTGGTTTTGGACATTTGGCCATTGCCAAAGCGCTAGGGGGCGAGATCAAAACCAATGCGTTCGGATGGTCTTTGGGAGTGGAGGTCGTTGAGTGGACAGAAGAAGAATTCCACACCAGCGATGACATTCAGCAGTCTCAATTTTACTCGGCCCACCGAGAACATGTGTCTCGTCCTCCACCCGGTTCTCGAATTGTTGGCCTTAACCCTCGAACGCCCATTGCCGCTATGACCATCGGAGAGAACATTTTTACAACTCAATACCATCCCGAGATACCACAAGACTTCATGCTAGCTCTTGTTGATTCCATGAAAGACAAAATGGGGGCTGAGCTCCAACACGCCCAAGAAGCCGTACATTGGCCCGTGGCAACAGAAGACTTTTCTCGAAATTTGGTGGCCTTCTTCACATCATTTAGGCACCATGATGACGACGATGGCGTCGCTCGTCGTGCCAAGTTTGCTGAGAAAATATCGCGGCAAGCCGGGCAGCTGGCATTGGAATATTTCAGTGATATCCCGTCTCTCAAAATTTCCAGCAAAGGGATTCAAGACGTGGTATCGAATGCTGACCAAAATGTGGAACAGCTTATTCGAGACCAGATTGCTCACTCTTTTCCCGATGATGGGATCATAGGGGAGGAATTCGAAGACACGTACGGCCATTCAGGATTTAATTGGGTGATTGATCCAATTGATGGGACTTCAAACTTTGTTCGAGGAATTGCCGCTTGGGCCATTGTTGTAGCCTGCACGTACAAATCCCAGATTGTTATTGGCTCTATCTTTGACCCCGTTCATCACGAACACTTCTTTTGCCGCCGGCATCACGGGGCGCAATTAAATGGTAAAGCCATCTGTGCCTCGGGGCACAAAAAACTCTCAGAGGGTCTGACGGGTATCGGCACCTCTTCACTCGCCGAGACTCACCCTATTCCCGCTTTGACCGGAGAGTTGCTAAATCACGACGCGCTATTTGTAAAGAATGGATCCGGGGCCCTTGGCCTCGCTTACACCGCGTGCGGTCGTTATGTCGCCTACATTGAAGATCACATGAAATCGTGGGATTGCTTGGCAGGCCTTCTTCTTGCCGAGGAATCAGGAGCTATCGTTCATGACTTTGACTTTGAACGCATGATGCGGCGAGGGAGCCGCGTTGTTGTCGCGCCCCCCTCCGTCATTCAAGAAGTCCGCGTGATTTCACAAAAAGTCCTATCTCATCCGCAGTAAAACGCACTTGGTCAGGCCGAGTGCGGGCGAGAATTCGTTGACATTCTTTCATCAATTAATTACCCTTTGCGCCGCACATCTAAGAACATTTTATACCCAATGAAACCGGACCCCATTATATATGAGACCCTGAAAAAGAAGCATCAAGCTGTCAGGGATCAACTGCATGACAACCTGAATTTGCGTATCCACAGAGCGTTGAGTTGGCTGCATCGTGCCGAGCAATTATATGACAGTGAAAATTTTGACGAGAGTTTTATCCTCTACTGGATATCCTTCAATGCAATTTATTCCGCCGAGCGAATTTACCGGCCGGGCATATCAGAAAAGGATGTTTTTTCTGATTTCTTCTGCACGATCGAAAAGTTGGACAAGAGCAAGGAGGTCTACAATGTGATCTGGACCACATTCTCCAACTCAGTCCGAACATTGATCAAGAATAAACATGTCTACCAACCGTTTTGGGAATCTGTTTATAAGCAGAATCTTGGATGGGAGACAAAGTTCGAGGAAAGCAAAAAACAGTTTAATTTTGCTTTCAGTCGACAAGATACGATCATGATTCTCTGCATCCTCTTTGACCGTCTCTATGTCCTACGCAATCAACTTGTTCATGGGGGCGCGACTCTTAATGGAAGCAAAAACCGCCCTCAGATCCGTGATGGGGCCGATATCATGGCTTTTCTCACCCCCCTCTTTATTGAACTCATGATTGATAACCCCAACGCGGAATGGCCTCGGCCTTTCTATCCTGTCACCGAGTAAAATTTTCTTGTAACGACCCGGCGCCGTGAATTGTGGATATCCTCACCTTGCGGCCTTTCTTGGTGATTGCCCCGGGAGAGCACAAAGAATTTCAAACAAGAGATTGGCTCCAATCAGAGCTGTATTTCCTGAAGGATCATAGGGCGGCGAGACCTCGACGAGATCGGCACCCACAATGTTGAGACCTTGGCATCCTCGGATGATTTCCAACGCTTGAATGGTTGTTAACCCGCCGATCTCCACGGTACCTGTGCCCGGAGCGAATGCGGGATCAAGCGAGTCGATATCAAAAGAGATATAGACGGGCTTGGTTTGACCAACTCGGGTTTGGAAATCTTTCATCAGCGGCGTTAGCGATTGGTGCCAACAGGTTTCGGCTTGTACCACCTGAAACCCAATCCCTCGCCCCCAGTCATAATCTTTTTCGCTGTAACCGGTGCCACGCAATCCAATCTGAATCGTCTGTTGGGGATCGATGAGATTTTCCTCCACCGCGCGCCGGAACGGTGTGCCGTGAGCCACTTTTTCCCCAAACATCACATCAGATGTGTCGGCATGTGCATCCACATGAATGAGCGCGACGGGACCGAATTGGGCGGCAATGGCACGAAGGACTGGATAGGTTAAAGTATGATCGCCGCCGAGGATGAGCGGGGTCGCCCCATGTTTCAAGACCGAAGAGATGCCATCGGTGATAATGTCACAACTTGCGCTGAGATTGAATGTGTTGATCGCCAAATCACCAATGTCTGCCACTTGCAAATTTTCGAATGGCGCCATCCCGTTGCCCATTCCATAAGGTCTGATCATACAACTTTCGGCGCGAATTTGGCGAGGGCCATGCCGAGTACCCGCACGATTCGAGGTGCCAATATCGATCGGAACACCGAGGAAACAGGCATCCAAACTCTGAGCCGTCTCCTGGTAGGGTAGACGCATCATGGTCGCGATTCCTCCAAAGCGAGGCATCTCATTCCCACCTAATGGCTGATTGAATTTCATGAGATCATCCTTAGACAATTGTTGACGCTCAATAATTCACTATCTATCACAATAAGACAAACGACAATGCCCGCCGGCCTGACCATAAAGACGAGAGAGGAATTCCCTTCGGCTAGACATAATAACTGGCTTGATGATTGATTTTCGTTTTGGTTAAAAACAATACGGAGTGAGACAAATTTTTGGCCTCTGAATGTTCCAATGTCATCATTTTCTTAAGCCTTATTGACCGCCGCCCATTTGATTCTCTCGGCAGACGCGGCACTTTTTGAAACCATCTCGCTCTCGATGTGAGCGACACTGATCGCCAGCCCGTTCGGTTCTGCTTTCTCCATACGGACGGATGATTTTCATCAATCACGGCCCCCATCACAAACGCTTCGCAGTTGAAGTGCCCAAAAGCGGATAGCGTAAAAAAGACCCTTTAGAGAGCCCCTTGCTTGGGATCATGCAGCGAGGAGATGATAGTCCTCCGGATCACTGCCATCGATCCTGATCGGATCTTTTTTGGGACTCAGTGTTACTTTTGCGGATACTTCATCGACATTCAGGGCGACATTCAGATCCAGCCGCTCGACTGCCATCAGTCGGATCAGCATTTCTGCCGTATCCTTTATCGACGTTTCCTCTCGTTCCCACCGGCTTATCGTGAGAAGCGTTACTTTGAGAATATCCGCCAGTTTTTCCTGTGTGAGCCCCATTTCCGTGCGCAGAAAGCGCAACTCTTTTCCGCTCATTTTCGAAGGCAGTCTCACGATGCCCTCGGCAATAACCTGATGCAACAACCCTATTGCCGGCACCGTAACAGTCGCTTTGCCTGCATGGTCTTCGACCATGTTCGTGCCCTCGATGAACACATTGTCTAGTCCACACTGGGTATAATGGTAAGCGCCCATTTTTTCTCCATCATGATTCATCGCGCCACATTACTGTCAAAACTTTGATCTAGCGCGATTTCTTGTCAGGGATTACAACGACTCTCACATATCTCGCACCCGAATTGGGTGATCGGCTTTCAACCTTGTATTTGAAAAACCCTGACATAGTCGAAGGTTCTGGATTTTCGTATACAAAGCCATGCTTCAATACGAACAGCACATCCGATACAATTAGACCACGTTCATTTATCCTTTCTTTCGCGTGCGCGGTATATGCAAAGTCACATGTTCGATCTTGTGCAATTAAATTGATATTGCTTGTTGCATTTGCAGGGAGCCAAGGTTGTTGATCAGCTATTCACGCCGCGACCCTGTTTTATTGTTCGTGTCATCATTTATCATTTTGATAATCGTCCGCAAGCATTTTTGCCAGAGTTATGTCGCAGGACTCCGACTTGTGTGATAATCTATCCAAGTTGGTGGATCACTATCAGGGGGCTACGCCCCCCACGACGGGCCGACGGCCCCGGGAGGCGGCAGACGGGGTGATTGCGGCGACGTTCCGGCACATGGCGAGCCGCAACAACGATCCGTGCGCTGTGTAGTCCCATTCGAGCCATGCGCTTTAGTGGTAGCCGCCAAGGCAAGTGGCACATCTACTGATCTGCTTGCTGGGTCAACAAATCGTGATGAAGATGAGAACTTCGATGTGTAATTTGTCATGACTTTTTCCCACGTTGCTTCCGCTGTTGTGAGTTCCAAGCTAGAGGCCGCTAGTGTCATAAAATCTGTAAGCGGCCATGCAATGCACGCCCTTCGAAAGGCCGTTCTGGGCCATCAGCCCAACTTTGCAAAGTTCACTTCTGCGCTAAATCAGATTCCGGTCAAGGCGCGATTGGCGCTTTTTCGATCAACGGCGAGACCGTTTTCCAACCCGATCAATCGTTTTGACTGGCCATCGCCAATCGCTCAATGGGCAGAATCAACCGCTCTTCCGGTCAGCACTTTGACCAAGTGGGCCCGATAAGCAGCCGAGCCATGAATATCGACAATTTTTCCTTCTGCCGGAACGATCAAGTCGGCGATGGCTTCGCGTCTGAAATCGTCAGACAAGGCCTGCTCAGCTTCTTTCCATCGGTATACGCCTTCCTCTGACGCTCCGGTCACCGCGACCCTGACCTGACCCGATTTTTGCGTCACAAAAACACCCACGAGGGCAAATCTTGAAGCCGGTTGCTCAAACTTTTGGTAACTGGCGCGGTCGGGAATGGGAAATCGTATCTCTGTGATAAACTCACCCTCTGATAGAGCCGTTTCAAAAAGTCCACAGAAGAAGTCATCCGCCGAATAGGAACGCTCTTGCGTTTTGATTTCTGCATCGCCCGCAAGAGCCGCCGCCGGATAACAAGCGGACGGGTCGTTATTAGCCAAACTTCCCCCTATGGTTCCTCGGTTCCGAACTGCAGGATCACCAATATTAGCGGCCAAGGATGCCAACGCCGGATAGAGTGTTCTCGTCTCATTCGCGACATCAACATGGCGTGTCGCGGCACCAATGGTCACTGACCCTTGGCTGGGCGATACCCCCTTTATTTCATCAATACCGGTCAGTGAAACCAAGGTCTTTGGTGAGGCTAGGCGGCTCTTCATGGTCGGAATCAGGGTCTGCCCACCGGCAATCACCTGCGTCTCATCCTTTGCCAAAAGGCGCGACGCATCGTCCAAATTCGTGGGCCTCTCCACAGCAAAATCATACATAAATCTTTCCTCCTCAGTCAGACCCTTAAGGTCTCACCCCATCTGTTGTCCAAGTCAAACATTTCATCAGCCTTTAGGTTTGGATCGCTTCCCAAACACGGTGAGGACTCAATGGCATGTCGATATGATCAACGTGGCTGTATCCGCCACGTGACAACGCATCAATCACCGCGTTCACAATCGCCGGTGGCGAGCCAATCGCTCCTGCTTCTCCGCAGCCTTTCACACCCAATGGGTTATGCGTGCAGGGAGTCTGGCAGGAATGGTCAACCACCATTGATGGCAAATCATCGGCACGAGGCATGGCATAGTCCATATAGGAGCCTGACAGCAATTGTCCGTCCTCGTCATAAATGGCTGACTCCAGCATGGCTTGACCGATCCCTTGGGCGATACCGCCATGCACTTGACCGTCAACCACCATCGGGTTGACGATGCGACCGAAGTCATCGGCGGCGGCAAATGAGCAAATGTCAACTTTGCCCGTTTCGGGATCAACCTCAACTTCACAAGCGTAAGCACCGGCCGGATAGGTGAAATTTGCGGGATCGTAAAAGGCCGTTTCCTCAAGCCCCGGCTCCAATTCAGTTAACGGATAGTTGTGTGGCACATAGGCCGCCAAACACACATCAGCCCAAGCCACTTCCTTGTCGGTTCCGGCAACACGAAAGGTGCCATCCGAAAACTCAACGTCATCCGCCGACGCTTCCATGAGATGAGCCGCAATCTTCTTTGCCTTGGCAATGATCTTTTCGGTCGCTCTCAATATTGCCGAGCCACCAACAGCGATGGAACGAGACCCGTAAGTTCCCATCCCCATAGGCGTGTTGGCCGTATCGCCATGTTGAAGATTGATCTGATCTTCTGCGATACCCAACATTTCGGACACAACCTGCGGGAATGTTGTCTCATGACCTTGGCCATGCGAGTGACTTCCCGTCATCACCGTGACCGACCCGGTCGCATTCACTCGCAAGGTTGCGCTCTCATAAAGGCCAGCCCGAGCTCCAAGCTGACCTACAAGGTTAGAGGGGGCAAGTCCACACGCTTCAATATAGCAGTTTAGGCCCAATCCTCGTAGTTTACCCTTCGATTTTGATTGCGCCAAACGATTATCAAAGCCCTTGAGATCAGCAATCTCCTCAAGCTTATCCATCGTCGCGTGGTAATCACCGGTGTCATATTCCAAAGCCACCGGCGTGGCATAGGGAAACTGATCTTTGGCAATGAAATTGCGGCGACGAATCTCAATCGGATCGATACCCAATTCCCGCGCCGCCTTATCAATGACCCTCTCCAACTGAAAAGTCGCTTCTGGCCGTCCAGCGCCACGATAAGCGTCAACAGGAACCGTATTGGTAAACACAGCCTTCACGTTGACATAGATTAACGGTGTCACATAGTTCCCGGCCATCAAAGTGCCGTGCAACCACGTCGGTACGGAGGTTGAAAAAGTGGATAGATAAGCCCCCATATTGGCCAAGGTTGACGTTCGAATGGCGATAAAGTTTCCATCATGATCCAAAGCCAGTTCAATCGTCGTCACATGATCGCGTCCATGGGCGTCGGTGATAAAGGATTCTGAGCGACTCGCCGTCCATTTCACGGCCCGCTTCAATTCACGAGCCGCAAAGGTACAGAAGGCCTCTTCAGCATAGTGAAAAATCTTTGAACCAAACCCACCGCCTACATCGGGTGCCACCACGCGCAACTTGTGTTCAGGAATGCTTAACACAAAAGCCCCCATCAGCAGTCGAATCACGTGTGGATTTTGCGATGTGGTATAGAGAATCGATTCATCGTTAGAGGAATTATAGTCTCCGACAGCGACCCGTGGCTCCATGGCATTCGGGACCAACCGATTGTTTGTGAGATCCAAACGCGTGACATGTGGGGCCTTCTTAATGGCCGCGTCAACTTCGTCTTTGTTATCTTCGATAAATCCCCAATCGTAGCAAAGATTTGTTTCCAAATCGTCATGGACGAGCGGGCCGCCATCGAGCGCCGCGCGCATGTCAATCACGGCGGGCAATTCTTCGATATCGACCTCAATCATCTCCGCCGCATCACGCGCTTCGGCCGCCGATTCAGCGACAATTGCGGCGATGGGATCACCAACATGTCGAACCTTTCCCTGAGCGAGCACTGGATGGGCCGGCTCTTTCATGGGCTCACCAAACCGGTCCGTCACCTGCCAGCCGCAGGGCAATCCCCCAACACTAGCAAAATCAGCGCCGGTGAAGATGCGGAGCACAGCGGGATGGGCCGCCGCTCTTTCGGTGTTGATTGATTTGATAGTTCCATGCGCCACATCAGAACGCAGGAAATGAACATAAGCCTGTCCATAAACATTGATGTCATCGGTGTAGCGACCGTTTCCTGTCAGGAACCGCACATCTTCTCGACGCTTTGAACTTGCGCCAAAACCAAAGTCTTTGGGCATTAAAATAACCTCCTACTTAATGAGACAACCCCAGTCCATGCCAGTCACCAATTTAAGTCGCCGCTCGCATGGTTTGCGCCGCCGCTTGAATGGCGTGGACAATATTCTGATAGCCGGTGCAGCGACAAATGTTGCCTTCGAGATAATCTCTGATTTCATATTCTGTCGGGTCGGGATTTTTTTTCAGCAGTGCCGCAGCGGACATGACCATACCTGGCGTGCAAAAACCGCATTGCAGACCGTGATGGTCCTGAAAGGCTTGCTGGATCGTACCGAGGGAGCCATCATCTTCCGCCATCCCTTCAATGGTCGCCACATCCGCGCCTTGTGCCTCCCATGCAAACATCGTGCAAGACTTAACAGCCTCGCCATCCACATGAACCACGCAGGCTCCGCATTGACTGGTATCACAACCGACATGGGTGCCCGTGAGATTTAAATTATCTCGAAGGAAATCCGAAAGCAGCGACCGCCCCTCACAATCACTCGTTTTCTCTTGACCATTGACTGTCAAAGTTACCGTGACCATCTCATCACTCCTCCCTTAAGTACACCTCTCTCCTATTCAATTGGCGAACTTATGTCAATCACTTTTTTCCGCCGACTTCACACACATACTGGACATTAAATCACCATCCGTTGTTAAGTTAATTCTGACCTCACAGGCAGCGGCGAGTGCGATGTGGCATGGAGACGGAGAGTCTCTGTGACTTCCCCCATTATGGCCAAAGCAATCTCGGCCGGTGTTCTAGCACCAATATTGAGACCAACAGGTGCCTTGATCCGGGCCATTTGCGTCTCACCAACCCCCGCTTCAACAAGACGCTGACAGCGCTTAGCATGCGTTCGGGTGGAACCCAAACTCCCAATATAAAAGGCTTCAGTTGACAAAGAAGACAGGATGGCCGCGTCGTCAATTTTGGCATCGTGGGTTAAAGTCACGATTGCCGTGCGTGCATCCGGACGAAGGGTTGGAATGGCATCATCAGGCCACTCTGTCACCAGCGTCTCTCCGGGAAAACGTTCCTCTGTGGCGAACGCCGATCTCGGATCAATCAATATCGTATCGTATCCGGCCAGTCGTGCCATTTGCGTCAGCGGCTGCGCGATATGAACACCGCCGACAATCATCATCCGCAATGGCGGGTTGTGAACCGATACGAACCAGTCGCCCTCCATGCCAGAACGGTCCGAGGCCAAACGTGCTGAAAAAGATAAATTCAAATCTGTTTTGTCATCAGGGCCAATCAGATGTCTCTCCCACGTCCGCATATTGACACAGTAGAGGGCCGGTTGGCGCGATTCACGTAACTCCACAAGACGTTCAAGCAAATCGAGCGGCACACCCAACGGCATCTCGATCGGTTCCACAAGGACCGCTATACGTCCTCCACAAGCAAGCCCCACGGAAAAGGCCTCATCGTCAGAGACTCCGAATTCAAGAAGTCGGGGCTCGCCCATTCTCTGCACATCGGCCGCCTCAGCAACGACAGCCCCTTCTACACATCCTCCCGACACCGACCCGGCCATCCGCCCATCAGCGGCAATGGCCAGTTGACTGCCGGTCGGCCTTGGGGCCGAGCCCCATGTATCAACAACGGTTGCCAGTGCCGCCCGCCCCTGCAACTTGTACCAGTCAAGCGCCGTTTCAGGAATTCTATCGTGATGGATGGAGTCAGACATCTTTTTTGGCGAGAGACGACGACCGATGGTCATCATAAAGAAGAGCCATCAATCTCTGTTTCTCTCCCGAATCACTTAATTGGTTGAGGACCAAACCCAACTCCCTCAGCGACACAATATTATGGGCCGAACGAAAGCAGTCAACATTGGGAAGCATTTCTTGGACCCCCCTTGCCTTAGGCAGAAACCCGCTCCAACGCAGCAATGGATTGATCCAGACAAGTCGCCGAGATGACAAACGCAGTCGGGACATTTCACGCGCCAAGAGACCTTTAGAACACCCGCCTCCATCAAGACCATCAGAAATCAATAAAGTGATAGCCCCTTGCGACATCACTCGTCGGGACCATGTCACATTGAACTCCCTGAGACACTCCCCAATCCTTGTTCCGCCCTCCCAATCAGGTGATTCCATACCCACAGCTTTAAGCGCGACATCGGCATCACTATTGGCAAGATGTCGAGAGATATTGGTCAACCGTGTCCCAAAGGTAAAGGCATGGATGTGAATCGAGTCATGCAGCTTTCGGTTGGTCACCGCATGCAGAAAACGCAGCAAAGTCCGTGAGTAGACAGCCATACTGCCCGATATGTCACAAAGGACAACGAGATTGGGCCATCGCCACTTTGGATCTCGCCATGCCAGTTGACGCACTTCGCCATAAGATGAAACCGCTCGCCTCATGGTTTGCCGCCAATCCGGCGATTGTCCTTGAACAACTCTCTGTTTTCGGCGACTGGGTATCGGAGAAATGTCGAGTTTGAGATTGGCAATCACCTGATCGGCTTCCGCCATTTCTTCGCTCGACATCTGTTCAAAATCAATCTGCTGTAACCTCTCAAGAGATGTGGTGGTGCCCGAGGCATCAATTCCAATCTCCAACTCGTCCTCGCTTCCACGCGTGGCCGTCGGCATTGGGGGCGCCTGCTGATTAAGAAGAGCCTCGGATGCGCGCCGGGCCGCGGCTTCTGCCAATCGCTCTTGCTGCACGCCGCGAGTCATGGGCGTGAGCGCCGCCATCATTCTCTCAAGAAATCGGGGATCGCGCCAATATAATCGGAAAATCTGTGCAAAAATCTCGCGGTGCTCTCTCTTTGCGACGAAACAGGAACGCAAGATCCAAAAAAAGTCATCACGGCTGGAAAAACCCGCAACGGAAATCGCCCGCACCGACCCCAAGACTTGGCTTGGTCCCACGGGAAGACCGCCACGTCGCAACGCTTGACTGAAATGAACCATGTTGTGGACGAGGATACCGGCCTCTCTTTCCACATCAAAATCTGTTGGCCGAGTCATCTCAACTGCGGGATTGCTCATTGCCGCCCTTCGAGATATCCGCCTTCAACTGGTCAAGAATGTGAGTTAATTTCCCGTCTTGCAATCGCTGAATATCATCCTGATATTTCAGCAAGGCACCCAGTGTATCGGCAATCACACTCGGTGATATCTCGATCGTATCAAGCGCCAACAAACATTTAGCCCAGTCGATTGTTTCAGCGATTCCAGGTTTCTTGAACAAGTCCTCGGCACGAAGTTTCTGAACAAAATTGACAATTTCTTGACTGAGCGATTTTGAAGCTTCGGGGGCACGAGAGCGCAAAATATTTAATTCCTGCTCAAATTCAGGATAATCTACCCAATGATACAGACAACGGCGTTTCAGCGCGTCATGAACTTCGCGGGTTCGATTGGATGTGAGAATGACAGTCGGCGGCTCGTCCGCTCGGATGGTTCCGAGCTCTGGAATGGTGATCTGGAATTCACTCAAGGCTTCGAGAAGAAAGGCTTCAAAAGGCTCATCTGTGCGGTCAATTTCATCTATCAACAGCACGGGGGCCTTCCCATTCTCTTTTGGCCGCAGTGCTTTCAGCAAGGGTCGAGCAATCAAATACTCCTCACGAAACAATTCGTCCTGAAGTTTATCACGGTCAAGATAACCACTCGCTTCAGCGGTTCTGATGGCGATCATTTGCGCCGGAAAATTCCATTCACAAACGGCCGATGCGGAATCGAGCCCCTCATAACATTGCAATCGAATCAATGGGCGCGATGTCATTTGGGCGATGGCTTCGGCAATGGCTGTTTTGCCAACCCCCGCCTCGCCTTCAAGGAATAAGGGGCGGCCGAGTTTCAATGACAAAAAGACAACGATAGCCAACGGGCGGGGGCACACATAATCCACGTCCGCTAGTTGTTTCTGTACCTCTTCAATCGTCAACGAGTCTGTCATACCCCACCATCTTTTTGTCTCCAAACACACAATCCTCGTTGACGGTCTCGTGTTTGTCCGTTCTCAATCTCTCTGGTTGTGCCACAGATTGGTATTCTATGCCGTCATGCGAAAGGGATTGCAAGTAAACCCGAGCGTCAACCCAATCGGTCACATATCCATCATTTATGCCTCTCGTGCCAATCATTTTTGTGATGATCTACGGCAGGGACAACTGAATCACCTCCCATCTTGACAATTCTGCGTATCTCAATCACTATATTTTGGTATTTGATCTATCGTCGGCCCAAAAAGTCGTGGCTCTCTATTGTGAACGCAAATCACACAGCAGATGCCCGATCATCATGCGAAATACAATGAATTTTGGAGTCTTGACGCATAAGAACGGTTGGCTTAACGAACAATCTGTATGGCGGAGTAGCTCAGTTGGTTAGAGCAGCGGAATCATAATCCGTGTGTCGGGGGTTCAAATCCCTCCTCCGCTACCAACTCATTATAACATCAATTCACGTGATAGATTGGCGCCCGTCGGAGCGCCAATTGGCAGGATTCGACCAAAGAGCCGGACTTTTTCTTCACCTATTAAGAGCGTTTGGTCTCGCCAATGTGAGAGCCGCCTCACAATACGTGGATGAAGTGGTTCGAGATGTTGAGAGCACCATCGGTTTTATTAAAAGGTCACAAAGCTGACACCGAAAGGCGACATAATCGGTTTAGTTGAATTTGCGTGCCAGATATGGGGGTCGCAAATGCTTGAATTGAGGCAAGTTGCCAAAAGCTTTGGAAACAATGTCGCTGTCGACCACATCTCTTTCACAATTCAAAAACCGACCATGGTTGGAATCATCGGGGCGTCTGGGGCCGGCAAATCAACTTTGCTGCGCTTGCTCAATTGCCTAGAGAAGGTGACGTCTGGCTCAATTTCTTTCAATGATAAACTCATTTCCTCATTAAAGGGCTCGGCAAAACGCCAATGGCAATCAAACTGTGCGATGATTTTCCAACAGTTTAATTTGGTGCCACGAGTGGATGTGGTGGGCAATGTCTTGCACGGCACCTTAAACAAGCGCGCAACGTTACCGACTGTTTTCAATTTCTATCCGCGCGCCGTGATTCACGAGGCCATCGAAATTCTCAATCGCCTCGGGGTAGCTGAACACGCATCAAAACGCGCTGAAGCCTTATCGGGCGGTCAGCAACAACGGGTAGCCATTGCCCGAGCGCTCATGCAAGACCCGACCATAATTTTAGCGGACGAGCCAATCGCGTCACTTGACCCCATGAACGCGAAAATTGTTATGGAAACGCTGCGACGCATTCATGACGAGGATGGTCGCACGGTTATCGCCAATCTTCATACTTTGGACACGGCCCGCCGCTACTGCGATCGCATCATCGGGATGCGCAGAGGCAAGATCGTGTTTGACGGAACTCCTGCCGATCTCACCGCCGTTATGGCAAGGGATATTTACGGCGCGAGTGAGAGCTTCGTTGAAGAAGCGACTTCGACTGAAATTCGTGAACCACGTGAAATGGTCATGGCTTAAGTCTCACCCCTCCCGTCATTTCGATGGGATTATAATCCTGGAGAGGACAAATGAAAAAACTAGTTGCTGCCGCCCTAACAATGATGTTGCTGGGCACTCCCGCGCTCGCCGATGGTCACGGCGGGATATCGGAATTTCGTATCGGCCTTCTCGGTGGTGAGAATGCTCAAGACCGTCTCAATAATCAAGAATGTCTTCGCGTTATGACTGAGGACGTATTGGGTGTAGAAACAAAATTGTTTGCGCCCGCCGATTACAATGGTGTCATCCAAGGTCTGCTAGGCGGAACGATTGACATGGCTTGGCTGGGAGCCTCTGGATACGCAAAAACCTACCTTGAGGATCCCGACGCCGTTGAGCCCATTTTGGTCAAAGTGAACGAGGACGGCGGCATTGGATATTTTTCGATCGGAATCGCCCGCAAAGATAGCGGCATAAAATCGTTGCAGGATATGAAGGGAAAGACATTTGGTTTCGGCGATCCGAATTCAACATCTGGCTACTTGATTCCGTCAATTGAAATCCCTCGAGCCACCGGTGCCTCTATGGAATCGGGTGATTATTTTGGTGAAGTCAAATTTACCGGCGGTCATGAACAAACCATCGTGGCCGTTAACAAGGGCGACGTCAATGGCGGTGTGACATGGGCTGATGGTATAGGAAATTGGGAAGATGGCTATAATTCGGGTGCTCTCCGCCGAGCCGTTGATGCGGGTCTGGTTGACATGAATGACCTTGTTAAAATCTGGCAATCCGAAGAAATCCCAGAGGGCCCCATTGTCCTCAGAAAAGCTTTGCCCGAGGACGTTAAAATCAAAATGACCGGTTTGATGGCCTCGTTAAAAACGATGGATGAGGAATGTGCCTACTACGTGATGGCTGGCGAATTTAAGGGGTTAAAACCTGTGGGTCACGACATTTATGAAACTATTGTCGCGGCTAGAAAACTAAAACAATAGATTTGACAGGAACTCAACGGGGCGCCGAGAGGCACCCCGTTTGGGATTTTTTCAACCAATGCTCACAAATGTCGAGTTCAGTGACACCAAATAGATCAAAATGTGACGCGAACTTCAGCATTGGTTGTTATTTTTCGTGAGTTCTAACTGAAAACACGCGTCGACAGTCATTTCCGTTTAATCCCAACAAATCCACTACTGACAAAAGAGCAGAAGGCTTCCATGAGTGAACACCCCAAAATGGCGGCGGTAAAGCATCTACACGACAGTTATATGGTCATGGTCCAGCGCAAACGGATGTATGGCGCGATTTTGTTGCTGATCTTCATCGCTTTGATGGTCAGCGGCTTTTCGGTTGCAGAAGACCGAAATGCGGGTTCCTTCTGGGACGGAATCGGCAGAGTTTTTGATTTTCCAGCAGGTGTTGTGGCGGAGGCGATTGAAAAATCGGCTGAATTGCCGACTCATTTGATGACCTACTTTCCGGCTTTGCTGGAGACTCTCAATATCGCCGCGGCGGCCACACTTATCGGCGTGATACTCGGATCACTGGTCTCAATGCTGGCCACTCGAGGCCTCGCCAAATGGCCACATTTGATCCCCTTGTTTCGCCGAGTGTTGGATATCATGCGTGCTGTTCCGGAGATTGTGATCGCCCTGATCCTCATTTTTGTAATGGGAGGTGGTCCAGTGCCAGCGATGATTGCCATCGCCTTTCACACGACGGGGGCCTTGGGCAAAATGTTCTCTGAAGTCAACGAAAATGCCTCACTAGAACCTATTCAAGGCTTGGCTTCTGTAGGGGCTAACTGGACACAGCGCATGGCACTCGGTGTCATACCGCAGGTGGCACCTAATTATCTCAGCTATTCACTGATGCGATTTGAAATCAACATCCGCGCCTCCGCCATTTTGGGCTTTGTTGGTGCAGGAGGTATTGGCTATGAATTGAAGAATGCCATGTCGTGGGGTCAAGGCCGCTACGATCAAGCGGCCGCAATATTCCTCTTGCTTTTCCTCTCCATTGTTCTTTTTGACCAATTGTCATCAATATATCGCAATCGATTAACCCATGGTCGAACAGGCTCAGAGGCTATACTATGACAGTCGCGATACCTATTTTAGATCTTAAATCCCACGCGACACGCCACGTTCAACGGCAAAAATTTGTCCTACTGGGCGGGTTAGCCATTGTACTTGCCTATCTGACTTACGTCTTTTTTGCCTTTGATTTTATTGGTCTGTATCAGAAGTCATCGTCGGACAATGCCATGACATTGATCCGCGATAGTTACTCACACAAGGTTCATGTGGTACGCGACAACCGGTCCGGCTTGGTTGAAATAAAGATTGAAGGTGAGAACAAGGGTGAATACCCCAAGGGGGCCTCTCCTGATTGGGTCGACATCACTGAAACGGACACGGTGATTGAACTCCCTGATGGTCATGTCATCACTTTTGGCCAAACAGACGTGGAATATTTTATTCCTGACTATGGAACGATTTGGGCTAAAGGCGGACGCCGAGGGGTTGAAGTGCGCTTACCAAGTGGCAATATTCCCGATTTTATTAGCCAATCGAAAAACCGCTTGATGGTCAAGACCGATCAGGGACGTTTGACAGTGACCCGCAATCGCGCCGAGGTATTTCGCTATTTTCTCGGATGGGAGTTGTTCTTTTTCACCTTGGATAGCCCCTATCATGGCTTGAGCCTTGGTGAACTCATTGGGCGCGCTTTCAATGGCGAACTCGGCGCAATGATATCAGATTTCTGGAACAACAAAATGTGGCTTCACAAAGACGTGGCATGGGCCATCTTTGAGACCATTCTCATGGCCTTTCTTGGAACTTTCGGGGCCGCGGTTGTGGCCTTGCCACTCGCTTTCCCGGCCGCCAAGAATTTTGCTCCTCTGCGTCCACTTCGTCTTGTTCTGCGACGGATTTTTGATTTCATCCGTGGAGTGGATGCGCTGGTATTCACGATTATGCTATCTCGTGCCTTCGGCCCCGGCCCGATGACCGGCGCTTTGGCCATTTTGATCACAGATACCGGCACGTTCGGCAAATTGTTCTCCGAGACGTTGGAGAATGTCGACCAGAATCAAGTCGAAGGCATTCAATCGACCGGTGCCAAACCTGTGCAACGTTATCGCTTTGGTGTGATACCACAGGTCATGCCCGTTCTCATGTCTTTAGTCCTGTATTTCTTCGAGTCCAATACGCGCAGTGCCACTATCATCGGGGCGATCACCGGAGGGGGTATTGGGCTCTTGTTGACGCAAGCGATGACAACACAAAAGGATTGGGAAGAGGTCAGTTATTACGTCATCCTGATTATCTTGATGGTGGTCGTAATGGATTGGCTCTCGGGCCTTCTCCGAAGCCTCCTCATCAAGGGCAAAGAAAACAATATGCTCTCATGAGCCGACTCAATCCTGATAAGCCATTTGTTCATCCCGAATGTGAGATTGTTCATTGTGATTTTGGCACCTACGTTGAAATCGGCAAAGGGTCGCGGTTACAAAATGTCAAAATGGGCGACTATTCCTATTGCGACCGCTATGCTGATGTGGCGAATGCTGTCGTTGGTAAGTTTGCCAATCTCGCCAGTTTTTCGCGTATCGGTGCCACCGATCACCCTTTAGGAAAGGCCAGCCTTCATCACTTTTTGTATCGTTCTCAAGATTACTGGATTGACGCGCAAGACGATCGTGAATGGTTTGAAAAACGAGAAGCACGCGTCTCCACTATCGGTCATGACACATGGCTCGGCCATAACTGCCAGATCAAGCCCGAAGTGACGGTGGGGCATGGGGCGGTGGTGGCATCCGGTTCCGTCGTCACCAAGGATATTTCTCCCTATACTATTGTTGCCGGAATACCGGCACGAACGCTCCGCATGCGCCAACCCCCAGACATTGCCGAACGGCTGATAGCACTGGCTTGGTGGGATTGGGATCATCAAACCCTGCATAAGCGACTTTTGGACTTTCGCCAATTGTCGGCGCAGGCATTTTTAGAAAAATACGAATAGCCACTTCCACCCCATCGTCAAAGTTTGCCACATATCGCTCACCGGCACATTATATCCTATAAAATTCTCTCGAAACTCAAGCTGACGGACTCCAAGAGATTAACCCATTTCACGGATAATGGATTTGAACCCGATCCCCTACAAAATGAGTTCGCCCATGTTCGATCGGTTGATCTTTCAGATCACAATTCAAACTTGTCGTGCAGAGCAAAGGGTCACCCGCGGAAATTTGCAAAAGATTGGCCTGAAGTGATGTCGCTCGAACGGCCGTGATGTGAGTCCACGCGCGGGTATAGTCGGGCAAGCCACAAGAATTCAGCGCCCGGGTCACTGAATGATATTGATACAGATATTGGTCCAGTTTCTGAAACCGCGTGGCATCAAAGATACTATGGAACAGCGCGATGGGCACATTGTCAGACTTTGACACTCCATAGAACACATGCACCGGTCGGCCCGCTTTGATATGAAGGGCCTCCGCCTCTTGCGAGTTGGCGGGGCGTGTCAATATCTGCAAGACATCGCGTGAAGGCGT
The DNA here is from genome assembly GCA_022824005.1 of Paracoccaceae bacterium. Taxonomy (GTDB): domain Bacteria; phylum Pseudomonadota; class Alphaproteobacteria; order Rhodobacterales; family Rhodobacteraceae; genus JAPOXR01. The sequence goes on from JAJEBG010000016.1 coordinate 180,076, forward strand.
TCGACCACTCGCGGAAATATTTTGATGGAACCGCACCCGTTTGCCGATGGGGTATGGGGTCTTTTGTCCGGTGACAAAGACACCGCTTCCTCGCTTCGACCAGACCAATTGCTGTTGAGCGAGTGCCGAAAGCGCTTTACGAACTGTATGCCGATGAACACCAAATCGCTGAGATAAATGAGACTCGGTCGGTAATTTATCCCCTGAAACGAAGTGACCCAGAGCGATTTCGTTTGCCAATTCCGTCGCAATATCTTTCCAAAGTGCTTGTGGCGACATTTTACAAAACCTTCACTTTTCATTGCGCACGATATCGGTTAACAAAAATTTGTCTAGTTGTATATAGGAAAATTTATGTCAATCGCCGACCGCCAAAATTGGTTATCCATCCTCGCCAAAGCGCCAACGCAGGAGCTACAAGATCGTGTCGCTTCAATGGACTCCTTGCCGCCTTACAAAGTCTTGCGGGCGGCCGAAATTGGCGCTGTGATGGTGCAGGGTCGCATGGGCGGAACCGGAGATGTATTCAATCTCGGGGAAATGACGGTGTCACGCTGCTCAGTTGAATTGCAAACTGGAGAGATCGGGCACGGGTACGTTCAGGGCCGCAACAGAGACAAAGTGAGACTTGTCGCTATTTTGGACGCTCTCTTGCAAACCCACCGAAGAGATCACCTGATGAAAACCATTATTTCACCTCTGCAAGCACAAATGGCAAAGGCAAAATCTCAGCGGGCGGCCAAAGCCGCGACGACCAAAGTCGATTTCTTCACGCTTGCGAGGGGAGAGGATTGATGGCCGAAGCCGCTCTCAAAGGTGGATTTGAAAACCCACCCATCGACAGTGCACGGGCCTTCCGTCGAATTACCAATGCCATGGCGCGTCCTGGCAAGATTGAAACCCTCGTGGGAGCCACCCCTCCCCCGCCCATGTCCGTGGCCGCAGGAACAGTTTTGTTGACCTTATGTGATCCTGATACTTCGCTTGCCTTGTTGGAAACACTGAACAACCAAGAAATCCGCGACTGGGTGACGTTTCATACCGGTGCCCCTATCGTCTCTGCTCAAAGGGCCGATTTTGTCTTCGGCGCGTGGGATAATGTACGGCCCTTTCAGACATACAAAACTGGGGAAGCGCAATATCCCGACAGGTCCGCCACATTAGTGATTGAATGGGAAGAATTGAAAAATAGGGGTGCCCATCTCCAAGGGCCGGGCATTAAAGACATCGCCTTTTTGAACCTGCCATCCGTCCAACCCTTTGTCGAGAACGCGGCTCTGTTTCCATTGGGAATCGATTTTCTGTTCTGTTCCGATGACCAGATCGCGGGCCTTCCTCGCAGCACCAAAGTGTCGGAGTCCTCCTGATGTATGTCGCTGTAAAAGGGGGCGAAAAAGCCATCGACAATGCCCATGCGTGGTTGAGCGAAAAACGTCGTGGCGATAAGGCGATCGCTGAAATCGGTGTTGGACAAATCCGTGAACAGCTGACCCTCGCGGTCAACCGCGTGATGGCCGAAGGATCGCTTTATGATCCTGACCTCGCCTCTCTCGCTATCAAACAATCGCATGGTGACCTCATTGAGGCGATTTTCCTGATACGCGCCTATCGTACGACTTTGGCTCGTTTTGGCAAAACACGGCCCATCGAAACCACAAATATGGCGTGTATCAGAAGAATATCCGCCACATTCAAGGACGCTCCGGGAGGACAGATTCTAGGGCCAACCTTTGATTACACGCACAGATTGCTAGATTTCACACTTGCCGCAGATAGCGAGACGAGCGTCGTGGAGTCTCAAGATATGTCTGACGCACAGATGTTGCCGCGCATCACTGACTATCTCAACCAAGAAGGACTCATCCAACAGGAGATTCAAACCGGAGATGAACCCGGTGATTTAACTCGTGAACCCCTGCAATTGCCGGCGCAGCGGGACTTGCGGCTGCAATCCCTGACGCGGGGCGATGAAGGCTTCATCCTTGGAATGGCCTATTCAACTCAGCGGGGTTATGGCCGCAACCATCCATTCGTTGGAGAGTTACGCGTGGGTGGGGTTGTCGTTGAAATGGAGATTCCAGAATTGGGATTTTCCATTGAAATTGGTGAAATCGAAGTGACCGAATGTGAGACGGTCAACCAATTTACCGGTTCAAAATCCGATCCTCCTCAATTCACCCGTGGCTATGGTTTGGTTTTTGGTCACTCTGAGCGCAAGTCCATCTCCATGGCCTTGGTTGACCGTGCTCTAAGATGGGCAGAACTAGGAGAGGATAATGTTGGCGTGCCGGCGCAAGACGAAGAGTTCGTACTTTATCATTCCGATAATATTCAGGCGACGGGTTTCCTCGAACATATCAAACTTCCCCATTACGTTGATTTCCAGTCCGAATTGGAGCTGATCCGCAAATTGCGTTGCGAGGCCGAAATCCCCAGTCGAGACGAGGAGGAGTCATGAACGAATACAACTTTGCTTACCTCGATGAACAAACCAAAAGAATGATCCGTCGTGCCATTTTGAAAGGGTTGGCTATCCCTGGCTATCAGGTTCCCTTCGCGAGTCGTGAGATGCCGATGCCCTATGGTTGGGGCACCGGCGGTGTGCAAGTATCAGCGGCGACGCTCACACCAGAAGACATATTTAAGGTCATTGACCAAGGGGCCGACGATACCACCAATGCCATTTCCATTCGTAAATTTTTTCAGAAAGTCACAGGTATTAAAGTGACCGATAAGACCATTGATGCCACGGTCATTCAAACCCGCCACCGTATTCCTGAAACCTCGCTGACCGAAGATCAGATTTTGGTTTATCAAGTGCCTATACCTGAACCCTTGCGGTTTTTGGAACCTTACGAAACCGAGACCCGTAAAATGCACGCTCTTGAAGAATACGGGCTGATGTATGTAAAACTCTACGAGGATATCAGCCGACATGGTGCCATCGCGACCTCTTACGCCTATCCCGTCAAGGTTGAAGGGCGTTATGTCATGGATCCATCTCCGATTCCAAAATTTGACAATCCCAAAATGGAAATGGCGGCCATCCAAATATTTGGCGCCGGACGCGAGCAACGGATTTATGCCCTCCCCCCTTATACGCAAGTCGTCAGTCTTGACTTTGACGATTATCCCTTTGAGGCTTCCAAAGCCGACCACGTTTGTGACATTTGCGGATCGAGTGACACCTATCTTGATGAGGTCATCGTTGACGATCAAGGTGGACGGATTTTTGTTTGCTCGGATACTGATTTCTGTGCCGCACAGCAATCAGCGGCGCTTGAGAGTTCGGAATGACGCCCTTGTTGTCTGTCTATAACCTGACCAAAATGTATGGTCATCGGGTGGGTTGCCAAGACATCAATTTGGACCTGTATCCCAGCGAGGTTCTTGGTATCGTCGGCGAGAGCGGGTCAGGAAAATCCACTTTGCTCAATTGTCTCGCCGGCCAACTCACTCCTGACCGAGGGCGGATCCAATTCAAGACCCGTAGTGGCGACGTCAAGGACACGTTGACACTGTCAGAGCCAGAACAGCTAATGTTGTCCCGCACTGATTGGGCTTTTGTCCATCAAAACCCGCGCGACGGCTTGCGAATGTCGGTGAGCGCGGGCGGAAATGTGGGCGAGAGATTGATGGCCGTCGGGTCCCGTCATTATGGGCATATCAGAACCACAGCGATTGACTGGCTTGATCGGGTTGAAATTACCGCCGATCGCATCGATGACCGACCGACATCATTTTCTGGCGGCATGCAGCAGCGTTTGCAAATTGCCCGCAATTTGGTGACAGGTCCTCGTTTGGTATTTATGGATGAGCCCACCGGTGGGTTGGATGTCTCTGTGCAGGCCCGCCTGTTGGACCTTTTGCGCAATCTGGTTCGTGACATGGGTTTGTCGGCCATTATCGTCACCCATGATCTCGCCGTTGTCCGCCTGCTAGCCGATCGCTTAATGGTCATGAAAGAGGGTCAAGCCGTTGAGAGCGGGTTGACGGACCAAGTCCTTGATGATCCCCAGCACGCCTATACGCAGTTGCTCGTGAGCTCAGTTCTGCAAGCGTGAGATATGCCATGATAGATGTCAAACACCTCGCCAAACACTTTGTCTTGTATCATCAAGGCGCGACCGTCATTCCTGTCTTTCAGGAGGCCAATTTCAGCGTCGCTAAAGGCGAATGTGTGGCTCTCACCGGAGCTTCCGGTGCTGGCAAATCAACATTGATGCGCATGATATATGGGAATTATCTCTGCAAAGCCGGGTCCATCAAGGTCAATCATGTTGAAATGGTGGGGGCGCATCCACACGATGTCATGCAATTGCGTCGTACAACTATCGGCTATGTCAGCCAGTTTCTGCGCGTGGTGCCACGCGTATCGACCGTGGATGTCGTCGCTGAACCTCTGCTCGCCGTCGGCGAGAAGCCTATCCATGCCCAAGAAAAGTCTCAGGAACTGCTTTCTCTGTTGAACATTCCAAAAAGGTTATGGTCTCTATCGCCGACCACATTTTCAGGGGGTGAACAGCAACGGGTCAACATCGCCCGAGGTTTTGTTTATGATTATCCGGCCTTGCTATTGGACGAGCCCACTGCCAGTCTGGATAGCCAAAACCGTGACGTCGTATTAGGTCTCATTGAACGCGCCAAGTCCAATGGAAAAGCGATCATCGGAATCTTTCATGACCCATCCGTCCGTGACCAAGTTTGCGATCGCGTTGTCGATGTTTCGCAATTCATGCCTGAGGCCGCCGCATGAGCAAAGGCCGATTGATCGCTTTCGTGGGACCTTCGGGCGTCGGGAAAGATACGGTGATGGCTCATCTTACGACCACGGTTGAAGGTTTGCATCAGGCCCAGCGCGTGATCACCCGTGCCTCTGATCGGCAGGGCGAAAACCATATCCCTGTTTCCGTCAACCAGTTTAAAGCCGCTCGTGATGCCGGCGAATATGCGCTTCATTGGGAGGCTCATGGACTTTACTATGGCGTTCCTCACACCTCGCTGACAATATTGGATGAAGGCAATGATGTCTTGATCAATCTCTCACGCCATATCATTCGAGAGGCCGCGAAAAAATATTCGCCATTTATCGTCATCCATCTCACGGCCTCTCGAGATGTCTTGGCGCGCCGGCTAGAGGACCGAGACCGAGAGAATGATGCCAATATCTTAGCGCGGCTCAACCGCCCATCCGACATCATTCATCCCGATCTAAAAGCCATCACAATCGATAATTCACGAGATATCAAGGTGACCGTCTCGACGATTTGTTCTCAGCTTTCTTTGTCCCAAAAGGATTCAACGTGACCGTTGAGTTGATACTCACCAACGCTAAACTTGTCTTGGAACATGAAGTGCGTGTGGGGACTTTGATCTGTCGGGGAGATACTATCACTGAGATTTCTTCCAGCTCATCCTCGGTGCCCGGTGCGATTGACTGTGGTGGAAATTTCATCGCGCCGGGATTGGTCGAATTGCACACCGATAATCTTGAGCGACATCTTGAACCCCGCCCGGCCGTCAAATGGCCCAAGCGCGAGGCCGTTCTAGCGCATGACGCTGAATTGGCCGCATGCGGAATCACGACTGTTTTTGATGCCATGCGGGTGGGCTCAATACCCTCATCTGATCATTCAGATACCGACAATTACGCCCGCGAATTGGCCGATGTCTTGCTCAAACTGAAGGCGCAAGATCAGCTGAAAATCAGTCACTTTATCCATTTGCGCGCTGAAATATGCTCTGAGACTCTGGAACAGGAACTGAACAAGTTCACCAAGGAGGATTGCGTTCAGATTATTTCAGTGATGGACCATACCCCGTGCGCTCGGCAATTTGCCAACTTGTCACAATTCCGCACCTATGCAACAAGAAAAGGTGGGTTGACGGATGAAGAATTTGATCAGCATGTGGCCCAACTCAAGGCTATCTCAGCCCGTTATTCAGTTCGTCATGAAAGGGCCGCTTGCGAGGCGGCGGCCCGATTGGGCTCAGTCTTGGCAAGCCACGATGACACGGAAATTGCTCATGTGGAGACTTCTGCACAACGCGGGATGACTTTCGCCGAATTTCCAACCACAATGATCGCCGCGGAGGCCTGCCGAGATTACAATATCGCTATCATGATGGGGGCACCCAATTTAATTCGCGGCGAGTCGCATTCCGGCAATGTCTCCGCCGCCGAATTGGCGCGCAAAGATTTGTTGGATATCGTCTCGTCTGATTACGTTCCGGCGGCATTGTTTCAATCAGCGTTGGTCCTCGGCACTCTTTGGGATGATCTACCGCGTGCTATCAAAACTGTGACCTTGGCACCAGCACGCGCCGCAGGACTGATGGATCGTGGATCATTAGCGGTCGGCCAGCGAGCTGATTTAATCCAGTTTCGTCTTGATCAAAATAGGGGGATTGTCGACCGCGTCTGGTCTCAGGGTCAATCAATTTTCTAGGACGAATGATCTGAGGCGGCCAATATCTCTTCAACGTCAAGCATTAGGTTCAAATAAGGAGTTCACATGGCCCTGTCGAAAATTGGCATCGCCGTCAATCTCAAGTCGTTCAATGAATTAAAAACTTGGATAATGGCAGAAAATCGGCCTATCGAAATCAAGGATTTTATTTATCCACATGTGATCACAAGCGATTCCCGTGACCTCATCTTTCAATACCAAAAGGCCCTTGACGGATATGGCGGCGAATTCGGCATTCATGGTCCCTTCTTCGGCCTTGATATCTCCACTCCTGATCCCGATATGCGCAAAATTGTTCAGAAGCGTTTGACCAAGGGATTGACGATTTGCGACGCTTTAGGTGCGACCTATATGGTCGTCCACAGCCCATTCAACGATTGGCATCGCCTCAATCGCGGTCAATATCCTCATCTCATCCCATCAATGCTAAGGGATATGGAGATATGTCTGTCGCCAATATTGGATATTGCAGAAAAAATTGGTTGCACTCTGGTTTTAGAAAATTGTGGCGATACCGACCCAAATTTGCGAAAACAGGCCATATCAGAGATTAACCACCCAAATTTCAAAATTTCCATTGACACCGGGCACGCACAATTGACGCATACAAACTATTCAGCACCGGCTTTGGTAGACTTTATTGACAATGCCTCTGAAGATTTGGCCCACGTTCACTTGCAGGATGTTGATGGCTATGCCGACCGGCACTGGCACCCCGGCGACGGTGTCATCAACTGGTTGCCCGTCCTTGAGGCCATCAACA
>JAJEBG010000039.1 GCA_022824005.1 Paracoccaceae bacterium
ACGGGGCCGAATGGGTTTGATTTGAATTCCGCCGAGAGATGGTGGAAGGCTGGTGAGAAAATCTTGCAGGCGCGCTGGGGGAAGAATCATCGTCAATTGGCCTTCTGGAGCAAGTCTTTTTGAAGCTGAATGCGCCCATGCCGATAGTGGCAGGGACTCGACCGATGCGAGTTGTTTTGAGGTCGTCTTGGGCCGAGTGCCCTGTTTGAATTGTTGATAGGGTGGGTTGGTGACCACGTGATTGAACCGCCGCCGGCGGAGCGTTGTGGGAAGATGGTCAACACTCCCTTGAAAAATTTGGGCTTCGACATCATTAAGCGCCATATTGTGGCAAGCGAGTTCAACATAACGGGATTGGAGTTCCAGACCGAAGGCCTCGATGTTTGGCACCCGTCTCGCTAGGCAGAGAAGAATGAGCGCGGTGCCGCAGCCGAGATCGAGGACTGATTGGCCGGGGTGAAGATCAACCGCCGCCGCTAATAGAACGGGATCAATGGCGGCGCGATAACCGTCACGGGGTTGCAAAAGAGTGATGCGGCCGCCAAGAAATAGGTCTTGAGTGACATCGCCGAGGCGGATGGCGGGCTCACTCGTCGAAGACTTCGAGACCATTATCGAGTAAAGTGCGTCGCGCGCGGTTGAATTCTGAATCGGCGACCATAACTCGACGGGGTAGGGCCCCAATCGATCCTTCAAGTGCGCTCATATGGACATCCATCACAAAATAGACTACCCCTTGGCCTTCAAGAAGAGCCTCGGCACAGGCAATGGCTGTTGGATCATTGGTTCTGAACAATTCCCGCATGGGCAAAGAATAACATGGACGTAACAATATTGTCGAGTGATCTTGAGAGCAAAACGCAGGAAAAAGTGACTTTTCCTGATCCCTTAATCGCCCTGCATCATGATCTCCGTTGCGAATTGGACATCGTTGACTCGCTGATCCGACAACGAGCTGACTCGGAATTGGTCGGACGTATCGCTGACATCGCGGATCATCTGTTTCAAGCGGGAGGCAAACGAATAAGACCGATTTTGACCGTCGCCATGGCTCGACTATTTGGTGTCGAGGGACAGAATCATCTCAATCTAGCGGCGGCCATTGAATTCATTCACACCACCACTTTGTTGCATGATGATGTTGTCGATCAAAGTCGCCAGCGACGGGGGCGGCCGACAGCCAACCTCCTTTGGGACAATAAGTCATCGATTTTGGTTGGCGACTTCTTCTTCGCGCGCGCTTTTCAATTGATGGTCGCCACCCATTCCATTGAATCGCTATTGGTCTTGGCCGATAGTTCCGCGACGATCGCCGAAGCCGAGGTGCTTCAGTTGGCCCGTTTGCACGATATTGATGTGAGCGAAGATGTGTATTTCCATATCATCGACGGCAAAACCGCTTGTCTCTTCGCGGCCGCGGCGCGAGTCGGTGCCCTGATTGCGGGCGCGAGCGACGAGGAGTGTCAAGCGGCCAAGAGATTCGGTCACGCCCTTGGCATCAGTTACCAGATTCGTGATGATGTGCTCGACTTCTGCGGCTCTTCGCAATCTTTGGGCAAGAATATTGGCGATGATCTGCGCGATCGCAAGATGACATTGCCACTCATCCGTGCCGTGCAAACGGCCTCTGATGATGAGCGCAAATTCTGGAAGCGGGTGATTGCCAAAGGCAAGCAAAACGGCCAAGATTTAGAACAGGCCGTTGATATCCTCCACCGACGAGGCATCCTTGATCGTGTGCAAGAAGAGGCCATCAATTGGTCAGAATCGGCCAAGAGAGAACTCATGACATTGCCCGAACATCCCCTCAGAGACCGCCTTGAATGGCTCGCCGGGTTCGCCGCGACACGCAAGAGTTAAGACGGGATTTGCCTCGCTGTCTTGTGGGTGAGAACGGTGGGGACGATCCACCAATTGGGATGCGCCCGTTGAAGTCGCGTTGCTGCTGCCGCCGCTGTGGAGGCGTGGGTAAAAATCCCAAAACATGTGGCTCCCGAGCCTGACATTCGGGCCAAGAGACAATTCTGACAATGGCGCAGCGCCGAGAGAACTTCTGTAATCGCACCGCAACAATGGATGGCGGCGGCCTCAAGATCATTGCGCTGCTCCTTCAGCCACGCGGTAAAATCAATCACCGAACGAAAAGACGGCACCGCCGGTAGGGGGGCTTCAGGGGGTAATTTTGTGATTTGAAAAACGTCGCGTGTGGAGACCGCGATATTGGGATTGGCAAGAACGAGGTGGGTTTCAGGTAGGGGATCGGAAAGGCCTTGGACATGTTCACCAATTCCAGAAACACGAGCGGCGGGTTGGCCATGGAGACAAACCGGCACATCCGCGCCCAATTGATGAATGTATTGAGGTTTCGAGATAGGTCCGGTGCCCCATTCGGCAAGCAATTGTAGCGCTGTCGCCGCATCGGAAGAGCCACCGCCAAGACCCGCCTCCACTGGAATATTCTTGGTCAATTGAATGGATGTTTGGGGCTTTGAGGGTAGGAGATCAATGGCTTTGACAATTAAATTTTCGCCTCCTTTGGGGACATCGTTGGCAAATGGGCCCGAGACGTCAAAAGCGAATGTTGGCGAGGCCGAGATTGAGAGATGATCGCCAAAATCGGTAAAGACGACCAAACTCTCGATCAAATGATATCCGTCTTCCGGCCTTTTTCCCAATACGTGAAGCGCAAGGTTGACTTTGGCAGGAGCGATGGCCTCAATTTTGGCTATCGTCAATGGTTTGCTCTTCCTCTAGGACGGTATCCAAACCAAGGCTGATCTTGCGCTTGACGCGTTCAAAATCAAGATTTTCCTCGTCAAAATGCAAAGCACGCCGCCATTGAAATTTGGCTTCTCGTTGTCGGCCGACTTTCCAGTATACATCCCCTAAATGATCAATCACCTCAGCCGTATTGGGTAACAAACGCACCGCCTTTTCAAGATTTGGTAAGGCCTCTTTATACTGACCTTGAAGGAATTGTGCCCAACCCAATGAGTCGATAAACGCGCCATTCTCTGGATCCTGCTTGACGGCGTCACGAATGAGTTGTTCCGCCTCAATCGGATCCTCGCCTTCAATCAACATACTATAGCCGAGATAATTCAAGGCATTGGGATCGCCTCCAGAATATTTTACCGCGAGGCGCAGATCAGACTTGGCCTGCGGCCAATTGCCTTGCCGCTCACGGGCAATGGCGCGGAAATAAAACGGCGTCCAATTTTGTCCATAGTAGATGTCGTTCGCCGCCACCTCGTCTTCACCCGGGCTGTTGACATGAATAAGCGTGATCACCTGATCGAAAGCGGTCTCGGCGGCGCCATAATTTTGATCGCCGAGATGGCCGCGGCCGAGTGTGTTGACGAGCGTAAGATTATCACCCCTCTCCTCGGCAAGTTCGCTCAGAAGTTGGATTGACGCTTGCTTTTGGTCGAGCCTTCTCAAGGCTAAAGACTTTTCGATCTGGGCCGAGACAAAGAGGGGGTCGGTTTCAGCAATTTTGTCGAAATTCTTTATCGCCAGTTGATGACTTCCCGCATCGGCGAGCAAGACGCCGATCTCAAACATGTTGAGTGAATTTCGAGGCTCAAGGAATTCCGCTACCCGTGCGAGCAAAATGGTGTTTTCGATTTGGCTTCGGTCAGCAGCTGACACTCTCACAATCAATCGAAAAAATTTCGCGAGGGCCTCACTCGGTGAAGACACGAAGTCAAAATCAACTTGTTCGCCATTAACAATGCGTTGCCGAAGCGTTTGCAGCAATTCTCGTTTCTGCGCCGTCAATGGATCGACGGCGATCGATTGTTCAATCAAGGCCGCCGCATCATCGCGGCGTCCAAGTTGCACCAAGATTTGTGCCCAAGCGGTCACCAGTTGGCCGGCGATTTCCGGCGGCAGCTCTTCCTTCGCAGCGGTCTGGCCAATGAGTTCTTCCGCCGACTCAAAATCTCCAATGGTGGCAAGGGCCAAGGCCCGGTGGAATTGAGCCCAGCTGAATGACGTGCCGCTGGATTCTTTATTGAACTGTTGCTCTGCTTGCTCCATCTCGCCGAGCCCGACGAAGGCCCAACCCAACTTAATCGGTTCCGTATTGGTGGCATTCTCGAGTGTCGCCGAAGCCTCGATTCGTTCGACAGCCTCTTGGTAATCGACGTTTTGGAAGGCGGAAGCGATGAGAAGATTGTCAATAAAACTGCTTCGAAAATCATGCGAATCTAGGACCGCGGCCGAATTCAATGCCTGATCAAAATCTCCCGCTGTCACAAAAAGAAACAGGGCTTCGGCATGAAGGAATTGATCTTGCGGATAGGCATCAAGGAGTTCTTTATAATGTTGCGCCGCGCCCGCGAAATCGTAGGTCAATTTCTTAATACGGGCTTGCATGTAGTTGCCCATTTGCTCGGACGTGAGTGGGCGTTCATCCTTCGCAGACGCATCCGATGCGATGGCCGGATGATGGAAAGCGAAAAAGAGGCCACACCACAGCGCGGCGGCTGTCATACCGAACCATTTGATTCGGGGGGCGGTCAAATTTGATCTTGTCATTGATGGTGCTCTACATATTGGCGTAATTGGGTCCGTCACCACCTTGCGGCACACGCCATTCAATGTTGGCGCTAGGGTCCTTGATGTCACATGTTTTACAATGGACGCAATTAGATGAATTGATCTGAAATTTTGGCTCTCCCCCGTCACGGTCATAGAGCACCTCATACACACCTGCGGGACAGTAACGTTGAGCCGGCTCGGCAAATCGATGCAAATTGACGGCAATCGGAATTTTCGAGTCAATGAGATGTAAATGGCAGGGTTGTCCATCTTGGTGAGCGGTATTGGAAAAACTGACATTGTTCAAGCGATCAAAACTGAGGATCCCGTCAGGTTTTGGATACTTGATCTCTTGGTGTTTGTCCTGTTCCTCTGTCGCGGCGGCATCGCTGGATTTGTGGTGAAGCGTGCCGAGGGGGTTCCATCCGGTCAAGTTGGCGGCCCACATATCAAAAGCCCCAATGGCAAAGGAGGGTGCGAGACCGAACTTTGACCATAATGGTTTGACGTTGCGAACGCGTTTGAGGTCTCGGCCCACCGGACCTTCGCGGATGGCGGTCTCGTAATCATTCAATTCATCTCCTGACCGACCCGAAGTGAGGGCACGATGCGCCGATTCTGCGGCCGCGATACCACTCAACATCGCATTGTGATTGCCCTTAATTCTGGGAACATTGACAAACCCTGCCGCGCATCCCGCCAAAACGCCACCGGGAAAGCAGAGTTTAGGAATGGACTGCCAGCCCCCTTCGGTAATCGCTCGCGCCCCGTAAGCAACCCGTCGGCCGCCCTCAAGCAGCCGCGCCATCATCGGATGGTGTTTGAATCGTTGGAATTCCATGTAGGGAAAAAGATGCGGGTTGCGATAATTGAGATGAACTACAAATCCGACACTGAGTTGATTGGCGTCCATATGGTAGACAAAAGAGCCTCCGCCGGCTTGGGAGCCGAGCGGCCAACCCACGGTGTGCGTGACGCGACCTTGCGCATGGTTTTCGGGAGGAATTTCCCAAATTTCTTTCATGCCGAGGCCAAATTTTGGGACATCGGCCCCAGCATCCAAGTGATATTCCGCGATGACCTGTTTGGTGAGGGAGCCACGCGCGCCCTCACACAATAAGATATATTTTCCCTTCACACACATCCCGGGTTCATAACCCTCGCCGGTTGAGCCGTCCGACTGGCGACCGAATTCTCCGGCGACCACGCCAGCGACTTCTCCATTGGCACCGTAAACAAGTTCTGAACATGACATGCCTGGGAAGATATCAATATCCATGGCTTCCGCTTGTTCGGCCAACCAACGACACAGAATGCTCATTGAGACAATATAATTGCCATGATTGCTCATGAGGGGCGGCATTGGCCAATTAGGAATGCGTAAATGTCCTGCTTCACCCAAGAGAAAGAATTGGTCCTCTCTGACGGCGACCGAGACAGGGGCCTTGCGGTCCTTCCAATCAGGCATCAATGAGCTGAGACCGACGGGGTCGAGCACCGCACCTGATAGGACATGGGCACCGATTTCTGATCCCTTCTCCAACACGCAGACTTCTAGCGCTGAATCTAATTGTTTAAGACGAATGGCCGCCGACAGTCCCGCCGGCCCGCCGCCGACAATGACGACATCGAATTCCATAGATTCGCGGTCAATATTTGACATGGAGTGTCTCTCGTCCTTGAAGTTGACAAATTTTGTCATAACTGATTGCTGAACCATTGGTCAATTCTTCTCAGACGATTCCGTCACCCCGAATCCCGGAGAAAGACTTGACGCGCCGCCGCGCAATTTTAGAAGAGATCAGACAATTTCTCAGATGTAAGAGAGGCAAATGATGCAAAGGGTCCCCTTAACGAAGGAAGGTTTTGACAAACTGTCGGCTGAATTGACCCGCCTCAAGACCGTGGATCGACCGTCGGTCATCAAAGCGATAGCGGAGGCAAGAGAACATGGTGATCTCAGCGAGAATGCCGAATATCATTCCGCTCGCGAACAGCAGGGTTGGATTGAGCTTAGAATTCGCGAACTTGACCGCATCATTGTCAATGCTCAGGTGATTGATGTCACGGAACTTGAGGGACCCATTAAATTCGGTGCCACTGTGACCGTCTTTGATGACATGGCCAACAAGGAATCGACCTTCAAGATCGTCAACGAGGCCGAAGCCAATCCTCGCCAAGGTCTTCTCAATGTGAAGGCACCCCTAGCGTCAGCCTTGATCGGTCGCAGTGAAGGCGATATCGTTGAAGTCGATACGCCGCGCGGTCTCAAGTCCTACAAAGTTCTGGCCATTGAGTATCGATAAGGGGTCACGACATCCATCGAATCATGGCAATCACCTGATGCGAACAAGAACTATGGTCCACCTCGCCGCCATCGTCTCCATTTTATGGGTCGGGTTGGCCCTGTTTTTATATTTTCCCCGTCTATTCCAGTCTGAACCCATTGTTCCCCACGACTCTTTGGAAATGATCGCTGTCGTTCTAACACCTGTCTTGATCATCTGGGGTTATGTCGGGTTGATATTCATCAAGAGGGTGAACGAACTCCAAGTATCGCTCCTACAATCACAAATTGACAATCTACGCGATGAGCTAGCGCGGCCAGGCGATGAGAAAATTGACCAGCAAAAAACTATAGAAAAGCCTGAGATAGTTGATACCAAACCTCTCATCGCTTCAAGGACGGTTGTAGCACGAGCCATCGATTTTGCTGATGACGATAATGACACGGAGGCGTTTGCCGCTCTGGATTCAGTCTCCGATGACCAAGACATCCGTCAATTGCTTGACCTGTCAATGAAGGTTCTGCAAGCCCTCGCCAAAGCCAATCACACCATTGAAACGATGCCAGTCGATTTTGCCCCTCCCGATGATTGGTGTCAACTCTCCCCCGAGGCCACTCGGCAAGCGTTGAAAACACTTGGCACCGTCGGCACCCCTGAACAACGAGCCTCCGTGCAAGAGATTTTTGGTCAAGACGCGGCACTCAAAACTTTGTCCGACGACTTTATCAATGCCTGCCTCGACTTAATCAACCGCTTTACCGGCGATGCCAACAATGACGAAATTAATGCCTTTGCCAACTCACGCACTATTCGGGCCTGCATCCTTCTGCAAAACGCCATAGGCAAAACCGGGGAAGCCGGCTGATAGGCCTCAATATAGAATCTCTTTTTCGTTCGTCTGTGTTAGACAATCCTCGCCAAAATCAAGAAAATTTTGCCTGCATTGGATGACCCCCTGATCATAGATGGCGCGATTAGCCTATATCATAGCGTCATCTTCGCAGGCCAAAAATATTCCACGGGTAGAACAAGCTGAGAGAGGCGTGCCAAGCCACAAATTTGAGGACATTGAACCCAAAACAATTTACGGTGCTCTCGGCAATAAGTATCTAGGCGCGTTATTTTTGATATAGAAGCCGGCCGAGATTGGCCTCATTC
>JAJEBG010000010.1 GCA_022824005.1 Paracoccaceae bacterium
GTGGAGAAGATAAGGGTCGCAAGCGCGACCTGCGGGAGCATTTCAACAAGCTGGTGAAGGGACAGACGCGGGATGAGTTGCTCAACCGGATCGCGGCGCTGAATGGCACAGAAACCGCGCTGATGTTCTTCGACCTTTTGGGGCTGCTGCGGGAGCGGATCAGACGGGGCGACGACTATATCGAGGCCGCGCATCCGCGTGTCATCCTGGGTGTGGAGCACGTCGAGAAGACGACGATCCCGGAGTTGCTGCGCGAGCCTGCGAAGATGCGGATGCTCAAAGGGATGCTGGCCAACCTGAACAATGACATCTGGCTCGCGCGAAGCGCGACCTGTCCCGATGCACTGCTGCGTCATGAACGCGGCTATCCGCCGGAGATGGGCGAGATCGCATGCTTCATCGATAAGGCGCTCGGGCTCAGGGCGCACGCGGTCAAGATCGGTGCCGCAAAGTGGGCCGATGATGCGATAGTGTCAACCGCGTCAAAGCCTGCGGTTGACACAACGCGAGAACGCCCACTCAAGTCATCCATACAGGTTGACATATAGCATTATTTGGTTGACATACGCGCAAAAAGCGCGTAGGATACTATACATGGACGTTGACAAATCCCTCATTACCGACCTGATCGAAGCGGCTATGTCTGCGGACTACACCGCAGTGCGGCGCGTCGGCAACGCCATCGCCCGTCATCTCGCTTCCCAGAACGACCAAGACGGTGCGAAAGCTATTCAGTCGATTCTGCGAAAGCGTGGCGTGCCCCTTCAGGCATCAGGATATGCAGAAGCATTACCCCGGGACGGTGCGTCACGGCTTCCGTTGATCGAAGAGGGGCAGTGGCCAACGACGCCAATCATGCTCAACGGAGAGCACGGCGCGACGATTTCTCAATTCATCGACGATGCAAAACACATCGAACTTCTGAGCGAGAAGGGCGTATCCGCTCGGCTTGGGTTGTTGCTTTATGGTCCACCTGGAACCGGGAAAAGCCTGCTCGCAGGGCATGTTGCCGCATCGCTCGGACGCCCTTTTTATACCGCGCGCCTTGACTCACTAATCTCCTCCCGCCTTGGCGAGACGGCCAAGAACATCCGGGGCGTGTTCGATTATGTTCCTGCGCAGAAGGCAGTGCTTTTCCTCGACGAGATGGATGCGATTGCTAAAGTCAGAGATGACCGCCATGAGTTGGGTGAGTTGAAGCGTGTCGTTAACACCGTGCTTCAAGGGTTGGATTCGCTGACCGACGATGTTGTCACCATCGCAGCAACCAATCACCCTCACCTTCTTGACCCCGCGATCTGGCGGCGTTTCCCATACAAGGCAGAAATCAGTCTGCCCGACCGCGACGTGCGTGAAAGCCTATGGCTGCATTTTCTTTACGAGGGCGAAGAGGCGTTTCGATCTGAAGCTGCGTTGCTCGCAGAGGTTTCGGACGGACTTAACGGGGCTGACATTGAGAACATCGGCCTTGCAGCACGACGGCGCGCCATCCTTTCGGGGACAGCGCCGACGCTTGCAAAAATCCTACTCGCTGTCTCGGGATCGAGATCGGGCAGTGCGCGCTTGATCAGCAACGATGATCTAGACGCTCAAGCCAAGAAAACCTTGAGTGGTTTTCTCAGCGATAAGGCCGGGATTAGCCAAGCTGAAATCGCCCGGACCGTCGGCGTTAGCCGTCAAATGGTGAACAAGTATTTGAAAGAGGTGAAGGATGTCTGACTCTCCGCGACGCCCCCTGCTGAATCCGGTTCTTCGGTTCAGGAAAGACCCGAAACCTAAGCGCGTGACTGGCGGCGGCAAGTCAACCGAAAGCATTGTTCGCAACCGCTTGGATGAACAGCGAAGGATATTGGCAAGAACCTTCCAGGCGATGGCGGAGACCGCTGCCAATCAACCAAGCTTCAGCGGTCAAGTTGTTGTTTATGCAACTATGTTCAAAGACTCGCTTGCACCGTCCTATACGCCCGGTGATCTTTTTAGTCCGATCCATGGCGCCCGCCTCATAACCCCGTATCGCATGGGTTACCTAGTCGAAGTTGAAGCTGATCAGTTGGTGAGGCTCGCGGCACAGATCAAGCGCACCACTCGGGTCAAGGAGTTAGTGGACATCTCGCGGGTGCGCAGCACGGGATTCTTCAGCGAAGAGAATGCGCGCGGCGGGCGCGAACTGAGCGCCTTGTGGGATGCTGCCCCTGAAACTGAAAATGGCCGTGCGTTCATCGCCTGGCTCATGCCACTGCGAAGCAGGGAAGCAGGAGAGCGTCTGATCCAGAAGGTGGCAGGATTGCGTAACCAGGCCATCTCATCCCCACCACCGCTACTAGAAGGCATTCGCGAAGCGCTTGATAGTAGTGTTCCCGCCGTCGTGCGCCGGAGCTTGCAAGCCGCGGCGAGTGAAGGAGATCAAATCGCGTTGGCGATGCGCAACTACCGGCAGCGGAGGCACGCTCGTGCAACCGTAATTATTCCATCCCAAGCAACACTCGGACAACTCTTGGCCTCCGGCACCGTCTTCAGAATCGACCCCGTGAGCCCAATCACAAGCACGGCACACGGAGATGGGGCAGAGCCAAACTGCCCTTTGCCCGCCAATATGTCGGGGCTGCCGATAGTTGGCGTAGTGGACGGAGGACTGACGGCTAATTTATACAAATTGGCTGAAGCCTGGCGGGCACCTGCATTCGTCGCTGATGGTCATGCTGACACGAAGCACGGTAATCAAGTGACATCTCTGATCGTGCAAGGTCACGACTGGAACAAAAACCTGAAGCTCCCACCACTCTATTGCCAGGTTGGGACGGTGCAGGCTGTCCCAAAACATGGTTCGTCCGTCTTTGTCGATCTTCAGAATCTTGTTGCCTATCTCGACGGGCTGATGGGAGCGGCGACAAACACGCGGGTCTGGAATTTCTCACTGAACATCAAAGAAGATTGCCCTCTTGATGGAGTGCATTCGCTCTCGCATGACATCGCAATGTTGGCCCGCAAGCATGAAGTTCTGCCGATTATTTCAGTCGGGAATAAACCTGGCGGGCATATCCAACCGCCTGCCGATTGTGAAGCCGCGATCACGGTTGGTGGGCGACAGCATGATACCAACGGGAATCCTGCCGGGGAGGGCGGTGTGAGCCTCAGCGGCCCAGGCCCCTCCTGTATGCTGAAGCCTGATCTGACCCATTTCTCGAAGGTGCGTGTGATCGGCGGGACTGTCGCGGAAGGGACGAGTTTTTCCACGGCGCTGACCTCTCCGGTGGCCGCGCATACGATGGCGCGTCTTCGTGATGCTTCGCCTGATCTGGTCAAAGCCCTTCTTCTGCACAATGCGGATCGGGATGCTTTTGATGCCAAGCTCGGCTTCGGAACACCCGCTGTCGATCCGCTGCCATGGGAATGTCGGCCTGGATTCGTCACGCTGCAATGGACAGAGCAGCTCCGTACTGGCGCGGCCTTTTATTGGGAGATTCCGATTCCTGCTTCGCTCCGTAAGACAGGTAAACTGAAGGGGGCGGGAGCACTCACCGCCATCCTTAACCCTCATCCGATGGTCTCTGAGATCGCATGGGCAAAACCATCTTCCGGTCAGTGAAGTTCCGCCTAATCAAAATGAGCGAATTCAGCAGGCCACCTGATTCTGTGATGAGGTTGTATAGATTTCTAGAACCCGAGTCAGACACTCCAAGGCCTCAATACAAAACGCGGTTGTCATCGCTTCAGAAGCATGACCAATTTGGCCAACCGATCCCCACATCAATTTCTGATCACCAAAAGCCAACAATTCAGGCCAAGCACCATCCTCAAACTGGTGACGCAACAAATTCTCAGTTTGACACGCGATGTCATCCAACCCCTCAAGTTCACCGATGGCGGCAAGAGCTGACACAGCTTGCGCCGTCTGCAGGACATGATCAAAATGACCATACTCATCGCGGGAAGTTTTGATGATTTGGGCCAATGGCGAAATTAAATGATCAAGGACGGGTCCGACGAGGGCAATGGCTCGGGCGACGGAATAGCAAACCGCTACAGTATCTGGATACCATTTGGACGAATCTGCGATTTTGCCATTCGTCAAAATCTTCTCAAGCCAAGCTTGTGCGGGCCGAGTTTCAGGACAATCACCTAGCAAGGCAATGACATTGGCATTCACCACCGGGTCGGCTTCTATACGAAATTTGGCCGTGACATCGGGCTCCCCTAGAGCCAGTAGCCACGTCAAAAATCGGCCATTTTCATCTCGGTTGGAAAGAATTCTGGGAACATTGCCACCGAACCGAATCCATGGGTGATCAGCAATGACCAACGAGCAGGTAGTGGTAGAGTCCAAGTCTTGCGGAAGATGTCGATAATATCTCCACAAGCCAGGATATTCCATTAACTCCACAATATAGTCTTGGGTGCGCGCACAAATGTCTTGTGCCAAGGGTTCCCCGCTACCTCGAAGAGCCAAATGGCAATAAGCGGACACGAACGCAGGACGTTCATAATGCCGAGGAATTTTGTCATCGGCGATATTGTAGCGAATGCACGGCCACGCCCCCCGATCGTCAATGGCGAAGTTGAGAAAATCAAGCCCTTTGCGGATAGCGGATCTAGCCAAAGGCAAAAGCTCTGTTGGACGGCGAATTTTCTCGCTGCCGTGATTCAAGAACTCTGTCGTAAAAGGACGCCGAGGCGGCGCGGGATCGTGCATCGTTCGCTTGAGAAAGGAAAGTGACGCGGCCCCTGTTCGAGCCGCCTCGCGCTCTTCTTCAGAAATGGGACTCGCGGGTGGAATCACCAGATGCGAGTGATATTTATCACTCTCGTGAACTTCAATGGAATGACCGTCAGGTATGTCGATACCGAATTCGGCGTTGATCTCTCTCTTGGCATCAGCAAGTAATCGGGCCCGGAAACCAGGGTCGCGTTCCGATCTCTCCATGACTTTTCGCATCACTCCGCGCGAATTTTTCAAGAATGAATGTGGTGGTCGCATAGCCGTGAACCCAAATTTAGTTTCGCCAAAAACATGGCCGTGGGGGACCCACCTTGACGAGTTCCCACGGTTTCATACAATTTGCCTTTGAATCAGACGTTTGAACAGCCCCTCTTCTGCCGCCAACTCTCCATAACTTCCCACTTGGACCACACGCCCCCCTTGCAAGACGTAAATTCGATCCGCTTTTTCAAGTGTGGATAGCCGATGGGCGATAACAACACGTGTCGCCACCAGCATCATCAAATTTTTCATGAACTCGGCTTGGTTGGCATTGTCGAGCCAGTTTGTAGCTTCATCAAGCAGAATAATTCGAGGATTCCCGAGTAAAGCTCTCGCAATGCTTATGCGTTGACTTTCACCACCCGACAGCACGGATTCACTTGATCCGACAGGTGTCATCATGCCCATTGGCATGGCTTTAATCTGACTCTCAATTCCTGACAGACGTGTAGATTTCCACACATCCTCATTTGAGGCCATAACTCGATGCATGACGACATTATCCCAAATATCTTGTGGATGGAGGCGAATTGATTGTGGAACGGCGCCAATCATCCGCCGAACCTGTTTCAAATTAAGGTTCTGAAGGTCACGTCCATCATAGAGAACTGCGCCCGACGTGGGACGGTTTAAGCCGAGCCCGAGACGAAACAATGTGCTCTTGCCGGCTCCAGACTCACCTGCGATCGCCACAAATTCACCAGACTGGGCTTGAATGGTGACATCATCCAAGATCAATGGTCCGTCGGCATCATAACGGAACGAGACTTTATCAAACAATAAATGCCCGCCCAAAAAGTCGATGGACTCTCCCTGATCTTCAATTTCTGGTTTTGCCGATATCACCGGTTTTAATTGCCTAAAGGCTGGCAACGACGAGGCGATGTCTCCACAGGAGAAGGAAAACCGAGACAACGCGGATTGAAAGGACCAGAAGATGGCGAACACGATCAGAAATTGCGTCAGTGATTCGATTGATTCACCGCCCGTATTGACCCACGCCAAGAAAAAGAGACCGACAGCAAAGAATGGCAGGGCGGATGCGAAAGCGTGAGAATGGCTTTGACGCCGACCCATTTCAATTTCAGCTAATTTTTGATCACGATAATGCTGTGACCAAACGGCGTATGCCGACCCTTCGGCCAACTCAACCCTCAATTTGGTTATTCCACTGATAATTTGAAACAATCGGCTCGTGACCGATCGGGAGGCATAAATCAGGCGGATTTGAGGCGAGATTAATCGATAACCCAGGAGAATGGTGATCATCAACGCGGCGAAACTGAAGAGGAGAGAAATCAATCCTAGAGTGAGATCGTAGAAGAGCGTGAGGACCAAGGGAGGGATCAAGAACATGACCAATAAGACACTGTTGGCAATCACCCCTTCGGCCCCTTCCCTCATCTTATGAAAAACCATGCTCGACATAGCTAGATCGCCAATTGATTGATCAGGTAAATGACTTTCGGGAATTCTCAATATTCGATCCCATAGAGAGGCTTCAGCTCGCGCCAAGGCGCGAGACGAGAGGCGCGTCAACGCTTTGGACTGAAGGAGGTTTAGCAAACCGCCGACCAAACCGAAGAGAGACAGAGTCCCAACGAGGACGTAGAGACTCAACATGTCTCCGCCTGAAGCCAATTTTTGAACAATAAATCCGAGGGCCAGGGCACAAACAACGGTCATCACTCCCTTCAAAACACCTGAGACGACAAGCCTTAAAATGGCCCCCGATGAACCTTTGAGCGCTATTCTCAACATGTCGCCAGGTTGCGCATCGTTGGGGGGCAAAGGAGGATAAAACATCCACGCCTTTTCATGCAACATCTGGGCATGTTTTTGATCAAGAGAGATCGATTTTGGTTGCCGTGGATCAACGATCTTATAGCCACCGAACAGCCTTGGCAGTAAAGCCACTGGATGCCCACTCTCGCTATGATAAGCCAACAATGCCCCGGCATCCTCGCGCCACCATTTGTCGGCGTGAACCAATGTCATCTGACGACTGCGAATACCGGACGAATCCAGAATTTCAGTTAATTTTAGGGGTGCTTGCGAGGTCCCTAACCGTTTCGGAACTTTGAATTCGATGCCTTCTTTTTGACCAATTGAATGAAGCACATCCATCAGGTTTTTATTGTGATCGGCTTCTGATGTTCGGTCTCTCAGGCCATATAAATTGAACAAATCTCGCCGCGCATTCTTCTCTACAATTCTGCGACTCGATGATCGGGCTCTCTCCAAATTGGCTGCATCGACCAACGCCAGACTCCGGTTAATTCGCTCCATGTCAATGACCAAATGGTGGAAGTCATTTAATGCTGAAAGAATGTCACGACGATGAATCATCGACTCGGTGGAGCGACAACTCAATGATACCTTGGAGAAAATGCTCAACCAACTGGTTCGGGTTAGTGGAATCCACGAACTTTCCCGCTGCGCTGATTTGTTACTTTCAGCCTCATCCACAACATCCATAAACAGGCTTTCGGTCGGCGGTAACGAGGGCACCCAGACCACCCCCCGTCGCGTCGAAAGGGTGCACGGGTCAAAATCTGACTCCATCTCTGGTTCTGCCAAAGCCGTCGGTCGCGGTGGAAAGTCAACAAATCTGGACAAGGCATTGGTGATTTGACTGATCCAAGAATCAATCGTCGCCGCTAATTCTTCAGGTTGAATATCTTCAAGCCTTTCGATGGGCATTCTTTTGAGGAAAGTCCCCGGCATGCCTTTAGAGATGACATTGAATTGAGACTGGTCTTTCTTCTCGTCCGCCTCTTTAACAGCCACAGGGAGGAGAATTTGGCCGCTATCTCGGCGCATTAATTGTTGCCTCTTGGACTGCTCAACGCCGTCAATAAGTTCAACAAGGAAGACGTTGACACTGCCCGATACGACGACCCAGAAAGTATTCGGATCGTCGAGCCTCACCGGAGAATTGCCGGCACATGGTATCATTTTACCAAACTCGGCAATGAGTTCGGGAATAGAAAAGAGTTTCGGCTCGGTTTCTGGCATCACATCGACCTGACCAACTGGGCATAAACACCCTCGGTATCTGAAATCAATTCATCATGGGTTCCCCGTTGAACCTCGTGGCCGCCTTGCAAGACAATGATCAAATCGCAATCTCTGACAGTGCTGAGCCGATGCGCGATAATCAGGCAGCTCATACCTCGTCGTCGCAGGGCCTCGTCAATTTTTTCTTCAGTGGAGGGATCAAGGCTGCTGGTCGCCTCATCCAAAATGATCAAGGCTGGATTTCCCACCAAAGCACGTGCGATTTCCATTCTTTGATTCTGCCCACCACTAAAATTGGCACCATTTTCGCTCACCATTGTCGAATAACCATCGGAGCGAAGCAAAATTTCATCATGGATACATGCATCACGGGCCGCCGAATAGATAGCTTCGTCGGGAATGTCAGCATTCCACAACGTAATATTGTCACGCACCGAAGCGGGAAAGAGAACTGCATCCTGATCAACCATCGAAATGGAGCGCCGCATGATCACATCAGGAATGTCCTTCCGCGCATGACCATCAAAAAATATCTCGCCATCCCAAGGTTTGTATATGCCGGCGACCATTCGAGCGATTGTTGATTTTCCAGAGCCGCTTGGACCGACAACGGCCACTCGCTGACCCGGCTCAATGGTGAGGCTAAAATCTTTAATTAAAGGCGGCCGACTACGATTGAACCCCATGGTGATGCCACGAATTTCTAAATGTCCCGCCAATTGCAACTGGCCTTTGAAGGTCGCAATTTTGTCGGAGTCAGTCTTATCTTGAACAGAAGAAACCGCCTCTTGTGTCGACGTGATGTCGTCACTGCGCTGGAGATCGGCTCTCAATGCCGACCACTGGTCAGAAAAATCAAAAAATTGTGTCAGAGGCCGCATGAACATTTCGGCCAAGAAATAAAACGTGACCAAGGTGCCAATGGTCATATGCCCGGCCATAACCAATGCACCCCCCACACCGAGTATCGTCGCCGCTCGAAGCATCAAGATGACAACCGGAAGGGACAAGTTGATGCTGGTCAGATGTGTCGCGACTTGGCGGACTTTTAGCTCAAGAGCTTGTTGACCACTCCATCGAGTAAAAAATCTGTCATTGGCACCGGTGATGCGGAGATTTTCTGAGCCATTGAGAATCTGCATCCCAATGCTGAGGAGTACACCTTGCTCACGCCGCACAGCCTCGCTCGCCGCCGCGATGTGGGTATTGAGAAAGTAGGTCAATGTCCCATGCACAATCGACAAAAGAAGCACAATCAACGTCAACCAAACATTTATAAATAGCATGACCACGAGCAATACAACATTGGTGACCAAATCAATCAATTGCACCAACACCTGCTCGGTGAGATTTTTGGCAATTCGATCGTTTGATGAAACTCGGTCGGTGATATCTCCAACCATTCGATGGGAGAAAAAATCAATCGGAAGTCGCAGTAATCGGCTCAGTGCACTGTCGTAACTTGTCACCGATGCACGAATGGCGATTCGGTGAAGAATGCGGCTCTTTATGAACGACGCGCCATAAGTCAACGCGCCACAGAGGATCAAAATGCCCGCAATAACGTCAGTGCGCAGCGCCTCCCCCCGGAGGAATTGATCGACGATGGAACCAAGGGATAAGGGAATGAGTAGAGAAAGCGTTGCCAAAACGACAGCACAAACGCTCAACCAACCGAGGGCTGACCATAATCCGCTGAGAAGTTCACCAAGTCGAGTCAATAAACTGACCTGATCGTCCGCCCCCGGTTGGAAATTCTTGCCCTTCTCAAATTGCAGCACAATGCCGCTATAGCCACGGGCAAATTCCTCTGGTGTCAATTGGCGGCGGCCTGTCGCGGGATCATTCAAGAAGACCTGGCCATCGCCATTGAAACCCTCCAAGACAACAAAATGGCTATATTGCCAGAAGAGAATCATGGGCGGCTTAATGTGAGCCAATTGCTTGTGGTTGAGCCCCATACCTTTGCATCGGAGGCCATATTGGCCAGCGGCTCTCTTGAGGCCGGCGGCGCTGCTGCCGTCTCGGCTCACTTCGCAAGATTCTCGCAAACGTGTCAGTGAAACCCTTTTTCCAAAATACGCCAACACCATACCCAAACAGGCCGCACCGCATTCGGATGCGTGCATTTGCTGAATGACGGGTGTTCGGACTCTTTTCACTGATGAGGACACAGGATGGTCACCCCCATTCCTCGAAAATGGTTCACTGGACTTGAAATCGCTTTATCTCAGACCCAGCAACGCAGCTGGAGTTTGATAACCAAGTCCTATTGCGAGCCGTCCTTCGGGGGCTTGGCCCATCATTCCCTCTCGCAAAAGAGCGACCGGTAACGATAGGTCAACCACAAAAAATGTCGTCGAACCCGAAGACTTGAGGCCGGCATCAAAAGGCATGATTTCTATCACCTCTCCTTCGAGAGCCTGTGTTTCCAAATCATTGAAAATCATCGGGACAAATTCCACCTTCGTTCCAGTACTTATTTTTTCGGCCACATCTTGACGCATAGGCAATAGGGTCTGATACCTCGCAATGTCTTGGTCATTCGAATCTGTTGACCCCATGGGATGAAGAACAACATTCTTTAAGGAAAGACTCTGGTTGACACTTCCAAAGGCCAGCCAAGCCCCCATGACTAACCCGATAATGACCACGGCGACCAAAATCAGTTTTTCATGCGGCGTAGACACGACCAACAAAAGACTATTTTGCTCTCGTTCTTCTTTGGCTTCAGCCACTTGTTCGTGAAAGGAGCTTAGCGGATTATTGAACAAAATCACACCCTCTCGACTATTTGATTATTGAGAATCGTGGCAAACACACCAAATATTTTGCGCCAGCGACGGACCAGACTAAATATGATTGCGATTGTTTGTATCTGGCGGGTGTGAAACCATAGAAACCCAGCGATTGCGGCTTAGCACCTTGCATAGTTTAGTTTCTTCCTCTCATTAACGTAGATAATACAGTTTGTTGCGGATTGCCACAAGCGGAAGGTATGTGCCTTGCGTATATGCAGCGGCTAGATTTTTCGTGAGTCAAAGTTACATTTTCGGAAATAACTGTGCATGGGTACTTCTCAGTGAACTCATGCATCGCGTCAATCTAGGTATAGGCAAGCATTTATGCAACATCCAAGACATGCCTGTTTCTGGTAGCATGTCGGCATTTAGAGATGGTAGGCCGATATGCATCAGGCCTTGCATATAGACAAATATCGTAACTGCCCAGCTACCCCATTTTGGCGTTCCGAAGTGCGACAATTGGAATCGGAACATATTTTGAAGGTTCCATTTTCAGTGTGATTGTGCTTGGCTACGAGGATGAAACTTGAAGATCTGACACCCGAAGTTCTTGGCGATTTTTCAAAATCCGAAATGATTGATCTGGTTATGGCGATGGTGGGTCAGGTTGTCCAACTTACGGAACGCGAAAACCTTTCAGGCGTGGCATGTCAGATGGTATCTTCATGCCCGTTCGATAACCGATCCCGAACGAGTTAACAACTTGGCAATGCCCGTCACACAGTATTTTCATTGCTACATGTGCTAAAGGCAGACAATCGAGCGGAACGCAAAAAGTATGAACCGGGAAGACGAGATCACCTACGAGTCAGCGCTGTGTCCCGCCGCAAAGCCATTGCGGGCTGAGATGCCGTGGCTTTGGGGTGCATTGGCTTTTCTTGGCTTAGTGTTATGCGCGGTCGCGATCTGGCCTGTGCAGGCCGAGGCTTTTAGTCAGGAAGGCGGGTTGATCGAAACGGTTTCGGCCATTGCTCTCTTCACTGCCAGTCTAGCAGCGCTGGTCCGATTTCCCGGGATCAAGCGTCTTTACATCGGAATCGTGTGCCTGCTGCTTACTGAACGGGAATTGGAGTCAGACATCTACGAAAAAGGCAGCTTGCCTTTTTTGATACTCGACGGGTTGGATGGGCTGCTGGACATAACAGTGGTTCGGATCGTTCTGGCTATCATCGTCGTTGGTGGTCTGATCTGGCATGGGATTCCGAATGGTTGGCGCGCCGTAAAGGCGCGCGCTCCGTTTCTTGTGGTTTTTGTGCTGGCCGGTACTACGACTGTAGTCGCACAAGGGCTGGAAGCCATCAGCAGTGCCTACAGCGCGGAAATGTCTGTGAACATGATCGCGCGGTTGTTCGTGATGGAAGAAGCACTCGAGATGTTCTTCTCGATTGGTATTTTAGCCTCGGTTCTGATCGGATGGCCGAAAACCAGAATCGAAGAGACATCGAATGACACATACATCCGGTCAGGGCCCGACGCTGGCTGAATTCTGTTTGCCGACGGATGACCTGCGCAACGATATTCTGTAACTGCCCAGCTACCTCATTTTGGTGTACCAAAGTGCGACAATTGGAATCAGACCGTATTTCGAAGGTTCCATTTCAGGATCAGGCGATGGAAGGCAATGCGGTCAGAAAGCAGCGGACGATAAAGGCAACCGACAGCGAGTGGGACATTGTCTGGGCGATTTTAACCATTCAGAATTCGAGGTCTAGCCGCAACGAATTTGTAACAGACCGTCTTGACCGTTCGATTTTAGCCATACGGTGTTTGACTGGCCGCTAGATCCAAATTTAACAGAATGGCCCCATAAAAACACCCTGTCTTCGTCCTCCCTTACCCACAGTGCAGGTCCATGTCTTCGCGCCCGTGGGATAGACGCGAAGGCTCAGGGGTGGCACCGCCCTGTCCTGAACCGAGTATTCCCGCGCTGACGGCTTGTGCGTGTATTCGTCTACCGAACCGCCTTTCTCATATGCGTGTCCCAACGAGAATCGCGCCCATCACGGCGGCGGCTCTCTCCGCGTCAACTTCCGCGTGGTGGGGGTATTTGAGGGTGGTTTTCGGGTCGCGATGCCCGAGAAGTCGCCCCACCGTAAGGATGGTTTCTCCGCTTGTGATAGCCACGCTCGCATAGGAATGCCGCAGATCGTGCAGGCGGACATCACTCAATTAGCACCGCAAGTGCGGTAAATTGTGTTAAGTTTTCAACAGGCCTTAATGGACGCATTGAACCCTGTGACTTGTTCTGAATTTCACCACAAAATGAATCAACTGAATTTGGTGATATGAGACATTCGCTGTCAAATCTGCGACAAAATCACCTTTTAAGTTTAGGGCGAGGGTGGGTAACAACCGAGCCCTTGAGATGTCTGCGCATAGCTCGACACCGGCACGCCGCATTTCTTTTCCCAATCTTCTTTCGTCAGAACGGGTTGTTTCAACAAATCAAACATTTGATCAAACTTCTTGAAAGCCCCGCTGCCCGTGACGTTGGGACGGGCTAGATTGCGATGGCGGGGCCATACCTTCTCCCTTGCGTGTCGCCAAAAGTCAGTCGTGTATTTGGAGCCGCAACTGTAATGCCACCCCACAAACAAGCCGTATCCCATCATGGTGTTGATTAAAAACTTGTTCACCATCGGCGCGTCAGTGAAAAGAAACTTATTGTCTCGATTGAATCGCATATGCAGCACCAAACCGATCTGAAGTTGCGCCGATACAATAGCCGTCGCTTCAAGGGGTTCCATAAAGGCTCCGGCGTTACCCACTCTGGCAATGGGGCCCTCGTACATGTGCCGGTGGACAAAATTGGGAAACGGAATCACCGCCCGTTGCTCGAACTCTTTCACTTGATCTGAATCGAGAAGCTGATCAAAATCCGACTCAACGTCGGATATGTCTGAGACATCGCGATTAAAAATGTAACCGTAAGAGGTATGAGCGACGAGAGGAATGACAAAAACCCAACCATGTGGACGGGCGACGGCGCGCGTATAGGTGGGATGGATATAAGGCTGGTCTCCTTCCTCTTTGACAATCGGCGGGCAGCGCCGAATGATCGCGGTATTGGTAGGAATATAATCGATCAAAATATGTTCTTCCAAATCAAGTTCTTTAGGAAATCCGCGGGCGTCAAGGACCAGGTCATAGGTTTCACTTGAGCCATCAATGAATTCAATCACCGCCTTGTCATCCATTTTGGACACAGACTGGACTTTCAAGTCAATATGCTCTGCCCGTGTCGCCTGTTGAAGAATTTCAGTGACAAAGTCAGCCGACAAGTGGTAAGAATATCGCAATTGTTGGGGCGAAAAATAATGGGTAAAATCTTGGTTCAGACATCCCCAACCTTCATATTGGATGCCATATTTGCGGGTACCACGCAGTCTCTTTTGAATAGTGTCATAAGGCAAGCCAGTTAATTCGTGCAGTTGCGTAACCAGTGTGGGCCATCCCCCTTCACCGACACCAATAACAGGAATCTTCGAATCATAGATATGATGAAGCGTGTGGTCAGGGTTTGGATGTAATTTGGATACACTCGCGGCCGCCAATGAACCGGCCGTTCCACGCCCGATGACCGCAATCTTCTGTAAACTTGAAACTCCCTCGGCAATCATTTCTTTGACTCCTATCATAACTGCAAATAAGGCCCATCGAAATTCGTCAAAGGGCAGGTGACGTTAACTCGACATATCACATTGGAGTGATCCATGAACCCGCTCGTGAGCGAATCGTTAGAGCCTCGGTAGACCTTATGAAAAATTATCAGGTGATTCGCATTAATGCAATATTCTCTATTTATCTTAATAAGTTAAGGGAATTATAAATAATCACTTAAATAAATATTTTATCGATTTGTTTTTATTATATTTTTTCGCTTGACATTCACCTTTTACCAATTTATGATTAGGGTCGGCACTTTTAAGGGTGCAACATGGCACTTAATTCATAAAGGAGAAGAGCTATGCGTAGTGGCGATGAAATGCTTCAGCATATTATCGAAAAGTCCACAACGGACGAAGGGTTCCGTCAACAATTGTTGGCTGATCCAAAAACCACGATCACTGAAGAGTTGGGCATTACCATGCCGGAATCGATGACTGTAAAGGTCCACGAAAGTGATATGCAAACCGTGCATGTCGCGCTTCCGCCTGATCCCAACATCTCTGAAGAGCAGTTAGAAGCGGTTTCGGCCGGTCTGTGCTGCTGCTGGTAAGGTTAGGACCTAACCTCCCGGGGGTGCATCCGCCCTAGACAATTCACGGGGTGACGTTCTCGCCAATAGAGCTGAACGTCACCTCGATGCCGCAAACATTTCAACGGTGTCGGATATAAAATCGGTGGAACTCACCCCCAAGCGATCATCCGGCCCGTCGGGTAAACATTCCTGTCTCATAACAATCACGCTGGCTTCATTGTCTCCAAAAGTGTCATTTTGTTCACCGCGTCCTTACCGTTCACGACTCTAACGCGGACAAAACCATAAAGACATACGCTTTGGCTTTGAGGGTCTGTCCTTCTGAAACGACTATTTTCATATGATGAATGCCGCGCATCAAGATATAATTGCTTGCCTTTCCAAACAAAATTTTGGGCTTGGAAACCCATCTTGCCAATGCATCAAGTTTCTCATTGATGACCCATTCTTCTTGTCGCAAGGCATTGATGAAAGTTGACCAAACATCAGGATCATCAATCCAGTAGCGAGGATCATTGGTAAACCTTGGTTTGACCATCGCGGTAATCCCAACAGCGGTACCGAGTTGACCATCTTGAACATCAAGATTGACGCCGTTACGAACGACCGCAGCGCGCTCTTCAAAACGCGACGTGATGGCTAGCACCTCGGCAATATCTCCCTGAAAATGAACATCGGAGAAAAACGAGGCCAGACTTTCTTGTGATTCGAACCCCATCACAGCAAGGCGAACACCCCGCGAGCGAGAGGGAAAAACGCCAAAGGAATCGATACGAGTGGTCGCCGGTTGGGCCTTGTGGATTTGCTCTAGCTGCTGACGCTCCCCTTCAGACAGTTTCCAGCCGACGCATGAAACCAACGCTTCAGCGATGATCTCGATATCGTCAATTTGTGCTCCACCTCCTTCTATGGGTCGCCGATTGGGGCGAAGGAAAAATCCCGGAAGATCAGAGGCCTTGTTCTTTGCTGAGCCAATGTCAAACTCAAGCATGAGTTTCTCGCCGACGATATCGCGAAGGGTTGATTGGGGGTTGCTTAGGGAATTTAGGAAACGGACAATGGTATGAGAAAGAGTATCGTGCCTGTCCTTTTTCGCCCTATCGGAGAAAATTTTGGCCGTCAGGGTACCGCCCGTCAGAGAGACGCCAAAATCGGCCTCTGGACTTTCAGTGTGAAGCGGAAATTCGAAACCGAATGGAAATGCGCCTAATGTGATCGGGAGTTTCTCAGCGCATTCAAGAAGTTGTTCCCATTCTCTCTCCCCCACAAGGTCTGACTGAGTCCACCCTCTTGAATAGTTGAACAGATCTCTCATGGTACCCGATTCCAAGGACAGTTGATCCTGCGTCAATTTGACGGCTTCTTCGAAATTCATTGCTTATCCTCAGCTGACAACGGGCACAGAATTCAATTCCGATTCCCTTAGGGGTTGTGCCAATTTACCCATTTGAACGGGAATGTCGTAGAGACGCCCGGGTGCAAACCGTGCCCAAAAATGCCGCAGGCCGGGAACCAGCACACGAACAACGGGTAAACCGATATCGGGACGTGTCTGATCGAGGACAAGAAATTCGAGTTTCTTGTCTTCAACCAAATGTCGGCAATATTCGACCTCTTCACGAACATCGTTTGACTGAAATCCTTTGGGCGGCGGATGCGAGGTCGCTGTTCCGTCTGGAATCAACCATTGGCAATCGGCAAGTTTGCCCTTTTCCCACCAAGAAAGAGCCATTGGATCATCAATCATGGGACGCCCATCCGCCTCTCCGCTTCTCGGCAGCCAAGTCAAACACTGGTTCAATTCACACACCGCCCGCACCGCGGCGATTCGTGCATCAAGATGGGAGCCGGCCCCGTAAATGATATCCTCGGTCTTGCCATTGGCGCGCCGCGACAGGGCGACATAGGTCGGAATGGCGAAATCTGACGTGATATTGAGCAGCCAAATTTCGCGTTCGTATTGCCCGTAGTATTGCGGCGCCGACGCTAGGAAGGGATCATCAAAACTTGTCAATTTGATTTCCGGAACCTGCAATCGGTTATACCACCAAATGGCAAATGCATCGCGTTCCACGAGTTCAAGGAACCCTTGCAATATCGCCTCTTCCAGACTGTTGCCGGCGGCACATCCATTGGTATCGGCGAAAAGATCTCCCTTCTGGCGATATTCAGGGGCCGTCATGTACAGCATGGATGTCGGCAAATATCGATGCCGATTCTGAGTGAATGACCAGACGGGAGTCCAATCAACCAAAGTATCAGGCAAGATTCGCGCCGGCACTCGATTGTAGGGATGGCCCTCGGCATTGATCAACTCGGCGTGGTTGAGTTGGTTATCGCTGAACAATTGGACATCATTTGGGTGAATCGCTTCATCATCGGTAAAGTCAACCAAACTCTTTTTTCGTAGACAAATCTCATCGCCTAAACGTCCACCTGAATACCTCTCCAAAGCTTCACAGAGGGCACTGACTTTTGATTGTGCGGCATGGCTGCCTTTGCCGGCGCTCTTGCTTCTCAAACCCCGACGAAGCGAACTCAAAGTGTTGATTTTAAGGCCCAAATTGCTGCCCGCCCAATACACATGCAACCACGAATCTGTCTCTTCGGTGGTTCGCCTCAACCACGTCACGACACCACTGATGCGACTGACAAGATGTTGGTATTTCGCCAGTGTGATCTCTGGAGCGACCGTGCGAGACCCACTGGTTGATGACACTTCGCCCCTTGGGCAGGCACTCAGTTTCAAGGGTTGGGGTTCTCGGTCAGAACGGTTTAACGCCGGATCGCCACAAACCTGACATTGGACTCGCCGCTGAACAGGATGGTTTGATGTCGACAAATCACGCAGATTGATGGCTACCACGTGATCATGAATGATAGCACCTTTACCCAAGACCACCCATTTGGCGATCTCGGTGGCGACCATTCGATAGACCATCTCCAGTGCCACAGGTGGCGACGCAATCGGCTTGAACCCGGCATCCTCTCCGGCCAAGCCCCGCAAGAATTCATGCACCTCTTGGTGGCAACGCATTCGGCTCACGAGGCAATCCCAACACGGGCCATCCCCATCGGCGCGAAATACAGGCCCAACCATCGGCTCCATTCCGAGCGGTCGGACGAGGAGCCATGGTCTCTCGGTCTTGAGATGGAGGCGATTCACATCTGCCAGCCGGCCTTCAAGATAATTTGCACATATCCTGACGTTCAGAGAGGTTTTTTCGTCACCACTCCTGACCCCCAACCCCCGGAGTGGCACCGCCAAAGGCTCGCCCTCATCGCATAGATGAATGGGGGTTGATCTCAACCGCTCCTCAGCCCACCGAGGCGTCGCACCAAGAAATGACCAGAAAGAAGCTTGTTCCTGACCCAAACTGTGGTCAGCCGAGACGATATATCCCCGTTTGGACATCCAATACAAAAGGCCGAGGATATCTGACTCGCTGGCCATTCCCGAAAGCGATTCAATAATCTCTTTTTGTGATCGGGATCCATCAAGGAGAGGTAACAAGCGACAATGAACTTTGCCATGCAAGAGAGTGTTGAAACTCTCAGACAACAACAGAACTTGGGCTTCATTGATTTGATGAAACTGGAGATGCGGCGTCAGAGCGGGTTGAGCCACAAATCCTCGGTCCGCCAATGTCGTCCAAGTCAGAATGTTTCCATTCTCACCTTTCATCATCAAGTCAGAATTCTATCTAAAGGGCCTTGAAGTCGGCTTATGTTTCACTCATCGAGGCGATGCTCTCCGATGCCGCCGTGGCTCCCTCCTGAATGGCCGTCGTCAATGCGTTAATGTCATCCATTTCACACATTTCAATCAAGGACGATTTCACCGATTTAGAAGCTTTCGACACGTCAGAGCCGAGACCACAAGTCAATGCAAGACCCTTCACCAGTTGACTCCACAAGAGTGACGCCCGCCGTAAAGAATCTTCCCCCTCAATAAGCGTGAACACCTCCAAGGCACTCAAAGGTTCAAGTGGCTGATGAGCGACCTTTCCTGATAATTGGAGCTTTTGAGCCGCTTGATTGACGTCTAGGGGACCGCCTGCCATTGTTAGGAATTCTGATATGTCCTCAAGTTCACCCTCTTTGGCGGATGAAGCCCTACCGAAACTGGTACTTTGCAAGTGGGCGGCCAATGAGAGGGCCAATTCTTCATCCCCTTGAATCTGGTCAATTTCATTTTGCATCTGGCCCCGCATGTCCGACTCACCGCATTCATGGATCAGGCGCGACTTGGTCAGGAGATTAATCCCAAAATTTGGCTTTTGTTGACAATAGGCGTGCAGTTTTCTCAGTGGCAGCATTGTGAGGTTGAGTTCATCGGCATCTTTAGAGGCCGCGAACAACAGGCTTCCATTGGTTAATCGTAACAAGACTTTTTGCAAACGTCGCTTAATAAGGCGACAACTCTCATTCTCATCACCATCATGAACAACGAGAAGATCAATGTCCGACCCAATGCTGGCATCACCGGTCGCTAGATCTCCCAAGAATAACACCGCCAAAGAATTCTCAATTGGCCCCGACCGTTCAATGATATCTTGGACAACCGCATCAAACACCACAATTGATGACGCGGTCATCAAATTGGAAAAGGCTTTTTGTGCTTCGATCAGGGTCAGATTTCCCCGCACCGCATGCATTGAGACCTGAAAAGCCTTATCGTTTGACCAACCTTGGACAATCTGTGCCGTTTCATCAGCATCGGCGGCCGGCCACTCCCTCAACCGCTCAATCATTTCACGTACTGACATCTCGTGCGTCCAATAAACCCTTGCCAAACCCTTTTTGGCAATGGCTTCTTGTTCTGCATCGGCGACAAAGCCACGAGGCAAATCAAGATCTGTAAACTCTCTGGCCTTCAAGCTATCCAACAAATTGGGATTTTGCTCAATCTGCGCGGCCAAAAACTGAGAGCGACCAAAAATTTCAACGATGGCCGCAAAGTCATCAGGCCGTGCCATGGCGACTGGACTGTCATAGGCACTCCAATCATCCATATCTGGGTAGAAATGTTCTCGCCACTGATCAACCAAGGGATCCATTTTCTTGAACCAGCGTTTGGGACGAATGACAACATTCATCATGTCGGCATACGTTCCCGGTAATGAAGGCGATTCATCAGGGCCACAGACTTGCAACAGCGGATAATGGCGGGACGCCGTTGCATGATGGTCAGCATGCCGTTGCATGTTGAGAAACATCCAGTTGCTAAACTTGAAGTCTGAACTCCATGAATGTCTCGGTGCCACCTTTTCCCAACGACCATTGGGCAGCATCACTCGACGCAGACCGTAATGTTGAAGATAGTTGCTAATCTTCATCGAAAACACACAGCCGAAACCCAGAAATGCAAAGACTGGAATGGCCCAAATACCCCCCATTGAATAGGCCACACCGTGCCAAAAAACCAATGCGGCCCCATAGCGCCAGAATGGATTGGTATAATGCCAAACGGGAAACCCTCGCCGAGCCAATCGCTCACGATCAACCTGCCATGAATTGGTGATATTGCTGACGAGTTCTTTGGGGAAATAAGTCCAAAAACTCTCACCTTTAGGGGCGGAACCCACATCGTAGGGAGTGCCAACCTTCGCGTGGTGAATATATACATGTTCGGTCGCGTAGGTTGGGTAGGATGCAGAGGCGAGGAGAAATTCACCCACTCGCCGCTCCCAAGGCCGTCGTCGATGGATCATCTCATGGCCAATGACAAAAACGCCTTGCGCCTCCATCGCAAGAATAATGCCTAATCCAATCGATTCCCAAACCGAAAGGTGATCAAGAATCAGTATGTGCCACATGCCAAAAATCAACGTGATGGGCCAAAGAACCGCCCATAACCAAACAGGGAGATTATGCCAAAGCAACCGGCTTTCAGGGGTCGTTTTTGGATTAAACGAGCGACCGTCAACCCCTAAGAGTTTATCAAATAGACCCGTCACACTCATAAAGATGAATGCCGGTAGCAACCACCATCCACCATAAATAGCGGCTAGTATGATGAGTGGGAAAATACCTAACGGCAAATAATGTGGAATCGCATTCCAAATCGTCGGTTCAACGACCTTTTGGACTTGTGGCTTTTTTGGACTGATATCATCGGCCATTGCAGTGTCGGTCATACGAAACTCACTAGAAAAATTGAAGCGTTGACAGACATATAGAACATTTTGTTGATAAAATCAATAATTTGTTAAATGTTCGAAAGTTGTCAGGTGATTTGGCCTCTGTTTCACTGAAGTAACAATGTTTATCGTCCCTATCCGATTGGGTATGACCCTGTGTCAAAAAACCGACGAATGAATCAACGAGCCGTATGGTTTTTTTAGGATTGAAGGGGTGATGAAATCAAAGCGTCCAACGCTGAATTCAGTCTCTAAACCGCGTGAAAGTCTCCTCTCTCAAGGAGGAAGAGTGGTGGAGCCGAGGGGAATTGAACCCCTGACCTCGTCATTGCGAACGACGCGCTCTCCCGACTGAGCTACGGCCCCTACCCTATTTGACTTAACCCTCGGCGAGCCATTCTGTCAAGTATCGGAATGTCTGCGATGGGCCAAACGCAGCGGCGCCGGTGAAAGAAAGCCGCCCCTAAAATTCGGGCCGACGACGGGCGGTATGAATAAACTCCAACAAACGGGCCGTTGAGCCACTGACCGATTCCAGCTCCTGTGCCACCTCAACCGCTGACAGTAAACTCTTGGCTTTCTCCTTTCCAAGTTCAACGCCCCATTGATCAAAGCTGTTGATATCTAAAATTGCCCCTTCAACGAAAGTACTATGTTCATAGAGGGCCAATATCTGTCCAAGTGTGAAAGGTGTCAGACGAGGATAAATGAGTGTGGTTGACGGCCGATTTCCACCACAGCGGCGATGGGGTGTCAGGTCTATATTTGTGGCCGCCGACCAGTGGCGATTTTTTTCGGGCTGATCCGAATTGCCCTGCCCTGTCATTAGCGCTTCCGATTGGGCCAGACAGTTGGCTACAAGGAGGTCATGGTGAGGTTTGGGTTCGTGCGCTTGACCCATAGCCGCCACCAGAAATTCACACGGGATCACTTGGGTTCCTTGATGCAAGGCCTGAAAGAATGCGTGTTGCCCGTTGGTGCCCACCTCTCCCCAGATGACGGGCGAGGAATCAGACAACAAGTCTTCGCCGTCCATCGTGACTGATTTGCCGTTCGATTCCATGATCAATTGCTGAAGATAGGCCGGCAAACGCCGCAAACGGTAATCGAACGGCAAAATGGCGCGAGTAGGATAACGACACACTTGGTGATGCCAGATTCCGACCAAGCCATGAAGAAGAGGCAGGTTATCCTCGGGCGGCGCGTGGGCAAAATGGTCGTCCATTTCATAGGCACCATCGAGAAACTGCCGGAATTTATCTTGCCCCATGGTGATCATCAAGGACAACCCAATGGGTCCCCATATGGAATAACGCCCTCCTACCCAATCACTGAACCCAAACACCTGTTGCGCGTTCAAGCCAAACTCAACACATTTCATAACATCAGAGGAGACGGCGGCAAATTGACGTGGGATGGACGACTCCCCGGCTCCGGTTTGCATCCACTCGCGAACATAAGCGGCATTGGTCATCGTCTCAATGGTGGTAAAGGTCTTTGAGGCCACAATCACTAAAGTGGTTTTTGGATTTAGCGGACGGAGACATTCAGTGGCTTGGGCCCCATCAATATTGGAAATAAAGTGCGGAGTCGGGCCATCTCGAAAATTTGCGAGGGCCAGCGTCGTCATTTCAGGACCAAGGTCTGAACCCCCGATTCCGATGTTCACAACGTCGGTAAATTGATCGGCCGTGGCCGGTTTAATGGAACCACGACGGATACCGTCTGAAAATTTTTCCATGCGCCGCCGTGTCGTCGTGACATCATCCATGACATCCATGCCATCGACATAAAGAGGTTGACTGCAAGGGCGCCTCAGAGCCGTGTGGAGGGCCGGGCGATTTTCTGTTTGGTTGATTTTTTGTCCCGATAACATTTGGTCACGTTTCTTCATTACGCCACAAGAATCGGCAAGAGAGAGCAGTGATGACAGGACATCCCCGTCGATTGATGTTTTAGAAAAATCGAATAGCAAATCACTGGCGTGGACGGAGAAACGTTCCGCCCTTTTTGTGTCTTGCAAAAAGAGTTGATGGATTGTCTTCGATGGTTGTCGCTTCCCCAGCGCGCTCAATCGCTCCAAACGAGACATGGGTCAATCCACATAATGGACAAGGGCTTTTTCAAGCAAGGGACTT
This sequence comes from Paracoccaceae bacterium, assembly GCA_022824005.1. Taxonomy (GTDB): domain Bacteria; phylum Pseudomonadota; class Alphaproteobacteria; order Rhodobacterales; family Rhodobacteraceae; genus JAPOXR01. The sequence goes on from JAJEBG010000010.1 coordinate 23,286, forward strand.
ATCGGACTGTCATAAGTCTCCTTTGTCTTTAATGCCGAGTTCAACGCCTGTTGTTTTTTCTTACCGGTGATCAATATAACAATCTCATTTGATGCTTGGAGCCACGGCAACGACAGAGTGATTCTGGCCTCGCCTGTCTTTGGCATCACCGCTGGCATCGCGATCGGGGCCTTCTTGGCCATGGCCAAGCGAGTTTCTGTAGTATTCGGAAAGAGTGAGGCGGTATGCCGATCTTCACCGATGCCGAGGACACAGATATGGGCGGGCATATGATCCTTTAGCATCTCACTCACCCGCGGCGCGGCTTGCGTTGGTGTATGCCCCCTCCGATAGAGAGAATGGAAACGCATTTTTGACGCATTCGGATGGGCAAAACTCTCTTTTAGCATGGTCATATTTGATCTCTCGGAAGTCTCATTGACCCATCTCTCATCCGAGGGAATGATCACGATCTTTTTCCAATCAAGATCAAGTTGGGCAAGAGCGCGGTAGACCGGCTTTGGAGTTGAGCCGCCCGCCAAAATCAACACGGCCTGATTCGATTTAATCAATGCCGACTCCGCAGATGTGGCCAAATGCCGAGCCGCCAATTGCGCCCAGCGTTCTCGGTCAAAATAGCGATATAATCTCATGTCTCAATCGCTCTCCATTGCCGACCATAATCCATTAACGATCCGGCCAGAGCCGGCCCTTCGCTACCGGGAGTATAGATTTCAGGATGACGGCCATCATTTCTCCAGTTGGCAATGATCTGATCTGTCCATTGCCATGCCGCTTCGACTTCGTCATTGCGCATGAACAATGTCTGGTTACCACGAATCACGTCCATAATGAGGCGCTCATAAGCATTGGTCAAAGTGCCAATTTCGGGACTGAGTGAATCGGCAAAACTCATGTCTAACGGAACCCCGATCAGGCGCATTCCACCCAATCCGGGCTCTTTGATCGTCACCTGCATCTTAATACCTTCGTTCGGCTGCAGACGAATGGCCAGCACATTATTACGTCGACTCTGGCGCTGTTCAAAGATTGAGTGCGGGGGACGCTTAAAAACAACGGCAATCTCGGACATTCGAGCTGAGAGACGTTTGCCGGTACGAAGATAAAATGGAGTGCGGGCCCAGCGCCAGTTACCGACGCAGCAACGCAAAGCGATAAATGATTCAGTATCACTGAATGATGTTTCGGAATCCTCAAGATAGCTCGGGAATTCTTTGCTGTGTCCGTATTGTCCCCGCACAATATCGTCAGCGGACACGGGCTCAAGTGCACGAATCACTTTCAATTTCTCGTCACGCACGGCGTTCATCTCAAAGTGAGATGGCGGCTCCATCGCAGTCAAACAAAGCAATTGCATCAAATGGTTTTGTACCATGTCCCGCATCGCCCCTGCCTGATCATAATAGGCTTGGCGGCCTTTGATCCCAACTGTTTCAGATACGGTAATTTGCACATGATCAATATGTTGAGAATTCCACAAAGGCTCAAACAACACATTGGCAAACCTCAACGCCATGAGGTTCTGAACGGTTTCCTTACCAAGATAATGATCGATTCGATAAATCTGTGACTCATCAAAAGTACGCGTCAGAACCTCATTCAAACGCCGGGCAGAAATCAAGTCCTGTCCGAATGGCTTTTCAACGATGATGCGGGCTTCTGCTCTTGCCAAGCCCCGCCGCCCGATGGCGTTGACGATATTCTCGAATATTGCCGGGCTGACGGACAAGAAATAGGCACATACTTTATCAGGGTGGGGCCAAGCACTTAATTGGCTCCAGTCTCTGTCATTCGTCGCGTCTACAGGGAAGAAATTGAGACACGCCAAAAATTTGTCGAGAACCTGTTTGTCTTTGACCGTCAGTGGCGGACAAGATTCGAGCACAGATTGCCGTGCCAAATGGCGAAAACTTTCGTCATTGAGCGGCGACCGTGACACGCCAGCGAGGCGAAAATCCGACGGGACATGACTGATTTTATAGCCACTGAACAAGGCCGGAATGATCTCGCGCCTCGCGAGGTCACCGGTGGCACCAAACAGCACCAAATCAAAGGGATTAACAGGGATGATCTTATGCACGGTCGTACTCTTTGTGAGTCGGTTTCAATTTTTTCAGTTTATTCGATTTCTTCTCAATCTTGCAATTTTTCATCGCCAAGTCGATGGTCGCATTCGCAACCAATAACAAACCGACTTTGTCCCATCTCGTTATGGCTAAACTTCCCATTGAACGCACTCGCCAAAACAAATAGATACTCACTCTACGTATTTTTCTGACTTACCCATTTGCATATGTTGGGTTCAGTCTGCTGGAAGGTTATTTTCTCTCATGGATCACTCCACCGTCTCATCCGACGTCATTGACACACCGCTCTCGGGCAATCAGCGGAGGCCTTTTGAAGACCCTTATGTCACAGCCGACGGATCAGAGCGAGCGAGGGTCAAACTTAGTCAACCCACAACCTTGTGGTTTAACACCGGAACCCTTTGCAATATTGCCTGCAAGAATTGCTATATCTACAGCACACCAACTAACGACAGTTTGGTATACATTTCGTCTGAAGATGTGTCTCAATATCTGAGAGAATTGCACGAACGCCAATGGCCGGTCAAAGAGATCGCCTTCACCGGCGGCGAACCTTTCATGAATCCCTTCATTATCGATATTGTAAGACTTTGCCTCTTTGATGGTTATCATGTCCTCGTCCTGACGAACGCCATGCGGCCGATGATGCGACCTCATATTCAAAAGAGTCTCATGGAACTTAATCAGCTGTTTGGTGACCGGTTGCGCATCCGTGTGTCTCTTGATCACTACACCGAGGAGCGTCACGACGAACAGAGAGGGAAGAACGCGTTCTCGACAACCCTCGTGGGGATGGATTGGCTTCAAGAAAATGGTCTCAACATGTCGGTCGCCGGAAGGACAATGTGGGGTGAGGCAGAAGACCTTTGTCGCGATGGATTCGCGCGACTCTTCAAAGTGAGAAACTATATGATCGACGCGTATGATCCAGAAGCCACCGTCTTATTCCCTGAAATCAACCCCGAGAAAGCCAATGTGCCAGAAATCACCAAGGCCTGCTGGGATATCCTTGGCGTCCGCCCCCAAGATATGATGTGTGCCTCGTCTCGAATGGTCGTAAAGCGCAAGGGCGCGCCGTCGCCGACCGTTGTGGCCTGCACGCTTTTGCCCGATGATCCGCAGTTCGACTTGGGACCAAAACTCAAAGATGCCGAGGCCGATATCTATCTCAACCACACCAGCTGCGCTCAATTTTGTGTGCTAGGTGGTGCCTCATGCAGTCGAGGCTAAAACCGCTAGTGAGCCGCTGAAAGCGAGCCCTCTAGCACTTCTTGAACTTGTACCAAATCAACTTGATCGGTCACAAAAGCATCGCCAAGACCTCGTGCCAAGACAAATCTTGGTTGGCCCAAAGTGACTTTTTTGTCTTGGTGAATGAGGTCAATGATTTCTCCAGCCCTTGGCATTTCACCGCCAATCTCATGAATCGCGGTTTTCATCTGCAGAGATCGAAAGAGGGCTCGTGTTCGGGCCCAATCATCGCGTTGGCAGAAGCCCATCTCGTGGGATAATTTAAGGGCCAGACAACAACCGATGGCGACGGCTTCACCATGCAATAGGCGGTCAGAATAGCCTGTGACAGCTTCTAAAGCATGGGCGAAGGTGTGGCCCAAGTTGAGAATGGCTCGTCCCGAACGCTCCTTTTCATCGGACGCCACAATCTCCGCCTTGATTTGGCATGATCGCTGAACCATTTGTGACATTAAGTCGGCGCGCTCGGGGCTCAAGCGGGCGGCATTCTTTTCTAGCCAGACAAAGAATTCTTTGTCAGAAATAATTCCATATTTAACGACCTCGCCAAGGCCTGAGAGAAAATCCCGATGGGGCAGCGTCTTCAGGAGGTGAACGTCACAAATCACGAGTTTGGGTTGATGGAAGGCCCCGATCAAATTCTTGCCGATAGGAGAGTTGATTCCCGTCTTTCCGCCGACTGAACTGTCGACTTGCGCCAATAGCGTTGAGGGCACCTGAATGTAATTAACTCCTCGACGCAAAATGGCGCTCGCAAATCCCACCAGATCACCCGTGACGCCACCGCCAAAGGCCATAACGGTATCAAGGCGCTCAACCTTGCGCTCAATCAACCATTCGACAATTGTCTGCAATTGATGCCAAGATTTTGTCGTTTCACCGGCGGGAATCACTCTCTCCACCTGCTCAATATTGGCGGCCGCTAGAGATTGGCATAACGTTTCGCGATGAGAATTGGCGGCACCTTGGTCAAGAATGGTGACAACACGTTGTCGCACGCCTAGCAGCGGTGATATCAAATCACCGATCTTTGAGGTGAGGCCGCCCCCAATAAAAATCTTGTAGCTTCGCTCCGCGAGCTTGACCTCAACAGTTTGAATATTCGCCTCAGTGACCATCAAATATATTTAATTCCTCCGCCGCGGAAAGAAGAACATGAGCGACCTTTTGAACAGTCACTGATTTGACGGCCGTATCATCAGAATCGATATGAATACGGGCCATTCGATAAAAGGGAGTCCGCTCGTCATTGAGTTTTGTCAACGTCTCGTGGGGATTTTGAGTTTGTAGTAGAGGCCGTGTGGTTTGACCTTTGAGACGATACCAAAGAGTTACGGTCTGAGCCTTCAGCCAGATTGATATCGCTCGTGCATCAATCAATCGACGGTTTTCTTCATCAAGATAAGCACCGCCACCGACCGCAATAGACGAAGGCGCTAAAAGCAGACTTTGGCGAAGGATCACGCGTTCTAGCTCACGAAAATGAGTCTCACCCTGCGAAGAAAATATCTCGCCAATCTTCATACCGGCCGACCGCTCAATTTCCCTATCTGTGTCCACAAATGGGACGTCGAATCTCTTGGCCAACCCTCGCGCCACTGTCGTCTTTCCGCATCCCATCATACCGACAAAAACGAGTGATTTTTTTAATTTGTGAATGGGCTTATTCATAAGCGAGTCTGTTGCGGCGAGCCATTCTTGATGTCGAGTGACTTTCATATATGTGTAAGGGATGTTTTTTAAGGAAAATTGTCATAATTTCCTTTGAATAATCAAGGGGAATATTTGGCTTGATAGTGATGACCATACGAGCGAAGCGCAAGTTATCAACAAATGAGAAGGTGGAGTATTTTGGTTAATCAAGGTAAACAAGGGAATTGTTGAGACAAAGGAAATGTCATGTTACCCAATAAATGGCCGAATCGGGAGTTTGATTGATGCGACGTTTTCTTCCTTATCTCCTTGGTCTATTGCTGGTATTGACATTGTTTGTCATCGGTTACGCGTATCTCGCTGATCTGACGCCGCCCGACGAACCACTTGTCGTGCCCGTTGACATTTATTCTGAAAACTAGCCATCTGATGGGAAAGCCAATTCACGTAAGGGGGGGGGCCCGCTGACGGAGAGATGGCAAAAGGCCAATGAATAACTGGATTGATGCATTTATTGATGCGGCACGTGCCGAGCGCTCCGTCTCTCATAATACCTGTCTCGCCTATGAGAGCGATCTTCGTCGATTTCATCAATATGTCAAAAAAATCAATAGCGACTTCAATTCTGTGGGACGCCAAGACATCGAAGATTATCTTTTGATACTTGCCGATAATGGCTTGAGCGCGACAACTCGCTCCCGCCATCTTTCGGTGATCCGTCGCTTCTTTGCCTTTGTATGCGAAGAAGGTTGGCGCGCTGATTTACCGACTCGCCATTTGCGTGGCCCCAAAGCTCAAAGACTCTTGCCGCGCATATTGTCAATGAATGACATGCGCAAGTTAATTGATGAATCTTACCGAATAGGTCGTGGCGAGAGGGATTGTTTGAGGAACGGTTGTTTGATTGAAATTCTCTATGCGACCGGCGCGAGAGTGAGTGAACTTGTAACAATTCCTGTCGCGTCCGCACGGGGCCAGCCAAAAATGCTTTTGATCCGGGGGAAAGGGGGAAAGGAGAGAATGGTACCGCTCACACCCACGGCACAACAAGCCATCGCGCGATGGCTGCCGTTGAGAGACGCGGCGTGTGAAAAAGAGGAGCCAAGAGTTCCGTCGCCCTCTCACTTTCTTTTTCCATCGCGCGGGAAGCTTGGTCATATTACCCGACAACAGGTCTTCAAACTGATCAAACAAGCCACCGTCGCTGCCGGTTTGGATGTTCAAAAAGTGTCCCCGCACACGATTCGCCATGCCCTTGCCACTCACCTTCTCGAAAATGGAGCCGATCTTCGTTCCATTCAAGTCCTGCTTGGGCATTCCGATATATCGACAACCGAGATTTATACCCATGTGGCGTCGAGAAAGCTCAAAACGCTCATCCTTGAACATCATCCTTTGTCGTCTCAATCCTCCAATTGAATGTCGTCCGCGGCAAAACCGGAATAGCCGCCCTTTTTGAACAGGAATTATTATGGACACCACTGAACAACTCGCCAATGGGACAATTTGGGTCTACATTTTGGCCATTGCTATGCTGATATGTTTATCGGGCTTGTTTTCTGGCTCAGAGACCGCACTCACCTCTGCATCACGCGGTAAATTGCGAAGCCAAGCAGACAAAGGTAGCCGCGCCGCTCTTCGAGCCCTACGGATCACCGACAACCGAGAGCGATTAATTGGTGCTGTTTTATTGGGCAATAATCTTGTCAATATTTTGGCGGCCGCCTTGGCGACAAGTTTGTTCACCCGACTGTTTGGGGAGTCTGGCGTTGCTGTGGCCACATTGGTGATGACCTTCATGATCCTGTTTTTCGCCGAACTCTTACCCAAAACCTATGCCATCATTAATCCAGAAGCCGCTTCCAAATCCATATCATCAATCCTCTCAGTGATTATTTTACTGTTTCATCCTTTAGTCGCGATCTTACGTTATTTGGCAGAATGTGTATTGCGCATTCTCGGTGTGAGACGACATTCAATTAGCTCGGTTGAAGCGGTTCAGGAAGAAATCGCCGGCGCGATCGCTTTGGTCCATTCATCGGGTGCCATCGAGAAAGACTATCGTGATCGGGTTCTCGGTGCCTTGGATTTAGGAAATCTAACGGTTCGGGACGCCATGCAACATCGTTCCGAAATTGAAATGATCAATGATCAAGAGTCTCTAGAGGCGGTGATTAGGATTTGTTCCGCGTCATCGCATTCACGCTTACCGGTTCACAAATCTGAAAGCGAAGAAATTACCGGTGTCATTCATGCCAAAGATCTCCTGACCGAGGTTAGCACACTTCTCGAATGCCATGACCAAACTCGGCAATTGTTTCAGGACACTCGATCTTGGTCGGTCAAACAACCCTATTTTGTACCTGAAACGACTCCCCTTGACGAGCAATTGCGGGAGTTTCTTCAAAAAGAAGCTCATTTCGCCTTGGTGGTCGATGAATACGGTTCACTGCAAGGTTTGATTACACTTGAAGATATTTTGGAAGAAATTGTTGGCGACATCACTGATGAACACGACCTTGATCCAGAAACAAAACCGGTGATTGAGACCGACGGCAGCTATATCGTAGATGGGGCGGTGCCGATACGTGATCTAAACCGGGACTTCGATTGGCACTTGCCTGAAATACATGCCACCACCATCGCGGGACTTTTGATTTATGAAGCCCAAATTATTCCCAACGAGTCTCAAGTTTTCATCTACCATGGATTCCGCTTTGAGGTTCTGCAACGGGAAGCTCAAAAGATTAACCGAATTAAAATGACACGCCTCCCCGAGAACGTTGAAAACTAACCTCTATTTCTCAATCAATTGAGTGATCTCAATAGATTGAGAGTCACGAGCCGATGCCAGCAAAGTGGAATGGCAGCATTGACAATGATCTCCGAATTCGTCCTGTGGGCTCGCGAATAATTTTGTTGTTGAGCGGCGGTTTCTTTTCGCTCTTGTTTAATAAATGATGTCCAATCTTCTCAAACCCCATGATGCGCTGTTCGATGCCCCAGATTTGGTCTCGTTTTCTCTTAAGGACAGGGATAATCCAACGTTAGCTGTTGTTGCTCCCGTTTATATTTCACACCTCCCTTGTCGATCTCGACCGAAGGATCCGTCGGTACAAGTCAGCTTGAATAATACTGCGCCGTAAATGCCCGCATGCGTTGAGTTCGGTTTCGGCGTCAGTGATCGCTTGAACAATCATTATGTACAAATTGTTGATAACAAAGAGCATCAATTCACGCGCAACAAATCCCACAAGACCGCAGACACATATCGCGTCTGAAAACGAGACATCAAACTGTCGTCGGCACAAAACACCATAGATGACACAGGAAATGCCGATTATCCCATGGTCGGTGGTCACTTCCATCAATTCCAACCGGTAATGATTGAGGACAATCATGGCGTCATCAATCGGCGTTTTGCCTTATAAGAGATTAAATGATAACATAGAAATCGTCCTCAGTTGTCTTTGAGTTCGTGCTGACATTCCTCGGGAGACCCTTAATGAAAAAACTGTTGGGATTAACTGTCATCATGGTCGGTGTCGTGTCTTTGGCTCAAGCGCAAGAGTCGACCGGCGAGAATACAGCCGAAGGGCTGACGGGTGGGCAGATTATCATTGAGCCCGAAATTACCGAATTCGAGGATTGGAACTATATCTGCATCACCGACGATGAAGACCAAACAAATTGCTTAGCGCAAAATGTCGTTCGTAATGAACAAGGGGGGCGTGTGTCGACCATCGATATTTTTCCTGTGGCCTCAGAGACCGGCTTTGCCACCGCCGCCTCAATCGCTGTTCCCCTTGGCGTGTCATTAAGAGATGGCTTGGAATTTCGAGTGGAAGGCATACCGGAAAGAAAATTCGATTTTGAAGTATGTTCGAATGAGGGCTGTATCGCGCGAATTGGACTGCCTCCATTGGTGATTGAAAAGATGTCAGAGGGGGCCGAAACTAATTTGACGGTCGTTGCCGGGGCGGAAGAAAAAGTTGATATTGAGATCACCCTTTCGACCGATGGTTTTTCAGAGGTGATAGAAGAATTGATGACAAACGCGCCTCAATTGGTTGAGGCATCAGCGGGTGTGGTCGCAACGGGAGAAGTGATTACGGAGCCTGAGATTGAAGTCTTTGATGACTGGACCCGTGCTTGCATCACGGACCCGAATGGGAATCGCCAGTGCCGAATTCGACAAATTGTATTCAATGACTCGGGCGGCCCTATTGCCACTGTTGATATCTTCAAAGTTTCAGGTGATGAACGATTTGTGGCCGGAATCGAAATCCTGCTTCCCCACGGGGTGATCATTGAGAATGGATTTGAGCTACAAGTCGACTCGGCCTTGCCTCGTCGATACCAGTTCACCACCTGCTTGAGGGATGGTTGCTTGGTTCGAATCGGAGTCACGGATATTGAGTTAGACAGGATGAAATTAGGCTCGGCGATGACAATGGTATTTTATGCCGGTCTAGGTGGAGCCAATGATCAGCAAATTGATCTCAATTCATCGCTGATTGGCTTCACAAAAGCTTTCGATTCTCTTTGATGGTAACCGGGTCAACGAGCTGGCCGGCGTGTCTCCCCTCCCTCAACTTTTGTTAACGATGCCGACTGTGGAGTGATTCACGCCACCTCAATTTGGATTATTTTTTTCCTCTTTCAGTCGCTTTTCAATCGCCGATACTCTTTTGAATAGGCGCGAGAGTCGCCGCAAGTTCTTTATGATTTCGATATTCTTTGAAATCTCTAACGCTGGCGACCCCATAACGGTCACGCCTGAACGAACACGAGAGTATATCTTGGCGGCGCCAGCGGCCATTACATTATCGTCAATCTTAACATGGTCAGACACGCCCGTCATTCCCCCGAGCGTCACTCGGTCACCGACAATCGCCGATCCAGCGATACCGACCTGACCACAGATCAGGCAATCTCGTCCAATCTTGACATTATGCGCAATGTGGACCTGGTTATCGAGCTTGGTGCGATCACCAATAACCGTGGCCGAAACTGTCCCCCGATCTACCGCCGTACATGCGCCAATCTCGACATCGTCACCTATTTGAACGCCCCCTAGTGAATAGATTCGGGACCATCGACCGTGCCTCTCTGAGGCAACACTCTTCAGCGTTTTGCGAACATCTTCGATTCGGCTTCCATGTTCAGCAAAGGAGAATCCATCGCTCCCAATGACCGCATTCGCCTGCGCGATAAATCGCCGACCAATGCTCACACCCTGTCCGATACGAACTCCCGCGTGGATAACGGCATGATCTCCAATCGACACATTTTCTTCAATGGTACAGTTGGCGGCAATTCGGCACCCCTGACCAATCAAGACGCCGTGGCCGATGACTGTGTATGCGCCCACCGATACATCATCGCCAATCACCGCCTGTTCAGAAATATACGCCAAAGGGTGAAGGCCTGACGGTTGGTGCTGCTCGGCGGCAAAGAGTTCGCTCACCGCTGACAGCGCCAATCGATGGTCACGCACCAAAATTGCCGCCTTTAAATCAAAGGATTGCCAATCAAGGTCATGCCCAAGGAGCGCTGCCCGAGCCTTTCCAGATGGAATTGAATCAGCGTAAGATTTTGACATCGCTAAGGCCAACTCGTCACGACCGGCATCGCTGGGCTCAGCTATTCCTGTCACCATCAGATCGACATCGCCATAGGCTTTGGCTTTGAGAGCGACCGCTATGTCACGAATCTTAAGAGCCATGGCACTCTGATCTTTTCGGAGGAGAGTCAGAGGCTAAACACAATCCACCTTGATTGCAACTCACTCCCGATATGGAATCATGTCGGACACCGCACATAAACGAAATGAAAAACACAAGGATAGGTTGACCCATCTCCGGTGAAATCAACAAAGTGGCGCATGCCATGATCATTTGACTCAACGTGGCCGTATCGGAACAATAGTTCGCTCGTCAGTCATCGAGTCACATCTCCCTTCCACTCGTGTCGAGAGACCAAAGCACCAAGGTTTCTTCAATGGCACGACGAAAGGACCGGCGTTAATCCCTAATTGGTTGCTGATAATGAATTGGCAAGTTGCTCATAGACCGCTTGGTCACGCCCATAGATATCCTTGCGATAGTGCACTTGATTGTCTTCGCCAACAAAGGCTGAGCGATAGGTGATATGGACGGGCAAAGGTTTGTCAAGCAACATTGTGCTCTCTCGACCACTGATCAGTATTTTATTGTAGAGAGTTTGTGGATCCTCAACCATTCGACCCAAGAGAAAATTGGCAAAATCTGCGGCCCGGTGCAGCCGAATGCAACCGTGACTGAAATTTCTTGTCTCCTGCTCGAAAAGACTTCGATGAGGTGTATCGTGCATGTAAACATTGAACAGATTGGGGAACATAAATTTAACTTGGCCGAGAGCATTTCGTGGCCCCGGTGGTTGCCTAAAATCATAAGGAAAATTGTTGGCATCAAACCGTGCGAAGTTGACTTGGCTACGAGGAATGAATCCTTGATCTTGTGAAAACATCTGCAGCAGAGGCTCGGCACTTGGATCCTTTTGGAGTTCGGGAAGGATTTCTCTGACGGTAATTGACCGCGGCACAAACCATGTCGGATTGATAACAAAATGGGTCATCAGGTCAGAAAATTCGGGTGTTTGCAATCGGTCTGAACTCTTTCCAACAACAACTCGGGTCGAAAAAATGGGCTCGCCCTTTGAGATCACATCGGCATGGAAATTGGCAATATTGACACGAACATATTCCTCGCCAAGGGGTTTGTTCAGCCAACGCTCTCTCTCAAGTGAAGCGATGACCTGTTGGCGTCGTGTCTCAGGTTCGACATTGATCGCGTCAATGGTGATGGAGTCGGCGATGCCGTCAGGATCAAGCCCATGGTCCGACTGAAAACGTTTGACGGCAAACCACAAATTATTGGTGAATTCAGCGACTGAGGTGCGACTCATATATCCCATGCGGATCAAGCGATTTCTTAACTTCACGACCTCGGCACCGCTATCGCCACGTCTTAATTGTTTGGCATTGACCCGCTCCCCCCATCCGCCATTAACGATGACCCAATCCAATCGTTTCAGTTCTTTGCGCATTGTCTGGTACTGGTGCGTCGCTGGCGCGAGGCTTCTGATGTAAGTGGACGGATCTTGGCTGACAATACCCGCCAATAGAACTTCTATCGACGGCGGCTTGCGCTCGCGGGAAATCTGTTTGGCCGCTGAACCCGGATCGATAGCTCCCGCATTAAGGCTCGAGGCGAAACGCAGATAGATTCGGCTGATTTCTGATTCGGCTTTGGCGACATTGGCAGGGGTGCGTGGCAGATTCAGAAGTTCATACACCAAATTAATCTCGGCCTCCCCGAACGGCAAACCGTGTCCCGACGCCGTATCGAGGGCATCAATCAACGCCATTAACCGTGCATTGCCGTCAGCCTCACCCGTTGTCCAAATCGGTCCATGATTTTGCGTTTTTGCCCATTCGGGATTATGTTCCATCCCGCCAAAATATCCCGACTCAGAGAGGTCAATTGTAAAGTCAAAAGCTGAAACTGCGCTCACAAAAGCGTTATTCAAAGTGAAGAGGACAGCCAACCATTTACCGATCGTGTTCATGACTCTCGTACCGTTTACTTCAGTTCTTATCCCATTTGAGGTGACGATTTCTGACGCCACATTCCTAGAGGTAGGGAGTTGGTTAGACTACGAAAATTGACCATATTCAAGCCAAAATCAGACTCTTGATTAGAAATGTTGCATCCCCAACAAGAATCTGTTAACCTCACTCGGTATTGGAGGAGCCATACTTCAGGTGGCGAGTGTGGCTGTAACTTAGGCGAGCAGATGAGCTTTAGCAGCGTCCCTCTGGCAACAGCGGCGGCACGTCGCATACAAGACGCAACAAATAACAAGTCCGAGGTTCTTCGAGCGCGCGGGTCGTCTCGTCGTGGTCTCATTCTAGGATTGGCCGCTTTTACAGGTGCATTGGCAACCCCCTCACTCATCATCGGTCGCAGCACCAAAGGCCTGAGGCGACTTCGAATGGTCAATCATCGCACGGCTGAAATGTTGGATATCGTGTATTGGCTTAACGGTGATTATATTGAAGAGTCGTTACATCTCATCAACTACTTCATGCGTGACATTCGTGAAGATAAGTCGATGCCAATGGACAAACGCAACATCAATAACCTTGCGGCCACGCAGTTACTCCTCGAGTCGTCGGAGCCTTTCACCCTGATTTCAGGTTATCGCACACAAAAGACAAACAGTTTTTTGGCTAGACGCTCAAAAAATGTGGCCCGTAACTCTCTCCATGTCAGAGGCATGGCCGCCGATATTCAGATGAAGAATCGCTCAGTGGCAAAAATTGCTTCTGCCGCTAAACACTGTATGTCGGGCGGTGTGGGACAATACTCATCAGATAATTTCGTTCATATTGATTGCGGCAGAACACGGGCTTGGTGATAAACCGTCCTCACGAGGCGGCCGCCTCGTCGGTCATCGGCATCCGTGAGATCTTAAGGGCGGATAGCGCCATTCCCCTCAACAAGGTATTTGAAACTCGTTAACTGCTCCGCGCCAACGGGGCCTCGAGCATGAATCTTGCCGGTGGCAATACCAATTTCAGCGCCCATCCCAAATTCACCTCCATCGGCAAATTGTGTGGACGCGTTATGCATCAAAACTGATGAGTTCAACTGGCGAAAAAATATCCCCGCTGTGTTTGAAGATTCTGTGATGATGGCGTCCGTATGCTGCGAGCCAAATTCTCTGATATGATCAACGGCACCATCAACTCCGTCCACGAGTTTAGCGGCGATCACCATATCCAAGTACTCTTTGCCAAAATCCTCGGGCGACGAGTCAACTGTTCCCGACAACTCTTTGAGGTCACCAGAGGCTCGAACTTCGACCCCTTTCGCCAATAGGTCAAGAATAAAAGGTGCCCCGTGTTTGACATAGAATTTCCGATCAATCAGAAGACATTCGGCCGCGCTACAAATTCCACACCGACGAGTCTTGGAATTCAAAACTATACGACGTGCCTTTTCAACATCAGCATCTGCGTCAATATATACATGGCAAATACCCTCAAGATGGGCAAAAACTGGAACGCGGGCCTCTTCCTCCACGCGTGAAACCAAGTTCTTTCCTCCCCTCGGTACAATCACATCGATATATTGGTACATTCTCAACATTTCGCCAACAGCTTGTCTGTCCTTTGTGGGAACCCGCTGTATGACAGTTTTGGGAAGGGACGCAGATTGCAGCCCATCAATGAGGCAATCATGGAGTATTTTTGATGAAAACCAACTATCTGAACCGCCACGGAGAATGGAGGCATTCCCCGACTTGAGGCAAAGCGCGCCTGCGTCAATCATCACGTTGGGACGCGATTCAAAGATGACACCCACCACACCTAATGGAGTACGAACTCTTTTAATATGAAGCCCATTGGGACGGGACCATTCCGCCATAACCTCACCGACGGGGTCTTTCATATCTGCGACGGTCATTAGCGAGGTGTAAATGGCATCCAATCTCTCCTCATCAAGCGACAATCGATCTAGCATTGCCTCGGTCAAACCTTTTGAATGACCTGCTTCAATATCCTTTTGGTTCGCCAATAGGATTTCATCTTTTCGGGATTTAATTGACTCGGCCGCACCTCTCAAAGCAGCGACTTTGCAACGGGTATCAACGCTGGCTAGGGAGGCCGCCGCGGCAGCGGCGGCCTTACCCATTTCATGCATCATTGTGGCGATGGAAGACATCATTTTTCTCCAGTCAAGATTCAACTCCTGGCCGCGACGACCATCGTCAATGACCGCCATCCCTTTTGGATGTCTCTGTCGCGTCAATCAATGGCGTCATATCATCACGGTGAATGAGGGCCGCTCGGGCTGGATAGCCTAGTATGGCAGGAATATCGTCGGACTTCTTTCCCATAATCCTTTGCGTCTCGCCACTCGTATAGCGCGACAGTCCAATATAGACCATTGACGTATCAGGGCCACCAACACCAACCGAATCACCTCTATCAAACTCACCATCCACGCCGACAACTCCTGCCGGGAGAAGTGAATTACCATGATGGAGGGCTCGGAGAGCACCTTGATCGACAATCAATCGTCCTCGTGGCTTCATCGCTGCGATCCATTGCTTTCGCGCCGATTGGGGGTCGCCTTGTGGTAGGAACAATGTGCCCTTTCCTCCTTGCCACAATGCACGAAGAGGAGATCGCCTAGTGCCATTGGCGATGATCGTTGCACATCCGGCACTTGACGCGGTCTTCGCCGCTTGAATTTTGGTGACCATTCCCCCCTTTGACATGTCTGAGACCGAAGCCGAGGCCATGGCTTCGATTTTAGCGGTGATGGTTGGGACACGATCAATAAGTTGAGCGCTTTCTGGATGGACACGCGGGTCAAGATCGTAAAACCCGTTAACGTCTGAGAGCAGAATCATACAATCCGCGTTGGTCATGACCGCGACTTGTGCGGCTAATCGATCGTTGTCACCAAAACGAATCTCGTCAGTCGCCACCGAGTCGTTCTCATTCACAACAGGAACGACTCCTTGATCGAGCAAGCTTTCGAAGGTCGCACGCGAATTCAAATAACGTCGCCGATGTCGACTCACATCGAGTGTCAAAAGAATCTGGGCCGCCCATAAATTGTGCCGCTGAAGGGCTTCTTCATAATGGTACGCGAGACGAATTTGACCCACTGCCGCCGCCGCTTGAATTTGCTCAAGGGGTAAGTTGCCGATCCCAAGCCCAAGCATTTTGCGTCCCAAAGCGATTGAACCGGATGAAACGATAAGGGGCGTTGTTCCCCTCGACTTCAGCCAAGCGACATCGTCAATAAGCGCTTGCAGCCATTGGTGACGCAATTGGCCGATGGACGCGTCCACTAAGAGGGATGAACCAATTTTAATGACGACCCGCCTCGCATGGGTTATGCAGCTTGTTACGGTGTCCATGCATGCGCCCTTTCTCGCAGAGCCAAATTCTGATTTCGTGTCAACTTCACCAGTGAAATGGCGCGTTTGAGATTGTCTTGAACCCCCTCACCTGTCAACGCTGACAGGCAACCGACATATTGAAGGCCACTAGCCTCCTTGAGTTGGTGCACTTTCGATTGCTGTTCTTCGACACTTAAACAATCAGCTTTGCTGAGAAGGGTGATTCGTGGCTTTTCCGCTAATCCCTTTCCATACCGATCAATCTCTTCAATGATGGTATGATAGTCGTCAACGATCTGTTCATTCGAAATATCAACCAAATGAATCAATATCTGACATCTTTCAATATGACCAAGAAATCGGTCTCCAATCCCTCGACCTTGATGAGCTCCCTCAATCAAGCCCGGGATGTCAGCTATCACAATTTCCGTCTCTTCCTGAACGACCATACCGAGCATAGGATGAAGAGTCGTGAAAGGGTATGAGGCCACTTTGGGACGCGCCCGTGTGACGGCGCCCAAAAAGGTCGATTTCCCGGCATTCGGCAAACCAAGGAGGCCGATATCTGCAAATAATTTAAGGCGCAGCCAAAGATTGAGTTCGATCCCCGCCTGACCCGGATTGGCCTTCCGAGGGGCTTGGTTGGTCGACGATAGAAAACGCCGGTTGCCAAAACCCCCTTTGCCGCCGATCGCTAGCCTCTCGCTCTGACCATTCTCCACTAGGTCAAATAGGATTATGGATTGACTCTCATCAAGAACTTCCGTCCCGACAGGCACTTTGATGGTGATATTCTTGCCGTTCGCGCCGTGACAGCGTTGGCCCCGACCAGGCCGCCCATCGGGAGCGATCACATGTCGTCTGTAACGAAAATCAATCAAGGTATTGAGGTCCGATACGGCCTCTATGAAAACGCTACCTCCATCGCCCCCGTCACCGCCGTCAGGGCCACCAAATTCGACGAATTTTTCTCGACGAAAACTCGCCGCCCCATGCCCCCCCGAACCGGAGCGAATCTGAATCTTAGCGAGGTCAAGAAATTGCATAGAATGATCTCACAGGGTGGCATCGCCAAATCGGAAAAGTCGAATGACGATAACGACCTCATCAGAACCCGCGAGTTGAAACTAGACAGACTCCAAATTTGATCGCACAGAGACGAAGTTTCGTCTTTTGAAACCTTTTGAGAACACCACTTTCCCATCCGTGACGGCAAAGATGGTGTGGTCTTTGCCGATGCCCGTGCCTTCACCCGGCCAGAACCGATTGCCCCGCTGTCGAACAATGATATGGCCTGCTGACACAGACTCACCGCCGAATTTCTTGAGACCCAGTCTGCGACCCGCTGAATCGCGACCATTGCCTGACGAGCCCCCTGCTTTTTTATGTGCCATTCTCTCTAATCCTTTATCGGACGCCTAGCCTGTTTAATCCTTTTTGCCGATGGCGGGAACGTCGATCCGCTCAACCAAACATCGCATCGAATACTTCCGCACACCTTTGGTGCGTTTTGATGAATTCTTGCGCCGCCGACGTTTGAAATTGACTTCTCTTTCAAGTCTCACATTATTGTCCCATTTGAGTTGCACCGTCGCGCCCTCAATTTGGGGTGTGCCCAAGATAGTCTTCTCGCCCGTCGCCATCAAGACATTCTCAACGATTGAAGAGTCGGCTGCGAAGTTCTTCTGACTCGGCAAAGTGATCGTCTCGCCCTCCCGAACAACATATTGCTTTCCCCCATAATGCATGACCGCCTGAAGGGGTTCGACTTTTTTTGACTTTCCTCTCGCTTTTGTTTGAGGTTGCGAGCGATCATCCTTTGATGATTCTTGGCTGGCCTCAGATTGACTCCTTTTGATGCTCGCCCCCTCTTTCTCTCCCCGGCCCGCTTGGGTTTCGACAGCCGTCGTCTCGATTTCTACCATCATCCATTATCCCATGAGAAAAAGTTGGTGCCAGATTGCTTGATCTCTAGCCTTCGCTTCCAAACTTCTCCTTATCACAAACTCCTATCTTGATGTCAAGCAGAGATTGGGCAACGTCTGACTCATTCTCAAAAAGATTTATGAAGACGGAACTTGTGACTCGCATTTTTGTTATCTTGGCAACGGCTGTTCTCTTCACAGAATTTGCTGTTGCCAACCCGTTATCTTGAGATTAGAATGTGATGGCTTTTGCATGAACAAGGTTTCGCACCGCTCGTGTATGGTCGCAAAAGCCTCTATCGCCATACTTTGAAGTGCGCGTCATTTGGAAGTCTGAAGATGACAATATTCTATGAGCATGTGCTGATTGCACGGCAAGATTTGTCTACTGCCCAAGCTGAAGAACTCTGCGATCACTTTGTCGCCACTCTTGAGGAGAATGGGGGACATTTGGTTGGCAAAGAAAGCTGGGGTTTACAAAAGATGGCCTATCGGATCAAAAAGAACCGAAAAGGTCATTATTTTCTCCTTAAAACTGACTCGGCACCGGCGGCGGTTCAAGAAATGGAGCGCTTGATGCGCTTGCATGAAGATGTGTTGCGGGTGCTGACGGTTCGAGTGAAATCCCACAGCGATCAACCCTCGCCAATGATGCAGAAACAGACAGAAAGTCATTCCAAATCCAGTGCCTAAAGAGCCAGAAGGAAAGTGAGCAAAATGTCCAAGAGAACATTCTTCCGTCGTAAAAAAGTGTGCCCCTTTTCAGGCGAGAAGGCACCGAAAATTGATTACAAAGACGTCAAACTCCTGCAGCGCTATATCTCTGAACGCGGCAAAATCGTGCCTAGTCGGATTTCAGCGGTTTCATCAGGAAAACAGAGACAGCTTTCTTTGGCCATCAAACGGGCCCGATTTCTGGCCCTGTTGCCGTACAGCATCAGATAGGAGATCAACTCATGCAAGTGATCTTACTCGAACGCGTCGCCAAACTTGGTCAAATGGGTGATGTTGTCTCCGTCAAGGCGGGTTACGCTCGAAATTTTCTGCTTCCGCAAGGCAAGGCCTTGCGGTCATCGGCAGCCAATCGGGCCGATTTCGAAGCCAGACGAAGTGAACTTGAGGCCAAAAATCTTGAGCTCAAGGGCGAAGCGGAAAAGGTCGCTGAGAAACTGCAAGACCGCCAATTTGTTTTAATCCGCTCCGCATCTGAAGTGGGTTCGCTTTACGGATCGGTCACTACACGCAATATTGCCGACGCTGCTAGTGCCGAAGCCGTGTCCGTTAGCCGTCAACAAATTCAACTCGAGAGGCCCATCAAAACCCTCGGCATTCACGATGTGTCACTCGTCTTGCATTCCGAGGTTTCGGCCGGGATCAAAATCAATGTCGCAAGGTCTCATGAAGAGGCCGAACTCCAAGCACAGGGTAAAGAGGTCTTGGCAACAGGCGATGATGACGGCACAAAAGAAGAAGCCAGCGAACCTGCGCCTTCAGATGTTGATGAATTGCCTCCACCTGACGAGACAAACACTCAAGAATCCCTCGTCGAGAGTGATTCGCTAGATTCCAAGACTGATGAGTCTTGAGGCCGGACATAGCTTTTCTTCTCTTTGAGCCATTAATCAAATGTCGCGATGGTGACTCCAGCTCGATCCAACCGGTTTCGAATTTCAGAGGCAATGCTGACAGCCTCCGGCGTGTCGCCATGGACACAAACCGTCTGCGCAGAAACCCTCACCGGCACGCCGTGACGTGACCGGAGATGGCCTGTCTCAATGGCTCGAAGAATATTGTCTGCACATGTCTTGGGATCAACAATAAGAGCATCGGGCTCCCGTCTTGAGACTAGGGTGCCGTCATCGTTATAGGCCCGATCAGCAAAAATTTCTGAAACATATTTTGCCCCTTGAGACCGAGCCGCTTCCTCAAGTTGGGTTGATGCGATGACCACGACGGTGAGCGATGTATTGAGTTCTTGGACAGCTTGAATCACATTATCAGCTAGATGCCTGTCGCGGCTCGCCATATTGGCCAAAGCACCGTGCATCTTCACATGCCTGACCGATATCTCTTCCGCCTGAGCGATCGCTTGCAAGGCTCCAATCTGATAAATGATCATCGCCCGCAGCTGATCAGAGGGAATATCTAGGATTTCGCGACGACCGAATCCCGTAAGGTCAGCAAAACCCGGATGCGCACCAATTCCCACTTGCCTGTCTTTACAAGCTTGCACTGTGGTGCGCATATGGTGTGGATCGCCCGCATGAAACCCGCAGGCAATGTTGGCCGATGTCACAATCGACAAAAGGGCTTCGTCATGACCCATTATCCAAGGACCAAAACTTTCTCCAAGATCAGCATTCAAGTCAATTCTCATTCTATTCCTCTCCCGATATTACGCCATCAATCAGTGAATATTTAAGTAAATCCCTCATATCTTTGGGATTTCGAACAGCTCGCTCCCTCTGGTCACTGAGTTGATTCATTTGAGAAATCAGGGACTCCCATTCTTTGATAGCTGTTGATCGGCGGACCATCTTCATTTTGAATAACATATCGACAGGTATTTGCGCCAATTTATGAATATCAGCGCTGATCACGGTGGCGATTTTGGGATAACCACCTATCGGTTGGCAATCGGCTAGAAGCACCGCCGGAATGCCATCCGCCGCCACCTGTATATCTCCCATCACAATCGCATCTGAGGCCATCGTTGCCCCCCACTCGGCTTTGAGCGCGCCCGATGAACTCTTAAGTCTCGCGCCCATACGGTTACGGACGTTGGTGATTTGCCATTCCGCTTTTTCGAGTGAGGCGACATCTCTCTTAGCAAATAAATGAGTTTGTGGACCTTCGAGAATTCGAACAACACGATCATCGAAATAGCTCGGACGCGTCAGACAATAACCAATCTTTTTTTGCCCCTCACCAAACGACGCCGGCCCTCGGGCGAGCGGACGCAGTGACTCGCACGGGTTTGGTTTCCAACCGAGATCGGCTTGGACATGTGCTGAACGGGAACCCAAAACGAGTGGCGCGTCAATGCCTCCTAAAAGGTGAAGGTAACCGTAACATCCTTCAAGGCAGGCACCAATTGACAATTGATCACCATCATTGAGTGATATCACCTGCCGCCAACCCACTGAATGATCATTGACACGGAGACTCATCTCGGCACCGGTGCAAGCCACAATATTATTTCCAATTGAACGGAATTGTCCGCCTTGAAAGGCCATTTCCAACGCCGCCGAATGGGCCGGATTGCCCAAGAGCACCTGGCCCTCACGCAAGCCATATGGGTCCATCGCGCCGCCTTTGGTAACGCCATAACGACGATAGCCGAGCCGCCCAACATCTTGGATAGTCGCTCCCGGCGCGAGAGCCAAAATCTCAAGCCCGACCATGGTCGAGAGCCTCCCATAATGTGTCGAGCCAAGAGTCATTGGCTTCCGACTCAGTGATAGGTTGAAAACGCACGCGATCACTCGGCGAGAACAAAAAGGGCTTTGCTCTCTCCGGCCGGAACGTCATCACGGGGGTCATCCCAATCCGCCACCAACCGGTTTGTATCGGAGTCGCGGGCAAGACAGTCTGTTGGTTAGCAATTAAGATTGAACCGGCCGGGACGGGCCGCGCGGTGTAGGCATTTCGGCGCGGGATAGCAAAGGTTTCTGGCAATTCAGCAAGATAGGCGAGACCGGGCGAAAATCCAAGACAAAGAACGGTCAACTCAGCCGAGGAATGACTTTCAATCACTTGTGATTCGGTCAATCCAACGAGGGACGCGACTTCGGCAAGATCGGGGCCGCCCTCTCCACCATAGATCACCGGAATCCGCCAATTATGGCCCGTCACAGGTGTCTTTTCACTATACCAATTCTTGCCCTCTAGAGCCGCTCGGCACCAATTCTCAATGTGCTGGGGATCCCCCTTGGTGGAATCAAATTGAACCAACACGGAGCGGAGCGTTGGAGCCGTTTCAACAATTCCCTCTAACGGAGGTTGCGAATGGTTCAACTCGCGATCAAATGCCATAACAGCACATGATACTTCTCTCGAATAAGTCTCTCCGAACTCGATCAGCAGGGCCTGATCACCGGCTTCGCATATTCTTGGATATTGCATCTGCCATTATCCTCTGCTAACGGTTCGACGAAATGGCCTGTCTTTGTTGAGCTGCGCACACGATGTCGCGGCCACAATATAAAAAATTATCAAAATGAGGCAAATGTCAGCTATTCTCGGTAAAATTTTTTAGTTTTTATTTTCAATTTTTGTACGATTTTGGTATTCCTTTCTTCGTAGACTTTTTGTAGCCCCCGTTCCACAGTGAAGTGCAACATATGATGCAGTTTGATCATGTGTTTTTAGACGCATGATATTGCCTGGTGGCTAAGTAACGGCGACAGTTTCTATATGGACAAAAGGGAACGTTGTCATGCCCAAAGGCTACCATCACTTGACCTACGAAGAACGATGTCAGATTGAAGCGCTAAAGAAAAGCGGGCTTTCACGAGGCGCGATTGCCCAGCAGCTGGGCCGAGACCGGTCAACAGTTTACCGGGAGATCAAGCGCAACACCGGTGGACGGGGTTACCATCACAAGCAGGCGCAAAGGATGACAGAAACGCACCGCAGGGCGGCCTCGTCTGTTTCCTAACGCTTTACGCCTCAGCTATGCGCTGAAGTTCAGGAACAGCTGCAAGAGGGTTGGCGCCCTGAGCAGATCAGTGGCCGATTTCGACTGATGGGTCGCCCGGTGGGTCGGCAACGGATCTATGATCGCATTCATGAAGATCGCAGAGCCGGCGGTGACTTGTGAAAGAACCTTTGACGACGCGGCAAGAAGCCGAAGTGGAAGGGTGGCAACCATTCCGGGCCTATCAATTTCACCGTCTCAGAAGAAATCTGTCGCATACCGATCTGCATGGCCGCGTGAGTGGCACGGAATTCGACACAGAGTTAAGAGTGTGTCGTTGATTGGGCCCGGGCGGCGAAAGCGGCCAGGGCACCGGTGCCAGCCGAGGGCTCCAGTACGATTCCGCCCCTGCGGGTCGCCGTGGCCCGCACTGCCAGGGCTGCGAATGCGAGCGGCGTGGAAAACTGCTGCAGCCGGATCTGCTGCTCGGAGCACCGTGTCTCGGTTAGGAGCCGCGAGGCGAGGAGTTTTGCGGTGGCAATGTCACCTGCCGCGGGGTGTCCCCACCCAGCAGCTCCTTGATGGCCTTGGCCTTCATCAGGTCGTAGGCCATGCGCCACTCCCAAGCGCCCCCGGCATCGCTGCCATGAAACGCCTGGCGCATGATGCGCGCGAGCGCTGAGCTGCGTAGGGGTTGGTCGACGATCTCCGCGCCGATTTGCGCCGGCGCAGAGGCGAGATCAGCGTCGGAGATTGAGAGAACCGGGTTCACCGGTTTGGGCTTGGTCATGGGACTTTTTCTTTGGATCAGGGTCTGAGTTCCAAAGAACAAAAAGCCCACTTTGACTTTTCAGAGTGACGTGGTCAGACCGCGCTGACCTCCAAGGCTTGGTCAGGACTTATGTGCGGCCTGCCTCACCCGAACCTGAGCTGTTCCCGAGCGTGCATCCTCCAGCGCGTCCTGTACATGCGTGCAAAACCACGCGTCATACGCATTCGCTTCAGCGGCCACGGACATACTCCTCGATACCCATATCCAGCAGCTTGCCGAAGTCATAGAGCATGTCTGCAACGCGCACAGCAAATTGCGAATGCTTCCATTTCATCCGAGATGCGCCTTGCTCATCGGTGCCGAAGTGCGGCTCTTCCTTACCCGTTGGGTCCATTGCGCTTTCTCCGTTTGTACTATGGGTCGATGCTACATCACCTAGCCTGGCGTCGTAAACGGCAATGCCGTAAGGTTCACAGCTAACCGGGCCACTTACCGATCTGGCACCGCTTCAAGAGAAGTTTCGAACCGCTTGTCCGCCGCCGCCGCTTCTTTCAAGAGCGCGACGAAATTATCAGGTGGGTTGCCATCTTCCCGCATCCCTTTGAACGTCGCATAGGCATCCGACTTGCTGCCATAGGCGCGCAGTGTCTTGTTGTCGTTCACCCATGCCACCACGATGACCTTCGCATCGCTGTTGAACCGATAGAGCAGCCGATACTGCTGGAGGAATTTCGCCCGGAACCAGTGCTTGCGGTGACCGCCGAGTGTGCCGCCTTGCCGGAAGGCGGCGGCACCCGGATCTGCCGGTATGGCCTCGGTGACCAGCTTGAAGATGGCGGCCAGCCGTTTCGTGGAATTTTTCTTGCGCCAAGTCTTGGGATCGCGTGCCTTACGCGCTTCGACCTCCTCGATCAACTCTTCCAGCTGGTCCAGAAAGAGCGGATGCACATAAATCGACCATCCGTTTACGACAAGGGGCGCTTGGGCGGGCATGCTATCGCCGCTCATTCATCCTCGAGCGATAGCGGCACATCGAGATCGACGTCAACGTCTCCGACCAGTGCTGCAAGACGGTCATGCAAAGCCCCATCGAAGGCCCGAATGCGGTCCGGGTGCGCCTTGATATCGGCCTCGACAAAATCGAGAAAGGCTCCGAGCACGGGATCGCTCTCGTCGCTGCGCACGGGCTCGATATAGACCCTGCCACTCGGATCGGTGCAGTAGCGAATCTGGTCGCCCTTGCCTAGCTTGAGCTGCTTGCGCACACCCGCCGGCACGGTCGTCTGATACCGATCCGTGAGTTTCGAGACATCTTGTGCGAGCGCTGTCATGGCAGTCTCCTGAAAGAATGGGGGTCTTTGCTGCCTGCGCTAGGTAATGCATTTGCATTGCCTTGTCAAGATAAGCCGCAGAATCTGCAGCCTCTCCCGGTAAGAATTTGTCCGGCCCTTCAAAGTCTATTTTTGACGTCCCCGCCCATCGGGTTTTTTGACGTGAGCATACTTGAAGATCGGGCGGAGACCCGGGTTTCAAAGTTTTTGTGAGGGAGGGCTCGGTGTTCGAGCATGGCCTGATGAGATCTGTTGGTTATGGTCCGTCCGGGAGCACCGATGCAAGTTCCGGTTTTTTCATGGTCACGGACATTGCGGCGTGGAAGGTCTGCCAGTCTGGTATGGCGAAGTTCAGAAACAAGCTGCGCATCTTGTTCCAGAGATAGAGCATGCGCTTTTGGTGCTTGCGCGCCTTCTGGAACAGCGGGCAGCAATGTTGCTGTACCTGGTCAATCAGGAAGGCAAACATGACGAGCGTTGCAAAGACGTCCGCCAGGTGATTGTTTCCGTGCCCGAAAGTATGCTCGAAGTTGTATGTGTCCCTCAATTTCAATGTTTGAAACGTCTCGTTCTCGATGGCCCATCTGCGGCGGCCACACCGCATGACGGACATCACCGTATCCCGGTTAAGCGGGAGGTTGGTGACCCACGAAAACCGCTTTGTCTTACCCTTTCTATCGGTCTCCTAATAGTACAGCATGTTGATCTTCAGGTCGAAGTTCGCATCGTTGAGCGGCAGGTCGCAGTCCCACGCGAAGCGGTGCACTGTGCCGTCCCTGTCCTTCTTTTACTATGTTCGCTTCGTATCGCTGGCCGCGAACCAATTGAACAGCATCTTGTGATTGTCGGGCTTCGCGCCAAGGATAAACCGAAAGTTCTTCTCTTGCAGGAGTTTGATATGCGGCCCGTTGGACGTCAGCGCGTCCTCAACGATGATCGCCTTCATGTGCGGGAGCTCTCGGCGAAGTTCATTGATCAGCCGCTTCGTGGTGTTTCTCTCGCAGTCGTTCTTCTTCGTCCCGTCCTCTTTCCGGATCGACTCCGGTGCCAGTGGGAATACCTCTTTCATGTCAGGGTGGACGATCGCCGCGCTCAGGGCCTGATCGTAATATGTCGTCGAGCCGTCGCGGTGCTACTTCACGCAGCAATGCTTGCACCTGACCGTGTGCGACGAATGATAGCCTGTCCCATCTAAAGAGATCAGGAGATATCCGCCCAGAACCGTCCAATTCTCAAGAACCTTCCCACGCTGTAGAGCGGCATGGACTGTTTTGAAGCAGCGGCGGAGATTGCGAGGGTCAATCTCATCAAGCCGCTCCCGCATCTAGGTGTCTGAGGGGGGCTTCCTGACGCCAAAGAGCGACCGGAGGTTGCGCGCTTGGATCGGATCCGCGCCGTCGCGCATCTGCCTGTCAAATTGCAGCAGGGACGGCATCTTCAAGGAAAAAACCGCGAGGCCCGACATCAGGCAATCGGCAAGTGTGAACTGTCGCGGGTTGAGCGGGTCCGGAATGTCATCAAAGCAAGTGCGTATCGTACTCAGTATATCGGGCATCGACAGAGACTTACGAAAAGTATTTTTGACCATTGTGCTGCTCGGCCTTACCTGTTTTGATCATAGAATGGTCGTTTTGCTGAAAAAAGTCTACGAAGAAAGAAATACCAAAATCGTACAAAGAATTGAACATAAAAACAAAAAAAATTGTACCGGGAATAGCTGGGCAAATGTATGCAATTTTGTATTTTCTGCCCAATATTGATTCCACTTTCTTGCTATAAGTCTATACTTGCGGACAGACTTCGTTATACAATCATGGCTTAAGCAAAAATAGAAATGGTGGGACGATGAGTAAACTCCACAAACCCGACTCAAGAATCATCTCTCGAGCACATATTGATGCCGAGAATTACAAGAAAATGTATGCCGACTCGATCAATGACGGAGAGACATTTTGGTCCAAAGCCGCTGATCGACTCGACTGGTCAAAACCTTTTTCAAAGGTAAAGTCAGTCAATTTCAATATTCCTGATGTCTCAATCAAGTGGTTTGAAGACGGAGAGTTGAACGCGTCTTGGAACTGTATAGATCGACATCTCAAGACCCGAGGTGAGCAAACTGCGATTATTTGGGAACCCGATGATCCCAAAGAAGATAGTCGCCATATTTCTTATCGTGAACTCCATGCCGAAACCTGCCGCATGGCCAATGTTCTCTCCGAGCTCGATGTCAAGTCGGGCGATCGAGTGGTGATCTATCTTCCTATGATTCCTGAAGCCGCCTATGCGATGTTGGCCTGTGCCCGTCTCGGTGCCATTCACTCGGTGGTTTTTGCTGGCTTCAGTTCCGAGGCGCTCGCGAGCCGCATCCGAGATTCGGACGCCAAACTCGTCATCACAGCCGATCATGCGCCCAGGGGCGGCCGCCAGACTCCACTTAAGGACAATACCGATAAAGCCATCCAATTATGCTCACTTCATGTGCGGGCTCTGGTGATACGACGCACACAAGGAAAAGTGACGTGGGATAACACTCGTGACGTTGACTATTTTGAGAAAGCCGCCACCGTCAGTCAAGAATGTGAATGCCAAGTTATGAACGCCGAGGATCCGTTGTTCATTCTCTATACGTCTGGCTCAACGGGAACGCCAAAAGGCGTCGTTCATTCAACAGGCGGATACCTGCTCTACGCCTCGATAACCCACGAAATGGTGTTCGATTATCACGATGGCGATATTTTTTGGTGCACCGCTGACGTTGGCTGGGTCACCGGCCATAGCTATATCATCTATGGGCCATTGGCGAATGGGGCCACGACTCTGATGTTTGAAGGGGTTCCCACCTATCCCGATTACTCCCGTTTCTGGCAAGTGTGCGAAAAACACAAAGTTAATCAGTTTTATACCGCTCCGACGGCCATTCGTGCGCTTATGGCGCATGGAGATGAATGGGTGAAGAAATGCGATCTCTCAACGCTTCGTATCTTGGGAACGGTGGGTGAACCCATTAATCCAGAAGCATGGAACTGGTATCATCGTGTGGTCGGGAACGGCCAATGCCCCATCGTTGATACGTGGTGGCAGACGGAAACTGGTGGTCATCTGCTCACCCCCTTACCGGGGGCCACTCCAACCAAACCGGGTTCCGTGACCCATCCATTTTTTGGTATTCAGCCGACCATCTTGGACGCGGTCTCAGGAGAAGAAGTCATTTCCGATGAAGCCGAGGGGGTTCTTTGTATTTCTGACAGTTGGCCCGGTCAAATGCGGACCGTTTTCCGAGATCACAAACGATTCATGGACACTTATTTTAGCCAATATCCCGGCTATTACTTTTCTGGAGATGGTTGCCGGCGTGATTCGGACGGCTATTATTGGATCACCGGTCGTGTGGACGATGTCTTGAACGTTTCTGGACATCGGATCGGTACAGCGGAAATTGAAAGTGCTCTTGTCGCTCATCAATCCGTCGCCGAGGCGGCCGTGGTTGGCTACCCCCACGAAATCAAAGGTCAGGGAATTTACGCCTACGTGACATTAATGCAGGGTATCCATGGCAATGAGGCGCTTCTTGACGAATTGATGCGGTGGGTGCGTCAGGAAATCGGTCCGATCGCAAGACCCGATATCATTCAATGGGCCCCCGATCTGCCAAAGACCCGTTCGGGAAAAATCATGCGAAGAATTCTAAGAAAAATCGCCGAGAACGATTACGGTGCCCTCGGTGACACGTCCACTTTAGCAGAACCCCGAGTCGTTGATGATCTTATTGCCAATCGAGCGGCTTGAGGCCTGACTCACTTGTGCCAGACTTAAACGGATGAGGATCAAAATGAGAGAAACAACATGTTGATTGAACCCTCAATTTTGAGTGCTGACTTTGCCTCTTTGGGAGAAGCTTGCCGTTTGGTTGAGGACAATGGCTGTGACAGGATACATCTCGATGTGATGGACGGTCATTTTGTTCCGGCCATCACCTTTGGTTCGGCGACCTGTGCGGCCCTGCGCCCTTATATCCGAACGGTGATGGATGTTCATTTGATGATCGCTCCTGCTGATGGCCACCTGACCACTTTCGCTGAAACGGGGGCCGATATCATCACCATCCATGTCGAGGCCGGCCCACACCTGCACCTGTCGCTGCAGACGATACGCCAACTTGGTTGCAAAGCCGGTGTGGCGTTGAATCCCGGCACGCCTGCCTCGTCCATCAAATGTGTTTTGGATGAAATTGACTTGGTTTGTGTGATGACCGTCAATCCCGGTGCCGGTGGACAAAAATTTCTTGATTGCCAGTTGCCAAAAATTGCCGAGATTCGGTCAATGATTGGTGACCGACCCATTGATATTCAAGTCGATGGGGGTATTTCACTACTAACGGCCGGCCCGGCCGCGAAAGCCGGTGCCAATGTCTTGGTCGCTGGCTCTTCAGTCTTTAATGGTGACAAAGATCAAATTGGCGAGAGAATTCAAGCCTTGAGAGACGCGGCGACTATTGGGGCCACCTAAAGTAACTCATATCCAAACGTTGATCACCAAATGACTGACATGCAAAATATGGCGAAGAGAGGATAAGATAATGGCTGCTCGTCCCCCCGTTTGTGATTTTGGCTGGAAAGCCCCGGATTTCTCATTGCCCTCGACAACGGGTGAAGTCCACACTCTTCATGATGTTAAAGGAGAAAATGGATGCTTGATTATGTTCATTTGCAATCATTGCCCCTACGTCGTTTCAGTCATAGACCGAATCGTCTCTGAATCTCGGGAATTGCAGTCATTGGGTATTGGGGTGGCGGCGATTTGTTCAAACGATGCCATCAACTATCCCGATGATTCTTTTCCAAAAATGAAGATGTTTGCAGAAAAATATGGATTTACGTTTCCATATCTCCATGACGAGAGTCAAAGAATTGCCGAGACTTACAGCGCGGTCTGCACTCCCGATTTCTTTGGGTTTAATGCCAAACTGGAACTTCAATATCGGGGACGCCTTGATGACGCGGGCCGGCAGTCGCCGAGTACCACCATCAACCGTGAACTCTATAACGCGATGACAAAGGTCGCCGAGACCGGCCACGGACCAACGGCGCAGATTGCATCAATGGGCTGCTCCATCAAATGGAAAATGTAAGTCTCAATCGGTATCGACCTCGTCTGAGCGGGTTTGGGAGCGAAGTGGTCGTGTGATTGCCTCTCCAAGGAATGTGCCGACATCCACACGGTCGGCCATTATCTTGGACTCAGTCTGTGTCATCAAACAAGGATTTTGTCCGTGAAATGAGAGTTCAAGTTGCCATCGTTGGCGGAGGGCCTTCGGGTTTGCTCCTCGCCCAAAAACTGTCGCGAGCGGGTATCGAATGCCAAATTTTGGAGCGGCGCAGTCGTCGTTATGTTCTGTCCCGAATTCGTGCTGGAGTGCTGGAAAGGGGAACCGTTGACCAATTGAGACAGGTCGGCGTTGGCGGCAGAATGGATTTTCAGGGACTTGAGCATCATGGCTGCCTGCTTTCAGATGGAGATCAAATATTTTCCCTTAACTTCCATAAACTCATTGGTAAATCAGTGATGGTTTACGGCCAGACGGAAGTGACCCGTGACCTCTATGACGCACTTGATCGTTCAGGAGTTGTCATTCGACACAATGTTGAAGAGGTCAGTCTTCATGACATTGACACCGATGCGCCCCGCGTCACTTGGCAAGAGAACGGTCAATTTCATGAAATGGTTTGCGACTACATCGCCGGTTGTGATGGATTTTATGGACCGAGTCGCGCGACGATCCCCGATTCCGTCAAACATGAGTTTGAGCGGTCTTACCCGTTCGGTTGGCTTGGCATTCTCTCCAAGACACCGCCCGTTGAAGATGAACTCATCTATTCAAGAAGCCCGCGCGGATTTGCTTTGGCATCTATGCGCAATCCCTCACTCTCCCGCTACTATATTCAAGTGCCGGCGGATGAGAAGGCCGATCAATGGAGTGATGAACAATTTTGGTCAGAATTAAGGCGACGTCTTCCCGAGAAGGTTTCACAAAAAATTGTCACCGGCCCTTCCATCGAAAAATCTGTCGCACCTTTGCGCAGCTTCGTGTGCGAGCCCATGTCATACGGACGATTATTCCTTTGTGGAGACGCCGCTCATATCGTGCCACCGACGGGCGCAAAAGGCTTGAATTTGGCCGCTTCTGATGTCCATTATCTGTTTGAAGCCCTGCGAGAATATTACGATGATCAGAGTTCAAGTGGATTACAAAATTATTCGGATACCGCGTTGCGGCGAGTGTGGAAGTCGATGCGGTTCAGTTGGTCATTGACCCATTTGATGCATATTTTTCCTAACCACACCCGCTTTGACGCGAGAATTCAAATAGCTGAATTTCGTTACCTGCGCCAATCCACGGCCGCGCAGCGCGCCTTTGCAGAAAATTACACCGGACTGCCCTATCATTAATTGGTTTGGGAATCATACTCTTGCCTAG
>JAJEBG010000030.1 GCA_022824005.1 Paracoccaceae bacterium
CGGCTGGCAGTCAGGGCCGCAGACCACTCTTTAAACTCAATGGCAAGGTTCGGTTGGCAAAATTGACTGTTTTGGTCTTTGTCTCTGGGTATCGGTTTATTGAATTACCGGAGTTAGAGGTATACGAGAGATGTCTGATGAGTGTCGTTGACCGCATAGGATGCATTCATGAATTGGATCACTAACTTCGTCAGACCTAAGATTAAGTCAATTCTGCAATCTCCCGATTCCTCAACGCCGGATGATCTGTGGTCAAAATGTGATGAATGCGGTTCCATCATCTATCACAGAGAACTTTCTTTCAGCCAGAATGTGTGTCCGAATTGCGATCATCATATGCAAATTTCGCCCAAACAAAGATTTGAGCGGCTATTTGATGGCGGTGTTTATGAAGACATTCCGATTCCTGCGCCGATCGTTGATCCCCTCAAGTTTCGAGATCAGAAACGTTACGGTGACCGGCTGCGCGCGGCGCGCAAAAAGACCCATGAGAGCGAAGCCATGCTGGTGGCTGAGGGCAAGATTTGTCATCAAACCTTTATTGTGGCGGCTCAGGATTTTCGATTTATGGGTGGCTCAATGGGAATGTATGTCGGAAATTCGATCGTTATGGCCTGCCAAAAGGCGGTTGAGAAAGATGCGCCCTTGGTCTTATTCGCCGCGGCTGGTGGGGCTCGCATGCAAGAAGGCATTTTGAGTCTTATGCAGATGCCACGCGTGACCGTAGCGTTGCAGACTCTCAAACAGAACAAGCCTCCCCTCCCTTACATTGTGGTGCTCACCCATCCAACGACGGGGGGTGTGACCGCTTCTTATGCAATGTTGGGTGACGTTCATCTTGCCGAACCCAAGGCGCTCATTTGCTTTGCCGGGCCAAGGGTAATCGAGCAAACCATCAGGGAAAAACTTCCGGAAGGATTTCAGCGGTCCGAACATCTTCTTGAACATGGAATGATTGACCGGGTCACACATCGCCAAAAGATGCGTGACGAAATTGCTTCTATTGCTAGGATGCTGATGAACAAACCGGCGCCCATTAAAGGTGAAATTACTATGGCCGTCGAGCAGAGGCCAGTTAATGAGTGATGAACAATCAGGCGTGATCTTGGATCGGCTCAAGTCACTCTTCCCAAAAAGCATTGATTTGGCACTGGATCGGCCTCGCCGCCTTCTCGCTGAACTTGGGCATCCGGAGCGGAAGATGCCGCCGGTCATTCATATTGCCGGCACCAATGGCAAAGGGTCAACTTTGGCCATGGTTCGTGCCGGGCTTGAAGCCGATTTGAAAGATGTTCACGCTTATATCTCGCCCCATCTAACCCAATTTCATGAACGTATTCGACTCACCGGTCAACTGATTGGGGAAGGCGCGCTGGTCGATGTGTTGCAAGAATGCGAGGGCGTGAATCAGTCTCGACCCATATCCCTTTTTGAGATTACAACTTGTGCCGCGATGTTGGCATTCTCGCGTGCGCCCGCCGATTATTTGTTGTTGGAAGTGGGGCTTGGAGGCCGCTTGGATGCAACCAATGTGATTGAGTCGCCGCTTCTCACGGTGATCTCGCCGGTCTCGCTAGACCATCAAGAATATTTAGGAAATTCAATCGTCGAAATCGCCCGAGAAAAAGCGGGCATTTTGAAACCCAATATCCCTTGTGTGGTAAGCCAACAAACGCCTGAAGCCCTAGCTGTTATTCGCCAAGTGGCTGACGAGTTGCATGCCCCTTTACTGGTTGAAGGGGTCGATTGGGACATTAAACCTTGTGACGGGGGTATGTGTCACCAATTTTTGGGTGACGAGGTGATGGTGCCGCGTCCTAATTTGGTGGGCCCCCATCAGGTGAGTAACGCCGGAGCTGCCTTGACGGTGCTACGACAACTTGGCGTCGGTGCAGAGGCACTGTCTGCCGCCCTGACGCATGCTGATTGGCCCGGACGGATGCAAAAACTGAGAACAGGTCCGATCATAGAGGCAGCGCGAAATTCTGAAGTGTGGTTGGATGGTGGGCATAACCCGGCGGCCGGCATGGCTATAGCCGAAGCGATTCGTGAAATGCCGGCACGAAGTAACCGTATCATCTGTGGGATGCTGAAGACCAAAGATGTCCGTGGCTATCTTTCCGCGATGCGCCCATCGGTTGATAAACTCTACGCTGTGACCATTCCCAACGAAGAGGCCTCGCTGCCTGCTTCACATGTAATTGATGTCGCCAAAGATGTCGGATTCAATGCTGAATTTGCCGAAACGGCGACCGACGCGGCGCGGCGAAGTGCCGCTGACGATCCCATGGGCCGAATTGTGATTTGCGGCTCATTATATCTTGCCGGTACCATCCTTCGAGAGCATACCTGATACCTCGCATCTCGTGGATAACAAAGAATCAGATTGAGTTTTCGATCCAATCCTTAATTTTGGCCTTGGGGCGGGCACCGGTGGACTCGGCGACAATTTCGCCGTCTTTGAAAATCAACAATGTCGGCAGACCACGCACACCAAATTTTGTTGGCGCTTCTGGATTGGCGTCAACATCAATGGCTGTAATGGTGATGCGCCCGGCGAGTTCATCCGACAATTCTTCAAGTGCCGGGCTGATCTGACGGCAGGGACCGCACCAATCGGCCCTGAAATCCACTAGAACAGGAATATCCGAATTCTTGACCTTTTGATCAAATATCTGGTCTGTCAATTCCATTATTGCCATAACAATTTACTTTCCTTGAAGATGATTAATGCCGACATAATCTCTCTTTATTCAGCCGTCAAGAAAGCGATGACGAGGCGCGTTGCAGTGCTGCCTGACAGAGTGAGTGGGGGACGGTCATGAGTTGGGCTGACCGTGTCCATAGTATCGCCATTTCGATTGTGTGGTGAGGAAAAATTGCCGTTAATGTTTCCTCATAGGCGCCCATTTGGCGGAGTATACCTTCACTGATCTCATCAGGACTCGTGGGCACGCGCTGATTAGACTTGTAATCAACGGCTAGTATCTTTTCTTCCGAGACACAGAGGCGATCAATAAATCCGTGCAATTTCCGTCCATCAAGTGTCGGCGAAATGGCGGTCAATTCGGCTTCAGGGATGGTCGATTTGGCAAATAGGTCTGTCAGACTAGGATCGTCCAACAATTTTACCGCCGCGCTCATGACCTCCTCGAAATCTGAATCGGTTATGGAGTCTCGCTCCTCCAAGGCGAGGATTGAGCGTGCCGCCTTTTGGCGTGACGGGCGTGGGACTTGGGGCAAATGTTCCAATAGGAGGTGAAGACGGGTGCCGAAGGCGCGGGCCGTCATTCCAGCCTCTTCAATTTTGGTTGTGGCTTCAGATGAGTCGAGGGATTCTGACCCGCCAAGTTGGCTTGGAGACAAAGTGGGAAGCGGTGGGTCAGGGAATGTCGGCAAAGATTGTGCCCAATCTGGCAATTCCACTGCGGTGTCGCCCGGGATATTTTCGACAGTAGGAGATGTTGGCCATTCGCCGGTTGAAAACCGCCAGCCTTGGTGGTGAAGGCTTGTGGTCCTAGCCGCGCACTCTCTTTCTTCGGGTTGACATTCCTTCATTGCCATTTGGATGCGATCATACCAGCAGTCTGGCTTGCACTTGCCTTCGCCGCAGACGATGAGCCAACTCTCGGCGCGGGTCAGTGCGACATAAAGAAGGCGAAAATCTTCCTCTGCTTCCCATCGCCTTTTGGCATCAAGGGCCAAGTCGTTGAGTGGTGACGATTGCTCTCTCTTCATCATGAAAAGAGGCGTGTCGTCGTCATGAGATGTCTCAATCAAGTCACTTGGCGAAGCTGAGAGATGTTTTGTATCAGGGAGAATGATAATCGGCGACTCCAGCCCTTTGGTGCCATGAATCGTCATCACACGGATTTCGTCTGCATCATGGCTTGGCTGTCTTTTTATTTCCGTCTCTGTCGTCAACCATTCAAGGAATCCCACCAGCGAAGCTGAATTGTCTTCTTCATAGGAGAGCGCTTGCTGCAGATACGAGTCCATTGTCTCTTCGATCTCGCGGCCGAGACGGGCAATCAATCGGTCGCGTCCACCATGATGTGTCAACACTCTCTCGAGAATTTCGTAGGGCGAGGCCGAGGTCGCGAAGAGTATTAAATCGTCAATGATTCCCACAATTTTGGGAAAACGTTTCTTCTTTCTCTTGAGCGATTGCCAAAGGGAGATAGGGCCGCGATTGTAGGCAAGTTCGTAAAGCTCATCCTCACTTAAGCCGAAGATGGGCGAACGGAGTACCGCGGCGAGTGATAGGTCATCGTGATGAAAGGCAAGAAACGATAACAAAGCGGTCAAATCTCGGATGGGCAATTCTTCAATCAGTTTCAGTCGGTCCGCCCCCGCGACATCAAGGCCCTTGTCTTTCAGGGCTTGGATAATGGCGTAGAACAAGTCTGAACGTCGGCGAAGAAGGATCATAATATCGGCGAGCCGTACGGGGCGCGCCTTGACCCCTAGCGCCCGATCATTAAGCGGCAAGAGCTCCTTGTTGTCCAGCATATCGGCTATGGCATCTGCGATGGCGCGGGCCAACTTGATGTGACTCTTGGCTTCACTTGGTATGGCATCAGGAAGGTCCCAATCGTCATCTTGTTCGTTCTTGGTCGCATCAATAAACGGCCATAGATCAACGCGGCCCGGGAGGTTTTCATTGAATACGCGGTGCGTGACACCGTCGGCAAATCCCGGTGCCGTACAGTCAGAAAAAACAGCATCAACAAGTGCCAAAATGGCCCGCGATGAACGAAAGGAAAAATGCAGATTGTTTTCAATAAAGCTTAACTGAGCCGCTTCAAATCGATCACGGAAACCGTCGCGCATGACGCCAAATTTTTCTGGTGCAGCATCGAGGAAACCATAGATTGATTGTTTCTCATCGCCGACCGCAAAAATGGTTCGTGGGCGTTCCTGTGCGCCTTGGCCGGCCGAAAACTCATTGGCAATCTCACTGATTATTTTCCATTGCGTGGGGCTGACATCCTGCGCTTCGTCAATCAAGACATGATCGATGCCGCCATCAAGGCGATAGAGAACCCAACGGGCGCTCTCATGGTTCTGAAGCAACGCCAATGACTTGAGGATGAGGTCGCTAAAATCAAGCTGCGCCCCCTCGCGTTTTCGTTGATCATATCGTTCTATAAATTCACTCGAAAATTCGTGCAGTGCCAAGGTTTTCTTGGCCGCGTAAACACGAATGATCACATCGCGGGACTCCATAATCCGCACACGAAAGCCCTCCAACCAGAGGACTAAGGGTGCCTCTAGATCCTCAAGCAATCTAGTTCGTGGAAAACTGGTTTTTGGACGGATTGATTGTGCGGACGATGGACTTGTCAAGAAAATCTTTGCTAGGGCGTGCACCGAGTCTTCGGTTTTCTCCGCGCTGAGGATTTTGTTTAAGGGCTCAACTTGTTTCGTGCTGGTTTTAAATTCTCTATCTCTTCTCAGACAATTGATGAGTTTCTGCAAATAGATGAGATCGTCATTTGAAAACAAAGCCTTAACCGCCTGATCAATGATTTGATCGAACAACTCGGTTTCTTGGCGGATAATCTCATGCCAACGCTGTTCACCCGCCGCCGCATCAATAGATTCGAACTCATCTTCCGCCATCGACGCCTCGTGTGAACCCGTTAAATCGAGTAAAAATTTGTTTCGTATTTTTTGGCGATTGACGGGTCGCTCAAATTTTTCCTGCCAAATGACAATTTTATCCAAGAAAGTCGTGATGTCTTGTTCTGGAATATTGCCGATTATGGGCTCGTAAATATGGGGTTTCTCGAGCGCCATTTCATCAAGTATGCGAAGTTGCAACTGGCGGGACGCCAAAGCGTCAATTTGCTTGAAATTCGGTGACACGCCGGACTCAAGAGGGAAGCGTTTCAACAACGAGGCGCAAAACGCGTGGATGGTCTGAATCTTGAGACCTCCGGGCGTCTCCAATGCTCTTGCGAAGAGCGTGCGGGCCTTCTTCAACTTGTTCGCACCAAGCGAGTCGGATGGCTCGCCCAATTCAAGAAGTTTGTCATACAAATCCCTATCGGACAGCATGGACCATTCGCCCAAACGCTCAAACAGACGCACCTGCATGTTATTGGCGGCGGCGATAGTGAAGGTGAGACAGAGGATTCGCTGAGGAGGGACGCCGATGAGCAGGAGTCTCGCTACCCGGTCTGTGAGAACCCGAGTTTTCCCAGAACCCGCGTTGGCCGATACCCATGAGGCGTGAGAGGGGTCAGCGGCCGAAATCTGTGGTTTGGTGGCTTCATCAAAGTTGATCGTCTTGTTCATGGATCACATCCCTAAATCTGTCGATTCTTCCCATTCACCGTAGCGGGCTAAGTGATCAAAAGCTTCTCCGTAGCGAAATTGATACATGTTTCGGCGTGATAGGTAACCGGTATCAGGTTTCTGATAACGGGCGATCAGATAGAGCAATCCTTGCCAAGTGTCTTCAACAAGGCCTTTATCAACAAATTTGACTTCAGTTGACTTGCCGATTTTGATGTAAGCGGCCTGCGATACATCCTGTGGCTCAATGGTGGAGAACCCACCTTTTTCGAGCATTTTGACCGTCAATGGAATCTGTTTGTCGCGACGCTTGATTTCAGCCATACCGGGCAGCGCACCGGTTTTGTAGTCATAGACGATGAGACCACTCTCATCATTAAGTTGATCAATGCGGTCACAACGCGCCGTCAGCTCAAAATCTATCTTATCCAAAGCCATTCTTCCCGAAGCTTCCAAAGCGGCCGGGATGGCGGATTCGAGACGTTCCAATTCTTGAGCGATAAAGTCTGGAGCCATGTCGTTCAATTGAACCCACCACAACCGCTGAAGATGTAAAGGCACCGGGGCCGAGGCCAGAATATCCTCGGCGGTGGACATAAAGGCTTGCGGCGTGCACTTATCTTGAGTCTTGGCAATAATGGCCACAAAGTTCTGCACAATTTTATGCATGATTTGGCCTCGCAAGGCGGCAAAATTAACCAACTGCAAGGGGGCAAGTTCACGCAAGCCAAGGATTCGGCTCGCATAAATCTCGTAGGGATTGGAAATGAGCGTCTTAATCGCCGTCACTGAGAGTTGTCTAGGGCGCGCCTCAATTGGTGGTTTGGGGTTAGGGCGGAGCTCTCGCGGTTCGGCAGGATGAGAGTGTTCCATCGCCTGTGAAGCTTTGATGAGTTGCTGACCACGTGATTGCATGGCGGCGAGCGCCGACTTGCCATCATCACCAATGCCGGCGAGCAGAGTGGTCAATCTGATAAGCCAGCGCGATGGCACCGAGGGTTCATTGGCGAGACGTTCACTGCGTGATAGGACGACATGTCTCGCCGAGGCCGCCTGTTGGAAATCGTGTGCCAGCAAACCGGTGTTTCGTTCTGGCATCAGCAATCCGGCCTCATGACGGAGAGTTCGATTCAGCCAAGGGTCAATGGGCGCGGCGGCGGGCCACTGGCCTTCATTGAGGCCGCCGGCAATAATCACGTCTGGAGACTGCATGCGCGCATCCAACGTGTTCCAGATATGAATTCCTGGAAAATTCCCTTGTTCGCCTCTCGGTACAGATTGGCGCCGTGCCAAGGAAGTGAAGAGATGGTGGTAAGACTGGAAGTCTACATCGCCGCCCGCGACGCCCTCGCGTTCCAGTTCACAAATTAAATCAAGGGCCGTGGAACCCGCGAACATTGTCCATTCTGTAGAGGATTTCGAGGTGGCCGAAGAGCCTGACATTAGAGTTTGAGCGATAGATCGGTGAAGTGCTGCAAATTCCGCGAGATTGGCCTCCTGTGCCGCTTCTAGCTGCGCCAAAATCCCCATCAGCCAATTGTTCCATGGTTTGACTTCATCGTCCCAATCTTTGGGAAATAATGTCTCAAGTTGATGCTCAAAATCGTCCGCCTTTTGGTGGCGACGAAGACTGAATTCCAATCGGTCAACCCGATTGTGATGAGCGTTGGGATGGCTCAGTGAGTGGACGATGGGATGTCGGAGGAGATTGATGAGGGATGGCGCATTGATTTTGTGGCCTATGCACGCGGACACTTGCAGCAGAAGACGCCCGACTTGGGTGTCTGAAAGCGAGAGGTCAAAACTGTCTTGCGGTTGAATGCGCCATCGAGACAAAGCCGCCTTGACCTGTTTGGCAAGTCGCCTGTCCGGTGTCACGAGGGCCGCACTCTCACCCATTTCGGCGGCTTGGCGCAAACGGTAAGCGATGGCCAACGCCTCCGCCCTAGGGTGAGGTGCCTCAAGAAGAGTCAGATTTTCTGTCGCCTTGTCAATATTTTTCAATTGAGGACCCTCAGCCAACCATTGGTTTGTGACGGGGGCTGGCCGAAGCGCGAGCGACATCAAGCGATTGCGAGCCGAATTCGTTTTGGCATGAGGCCGCCACGCCGCGACATCTTTTGGGCGCATCTTCAGATTCTTGAATAATGAAATAAAACGGAATTGCGGATGGTCTTGGCCGGTTGTGGAATCGTCCATTCCGTTCCACACGCTGTCAGGAAGATCAGCGTCAAAACATGGTAGGATGACCGCCCCTTGGGGCAATTTGGCGACCGTCTCCATAAGGAGCCGAGTGGCCCCCCGAGAGCCCGTTGAGCCCGCCACAAGCACCGGATGCGAGGGCGGTTCCAACTGCCACTTTTCTACCAATCTTTCGACGACCATACGTTGGCGGGCTTGCGTATCCGGGATATCGGTTCGATACCAGAATTCACTCATGATGTTGATGAATTTGAGACTTTGTGCCCAATGTGCTGAATGCTGTGAGACATCCAACTGACGAAGTTGATCGGGGCTCACGCCTTCGGCATGCATTTCATCCATCAGTCTCCCGAGACTGTCGGCCAAGTCAAAGGCCGAAGACTGGGCGGCAAATCGGTCATCCTTTTCGAGCAATTTTGAGACCGCTTGAAACAATTCTAGTTTCCGTCGCAAACCTGGCACGGGGGGCGCAATTTCAAAGAATCTCGAATCGTGTGCGAGTTCGGTCACCAAACGCATTTTTGGTAGAAGGTAAGTCCCCTGTTCACCAAAGGCTTTGATGATACCACGGCGGACCCGTCCGGTATTGAGATAAATTTCGGCTTGAGCCATGGCGAGGGGAGATGAAGGGGCGAAACGTTCAATCAAACCCTTGGTAAACTCTTCGGAGAAATCACAGC
Organism: Paracoccaceae bacterium; assembly: GCA_022824005.1. Taxonomy (GTDB): domain Bacteria; phylum Pseudomonadota; class Alphaproteobacteria; order Rhodobacterales; family Rhodobacteraceae; genus JAPOXR01. The sequence goes on from JAJEBG010000030.1 coordinate 9,186, forward strand.
CCGGTGGTAGAAAAAACACACGAGCCATGCTCGATTCTGGGAAAATGGTCATTAGTGTCAACCCGCTATCACTCGATTGTCATCCACCTTTGGCAACGACTCGACACTGATAAAATGAAGGGCCAAAGACTCGATTAAATGCTCGTCTCCTCTCCATAACCCCATTCACCTCACAATGGAAACGGAACGAGGAACATGGCTTATCGGAGTGGATTTTGATCTTACATCTTGGCACAAGATTCAAGGCCGGTGAGCGTACCGGCATCGCCAATGTCTCCATCATACGTGATCGCCGCCAAACGCCCAATGTCGATGAGATGATCCCAAATTTCATTGAGGGAGAAAACGCGCTTGTCAATGGAAGAAAGACAGGTGGTATTGATGATTTGGGCACCGGTGAATATCAAACCGTCTTTTTCATTTTGACGAACCCTTCGAGCCCGACCCCTGTCAGACATGACAAAATCACCACCTTTACTGATGTGGCCGATGGCTCTGTTGGCGGGGATGAGTAGGAGTAAAGCATCCATTTGCTCGGCACACCAATATCTCGTCAATTGAAGAAGAGGGTTCGGTCCTCGCCAAATCGTATCGGAGTTCATCGTGTAAACGGGGGCGTTGCCGAGAATATCAATCGCATTCGAAAGACCACCGCCGGTATCGAGAATATCGGGGTATTCCCAGAGTAAGGTGACATTTCGGCGTTGCACAAGATGACTTGCTAATTTGTCGCCATGATAGTGGAGGTTGATCACACATTCGCCCACCCCTGCCTCATCAACAATAGCCAACGCATGATCAATAAGGGTCTGTCCCCTGATCTCAATCAATGGTTTGGGCGTATCGGCCACCAATCGGCCTAGCCGGGTGCCAAAACCGGCGGCAAAGATCATGGCTTTTGCCAATGTCATATTTTTGACGTCCGCAATCTTTCAAGCACCGATGGTGATGGCGGTGGCAGGGCCGAGATGATGATGTTCTTGAGCTCGACAAGGGAGGGATGGGATAAATCATGCCGCAGATGATGCCAAACCCGCGGCAAAAGTTGCAAATATTGATGTTTGCCATCGCGAATCGCGAGACGCGCAAAGACTCCGATAATTCGAAGATTTCTCTGTGCCCCGCATAGCGACAAGGCATAGTCGAGAACATTCTCACTCATGCCCGACAATTCGCAGTAAAAACGAGTGCATTCTTGTCGTATCTCAAGCGATACATCCCTCCGCGCATCTTCAATGAGGGAGATGAGGTCGTAAGCGGGGTGAAAGCGCATACTATCTTGGAAATCAAGAAGCCCGACACTGCGGACGCCTTGGCGGTCAGGAAGCCAAATCAAATTTTCGGCATGAAAGTCGCGATGCGTGAAGACCTCGGGTTCTCCGAGATAAGAAATCAAATTGACGATTAATTCGCACATATTCTCAATGACTGACGGATGCACACTCTCATCAATCGCCCATCGATGATACCATTCAAAGGACAGGGCAGAGAGGTCGGCCTGCATCTTGGGCGTGTATGGCTTGAATGCGACCGGCGTTGGATGGGCGTGAAGGGCGGCCAAAAGTTTGATCGCGCTAAGATACAATTCGGACTCTGAAGACGGCTGCGTCTCAAGCACCCGGGCATAGATGGCATCGCCTAAATCTTCCATCAAAATCCATCCCTGCTCTTCGTCCACGGCGAAAATTTCAGGGACGCTGAATCCAAGACCGTTCAGATGGGCCGAGGCCTTCAGAAATGGTGTCAAAGGACCACAATGGTCGGGGGGAGCATCCATCAAAATGCGTGTGGTTCCATCGCGACCCGTCAGCCTCTGGTAACGTCGGGGCGAGGCATCACCGGCCAAAGGAGCATGGGAGTCGACGTGCCAGCGCGTCGATTGGATAAATTCATTACGGAGTTGGACTCTCATTAAGCAAACCCGGCCTGAATGGAGCGGACCGCCTCAGTGATCCTTAGGTTGCCGGGGCGAATATGAAGTTTGCGCTGGTCAGCCATTTGCTCCACCTGCTCGAACCAAATCTCCGTCGCGCCTTTGATTTCCGGCATCGAACGAATCATCTCGGGCCATTCAACGAGGCATAACGCGGAGCCGAAGGCCTCGTGCAACGACAAGGCGTCAAGTTCTGCCGGAGATGTCAAGCGATAGAGGTCGGCATGCCAAATTTCGACTTCGCCCCGTTCATAGGTTTGGACCAATGTGTAGGTTGGCGATGGCACCTCAACATCGTTGTCATTGAGAAACTTCTTAATGAACGCACGGGCAAACACCGATTTTCCAGCACCAATGTCACCGTAGAGAAGAAACACGTCACCGGCGATGGCGTGGTCTGCCAATCGTTGCCCCCATAAGTTCGTATCGGCTTCACTTGAACTCGTCAGTTGAAAGGGAACAATGGGTATACCCCCTTGTGGATGATCGGTTTTCAGCATCACAAAAGATGGTCATCGGACATGGGTAAGTGGTGCTCTATGTTGAAAACAACGATTGAATCCATTACGAACTTCTATACGAATGAGGTTGCAGTTCTCATCATTTGAATAAACCAATTGGGGCATCAATGACAAGAATCTATGCCATTCTTGCAGTGGGTGTGATCGCCGTATCGCTGGCCGTGGCGTTGGGTTTTCAGTTTCTCTGGAAGCCGCTGGAAAGTTGTGGTTCAACTGACTTTGTTGGCGGTTCGGTAGGAGGACCCTTTGAGTTGATGGCGGGAGATGGCCAAATTGTGACGGACCGAGACATCATTAAGCAGCCGTCTCTGGTCTATTTTGGTTATACCTTTTGCCCCGATGTCTGTCCCTACGATGTCGCCCGCAACGCGGCCGCGGTCGATATATTGGCTGAAGAAGGCCTTGATGTGGTGCCCGTCTTTGTCACCATTGATCCGACCCGTGACACTGTGGATGTCGTGGCCGAATATGCCGAAGCCTATCATCCAGAAATGATTGGCTTGACAGGAACAGAAGCACAGATCAAAGCGGCGGCGGATGCTTACCATGTCTATTTTCGTAAGCGGGATGGTGATGACAGTCACTATCTGGTTGACCATTCGACATTCACTTACCTGATGTTCCCTGGCAACCGGTTTGGCGATTATTTTCGACGCGATGACGCGGCCGAAGACCTAGCTGAACGGACGGCTTGTCTTATTGCGGCGTCTTGATCGCCGGCTCAGGCGCGAGAAGATAATTGTCCGAATCTAGTGAGAAAAGCCAATTTTGCTTGTGTGCCCGATAAGGGCTGAATTTCGCGATGGACGATGGAGGCGTCATTGGGGCGGAGAAAGATTCGGTCGGCCTCTTCTGGGTCGAATCCAGCAAGCCCAACGGCTTCCAACCATGCGGATGATCGATCGGCCAATTTAATCGCTTTTTGAACGCGAACCGGAAGTTCTGTCGGCAAGTCGAACCGTCGGTGAATGGCATTCATGAGACCGATTTCTAAATCGTGATATTCATCGCCAAGGGCGTTTTTCACAGGCGAGATCATATCGCCAATGACATATTCGGCGGCGTCGTGCAGGAGAGCGGCAAGGCTCCAGCGAGGATCGTCATCACCGTGTTGGGCATGAAAGAGTTGCTCAACCAAGACAGAATGTTGTGCCACCGAGAAGGGGTGCTTGCCCACAGTCTGCCCATTCCAGCGGGCGACAAAGGCCAATCCATGAGCGATATCTAGGATTTCAATATCTTTTGGATGTGGATTAAAGATATCCAGTTGTCGCTGCGAAAGCATGCGTTGCCAAGCTCGGGGATTTTTCATACCAATCATCACTGAAAACTGTTTTTCTGACTATCTTGTTTCTGAGACATTGTCAGCAGTGAATGGTCATGTTAACCGCCGCAAGTGCACAGAATTCGAATGGAGTATTATGACCCAAGAATACATCGTCAAGGACATTCACCTCGCTGATTTCGGCCGCAAGGAGATCGCGATTGCCGAGACCGAAATGCCAGGATTGTTGGCGGTTCGCGAGGAATATTCCGACGCCAAACCTCTTAAAGGTGCCAAGATCGCCGGCTCGCTGCATATGACCATCCAGACCGCAATCCTTATTGAGACTCTTGTAGAATTGGGGGCCGAGGTGCGTTGGGCCTCGTGCAATGTCTTTTCGACCCAAGATCATGCCGCCGCCGCCGTTGCAGCGCAAGGTATTCCGGTGTTTGCGTTCAAGGGAGAATCGTTGGATGAATACTGGGATTATGCTGATCGCATATTTCAGTTTCCAAATGGTGGCGCGAACATGATCCTTGATGATGGTGGGGACGCCACCCTTTACATCATTTTAGGCTCACGCGCTGAAGCGGGTGAAGAAAATCTGATCGACAACCCGAGTTCAGAAGAAGAGGAGGCACTCTTCAAACAGATTCGCACCCGTATGCAGACATCGCCCGGTTGGTTTACGAAGCAGCGAGATCTCATTCGCGGTGTGACGGAGGAAACGACCACAGGCGTCAATCGCCTGTACCAGCTTAAGGAGATCGGCAAACTGCCGTTTCCAGCGATCAATGTCAATGACAGTGTGACGAAGTCCAAATTCGATAACAAATATGGTTGTCGAGAAAGTTTGGTCGATGGCATCCGCCGTGCCACGGACACAATGATAGCGGGGAAAATTGCTGTTGTGTGCGGGTACGGTGATGTTGGCAAGGGGTCAGCAGCCTCGTTGCGAGGGGCCGGCGCGAGGGTGATGGTCACAGAAGTTGACCCGATTTGTGCTCTGCAAGCGGCGATGGACGGATTTGACGTTGTCACATTGGAAGAGGCGGCACCTGTTGCGGACATTGTGATTACCGCGACGGGCAATCGTGATGTCATTCGCATTGAGCACATTCGTGAGATGAAGGATATGGCGATCGTCGGAAATATCGGCCATTTTGATAACGAGATTCAAATTTCTTCTCTACGCAACCACCAATGGACGTCCGTCAAAGACCAAGTTGACCTCATTAAAATGCCATCGGGTCGGCGGATCATTTTGCTTTCTGAAGGTCGGCTGCTCAATCTAGGCAATGCCACCGGTCATCCGAGTTTTGTTATGTCGGCGAGTTTCACCAACCAGATTATGGCCCAAATAGAACTCTGGACACGTTCTGACCATTATCAGAAATCCGTCTATATTTTGCCCAAGAATCTTGATGAAAAAGTGGCCCGATTACACCTCTCCCGACTTGGCGCTCGTCTCACCGAATTGACAGAAGAGCAGGCCGAATATATCGGTGTTCCACGTGACGGGCCGTTCAAATCAGACCTTTACCGATATTGAAAGTACTTCTCACCAACCCATGAAAATCGTCCATCAGCGAACAAAGAGAAAGTCTTTAGCACGCCAAGAGGTGAGCCAAATCGGTTTCTCATATCAACCGTAGACATGTTCAAAGATGCGCTCACAGCAAGATTGATCTTATCCTGAATGGGGATAGCCCCCCAACTCGCAGATGATCTTCCATTCCTTTTCTCTCACCGGCTGCACCGAAAGCCTTGAATTGTTGACCAACACCATGTCTTTCAATCTAGAGTCAGATTTGCATTGTGCCAATGTCACAGGGTTTGGCATCTCGCCCACCGCTTTGACATCAACACATTCCCAACGAGGGTCATCTGTTGTGCTGTCGGGGTGAATTTCAGCACAGACTTCCACCACACCGACGATCGTCCTCTCTTTCATCGAATGGTAGAAAAAACCGAGATCACCCAATTTCATCAGCCGCATATTGTTGCGAGCCTGATAATTGCGGATGCCATCCCATTCTTCGCCACCACCTTTTGCCACCTGATCGTCCCAACTCCACACATTGGGTTCCGATTTAAAAAGCCAATAGGCCATTCATTCTCCAATTCTGCAGGATCGGTTCATTTTTTCCGTATCGAAAGATAGTCATACCGTAATATGTGTCCATCGTAAATTGTCGCCATTGAGAATATATCTGCTCGCCTGATAGACCCCATCTCACATTTGCCAATCTACTATTTTTTTTACAAATAGAGTGATTAGGCTTCATTTTTCTTGGCCCGAAGAAGCCGGCAATAAATCCTGTGTCGTTTATGCTGGGCCAAAGATCACAAATAAAGTAAGTTAACCCGGATTCTGCTTAAGCGAGGGTGAGGGGATTCCCAAATTGGGCGAGGTCTGATTCTATATCGGTAATGGAAACCGACGGATAGGAATGCCCCTCATGAACACCTCTATCACTGCTTTGTTTTGCTGTATTGATGAT
>JAJEBG010000019.1 GCA_022824005.1 Paracoccaceae bacterium
GACATGGTCACAATTTGCGACGCAAGGTGAAGAGTGTCTTCATCATGAAAAAACGCTCAATCCGAGAAGAGACGGGGTTGATGACAAAGCCACACGTGATACCAAACACTGTGTCATGACGACACGAAATCCCCACAATCAAGCGGAAAACCAAGAATCTAATTTCCTATCAGAGGCGCGATGCTATTCAGAGCTCATTCTTTGACCATTTCTGAGACGAGTTGTTCAATGATTCCCGTCAGCGATCCATGGTTCTGCCGCTCAGCTTGGCGCGCCGCACGAATTTCGATATCCGCTTTGGCGGAACCCGTTGGATATTTTGCCGCCAGTTTAACTCGCGCCGCCCGAGCTCCGAGCCTGTCGGTGAGACTCTCACGAAGGAGAGAATCTTCGGCTGTGGTTGACAAAGCCCAGAGTTCAGCGGCACCAAGCGTCAGATAGAGGAGTTGGCGGGCCACACCTTTGGAATGTCGAATCACGGCAAAAAATGGCGCTCCCTCTTCAGTCGGCCCGTTGAGTTGATGACGCAAAACTTTCATTTCAGCGTCACTCAGACCAAATCGTTTGGCAAGGAAAGTCGCGGTGGATTCAGAGGGCGCATCAAATATCAACATCGTGGAGACCACATCCAAGATTTCTGAACCAAAATCACTCGGCAATTGCGAGGCGAGGGCAATGCGAATATTATTCTTGCGGCCTTCACGGGCATCTTGAAGAATCTGTCGCCGCAGGCCGGCCAATCCACCGGTACGATGAAACTCATCAATGCAAAGCAATTTAGGGATAAATGGATTTGTCTTTGCCGCTTCAAGATGAAAAGCCTGATAAGCGGGCGGGCAGGTGCCATCGGCGAGGGCTTTATTGATTTCGCTGCGACTGACGAGCCAATGGCTCACCATGGATTGTCGGGCTAACATATACATAAGTGCAGCCTGTCGCGTGGCGTTGGCACCCCCTTGAAATCCGCCAGTCACCTCCTCAAGATCAAGGGCCGCGATACGCGCCGGGCCGACATCGAATCGTGTGGGGGCCGAAAGAATACAATAGTCACGCATGGCCTCAGCGATAAGACGATGAAAGGCGTTCATAACCGGCTCGTCACTCCCCGGCACACGGGCTTGTGAGTAGAGCGAGGCGATGGGGTCGGCATGACTTGCCGTGATCAGGTCAGCGAGAACTGGCACAGCTCTTGTCTGTGCTTTCTGAGCCGCCCCCTTAAAGCCCATTGAAAACAGAGCATCTGTGGCTTCCCACCATGTGCCTATGTCATTTGATGACAACCCCGCCTTTGCTATGGCCAAGTCAACTTCTGGTTCATCGCCCTCAATATATGGTTTTGGATTGTTGCTATCGCGGACATCCTCAAACGCTTGGTCCAATGAAGCGGTCGCGACCCCGGTGATGGGACATCGCGTCGTTTCTGACCCACATAACAGACTCAAAAAGTTGACCATGAACGAGCGACCCTCTGCCAGTGGACGCCGCAGACCGAGGAAGGTGTCGAAGGGATTGATGGCATGTTCCACTGTCATTGATAATTTGAGGTGAGCCGCCTCGAGGCGGCGGTCGGCTGGCAACGAATCGCGGATGAGATCAATAAACCCTTTTGATGATCGCCCAATGTCAAGGATGGCGATTCGCGGCAATTCGGCACGGGACGAGTCAACCGCGTGCGGCGCGAGCAGGCAGCTGCGATTGATGGCATGCATTGCCACAGATTTGCCTGAACCCGGCGTACCCGAATAAATTTCAACCCAATTGTTCTGGCGTGATGAGCCGGGCCAATACGGCCAGATTTTACCATCTTGTGAACGAAAGATCACCGGCCCCTCTTTCCACGGACTCGCTTGCCTTGCCATCGGCAGCATCGCCAAAGCGTCAGAGAGGGGCGCAGCGACAGACGGGGCGGTCGCTTCTGGGCCAAGTCCAGCGGACGTGGCAAGAAGGGCGGCCACTGGATCGGCGGATATGCCATCGGTGGAGAGATTACCCCATTGCTCGGCGGCGCGCTGCAGAATGGCCCTTTTGCGGCGCAACTCGGCCCCCTCATGAACGCGTGACCATGTGGCAAATGATAGGCGCAGGCGCACCACTGTGTCGCCCGCCCCGTCGAGTTCTCTCAAAGCCGCGATGGCATCGCGGATGCGTGCGTTACGAAGGGGCGCAGAGAAAGCAAAAAGTCTGGCCAGTTGTTCCTTGAGGCGCAGGGCTTGCAAACCGCCTGGCTCGATCAAAAAGCGACATCGCCATGACATGGGCATTGGTGATGCCAAGGTTTCGGCCACCAAATCATTAAATGGTGTGAGAATTTCTGGCGCAACCGTCACATCAAAGGCAGAAAAAATCGTATCGCCCATACGCACCGAGCGGCTATCGAGAACTTGGACATCCTCCGTCGCGAGTTGTTGATCAAATGACGGTGCGGCGAGATTCGAGAAATCACCGAGCTCCATTTCAACGTCACGGGCCGGCATCATGGCAAGGCGGTTTTTCTTGGCCTGACGCAGAGAGAGATGAAACGGCAATTTCGGTGTCCATTCCGTTTTCCATGGGGCAGAGAATGGATAGAGCGCGGCGCGGATTTCTTGCAAAGCTTCAACCACGTCGAGCTTGCGAGCTTTGCGACCTCGATTGTGGAGATCTCGGCACAGAGCGTCGGTCAAGGTCTGATGACGTGCCACCATATCATTCGTCAAGGAAGGCGCATTCAGACACCGCTCTTCGGGTGTCGAGGGATACCTCCGATCAGCATGGAATTCATCAAGGGGGCGCGTGTAAACTATGCAAAGGCAGGTTTCGCCCACGAGAACATTTGACCATCTATCGCCGCCATCCGCTATAATATCCGATAGATCCAATCCCAGGTCATGGGCGCGGCGGTTCTGGCGCGCCACAATTTGCTCGACATGCCGATAGGCCGCGGCCGGATCTCTGGAAAAGAAGAGTTCAATCGCATGGCCCGGACGGGAGAGAAGAGGCGCGAGGGACACACGAAGACTTTGTGCGAATTGGGTCAACTCTGAAGGGTCTTCAAGCCGCATCGCCCCATCAATACATAGGACCGACATCAACGAGCCGTCCTTCAACGTTAATGCGTCACGGTCATCGGCTGATTCAAGACGGATCCGTTGAGCAAGGCTGGGGCCGAGTCCCAAATCGTCGAAAAAACTCACGAAGGAAACCGCGCGAGGGCCGCTTCAAGTTGATCAAGTTTTTTGCCTTGTCGAGATTTGCCATTGCCAGCTATCTCGTCCATTCGCCTCACTAGTCCGCACAGACCAAGTTGCGAGGCGACCGCCATCATCGCATCGCCTTCCTGTCCACCAAATTCATTGGATTGAGCTTTGAGATCAATGTCCTGCTTCTTCAAATGGCGGGCCAATCCAACAGGGAGGTGATGTCCGGTCTGCCACAGAACGCTGACGACACGAGATATCACCTCGCGTTTATTCTCAACTGCAAAAGTGAGCGAGCCGCCTTGTGCAGCCAAGAATTTTGCCCCCTCTGCTTCGGCTGCCTCAATCGCGTTGACGCTCTCGAGCCGATCGTTAACCGCGATCCAGATCGCCTCCATGGCGGCCAATGGACGAAGCGTTGGGCGTTGGATGCATAGGGCGCGAAGGTTGTTTTCAATCGCCAATTCGGCCGAAAATGCGCAGCGTGCCGAGCGTTCACTTCCACACGCGGCGATCACACCTTGTATCAGCTGATTTAAAACTGTGTTCTTATGAGGGCGGACGAAACCCTGACCTGCGTAGATATGCGTGACAAAGAAATGGCCCACTTTGCGCATCAAGGTGACCTCTGGCAAAGTGAACCAGTTCCGACCCCAAGTTGGATCTAATCCTTGACACCAACTATGCACCCAAGCGGGTGGCATGAGTTTATGTGATTGAAACGATCCCTGCACGATCACGGGCTTTTTCAGTCTGACCAATGTCGCTTCCGTCTCGTCTGATAGGGGCTCACCCTTATGCGGGCATTCAATTTTCTGCCATTCACGTCCCGATGGATAATCCTGTTCGGCCAATTGTTGAAGATAACTGAATTTTGGCCGTATCACCTTGACGATCACGCTATCCTCAAAATGTCTGACCCCTCGGCTTCTGCACCCGTAAAGAAGGAGCGACATGCCATTCTCGGCAAGGCATGAATGTTTGGGCGTGGAAGGCACAAGCAAGGGTCGCCAATAATCGGCCAAGGCCAGCGCGAGACTGGGTCGACCAAAACTGCGGCGATGATGGAGTTGTTGGCCGCTATGGATCCAATGATCACTCTTGGTCACAGCACAAACTGATAACCGAATGATCCGCTCACTCATTGTCGCCAAATGGATCATCTCTGAAACCGACGGGCAAGCGCTTAATCCGCAATCATGAAGAATGTCTCGCCATCTAGCGCCTAACCAACCATCGGAGTGAATGACGCGATTGATTTTACGCCTGTCGCTGATGGTTTGTGCTTCTTCGTATGAGAGGTCGGTCAACCAAAATCCATTGGGCAATTGGGCCGCCTGGCTGGTGACAAATTGACCCGACTTAACCACAGAAAGTCGGCTTTGATCAGGCAAAGCCAATGACACACCAGGGCGGGTCGGCAAACGTCGTGTCGGACAGAGATTCACGGCTTGGCCTCAAATTTTGCGCATTTGATGCTCATGAACGAGACGGCGCAACGCCAATGGTGGTCTCTGATGATCGGCGAGAAGCTCCGATGGGATGGCGTGGAAATCCCCCTCACGCCAGTGACTCAGATCGGCTGTTCTCGGCAATGATATGTTGAGAACGCGGTCGGTGGCGACAGGCCAGAACCGAACATACTGATCCAATCTTTTGACCGTCTTGATATAGGCTTTTTCACCCTTGAGGCGCTTGAGCGAGCGCAAAGCCTCAATGAATCCAACGGGGTGAGTGCCACCGATGATGTCGGCCAGAATTCGCTCGCGTCGGTGCGTCGCCTTGACCACGCTTTTAGCGGCTTCCGTCAATTCCTCGTCGATCAATTGTCCCGTGGTCGTGGGAGATGCGAGCAAGACTTGCCAAGCCATGATATTGAGCAAAATTTGTGACGATTTTGGGGCCCAGATGAGACGCAATCGCCCCCTTTGAGCCGCCCAGACTAGGTGTCGAAGTTGGTGACAAAATTGACAAATCGTGCGGATTTCATCAACACCACAGGGCTGGTGACCGGCGAGATGGTCGACTTCCATGAAATGCCGCAAGCGAATGCCACATATATGGCATGTCCAGTCATCGCGTTCACAGCAAGCATCAACGGCATCGGCCATTTGTGCCGCCAAGACAGCATGACGACGGGCACCCATCAGCAACCTGTCCCACTTCGTGTTGAAAAGCGATTGCAACACGTCAATTGATATTGCGAAGCGAGCCGTCGACCGACACATTCGTCGCACCGGTTCCAAAGAGCGAGCCAATTCCGACGCCAAGAGTCGTGGGAACGGCCACAAGGGCCGCGCCGACAAAAACCAAGGTAAAGGCTGTCGAGAGTCGCGCCGAAGGATCGTTTGGGTTTTGCGAATGTTGCCGAAATTTCAGCAGGCCTATCATCGCGATGCATATGCCGAGCAAGAACGCCGCGGCACCAATCAGATCGGCAATGTCCCCCGCTTGCGACTGCAATCCAGACGCCATGTCACCAATATCTACGACTTGCGTCCAACCCAGAGTGGGTATTAGGCAAATCAAACCGACAATTATCCATTTCATCAGACGTGTTCCTCATTTGAGCATAGCGAGACAAGCTCACTCGATACCGCTTTCATGAACGCACTCCATGAGATTTCCTTGATGCTAAAGAGGCACGTCTCCCTCAATTGCGTGGAAAAGTCTCATTGAGCGGCCAACCTGACAGTCAATGACTCCCACACTCTGGCCATTTAAAGGCCAAGCAAAAAGCCGATCTGACGACATATTGTGTTGGCCTATTTTGGGTTTAACTCTTTCACCAACCTATAACGAAAGAGATCAAACTATGAATGAAGTTGAGTGTCCTGCTGATCAGTCTCAAACCTTAACCAAGCGTCATTTGAAGGGACTAGAATGGTCCGACCATGAAGTTGAGACTTTAATCGCCGCATGGAAATCCCGAATTTCCTTTAAAAAAATTGCCCGTAAGATTGGACGCAGCCGGAAATCTGTCGTCATCAAAGCCTGTCGATTGGGTCTGACCGCGCGGCCCTACTGGAATGACCAATATGTCGAGAACGCCCGCCGCAACGGACGCTCTCGACGCTGCTTAAACTGCCGCAATATTTTCTTTTCAGAAAACTCTGGAAATCGCATTTGTTTGCAATGCAAAGACCGTCAAGCTTGGCAAGCCGGCAATGACCTCGCCGGACCGAGCGGCTGAGGATTGAACCCATGAAAGGGCGACCGCGCGGCCCTATTCCGCCGACATGGATTAGCGAAGTTAAAGCGGCTCTGCCCTTGCGGGAGACGATTGAACGATTGGCAAAGGTCAAATTTGATCGCGCCGATGGGCACCAAGCCAAAGCCTGCTGTCCCTTTCATCAAGAGCGAACCCCCTCCTTCTTCGTTAACGAAAGAACCGGGCGCTACCGCTGTTATGGCGCCAGTTGTGGTAAGCATGGCGATGTCATTCAATTCATCGCCGATTGGCATTCTTTGACGTTCAGGGAGGCCATCCTTCAGGCTCGAGAACTCGCGGGACTGCCGACTGAGTGGGATGGCAGGGCAGCACGAAAGCCAACCTTTGTTGATTCCAACCGCGCCATGTGGCGACAAACCATCCCCCCACCACCGCTGCGATCGGTGGCCCTCAAGGCGATTCCCGACTCTGTCGATTTGCCACGTCTTGGTGAGTGGGTCACCATCGAGGATGAACAGAGAAGCCGGCCCATCCGAATAAAGCCAACGCATGTCCACGTCTACAGAAACGAGCAGAACTATCCCCTCTGTCTGGTGTTGCGCTCACCGACACAAAAAGGTGGAAAATTCTTTGTGCAGACTGGCTGGCAAGCGGGCAGATGGAAACTCATTCGTTTTCCTGGCCTTCGCCCCATCTATGGTCTCGAGGACATGCCAGAATGGTGCCAAAACCGTGGCGAGAAGATTTTAATCGTCGAGGGCGAAACAACGCGGGAGGCCGCCGCCAAACTTCTGCCCTTGGCATCGACAGGCTATTTGTCATTAACAACGATGGGTGGCGGCAACGCGATCAATCGCGCCGATTGGCAACCGTTGGTGAAAAGACTCGCCGAGGATCAAGAGGTGACACGGCGTTCAATTGCCATCACCGTTTGGCCCGATGCTGATTTATCATACGAAGATCAAAAGGGGCATCATATTGACCCACAATTCGCCTATTTCAATCGCGTTAAAGCCTCCCTAATGACCTTTGTCGACCGTTACCCAAGCCTCGCCAACTCTCTCACCTTTTCGCGAGTCAAACCCCCAAAGGCGGTACCGAAAGGATGGGATATCGCTGATGCCATGAAGGAGTGTTGGTCAGGCCAAAAACTGTTGTCGTGGATCTCCCAATCAACGGTGACAAGAAATGATCCAGAATATCCATCCCATAGTGATCTCACCATTTGAAATCTCTCGAAACATTATGGCTGGGTATGACGTCTCACCGACCTCAAAGGGCGTCTTCAACACTGTATGGGCAGGCGACACGGCGCTGATCAGAGATTGGAGTCATGGGAGGCATCTCGTGAGCGCAGGCCTGCCGCGCGATAATGCAGCGGGTACGGAAAACGCAACCCGAGGGGGGATTCAATGGGGATGGGATCTCCCCCCGCAATAACTTTTGCCGGCGCGGCCCACCCGCGGATGGGTCGGGAGATGGGATACTTTCAATCAGGGCTTGTGTGTATGGATGGCGGGGCTCTTGCACCACTTCACGGCTCGGTCCCTCTTCAATCAAATGACCAAGATACATGACTGCAATTCGGTCAGAAACATGTTGGACGACGGAAAGGTCATGGGCGATAAAAATCATTGACAGACCCAACTCCCGTTGCAGGCTTGTCAGAAGATTGATGATTTGCGCCCGCACCGAGACATCCAAAGCTGACACGGCCTCGTCACAGATCAGCAATTTGGGTTTGAGCACGAGCGCCCTTGCGATGGCGGCTCGTTGACATTGTCCGCCGGAGAATTCGTGGGGATAACGGTTGATATGGGAGGCATGAAGGCCCACTCTCTCGAGCATCTCTAGGATGTGCTCCTGCCGCTCATTGCGCTTCATGCGGGGACAATGGGTTCGTAATGGCTCCTCAATGATGTCACCGATTGTCATGCGCGGATTGAGCGCGGCGAGAGGATCTTGGAACACCATTTGCACATCTTTGGCAGAGGCGCGCCGTTCATGGGCCGACATTTGCGAAAGATTTTGGCCTCGCCACACGATAGCTCCCGTTGATGTCCTCACGATACCGACAATGGCTTTGGCCAAGGTCGATTTTCCTGATCCACTCTCGCCAACAATACCGAGCGTCTCACCTTCAAGCAGCGAAACGCTGATATTGGATACGGCGCACAAGAGAGATGGAGGTCGCCAAGGCCAAGCATGGCGACGCCGTACCCGGAAAATCACCGAGATATTCTCAATTTGAAGCCCCGCTGTCATGGAGGATTTCTGGGTTGGGCTAGTGGGCGATGACACGCATAACGGCGTCTTTCAATGGATTCCATTTTCGGTAACGTGGTCCGGCAAATTGATTGAACAGAGTCACATCTGTCGTGAAAGGGACAGCCGAGGGGTAATTCTGTCATCAGAGGCGGCTCTCCGCCAATCGTCGGGAGGTCTTGGTGACACGCATCAAGGCTTAGGATCGCGGAAAGAAGACCTGACGTGTAAGGGTGTAGCGGGGACTTGAACAGCGTCTCGGTTCCTCCCGCCTCCATCATTCGTCCGCCGTACATGACGAGGGTGCTTTCACAAAATTCGGCGACAATGCCCATATCATGGGTGATCAGAATCACGGCCATGCCAAACTCGTCTCGGAGCGAGGCTAGCAAATCAAGGATTTGACGTTGAACGGTCATATCCAGCGCCGTCGTAGGTTCATCGGCGATAAGGATTTCAGGGCGGCAAAGGAGAGCCATCGCGATCATCACTCGTTGGCGCATGCCGCCCGAGAATTGATGGGGATAATTGTTGATGCGGCTCACTGCATCGGGAATTTGCACCGCATCCAGCATACGAAGTGACTCCGACAACGCGTCTTGGCGTGACATGGATTGATGATATTGAAGCACTTCGGTCATTTGATCAGCGATTCGCATGTACGGATTCAATGAGGTCATCGGGTCCTGAAAAACCATCGCAAGTTGACGCGCCCGAACTCGGTTGAGCTCGCCCGCCGGCCGGTTGAGAATCTCTTTCCCCTTGAAACGGACAGAGCCAGAAGCATATCCGTTGCGGGCAAGAAGTCCGAGAATGGCAAACGCGGTTTGTGATTTTCCGGAACCACTTTCGCCCACTATGGCAAGGGTTTCATGGGCATCCAATGAAAAGGATAACCCATTCACGGCATTCACCTGACCATCACCTGTTTTGAACCAGACTTTGAGATTGTGGACATCCAGTAGCATGTCAATTCTCTATCCCGATCAATGGCACCAATACAGAAGATTAATTTGATCCCTCACTGAATTAACGTCTCGTGGCCAGCAAATGTTTGTCTTTGAGGATGAACCATCCAAATCATCGATCTTTTGGGTCAAGGGCATCACGCAAACCATCGCCAATAAATACGAAGGAGAAAATGGTCACGACAAAAAAGAAGAGAGGGAAGAGCAATTGCCAGAGCGTGCCATACGACATCTGACTCGCGCCATCATTGATCAATACGCCCCATGAGGTCGCCGGCTCTTGAACGCCGAGACCAAGAAAGGAAATGAACGACTCGTAAATGATCATGGAGGGCACCAGTAGTGTCGCGTAGACGATCACAACGCCCATGAGGTTAGGAAAAATATGGCGCAAAATGATGATGATCGGCTTCACCCCCATCGCAGCGGCGGCTTCAACAAATTCTTTTTTCTTGATCGACAACGTTTGCCCTCTAGCGATGCGTGAGATGTCCAACCAAGAAATCAGACCAATACCTATGAACAAGACGAGCATCGAGCGGCCAAACATGACCAAGAGTAAGATCAAGACAAACATGTATGGAATGGACATAAGTATATCGACCAACCGCATCATCAATCCATCAACTCGACCGCCCACATAGCCCGCGCAGGCGCCATAGAATGTACCGACAACAACGGCGATGAAGGCACCGACAATTCCCACCATCAATGAAATTCGGGTGCCTTGCGCGGTGCGGGCGAACAAGTCTCGTCCCAACTCATCGACACCAAAATAATGCCCATTCTGCCAACTCGGTGCGCCCTGTTCACGCACATTGCCCAACAAGTTCCAATCAATATCTTCGTGATTCCATGCCGCAATATGGGGTCCGAAAAGAGCAAATAACACGACTAAGAACAAGGCCACGAGTCCGCCGGTGGCGGCACTGTTCTGAAAGAACCTGTCCCTCGCGTTCCGCCATAGGGAGCGGTTCGGAATTGATACGAATGTCAAAAACTTTTCGCTGCGAAGAAAGAGATTGGCCCCCTTGAACATAGGTCAATATCTTATGCGGGGATCGATCCAAGCGTAAAGAATATCTACCACCGTCGTAAACAGAATGGTCAGCGTGCCCACCAAGATGGTGACTCCCATCATCACTCCATAATCCCGGCTCAGGGCCGCGTTGGTGAAGAATTGACCAATACCGCCGGTGCCAAAATAATAATCGATGATCATCGATCCGGTAATCATCGCCACAAAGACCGGCCCAAGAAAAGAAATGACCGGAAGCATGGCCGGTTTGAGCGCATGCCGCCATATTACGCTCGTCCCATTCAATCCTTTGGCTCGCGCCGTACGGATAAAGTTGGAGTGAAGAATCTCCAGCATCGACGAGCGCGTCATACGCGCCACAGAGGCCATGAAACTTGTCGAGAGGGCGATAACCGGCATAATGACATACTCAATTTGCCCCCCCTGCCAACCTCCTCCGGGAAGCCAACCGAGCCACAGCGTAAAAATCAACACCAAAATGGGGGCCATGACAAAATTGGGGAGAACTTGCGCTCCGATTGAAACGCCCACCGCGAGATAATCCAACCAACTGTTTTGGTGCACGGCGGCCGCCACACCGAGGGGAATACCGACGGAAATGGCCACAATGAAGGCCCAAAATCCATAGGTTAAGGTCACTGGAAAGCCCTGCAAAATGATGTCCCTGACACTCAAATCCTTGAAGACGAACGAGGGCCCAAAATCGAAATCTGTCACAAGATCAAAAAGATAGGTGCCGAACTGCCGCGCCAACGGTTCATCCAGACCATATTTGGCCTCAAGATTAGCCATCACTTCATCCGGCAATGGCTTCTCGGTCGTGAACGGGCCGCCCGGCGCGAGATGCATCAGAAGGAATGTGGCGGCGATCAGAATAAATAATGTGGGGAGCGCAATCAGCAATCGTCGTAAAATGAATTGAAACATGACTATCTCAGACCATTGGCGAGCCAGCTCAACACCTCAATGCGGAGATGTCATGGGGCCGCCATATAGAGATTCTTCGAATACCAGTTGTTTTCAACATTGTTGAGCGGCCAGCCTTTCAGCGCAGGCACCTTCATAAATACCTGGCTGTAATGGTAGATGGGTATGAGTCCCATCTCATCGGCGAGTATTTGCTCCACCTCCGAATAGGCTTTTTGCGGGTCAATTTCAGACGTGGCCGATTTTGCCATCAGTTCATCAATGCGAGCATTGGTGAATTTTCCATCGTTGAAATCATTGTCACTGGTGACGAGTTGGAGAAAGGTAGATGCTTCGTTGTAATCACCACACCAACCCGACCGGGCGATATCAAAATCTTGGTTTGAGGCCTTGTCTAGAAAAGTTTTCCATTCGAAATTCTCGAGTGTCACACGGACCGCGAGTTTTTCTTTCCACATCTGGCTAATGACATTGGCAATCGCCTTGTGACTCTCGGATGTGTTGTAAATCAGTCGCAACTCAAGGGCGTCACCGTTAGAACCAAATCCGGCCTCGACGATCAACTCTTTGGCTTTGGCATCGCGTTCAGCTTGGCTTAAGGTGGCATAACCAATATCGGGCATATCGAAGCCAGATGTAGCCCAATGGGTAAAACTGTAGGCGCCTCTCTGTCCCCCCTTTAGCACCTGATTAACAATCACATCTCGGTCAATGGCATACGAGAGGGCCTGACGGACGCGCACGTCGTCAAGCGCCGGATTGCCCGATTCGCTCTGATTGATAACATAATAGTAGGTGCACAAGAGCGGCATTGAAAACGTTTGGTCTGGATATTTGTCTTTGAGATTGGGATATTGACCCGCTGGCAAGCCATCAAGATGGTCAAACTCACCCGCAAGATAACGGGTTAAGGCCGTATTGTCATCGTTGACAATGATACCGGTCACCTTCTCAATGATGACATTGTCGGCATCCCAATAGAGGGGATTCTTGATACGACTGTGATATTCGGCCAGCACCAAATCTTGCAAAACATAGGCACCGTTCGAGACCATATGGCTTGGCCGCGTCCATTCATCACCAAGTCTCTCAATGGTGGCTTGGTGAACAGGCATCAGGGTCGCATACGTCGTCATGCTTGGGAAAAATGGCACAGGGGCAGACAGTTGCACCTGCAAACGATAATCGTCAAGGGCCGAGACTCCGAGTTGGTCTGGTGGCATGTCTCCAGCAATAATTTCACCGGCATTTTTGATTTGACCCACCTCCAGATACCACGAATAAGACGACGCGGTTTCAGGGTCGACGGCGCGCCGCCAAGCATAAACAAAATCATGCGCCGTCACAGAGTCTCCATTCGACCATTTTGCATCTTTGCGAAGATTGAATATCCAAGTTCGGTTTCCATCTACCGATGACCAATCGGTGGCCACACCCGGGGTCAAATCACCATTCTCGTCCTGCGTGGTGAGACCTTCGAACAAATCACGAATGACGCTGAATCCCGCCGAATCTTCGTTCAATTGTGGATCAAGCGATGGAAACTGGTCAAGCAATCGGTAGGTGAATTCCTGATTCTCATCGAGGTGGTCGGCCGCCATACTGCCACAACCGAGGACCGCCGTGGCGGCTATGACCAAACCGAAATAACGTAATTTTGGCATTGTCACTCTCTTGCCTGTCAATTTTTTGGCTCAACCCAGATATGGTGTGAGAACTTTACATTCGGAGGAGTAGACATTCAATTGTCTTAGCTTCAACACCCATTATGGAACCTTTTCGGTGTGCGTATCAGACCATGGTGTCATTTCCGCTTGGAGAGGACATAACAGAGAATTTTCACCCCGACCTCTCTCAGTGATGATCCTTTTGCTCATTCCAAGGCAAAAAGCGATACACCTTCATGATCAAAATTGATTTTGTCCATCTTTTTTCAGTCCAAATAAAATTTTTAGCCAGCATGATTCTTTAGAGCCTGACCAAAAAGTTTTACGTTTCGTGGCAATGTCGTGCTAATCTGTGCGTTACGAGGCGGATACTGGCAACGAGTGCCCAGACCGCTGAGCCTTCTACGGTACGTTCCCAGTCTTTGGCTAACCTCCGACACCACCCGAGCTAGGCAAAAGTGCGCTCAACAACCCATCGCCGGGGCAGTAGCACAAAGCCCTTGGCGGTGTCTGACCGCCAGCTTCCGATGATCTGGCAGACGGTAGGAATAGGAATTGAAAACAGGGTAGGAGGATAAAGCCCACCCCTAACGGCTATGCCCCGAGACCACGCAGCCGCTTGTCGATCTCGGCGGGAGGCAGGAAGACCGCCTCATCCGCCCGCCAGATTTGCAGGGCGGAGACAAGAAGCTCGACCTCGCAGACATCGGCGGCGTGCAGCTCGTCGATGATCCACAGGACGCCATGTACGCGCACCGTGCGGGCTGTGGCGACTTTGCGCAGCAGGTTGTCGCCGGTCAGGAGGATGCCATTCTCCTGGCAGATCGTCGTGACAAGAATGATGCAATCATTGGCCGACAGGCGGCTGTGTTCCCGCTTCAGCGTGAAGACCCGCTCGACCTCTTCTCCCGGCAGATCATAGGTGGTGAGGCCGCCATCTTCGAGCATCTGCCACTCCTCCGCTGTGAAGTCGAGGAGTTCCTCCTCTCGGATCGGCAGGGGCACGATGAACCGATAGGGCAGCCGCAACAGGACGTGCAGCAACTCCCCCTTCTTCAAGTCGGTCAGGCATTGACTACGATACAGGTCACTGGTCACGCGGCCCCCTGATATCGCGCTCGACAACGCTCAAGGGAAGCCCAAGCATCTGCGCCGCCCGTACGGGTGAAATCATCTCCTCGCCGAGCGCGCGCCAGACGAGGCGCTCGAAGCGCTGTGGCTTCTCGAAGGCCGCAAAGCCCTCGCCGGGACCGATAGGCTCCGGCTCTTCGCGCCGCCAGCTTCGCGCATAGGTCTTGAACGCATATTCCACAGCACTCTTCGACAGGATGCCCACCTGGCCGAGCCGCACGAGCATCGCAGCGGCGGAGACGCCGTAGGTGCGCTTGAGCCGCATGATCTCTATCCAGGTCATGCCGTGACGGTTTCGGCCAGCTTCCTCTTCCAGATGCTCACGCGGAATGAGGAACGCGCCCGCGAAGCGGTGCATCAAGGGTTCCTTCTTAAGCGCGGCATTGCCGGTTTTGATGATGATCCGGTGCGCGAGTTCGTGGGCGAGGTTGAAGCGCTTGCGCTCGACATTGGTACGCCGCGAGACGACGATCACTTCAGTCGGTGCGCCTTCCGCCCGTTCGACATGACATGCCAGCCCGTTGATGCGCTCAGGAAGATCGGCCTCGATGACCTTGAGCCCCTTGTCTTCGAGCAGGGTGGTCATAATCGGGATGGGGTTGATGCCGAGTTTCCACGCGCGCCGCACTTCCCGCGCCTTGGCGTCGATGGCCTCTTCATCGGCCACCTTGTCCACGCGCAACGTTGCGAAGGGGTCTTCGGCAGGGTGCATATCGAGGATGTCCTCGATGGCGAGATAGTCTTCGAGCTTCTCGATCACGATGGATTCCGCCATCGCGCGATCCTGCGCTGAGGCGGTCGCGTTCTTCCGCCACTCGACGCTTTCCAAGGCTTCGACCTGATCGCCGAGCAGGAAATCCAGCGACACGCCGAGTGCCTTACCGAGGCCGACCAGCACCGACGAGGACGGCATCATCTTGTCCGCTTCGTATTTGCTGATAGCCTGCGCCGACACGCTTGGGGTTGCGCGCTCCGCGAGCGCTTGCATGGATAGACCCGCCCGCTTGCGGGCAAGCCTGAGTCTTTGTCCGAACATGGTCCTCTCCCAACGGTTATTGTTGTGGTTGATAAACACCATTTTTTGATATATATTTAAACACAAGGTTGGCAGAATCGTCAACCAAAATCGACACATGAGGTTTAAAATGTCTAAGAAAAACTGGCATGTTGTGCCCCGTCAGAGCGGTTGGGCAGTGAAGGGGACGGGCAACTCCCGCGCGTCTTCCGTCCACGGCACGCAGCGCGAGGCTATCGCGGCCGCGCGTAAATCCGCCATTCGTCAGGGCAGCGAGGTGCTGATCCACGGCAAGAGCGGTCGCATCCGCGAGCGCAACACCTACGGCGGCGATCCCTTCCCTCCGAAGGGCTGACACGAAAGGAAAAAGCCAATGTATGGCATCGAAATGCGCTTCAATGGCCGCAAATTCACGTCCGCTTCGCAGCTTCAGCGTGAGCTGACGCGCAGCATAGAAAAGCAGGTCAAAGACAACCTGAAGAAGGCTGCTGGTCCCGGCGTGCGGATGAAAAAGACCCGCGACGGCTACACCTTCGAGGGCTCGCCCGAGCAGATCAAGCGCATGAAGAGACGGCTGCGCTGACGTGGCCGTTGAAGCCGCCCATAGCGTCTTCGCCTCCCCAACTGGATTGCCCTTTCAGGTGGCGATCATAAACTCCGGTCGCTGAACCGCCGCTTGTCGCGGGAGACGGGAGTTCTTCTTTCGGTCAGGGCCCCGACCCGCCACGGCTGCCGTTCTTACCGCTAGCCGAAACGACGTCCCCGATATCTCAGAGCCTGACCAAAAAGTTTTACGTTTCATGGCAATGTTGTGCTAATCTGCGCGTTGCGAGGCGGATACTAGCAACGAGCGCCTAGGCCGCTGAGCTTTCCACGGTACGTTCCCAGTCTTTGGCTAACTTCCGACACCGCTCGAGCTAGGCAAAAGTACGCTCAACAACCCATCGCCGGGGCAGTAGCACAAAGCCCTTGGCGGCGTCTGACCGCTTGATTATTTCCAGGGTCCACTCGTCTCCCATAGCTTGTCGAAGCTTATCGCCCGCATACCCGCCATCGGCAAAAATATGGCGCAACCAAGGGAATCTCTTGCCGATCGCCTTGAGCAGATCGGGAGCGCCGTCCCGGTCCTGGATGTGGGCGGCATGGACGACGATCAGCAGCAGAAACCCGGTGGTGTCCGTGACGATATGGCACTTGTGCCCATTAATCTTTTTACCGGCGTCATACCCCCGAATGCCTCCACTTTCAGTCGTTTTGACGCTTCGGCTATCAACCACCCCAGCTGTTGGCTCCGCCGCCCGCCCCTCCAATTCGCGCGCAGACATGACCAGCAGATCATTCATTGCATCCAGTACGCCCGCGTTCTGCCAGTCGTAAAAATACCCCCTGCACAGTCGTCATAGGCGGAAAATCACTTGGCAAGGCGCGCCATTGGCAACCTGTCGATCCAACGTAGAAAATCGCATTAACCACTTCGCGTATGTCTACGGCTCGAGGTCGTCCCCCAGATCGGGCTGGCGGCACCATCGGCTGAATGATCGCCCACTCTTCGTCCGTGAGATCACTTGGATAACGATCTGTTTTGCGTTTATACGTTTTGCGGGCGGTATCAGTCCAAGGCACAGTCGATCCTCCGTTCTGTGTTTTCATGAAACAGAGAATCACAACTTGCTGGTATCGCTCAACAACTTTTCGGTCAGGCTCTTAGAGACAGACGTTTTCAACCACCCCTTTATCCTCAACGGCCACAGACGCGGCAAAATTTGGTTGACTTAAATCGGCCATTCGCCACGATGAGATATTTCCATTTTGATCAGCCGTCTGCCAAAGGCCCGATTTGGCCCCCTTGAGCATCGTCTCAGGGATTTCGATTGTGTGTGGGTTGATTGAAAATCCCTTTCCTATCCCTTTTATCAAAGCCTCTTTGATGCACCACATCCGATAGAATTGGCAACGTTTTTGTTTATCTGACAGACCCACCAGACAACGGCGCTCTGGAGTTGTGAAGACAACTCGCGCCATCGCATCAAAGTCGTCTCGGGGCTTTCTGACCTCAATATCGACACCGACTTTCAATCCATTCACCAACGCGAGCAAGCCATACGGCTGACTGTGGCTCATGTTAAATTGCCATGAGACCCTTCGCTTATTCACTCTTATTCTGGGCTTTCCATGTTCGTTATGTAAGAAAGTCAACTGATCATTTCGAACCTTCAGGCGCTTACAAATGATCTGGCGAACGGCGGCACGGCCCAGTACGAATTCTCGTCGTCGGCTTGGCGAGCTCTGGGTTTTCCAACGTTCTTGCTCATCCTCGTCAAGCCACATAATGGCTTCGCTTTCACAAGACTCATTCGGTGATAGATCAATACAGAACAACTCAGCGGCGATTGATGTTCGCCAAGTTGTCCACCAAGATTGACTTGTCATCTCCGCCGGCGAGTTTGGCTTGTGAGTTGCGAGATTTGCCGCCGGCTCATTCGCAAGTCCTGTTTCCCATTAGTGCCCTTTTAGACTAAATGTTGTTGCCACGGTTCTCAAGGCCGGTTCAACTGTACGCAAATTTCAATGAGGCCCTCTATGAATGTCTTGGCTGGTGATCATTGGAAGGCCGAAAACTATGCCAAACACGCCCATTTCGTCGCCAAATTGACAAGTGAAGTGTTGCAAGATCTCAAACCCGAGATGGGTGAGCACATCCTTGATTTGGGGTGCGGCGATGGGGCACTGGCAAAAGACCTTCAGTTACGGGGTTGTCGCGTTGTGGGTCTTGATAACAGTCGTGAACTTCTCAGCATAGCGCAACGGAAGGGTATCAAGACCATTCTTGGCGATGCTCAAAAGATGGCGTTCAACGATGAATTTGATGCCGTCTTTTCTAACGCGGCCATGCATTGGATGCCGCTTCAGTCAGAACTAGCATCGCGAGTATATCGTTCCTTAAAACAGGGGGGACGCTTTGTCGGCGAAATGGGTGGCGCAGGCAATATCCAGACTCTGATACAGGCGTTGAAGGAAGTGCTGCCTCGATTTGGTCTAGACTTTGCATCACGTAATCCTTGGACATTTCCAACCGTTCAGCAACAGCGAGACACGCTTGAAAAGGCTGGGTTTCAGGTCAAGAAATGCACTCTGCGCCAACGTCCCACCAAACTGCCCACTGATATTCGTGGATGGTTTCTTACCTTCGGTCAAACATGGCTGTCCGATCTTGATCCCGAAACATGTGAGAAATTCTTTGATGAATTGGTTGAAATCTGCCATCCGTTACTCTGCAATTCGGCTGGCGAGTGGATGGTTGATTATGTTCGGCTCAACTTTGTCGCGCTCAAATGAATGCCATTGTCGATTTTGCCTTGACCAAATTTTGATGGCGTGACGAACATCGTTCAACTTAAGGACGACAATCAGCGAAGAAACAGGATAGGACACACCGGTCTCTGTTTTCTATCCGCCCTTTGGGTATGATCTTCTGCCATTCTCGTAACCGAGATCAGCAGTGAGGATTCATCTCCCTCGTTTAAGCGCAAGTGATCAACCAATCAATGGCGTCACGGTTTAAGAGTCAGTGGAGAAGCCGCTTAATTTCCATTTTCCTCTGGCGTCCGAGATCGCTTATGACGACTTTCCTGTGATATGTTTATGGCCCCTATCCAAGGCGATGAGCAATGGGGGAAGACAAAGGAAATCGGTAAGAAAGGCAAAACTGATCGTGAGGGCCAAGAGGAAGCCGAGTGTCCAAGACAACTGAAAGCCAGACGTGGCAAAAACAAGGAAACCACAGGTAAGCACCACAGTGGTTGTCCACAGCGCGTATCCGGTAGCATTGAATGAAAAGCGGACCGCTTCTTCGGCCGTTGATCCACGACGCCGCGCCTTGAGATAGCGGGTCAGAAAATGGATAGTGTCATCAACAATGATACCGAAGGCAAAGGCTGTCATCACCGAGCCGGCGAGGCCCACCCGTCCCAAAAGATATCCCCAGAGTCCCAAACTGAGCGCTGCCGGTAGGAAGTTAGGGATGAGACTGATAAAGCCAATCCTAAAATTCTTGAAGACGGCCATCAGTATCAGGGAGATCAATCCCATAGCGGCAATTGTGCCTGACAACATACTGTAGATGTTGCGCTGAGATAAATGGGCAAAGGCGACATTCAATCCTGTCGCTTCGGTGGCAAGACCCGGGGCATTTTCAGTGATCCAAGCCTGGGCCCGTTCATCAAGCTGACGTTGACGCTCTGATGTAAGATTTTGAAGCGTGACGGTCATGCGGGTTGAAGATTTACCAACATCAATTTGATTATTCAGATCTTGCCCCTGTGGAAGTGAAAATTCATAAAGAAGCAAATATTGCGCCGCTAGGTCAGGTTGGTCTGGCAAACGCTTGAATGCAGGATCATCGCCGTGCATGTTCATGTTTAAGCGCTTCATGATATCTGAAAAAGCTTGGACATGCAGAACTTCAGGTTGCTCACGAAACCAATTGGCAAACTTCTCGACTTGATAAAGATATTCAGGATTGGTGATGCCATTACTGCGACCCGACTCGAGCGAATATTCTAGTAAGGGAATGCCCGTCAGATTTTCACTGACAAAATCTGTGTCTTGACGAAAGGGGTAACGCTCATCAAAAAATGTCCACCAATCGTCGGTCAATTCAAGCCGGAAAATTCCAACAGTCAAGATGACGGCCACCGATATCGACAAAACAAGCAAGATTTGTCGTTTGATAATCACAAAGGTGGCGAAGCGATCAAAGAAAGGTCGTGTTTTCTTCTTTGCCTTTTTCTTTGCCCGGATGGGAAGTACGGCAAGCAAGGCGGGCAGGAGGACAATTGAGTAGAGAAATGTACAAAAAACTCCCAATGCGACGAGATTGCCCATCACGCGGAAGGGCGGAGATTCCGAGAAGTTAAGACTGAGAAAGCCGATGATTGTTGTCACCGATGTGAGGAAAACCGGCCAGAGATTGGAATCGAGGGAATCGATGATGGCTGCAACACGAGTCTTGCCTCTCTCGCTCATTGCGGCCAAAAATGAATCGACAATATGGATCGAGTTGGCCACCGCAACCGTTAACACAATAACCGGCACACCCGCGTTCGCGGGACTGAAGATGACACCGAACCAACCGGCAAAACCAATGACGGTATTGGCCGAAAACATGACCATGAGGACGAGAGCCGCCGTGGCCAAGAGAGATCGCAACAAGATGAAGGCAACGACAGTGATAACGAGCAATACTGAGGGACCTAGTGTGAGCAAGTCATCTTGCGTGGCATCGTAAAAGGTTCGATTGAGTGGCACATTGCCCGTGACATAATACTTGATATCAGGATTTTGGCGGCGCGCTTCATCAAGCATGTCGTTGATAAATTCGGTAATCTTAATGACCGCTGCATCCGGATCATCGGGGAGGGCAAAATTAACCACTAAACCCCCGACTTTTCCGTCTCTCGATACCAGACGACCCGCAACTTCGCTCTCGTTTAGGGCAATGTCTTGAATGCGACGGATATCTGGCGGCTCCAACAGAGCCGCATCAGAGACCAGCGATTCGACGATCAATTCGTCTTCATCGGCTGAACTATGGGCAAAATTGGTCAGTGATTCAACACGGATGGAATAGGGGATCGTCCAAGAGGCATCGGTGATTTCCTCCATCGCGGTCAACGCTTCACGGCTGAACATGGTACCTGCATCAGGTGCCACCGCGATCAAGGCATTGTCAGAACTGCCGTAGATATTCTCGAACGCATCCAACAAAGCGAGTTGCGGATTTTCCTTACCAAACATGCTTCGATAGTCGTTGGTAATGCCGATATTGGGCACACCGGCCGTCGTAACCAACATAAAAAGAGTCGATAAGATGATCATCCACCAACGAAGGCGGAAACTGTCATCCTGGATTAAGAAACCGGTTATAAAATTTTGCTTATCCGACATATTTGCAACTTACTCGATTGAGAATGCAGACACATCATTTACCAACTTGATGATTGTTCGGCATAGACATGGTCGGGTAGCTCCAGACTCACGCCCTTAGAATCATAGGCAGAAATATCAAGAATGGTCAGCATATTATTGTTCTGCGACGCCCGGGATGGCTTCACCTTGGTGATGAGATTCTCAAGCCGGTACAACCACTTAAATTTCCACAACAACGCGAATTGTGATTCGCTGTCAAACATCAAATCATCGGCGAGTTGGTCACCAATAAGGGCGCGCGAGACCATGGAAATATAATTGGCCAAGTTTTGGCGCTCCTCTGGTTGCGTCATACCAACGAATAATGGGGCCGAATTGATCAGCGAGGACGCCAGAACAATCGACTCAATCGAAGGAGACGGCTCGCAGATATGTCCCACTCGAAACATTGCGTTGGCTTCGTCTTCGGTGGTAAACAAGATGGTCTCGGGAATACCCATCAAGTGACCTGAATAGCGCCATATTTGCATGAACGCTTCTCTTTCTTCAGGATTGAAAGAGGCCCCTAGTCTTTGAATGTGATAAATCAGTCGGGCGGAGAACGAAGCAATGGCTAGGCCCAAATTGGCCGAACTAATGGGAATACCCAACGCCTCATTGTCCCATTCTGACGATCGGCTAATCAATCGGCGAACCTTAGCATGCACGAGGCGGACTCGGATTGAAAAAGCCCATCCATCGTTAAAACGTTTCATACCGTCGGGCATGAATATCTCGACCATATGTCGATTATTTTGCTGCAGGCGGCGAACGCCTTGGTCTCTTAACCGCCCAGTTAGAAAAAATGACTTAGCGATATTGGTAGCAAACCCCTCAATCAATACCCCACCTACCATGCCGGCGAGGACCAATCTTGTATTGCGATGAAACATTCGGCAACCATACTGAAATGAGTCAAAGTCAACCCAGTCCGGCACATCGTAGCAAAATTCAAAAAATTCTCGTATCGCGGTTGGTGCTTGACGAATTTCAGAAGCGGTATCTTCTTGCATACCGAGACTAATATAGCGTTCGACTTCTTTGCTGCCGGTCTTGCCAGTCTCAGCAATCAGACGGTCTGCAAGGGGGTCCCCGATAACAGTATGGTCAAGATAGCGCTTGGCCAATTCCGGATCGGATTGTTGGGCCGTTTCATAACCCTCATTATAGGATGATGGAATATTCACGGTCTCACCGTCACCAATCCCATAAAATTACCTATCCTTGTCGAACTTCGATATAATAGTCGGCTGATTGCCCTCATTGACGTCATCCAACTTATCCTTGAAGTCCCATTTGCTCCTCTGGACATCGAGGCAACCTGCGCGTCAAGATAGCAAAAAACTGCCTCAACACCAAATTTGAACGTGCCATATAGCTTGTCGAGACCATAATGGCTCTCACACTACGGCGCGAAATCTTGACATTCTCCCCTTTGGTGAATGTCGGCGTCGCATGAATTCGGCGCAGTGTCAGGACAGCCATACCCAAAGCCCAAAGACAATGTTGTCGGATTCCTATCTCGCGTGTGGGAATCAATAAGACATATTTTAAGGCTTGATCAAGATGAAAACGGGCAATGCCCAAAAGCTCAGTAATGGCATCTTCAAAGCGCGGGTCATCACGGTACGTGGTGACAGAATCAAGTTCTAAACCGAGTTTTTCAAACACATCCCTTGGCAACCAGCAACTTCCTCGCTGCCGATCCTCCCACATATCTTTCAAAATATTCGTCATTTGCAAGCCTTGACCAAAAGAAACCGACAGTTGAAACAAGCGTTGCCGCTCCTCATTGATCTCTGATGAATAATCACAGAATAATTCGGTGAGCATTTCACCCACCACGCCAGCGACAAAATAACAGTATCGATTGAGTTCTGACAAGTCTTGTAATCCCTGATTGTCGTTCTCAACCTGGAATTCCATCATGCCCGACGACATGATCTTCACACATTTTTCAATCGCCTCCCGTTGCGGCTCGGATAGTCCGTGCAAAATCCCAATGACTCTTGGGAATTCAGCGATCAGTTCCTTTTCTCCCATGCTAGTCGTGTTGGAAAGATGTTTTGTTAGATTTTGGGCGAACAGTTTGGCTTCGTTGTGATCATTGATCGCGGACATCAATTGATCGGAGAATTCCTTTTTCTGCTCGAGGGTGAGGGCCGTCTCATCCTCAATGATATCGGCGATACGACAGAGCAAATAGGCGTTCCCCACAGCGTCGCGTAAGGGGGGTGGCAATACGGGTATTGTCAACGCGAAAGTACGAGACACATCATCAAGCATTCTCGCCTGAAAATGGTGATCGTCCTCTTGACCAAGTTGATTCGTTGCAATGACCATGTCTTAATTTCCTAGACCACTAGAAAATTTCCTAGACCACTAGAATCCATCCATTACAATACACTGATTCAGAAAACAAGCGAAACTATGTGAAATCAATTCGATACCAACATTTTCGTGCATATTCAAATCACTGGCCTCACTTTACCACTCAATTTTGCTGGGGTGGGCATTGGCAGACGGAGGTCTATGGCTTTTCACGTCCACCGCCACGGGAGTCAACCCGTCCCTGACAAACCCTGTCATGATCAATTGGATTGAATGACCGGCCATGTTCTGTGATAAATGAGGGAGCCACTTTAATGCGAGGCAGAACATGAAAGCGCGACCCCATGATCAGGAATTGACCCTTTGTTCTTGTGAAAACGGCATCGCCTTTGTCACGATGAACCGCCCGAACAGCTATAACGCACTTTCGTCTGAATTGATGACATCACTACAACAGGTCTTTGATGACATCGCCCAAGATCGTACCACCAAGGTTGTGGTTCTTTCAGGAAAAGGCAAGGGTTTTTGTGCCGGGCACGATCTCAAAGAACTCAAGAGTCGCAACGACCCTGAGTTTCACATGCAATTATTTTCCCAATGTTCTAAACTCATGATGTCAATTGTTCATCTACCGCAACCCGTTATAGCCTGCGTCCATGGAATTGCCACCGCGGCCGGGTGCCAACTTGTTGCCTCATGCGATCTTGCCATCGCAAGTAAATCCGCCTCATTTGCCACGCCGGGCGTGAATATCGGTCTTTTCTGCTCGACGCCGATGGTCGCGGTATCGCGAAAAATGCCTCGCAAGCAGGTCATGGCGATGCTGCTGACTGGAGAGAAAATAACGGCGCCAAAAGCGTTGGAATTTGGCCTGATTAATGCCATCGCCGATGAAGAAAATCTGCATCAGAAATCGAGAGATCTCGCCGCTAAAATCGCTGACAAATCACCTTCGGTCTTGACCATCGGCAAAGAAGCCTTTTATCGCCAAGCTGAAATGGGATTGGAAGACGCTTATGCCTACACATCTCAAGTGATGGTAGAGAATATGCAACTCTCTGACGCCTCGGAGGGCATCGCCGCCTTCATTGACAAACGCCCACCCAATTGGACCTCCTCTTGACGAGAGTGTCCTCGCAAATTCCACGCTGTGAGAGCCACGAGCACTACCCAGACTCGTATTTGCGTGCCATCCTAAACTCCATCAAATCCATTGCCATGATCGGCGTCAGTGCCGATGCGACACGTCCCTCTCACTTCGCGATGAAATATCTTCAAGCCAGAGGGTATCAGATTTACCCTATCAACCCGGTGACCCCAGCAAGAGAAATCCTTGGCAGGACCGTCTATCCCAACCTAGAAGAGTTGCCCTGCCAAGTTGATATGGTCGATATTTTCCGCAATTCCAAAGCCGCCGGTCCATTGACCAATGAGGCCATTGAACATCGGGCGCGAGTCGTGTGGATGCAACTCGGTGTTATCAATTTTGAGGCGGCTCAACGAGCCGAAAGACGCGGTTTGCACGTGGTCATGAATCGCTGCCCAAAAATCGAATACGCGCGTCTTCGGGGAGAACTTTCTTGGTTTGGGATCAACTCACGAACCCTTTCATCTCAATGGCAACCAATCAAGAGCCTGAATTGACGCCTGCCCAATCTCATCAATCAAGAAGAGATGAGATGCGCTGCAACGCTTTTTCGATATTGTCCGCTGAATTGGCATAGGAAAAGCGAACAAAGCCCTCTCCCCAAGCCCCGAAAGATGTGCCGGCGACTGTCGCCACGCCCATCTCTTCTAGCAGACGATTTTGAAATTGGCGCGATGTCATTCCCGTCCCTTCAATATTGGGGAAAACATAGAAGGCCCCGGCGGCATCAGCGCAGTAAATACCTTTGATGCGGTTCAAACCATCGACAATGATCCGCCGACGGGCATCGAATTGACTCACCATTCTTTGCACATCGTCCTGCGAATGTTCGAGAGCCGCGATGGCCGCGTATTGGGCCGCAGCATTGACGCAAGAATGATCGTTGATACAAAGCCGCGTGACAAAATCAATACACGATGTCGGCCACACTGCGTAGCCGATGCGCCAGCCGGTCATAGCATACGTTTTTGACCAGCCATCGAGCACAATCACTCGGTCTCGCAGTTGGGGATAATGCAGGAAGGAGACATGCTCCCGTCCCTCATAGAGCATGCAAGAGTAAATCTCGTCCGATAACACCGTGACATGCGGATACGCCATCAACCCTTCAGCTAATTTATCCAGTTCCTGCCGTGGCGTCACACCCCCTGTTGGATTAGCCGGTGAATTGACGATGATGAGACTGGTGTCCTCTGAAATTTGCTCTAGCACCGACTCGGCGGAAAAGGCAAAGCCATTCTCCTCTTGCAACGCGATCGGCACGGGTTTGGCACGGGAAAAATTGATCATGCTCTCGTAAATCGGAAAGCCAGGATTGGGATACATAATTTCTGAACCCTTCTGGCCGAACATCAGCATGGCAAAAAACAAGGTTGGTTTTCCCCCGGGAACAACAACAATTTGCTCCGTATTGACCTCAACATTGTGACGCCGATTGAGATCACGACCAATCGCCGCGCGCAATTCAGGAATGCCCGTCGCCGGTGTGTATCCGTGATGGCCATCACGAAGGGCCTTGATAGCCGCCTCAACAATATGCGGCGGTGTTGAGAAATCCGGCTGCCCGATACCTAGATTGATAATATCGCGCCCGCTCAAGGCCAGTTGGTTGGCTCGAGCCAAAACCTCAAACGCCGACTCTGTTCCCAGATATGAAAGATTTTCAGCAAATTTCAATTTTGTCACGATCTCTCCCCTTAAAGAGTTTGGCGTCAAAAAGCCTCTTTGAGTATCCGATGTCAATATTCGGCAAGAACGAAATGACCTCCATTTCGACGTCCGCCAAGGTCTGTCTTCTGGTTTTTGGACGCGGTCTTCGGTACATTATGACAGGCATAGAGAAAACGGGGTGACAAATTGTACCGCCAAACCAAAGACCATATCCGCCTTTACAAGAAGGAAGATTTTGCCGGGATGCGGAAAGCTGGAAAGATGGTGGCCACCATCCTCGATGAGTTGGCTGACACTGTGGCGCCCGGCGTCACCACCGCCGATATTGATGCGCACAATATGGAGCTGCTCAAAAAGTATGGAGTTCGCTCGGCGACCATTGGATATCGCGGTTATAAACATTCAAGTTGCATTTCGGTCAACCATGTCGTCTGCCACGGTATTCCTGGACGCAAACGGCTTCAGAAAGGCGATATCGTCAACATTGATGTCACAGTGATTGTTGACGGCTGGTTTGGTGATTCATCGCGGATGTTTGTCGCCGGTCAGCCATCAAGACGCGCTGAGCGGTTGATTCAAGTGACCCACGATTGCCTGATGCTGGCGATAGACGAGGTTCGCCCCGGTGCCACTTTTGGCGATATTGGGGCCGCCATTCAAAAACATGCCGCCTTGCACCGCATGTCGGTGGTTCGTGAATTCTGTGGCCATGGAATTGGTCGGGAATTCCATTTGCCGCCCAATGTCGTTCATGTCGGTCAACGTGGCCAAGGCGCGGTGATTCAAGAAGGGATGATCTTCACCATTGAACCGATGATCAACTTGGGAGCCGCTGAAACCAAAATTTTGGCTGATAGCTGGACCGCGGTCACTCGCGATAAATCTCTATCGGCACAGTTTGAACATTCCATCGGGGTGACCAAAGACGGGGCAGAAATCTTCACTCTGTCACCTAAAGGGCGTTTTTTTCCTACATATGTCTCGCTCTGATCCCGTTTTGGAGATCGCCCGTGTCATTGATTCACTTGAAAAATCGGTCTCCTGTCCGCCTGTTGAGAAAAAAATAGGAAATTCACCCATTTTAATGATATAAAAGGAGTTTTATTTTCTTTTTTATTTTATGCATTTCATTTTTTAGAATTATTTCCTATCCTTACAATGAACCTTTTTTGAAAACTGGCTCTGATGCGACATTTTCCGCTTTTTCTTAACGTCAACCATCAAACCGTTATTGTCTCCGGTAGCGGCGAGGCGGCGGCGGCTAAATTGCGCCTCCTCTTGAAAACACGGGCCAAGATTCGTGTTTTCGGAACTGAGACTCACTCAGCCGTTCGAGATTGGGCTGATCAAGGGCAGCTTGAATGGATTGAGAGGCGCATTCAGTCTGGTGATGTGAGAGGGGCAAGGCTTCTTTATTGCGCCAATGACGAAGAGGTAGAAGACCAACGGTCGGCGAGAATTGGGCGTGCCGACGGCGCTCTTGTCTGCATTGTCGATAATCTCAAAGACAGCGACTTCATTACTCCCGCCATTGTTGACAGAGATCCGGTGACGGTGGCTATTGGAACCGAAGGGACAGCACCTGTACTGGCACGAAAAATCAAAGCCGACCTTGAGACGCGACTGCCCACCGAGCTCGGCACGTTAGCCATCGAGGCACGTGAATTTCGCCATCGTGCGGCCCAATTGCCGGAAGGGCGAGTACGTCGTAATTTCTGGGCACGATTTTTTTCCCATGAAGGCATGCGTGCCTTCACTCTAGGTGGAAGGCCTGCTGTTCAAGAACGACTCCAATCCCTATTTGATGACATCAAACAAGAGCGACCGGAGGGCGGCAAAATTGTCTTCGCCGGCTCTGGCGATGGGGACCCTGGCAATCTCACTCTCAATGTTCGACAGGCTGTTGACCAGGCCGATGTCATTTTCCACGACGATGACATGTCACCAAGAATTCTGGAGTTGGCGCGTCGCGAGGCAGAATACATCTCCCGTCCTCTCTCGCTCAAACAGGCTATCGACATCCTTTTGCAACGGGTGGAAAACAGACAATTTATCTGTGTACTCCTCCGTGACACCTCGCCGCGAGCGCTCTTCATGCGTCAGATTCTTCCTCAGCTCGAGCGCCACAATATTGACTGGCACATCCACCCGGGAATCGTGCCTGAACTTTCGATGCCACGGTCGAGCCAAAAGGTCATAACCTCGCGCCAAACGGACACAAACTCGCCGCGTCTGAAAGTTGGATAAGAGACATGTCTCGGCGGGAGCAATTTTGGGTGATCACCAGCAATCATTTGATTGAAGGGGATGCCATCTGGCTCAACAATAGCGGGGATTGGACACGAAAACTTGGCGAAGCCAAACTGTTTGATGATAGAGATTCAGCCGAGACAGCACTGATGACCGCCGACAAAGAGCGACATATTCATGTCGGTGCTTATCTCGCCGCCGCGAGGCCGGGCCGTGACCAGAAGCCCGAACCTCAGCATGTGCGTGAACAGATTCGTACTACAGGCCCTTCAAATTACTTCCACGGCAAACAGGCGACCGCTTCCGATGTATCAGTATAATGACTTTGATCAGGCCTTCGTTAGAGGAAGAGTCAAAGAATTTCGAGGGCAGGTTGAACGCCGACTCTCCGGCGCGCTGACCGAGGAGGAATTCAAACCACTCAGGCTCAAGAACGGACTTTATCTCCAGTTGCATGCTTATATGTTACGGGTGGCCATCCCCTACGGCACGTTAGATAGCCGCCAAATGCGTCGCCTCGCCGACATCGCAGAGCGTTGGGATAAGGGATACGGGCATTTTACAACGCGCCAGAATGTTCAATTCAACTGGCCCCGTCTCGCTGATGTTCCCGATATATTGGATGCGCTGGCTGATGTCTCTATGCATGCCATTCAAACATCGGGAAATTGCATCCGTAATGTCACCGCTGATCATTTCGCGGCCGCCGCTGATGACGAAATCGAAGACCCTCGCCAAACCGCCGAACTGCTTCGCCAATGGTCAACCGATCACCCCGAATTTCAGTATCTTCCGCGGAAGTTTAAGATTGCCGTCACCGGCTCACAGAATGATCGCGCCGTCACTCGCGCCCACGACATCGGAATCCGTGCCCTGCAAGATTCGGATGGTCGTCATGGCTATGAAATTCTGATTGGTGGAGGATTGGGCCGCACACCGATGCTGGGCCAAGTTGTCCGCAGCTTTTTGCCAAAAGAGCATCTTCTACCCTATATTGAAGCCATCCTGCGCGTCTATAATTTGTACGGACGGCGTGACAACAAATATAAAGCACGAATCAAGATTCTTCTCCACGAGACGGGTCTTACCCTCCTGCAAAATCAAATTGAAACTGAGTTTCAGGCTTGCCAATCTCGCTTTTCTGGAATCGACTCTGAATTGAGACAACATATTGAGCAGGCTTTTGCACCGCCATCATTTGTCGCTGTGCCGCATGACCAATTTGACATCCGCATGACGGGGGATTCGGCCTTTAGCGAGTGGTTCAAGACCAACACCGCAAAGCACCGTGACAACCATCATGCGATTTTGACGATTTCCTTAAAACCAGTAGGGGGCACACCGGGCGATGCCACGTCTTCACAGATGCGCGTCATCGCTGATCTTGCGGAGCAATTTGGTTATAACGAAATTCGTATCAGCCATGAGCAAAATATCATCCTCCCTCACCTCCCACTCGGCCACCTTCCTCAGGTCTACGATCGTTTAAGGGACGCCCAACTTGAAACTGCCAATGTGGGACTCCTCTCCGACATAATTGCCTGTCCAGGGATGGATTATTGTGCCCTTGCAACGGCGAGGTCTATTCCCGTCGCCCAGGAAATTTCTCAACGTTTCGATACGCTGCGGCTTGAGCGCAAAATCGGCCCCATAAAGATTAAAATATCAGGATGCATAAACGCCTGCGGTCACCACCATGTGGGCGATATCGGTATCCTCGGGCTTGATCGAGCGGGAGTCGAAAACTATCAAATTACGCTGGGCGGGGATGCTTCAGAAAAAGCGCGTATCGGCAAAAGAGCCGGACCTGGCTTTTCATTCGATGATCTCATTCCGGCTCTTGAGCGCCTTTTGGAAGCCTATTTGGAGTTGCGCTTGATGCCAGAAGAAACCTTTGGAGACTGTCATCGAAGACTGGGATCAGAACCATTCCAGCGGGCTCTTTATCCTGCTGATGTCCAACAAGCGGCTTGATCCGAAACGCTGCGCTCATGGTTAAGTTGGTAATCGTTCGGGACGATGGTTTCCATAACGATGATCTTGATGGGGCGAAATTTGTCTCGAGTTCAGAGGTGGCGGTCTCGATTGGTGAACCCATCCATCTTAATCTCCAAGCCGATGATGAAATTGACAAGCTGCAGCCGCACTTCCCCCATATCAGAGTGATTCGTATTCAGTTTTCATCATTTGAGAATGGCACAGGTTTCAGCTTGGCTTTTCGCTTACGTCAACTCGGGTATCGCGGTCGCCTCCGCGCCGAGGGTCATCTGATTGCCGACCAATATCCCCTCGCTCGACGCAGTGGGTTTGATGAAGTGGCGATTTTTTCCGACATCGCGGAACGCCAACCGGCCGAGCAATGGCCCATCGACAGTGCTCAAAAAGGGCTCAGTTATCAATCCCGTTTGCAAAAAGCCGAAGATCAACTCAACTGAGCTGGCCTCGATGGGTTCCGGCCCGCCGCATGAGATCGTTAATCTCTTGAAGCTGTTCAAGATCCTTGAAGTCAACAATGAGACGGCCGGCCGAAGAGAACTCCCCGCCTTTTCGTGATAGATTGATGGTCACTCTCGTCGCTAAAGCGGCCGACAGAGAGGCCTCCATTTGTCGGGTGTGAATATCTTTTCTGTGCCCTTGCGGTTGGCTATTCTCAGTGGTGGATTTGTCGTGCGATTTTCGCGTCAGCAATTCCGTTTGACGGACCGATAGGTCAAGATTGACCACCTTAGCGGCCAAAGTGCTAGGGTCAGCGGCCGCCGCAAGCGTTCTGGCATGAGCCGCTGATAATTGTCCCGAACGAACATAATCTTTAACATCATCAGGAAGATTCAACAGTCGTAAGCGATTGGCAATAAAACTTCTCGATTTGCCCATCACAGAGGAGAGTTTCTCTTGGGTATAATCAAATTTCTCCATTAATTGCCGGTAAGCTTGAGCCTCTTCAAGGGGATTTAAATCGCTTCGCTGGATATTCTCAATCACGCCAATCTCTAAACATTCACGATCTGATAGATCTCTAATGATGGCGGGAACTTCATGCAGTTGGACTTGTTGCGCCGCCCTCCACCTCCTTTCACCGGCGACAATCATATAACCTTTCGAATTCTTGGGATCAGGTCGCAATATCAAAGGCTGAATAATTCCCTTCTCTCGAACGGAAACAGCCAATTCTTTCAACTCATCCTCGTCAAATTTGGCCCGAGGCTGTGAGGGATTGGGCCGAATCAATTCGATAGGCACGGCCTGCTCTGATCTCGGTTGAGAGGGGTCAAGATTCCCCGTGCCGAAATCGCCTAGTAAGGTCGATAACCCTCTGCCAAGGTTTAACTTTGGTTTCTTGTCTGCGCTCATATCCGTTACCTTCCACCATTTTGCGTGTTTCTGCCGAGCATTTCCTCAGCCAAATTTTTATAGGCCACACTGCCCTTTGAATTCTGCGCATAAAGAAGCGCCGGAAGTCCGTGCGATGGCGCTTCACTCAGTTTGACGGTGCGGGGAATGACTGTATCGAAGACAAGCTGCTGCAGATTCTGTCTTGCATCCCGTTCCACTTGACGGCTTAGATTGTTGCGCCGATCAATCATTGTCAGGAGCACCCCCTCCAAATGTAATAATGGATTGGCCACGCTTCTGACCTGTCGCATGGAGCCGATCAGTTGAGCCAACCCTTCAAGCGCGAAGAACTCGGCCTGTAACGGTGCGAGTATGGAACTCGAGGCGACCATCGCGTTTAACGTCAAAATGTTGAGAGACGGCGGGCAATCAATCAAGATATATGAGACATTTATTCTGTTAACTTCTGTATCCGATAATGCATCTGCCAGAAAAAAGAGACGTCTTTCTTCATTGACGAGCGCAATGTCGGCCGAGCTGAGTTGCTCGGACGATGGCAAAAGATACAAATTGTCCAAAGGTGACTTCTGGATAGCCTCCTGAAGGTTTGTCTTCTTTGACATGACTTCGTGGACAGACAAAGCGCGGTCTTTGGGCGTAAAGCCGAGACCGGTAGACGCATTGCCTTGTGGGTCAAGATCAATAAGCAATGTATGCGCACCGGCTTTGGCCAGCGAGGCCCCGAGATTGATGGCGGTGGTGGTCTTACCCACCCCACCCTTTTGGTTGGCGACCGCGATAATGCGCGGTGCTTTATGTCGCCGTTTTGGCACTCTCGGCTCCCTTAATGAGAAGAATGGCGGAATCGGCATCGGTCCGACTCATTTTTTCCTGTAAATCAAATGTCCACATCTGGCGGGCCTTCACGACCTCCTGCTGGCGTTTTCTCCCTTTAGGAAAGATGAGAACACCGTGCGGCGATACGTGGGGCGTGGTCATCGCCAACAGTTTTGGCAAAGGGGCCAAGGCCCGGGCTGTCACAGCGTCAGCGTTTTGGGGCTCTGCATTCTCGCATCTGGTCTCCAACACATCGGCGGACAGTCCAATCTCGAAAAGGACACAACGAAGAAAACTACATTTTTTTGCTGAAGATTCAATCAGCGTAAACTCTGCTTCCCATCCACGTTCCGCGGCCATAATCACCAGCACCAATCCGGGAAATCCTCCGCCTGAACCCACGTCAAGCCATCTCTTTGCCTCGGGCGCACAATCCAACAATTGCGCCGAATCTTCAAAATGTCGCTCCCACAGGTGGTTCAATGTGCCTTTTGAAATCAAATTCACTGATCGATTCCACTTCTTCAGCATTGACTCAAACATGCGCAGACGCTCTCTCGTCTCGGTGGACACATGGTCCACAAAACGGGGATGGAGCGCGCGAGGAGAGAGATTATTTAGAGGCAATTTTTCCTCGCTACCCATCTATTTGGCACGATACATTCTATCTGATTCTTCATTGTGATTTCAGAAAACGATGACTTTCACCGATTTGACTGGCTTTCGGCGCGTCTTGATGCGGCTAGAATCAATGCCAGTGCCGCGGGCGTCATTCCTTCAATGCGTCGGGCTTGCCCGAGGGTGCGGGGACGAATTTGGCAAAGTTTCTCTTGGATTTCATTGGACAGACCATTGATGTCACGGAAATCGATACGGTTGGGAATGTGACGTCTTTCTTCCTTGTCCAACAATTCTGCGTCGCGTCTTTGTCTATCGAGATAATGCGCATACATCGCATCTCGTTCAATTTGGGAGGCCGTTTCTTGCTTGATTTGTGCCAAGTCGGGCCATATTTGGCAAAGACGTGACAAATTCACGCCTTCCATCTCAAGCAATTTCATACCTGATCGCCGCCCTCCACTTTTCCCGATCGTGATTCCGTGGTGTTGCGCCTCCATCGGCGCAAGAGAGACTGTCTGCAGGAGTTTTCGAGTCTTCTGAATGTCGGAAAGCTTGTCATCGAAAAGTTTCATCCGTCGATCGCTGACCAATCCCCACTTTTTGCCAAGTGGAGTTAGACGTTGATCCGCGTTGTCGGCGCGCAACGAGAGTCGAAATTCAGCCCTTGAGGTTAACATACGATAGGGTTCACTCACACCCTTGGTGACCAAATCGTCGATCATGACTCCGATATAGGATTGGGAACGCGACAAAACCACAGATTCTTGCTCTTTGGCCCGCCTTGCCCCGTTCAATCCCGCCACAAGCCCTTGCCCGGCCGCCTCCTCATACCCTGTTGTTCCATTGATTTGTCCCGCCAAGAAGAGATTGGGGGCCGCTTTCATCTCGAGCGAAGAATTCAATGAGCGGGGATCGACATAATCATATTCAATGGCATATCCCGGTTGTAGCATCACCGTCTGCTCCAAACCCGGAATTGTTTGCAAGAACTCTTCTTGAGTCGTCGCCGGAAGGGACGTCGATATGCCATTGGGATAGACGATGTGATCGTCCAATCCCTCCGGTTCTAGGAACACTTGGTGCGAGTCCTTTTCGGCGAAACGAACGACTTTATCTTCGACGGAGGGGCAGTAACGGGGTCCGGTGCTCTCAAAATAGCCGCCATAGATGGCCGACAATTTAAGATCCCGTCGGATAATTTCGTGTGTCCTTTGGCTCGTGTGGGTGATGGCACAGGCAATTTGGCGGTTCACGGGCCGCTTTTTGGACAAAAACGAGAGCATGATCGGATCTTCATCACCCGGTTGCGGCTCCAATCTCTCCCAGTCGATGGTTCGGCCATCAAGTCGGGGCGGCGTCCCCGTTTTGAGCCGCCCGAGAGATACCCCCATTGCGGCCAAGCGTTCAGCGAGTCTGACGCTGGCTTTGTCCCCGACACGACCCGCTTCCCGTGCCTCACTGCCGATGCGGATAATGCCTCGAAGAAAGGTTCCTGTCGTCAAGACAACGGCAGAACAGCTGATTTCACAACCATCGGCCAAAACAATTCCGCCCACCTTGTCGCCCTGCATCACAAAATCGACGACTTCACCCTCAACACGATCAATCAAGGTTTGAGTTCCAATCAACCGCTGAACGGCTTGACGGTATAATTTACGGTCCATCTGCGCTCTCGGCCCCTGCACCGCCGGTCCTTTGCTTCGATTGAGCAATCGATACTGAATGCCCGCCAGATCACCCGCACACGCCATCATCCCGTCAAGAGCGTCAATTTCCCTGACAAGATGGCCTTTACCGACACCGCCAATAGCTGGGTTACACGACATGACACCCATTTGAGAGAGACGCAGGGTCACTAGTGCGCAACGAGCCCCCACTCTCGCCGCCGCCGATGCGGCCTCAACGCCGGCGTGACCGCCACCAATCACAATGACATCAAAATGTTTCACGTGAAACAATCCCACTTGCCCAAATTGAGCCCATTAAGTTGATGATGGGTTCAATGTCCCTATCCATCGCTATCAGTAAAAATTCAAGTCATAATTTATGGATCGATCAACGGATGATCGAGTTTTTATGTGTGTTGACGCTCATCCGTCGACGATCCTCATTTAATGAATACTACTTCTCATTTGGCAGACTCTCGTCAACAAAATTCAATGATTGGTGCCATTGTTTCACGTGAAACAATGGCACCCGTCCGAAAATTTCAACACAATTTCTCGGTGTCCCAACTTTGAGCAAACGAAATTTCAGGAATCCATCTTGGCCATAACATCTGACTGTTTATAGCATTTGTTTTGGTGATAACCTCACAGCTCTCCCTACTCATCGACTGGTTAACACCTGATCCGAAAGAGATGGAAGTGGCGATGAATAAGCGTCATATTCTCTATCTAGGGTCCGGGGATTCTTTTTCCGCTCTCCTTATCGAAAAGATGGATGTGCTCAACCTTTGCTTGAAAGTGAAGCACCGTGCCTTTCGGCTCTTTCGGTATATCGTCCATCTTCACATTAAATTCGCCCCCATCTTCCGTCAATAAATGCACTAGAGCATACTCGCCTAATTGTTCGACCCGTTCGAGGACAGCAGAGACCAGATTTGATTCCCCGTCACAGATGCGCAAATGTTCGGGTCTGATACCCACCACTCGGCCTTCAGGATTAAAATCCTTGAATTTAGAAGGCGCATTCTTGGCCAAGACCGTTGGCAAGAAAAAGTTCATCTTTGGACTTCCAATAAATTGCGCCACAAAGCTGTTATCTGGCCGTTCGTAAAGGTCCATCGGCGATCCCTGTTGCTCGATTTTACCATCCCGAAGAACGACGATTCGGTCAGCTAAAGTCATCGCCTCAACCTGATCATGGGTGACATAGACCATTGTCGTGGCAAGTCTCTCATGCAAGCGAGCGATTTCAAGCCGTGTTTGAACACGCAACGCGGCATCAAGATTCGATAGTGGTTCATCAAACAAAAAAACCTCTGGCTCACGGACAATGGCCCGGCCAATCGCCACACGCTGCCGCTGGCCGCCGGAGAGAGCCCGTGGCGATCGCTGAAGAAAATCAGTGAGATGGAGAACATCGGCGGCGGCACGCACCCGCTGGTCAATCTCTTTGGCTGGAGTCTTGGCCTGTTTGAGCCCAAAGGCCATATTTCGATACACAGACATATGTGGATACAGAGCATAGGTCTGAAAGACCATCGCGACGCCCCGTTTAGACGGGGCGACCTCATTGACCACGCGCCCATCAATCCAAATCTTGCCCTTCGTGATGTCTTCAAGACCGGCAATCATCCGTAGAAGTGTTGACTTTCCGCAACCAGATGGCCCCACAAAAACCACGAGCTCTCCATCAGCAATATCAAGAGTCACATCATGAATGACTTCAATATCGGCATAGGATTTAAAGATATTTTCAAGAGTCAAATTGGCCATTCGTCTTCCACTTCTTTGATAGCCGCCACCAATCCAGACACAAAGTCAGGAAATGTCTGCGGAAGATGTCCCCAAAGTTTTTTTGTCTTGGCAAACTCTGTCTCACACTCCGCTGCCAAAAAAGGTTTCAAAAGGTTCCAGTTGGGGTCGTGGTATTCAACACGCATCATCCCATCGGCGTAGCGACGGGCAAACACATACCAACTCGCCACAGATTTCAGTCCATGTCGAGGCACTCGACCATTCTGGAAACAAGCCACCAGAGTGGGCAAAATATAGAGACGCATTTTGGACCATCCATCCATGTAGATACGCTCCAATTTATCGGCGATGGAAACGTTGCTGAACCTATTGATGATGTCCTCAAGATAGTGCGTTTTTGAGAATGGGACTTTATCCAAATTTGGCAACACATCCTCGCGCTCCCAAGCTTCAAAATGAGAACGTAGCCGTGCGTCTAACATGACTTGATCAAATGTCTTATGGCCAGCGAGGGCACCGAGATAAGCCAATCCCAAATGTCCACCGTTCAGGATACGAATTTTTGCATCTTCATAAGGGGTCACATCCTTAACGATGTCCACACCTGCCAGCGTGAGATCGGGCATTGGGCCCGCGAACTGATCTTCAAGCACCCACTGAATAAACGATTCCGATCTTACAGGTAGCGCGGTAAACTCTGGAAACAATGAATAGATTTCATGAACGAAGGCGTCTGACACTTTGGGGGTGATTCGGTCAACCATAGAGCAGGGAAAGGAAACTTTTTCGCCAACCCAATCGGCGACGTCGCGGAGTTCAGCCGCTTCAAGATAGTTCAAGAGACTCGCCTTCAGCATCTGGCCATTGGAAAGGATGTTGTCGCAACACATGATGGAAAGCGGGGCATCGAGCAAGGCTGCCCGTCCCTTCAAAGCCCGCGCCAAATAGGCAAACACTGTGCGGGGTTTGCCGCCATTGAGTTCGGCCTGAACGGCGTCGCTCGTGACGTCCAATAGACCATTCTCGCCGAGATTGTATCCACTTTCCGTCACGGTAATTGTGACACCGGACACGCCTTTTCTTGACAACAGGGCTTCCGTTTCAGCCCGATGTCGAATCCAATCTGAAAATTCTACATGCGAACGCACCAGACGATGACTGTGCTGACCGGATGGGTTGATTGTTTTCAGCACATAGCCATGATGAGACTGTT
Organism: Paracoccaceae bacterium; assembly: GCA_022824005.1. Taxonomy (GTDB): domain Bacteria; phylum Pseudomonadota; class Alphaproteobacteria; order Rhodobacterales; family Rhodobacteraceae; genus JAPOXR01. The sequence continues at coordinate 38,153 of JAJEBG010000019.1, forward strand.
GAGCCGCCGCCAAGAGGGCGGAGTCGCGTTCCATCAAATTCACTGCCGCGATACCCCATTTAAGGTCGCCCGTCGCCTCCATGTAATCATCAAAATACACCGCTTGATGGGCGCGGTGAAACATGCCAAAACCCAAGTGAACAATGCCAACCGACATGTCCGAACGATCGTAACTTGTTCGCTTGAGCGTCTCTCCTTTCTTCCTGTCCATCAGATTAACCATTCTCTCCTAACAATTCGCAACGGGCGATGGTTCGGTAGGCGGACGGCGTCACCTTTTTCATTTTCAGAAAGTGACGGTTGAAATTGGCCAGATTTTGAAATCCGACTTCAAAGCAAATTTCTGAAATCGACTTGTCAGTGGCGTATAACATTGAACAGGCTTGGCCTATGCGCACACGATTGACAAATTCAACAAACCGGTTGCCTGTCATCTTATGAAAATTCCGTGAAAATGACGTCGGACTCATGGCCGCCATTTCAGCGGCCTCGGAGAGCGAAGTGTCAGCAGAGAAATTTTTGGTAATGTGATCAACGACGAGTGTAATCCTCGTATGTTTGCTGTTGCCTTCAGAATGAGAAAGTTTGACAACTGAGAGGGCACGTTTTTCGGCATGCTCATTGATGCGCAGGAGAAATTTAAGGAAGGCAACTATGCGTTCGGCCCCCTTGCAGTCTCGGATCGACTCAAAGTGACCCCGGGCAAAGGTCGAATTGAAGCCCAAAAATTCAATACCAGAAGTCGCCAATTCAAACATTTCCGACATTTCATTGAACTCGGGAAAAGCATCAGAGAGTCGGTCGATGCTCTCTTTGCTGAACTGGACCAACATATCTCTGATCTTGACAGGTGCCGGATGTGTCACCTCATCAGTCACCCAGTTATGAGGAAGATAGGGACCTGTGAGAAACAACCCGCCAGGCCGAAATTCACCGATATAGTCGCCTACAAAAGCCTTCCCTCGTGTGGTCACAACCAGATGCAGCTCATATTCGGGGTGACTATGCCATCTGCAGAGCGGGGTCGGCCAGCCGTGTTCAAGGTAGCGAATAGTCTCGGTGGCACGGTCGACATATTCAAATTCAGGCAAGATCAGAGACATGTTAACACCTAGCGCAGAACATTTCCGCCATCGACACTCAACGTCTGGGCGGTGATATATTGCGATTGATCCGAAGCAAGAAAGATGGCCACCCGCGCCACTTCAAAGGGGCGGCCCATATACCCCAGAGGCACCGCTTCGCCGACTTCCTTTTTCTTTTGTCCGATCGATTTGTTTTCGAATTTTGCAAATAATTGGTCGACCCGTTCCCACATCGGCGTATCAATGACTCCCGGCGATATCGCGTTGACTCGGATTCCATATGGTGCCAGTGCCAGTGCGGCCGACTGGGTATAACTGATTACGGCGGCTTTGGTAGCGCAGTAATGAGCCACTAGGGCTTCCCCACGATGCCCGGCTTGGCTGGCTAAATTGATAATCGACCCTCGGCGTTTGGCTTGCACCAGTGCCTTCGCCGACGCCTGCATCACTCCATACATGGCTCGGACATTGAGAGAATAGAGCCGATCGAATTGATGCAAGTCCGCATCCAAGACTGATCCCATGTCAAAAGCTGCCGCGTTGTTGACAGTGACATCGGGCGTCTCAGCGGTGATCCAGTCTCGACAATTGTTCAACCCCGATGGTGAAGCCAAGTCGAAGGCTTGATGCAAACTGTCACAATCGCCCTTAAATTCCGACTCAACATCTGTTGTCATAACTCTCGCATCAAGTGCGGCAAAATGCTCTGCAATAGCGCGACCAATACCTCCGTTGGCACCTGTGATCAGGCAGGTCTTGCCGACAAGGTTGATGGCCACAGGATCGAAATTCATTTGACGGCTCCGAACGTCAGACCTTGCACAAGTTGCTTCTGCGTCACCCATCCGAACACAATGATGGGCGCACAGGCCAAGGTCGAAACCGCCGACAGTTTAGCCCAGAAAAGCCCTTCTGGACTTGAAAAGGACGCCACGAGGGCCACGAGCGTGCCCGCGTCTGCTGAAGTCAGAACGATAGACCAAAAAGCTTCATTCCATAACAGGACGATTGACAAGAGTGCTGTTGACGCAATTCCACCCCAAGCCAGTGGCAACACAATCTGAACAATTTCGTTGAAGGTTGATGTGCCGTCTATTTGACTGGCTTCCAATATTTCTTTGGGGATGTCTCGGAAATAATTGAACAGGATCAACATAATGACTGGGAGATTGATCAGGGCATAAATGACGATCAACGCGACTCGTGTGTCCAAAAGGCCAAGTTTTTGACAGATGAGATAAATCGGCATCATCACGCCAACAGCGGGAAGCATTTTGGTGGAGAGCATCCATAGAAGGATGTCCTTGGTTCGGCGACTAGGATTGAAAGCCATCGCATATGCAGATGGAATGGCAATCAACATACCGAGCAGGGTTCCACCAAAACTGGTGACCACTGAATTCCATGCATATCGGAGATAATCGGTGCGCTCCTCAATCAGCACGTAATTCTCTATCGTCGGCTCAAAAAAGAACAGCGGTGGCACAGCGATCGCCTGCAACTCGGTCTTGAAACTGGTGAGAATCATCCACAGGATTGGAAAGAACATCAAGCAAGCGATGACCCAAGCCAGAGCAGCTCTAATTCTGTGTTTCAGCAGTTCCCGTTGGCGATCAGTCATCATCATGCGACCGTCAGGGTCTTTCCGATGAAACGGACAAGTAAGATGGCGACAATATTGGCCAAGATGATCGCAAAAACACCGCCCGCAGAGGCCACGCCGACGTCAAACCCCAACAACGCCTGCGAATAGATCAAATAAGTGAGATTGGTAGACTGATATCCCGGACCACCCCCCGTTGTCACAAGAATTTCAGCGAAAATCACCAAGTGAAAAATCAGTTGAATGAGGATCACAATCGCGATCGGTCGAGCCAAATGTGGAAGTGTGAGGTTGAACAATTGTGAGAAAAACCCTGCCCCGTCAAGCAAGGCCGCCTCCTTCTGCTCCTGATCTTGGCTTTGAAGTGATGTGATAAAGATCAAGACTGCAAAGGGCGTCCATTGCCAGCTGATCATCATGACAATGGATAGCAAAGGCCAATCAGACAGCCAATTGATGGGCTCAAAACCCAACCCTGCGGATATCGAAGCAAAAAGACCATAAATAGGATTCATAAACATGTTCTTCCAAACCAAGGCATTGACGGTTGGCATAATGAAAAATGGCGAGATCAGCATCACTCTAACGATACCCCGTCCCACAAACGGCTGGTCAATTAAAATAGCAATCGCAAGCCCAAGGACAACTGTCAGGGTCAAGATGCCGCTTACCATAAGAAGGGTGTTGACAACTGCCGGCCAGAATGCTGGATCGGTATAGAAGAACTCATAATTTGACCACCCAATGAAACCCGTTCGATCGGGATACAGCAAATTGTAGCGGATGGTTGAAAAGTAGAGGGTCAAACCCAAAGGAATCACCATCCACATGAGCAATAGAGTCACGCTGGGTGCCTGCAGTAATCTTGACTGCACACGGTTCATTTCAACCACTCCGGCTCTAAAGAGGCTTCGGCGGCTTAGCCGCCGAAGCCTTTCTTGTTTCTACATGATCAGTTCAGATCAATAATAACCCGCTTTGCGCATTTCTCTATCGGCTGCATCTTGGGCGTTTTTCAACGCGTCTTCGACTGTGATGTCACCAGCCAATGCCGCGGTCATTTGTTGCCCGACAGCGATACCGATCGCCTGAAACTCAGGAATCGCAGCGAATTGAACCCCAACATAGGGCGATGGGTTGAGGGTTGAATCATTTGGATTGGCAGACAAGATCGCTTTCAATTCCGCCTCATCAAATGTCGCCGCTTCTTGGAACATCGGGTTGTCGTATGTCGACTGGCGTGTGCCTGTCGGGACGTTGCCCCAACCGTTCACAGAAGCCACCAATTCGATGTAGGATTTGGATGTCGCCCATTCAATAAAACTCTTGGCATCTTCGGCCTGTTTGGTTCCCGCGGGCACGGCTAGTGCCCAAGCCCAAGGCCAGTTGGCACCTTTTTTGGTCACCGCATAGGGTGCTTGGGCAAAAGCCATCTTGTCCGCGACCATGGACTGGCCCGGATCGGTAACAAAAGAGGCGGCAATCGTCGCATCAATCCACATACCACATTTGCCGGCATTGATCAGTGCTAGAATTTCGTTGAACGAATTGCCCTCTGAACCTGGGGGCCCGTATGTGGTCAACAGATCCACATAGAAGTTGACGGCCTTATTCCAAGCTTCACTGTCTAGCGCCGGTGTCCAATCTTCATTGAACCATTGCGCGCCAAAACTGTTGGCCATGGTGGTGATAAAGGCTATATTGTCGCCCCATCCTGGCTTACCCCGGAGACAGATACCGTAGACTTCGTTGCCGGGATCGTGGAGAGAAGCGGCAACGTCACGAATATGATCCCATGTGGGATTGTCATCAATCGACATCCCGGCGGCATCAACAAGGTCTTTCCGATACATGATCATTGAGCTCTCACCGTAAAACGGAGCCGCATAGAGCGTGCCATCATGGCTCAAACCTCCGCGCATCGCTGGCAACACGTCATTCACATCGTAATCGGCACCGAAGTCCAACGGCTCCAGCCAACCACGTGCCCCCCAGATCGGGGCTTCATACATCCCAATCGTCATGACGTCGAATTGGCCGCCTTTGGTTGTGATGTCGGTCGTCACGCGGCTGCGTAACACGCCTTCTTCCAAAATCACCCAGTTCAGTGAAATGTCTGGATTGGCCGCCTCAAATTTCGTCGACAACTTCTGCATTTCGACCATATGACCGTTATTCACCGTCGCAATGGTCAATTCGCCTGCAAGAGCAGATCCTGCCCCTGCTGCACACAGAGCAACGCCTAACGTGGCCCGATAAAGTCTATTCATGAGATTTACCTCCTTAAAATCAGCGCGCATCTCGCGCCATCTAATCATTGAATTAAGCTCATACATTACTCGGTGCCAATACTTTTACACACAATGAATATACTTTTATATCCGTTTTTCGTATAAAACCATAATTTTTTGTTATTTTTATACCATTTTGGTCTGTTCCATTCAGATCATACCGTTCTTCTCTATCGTCAATACAAAAAAGAATAAGAATAAAGCTTTGCTCAATCTCGACGCATGCGATTCAGACGTTAAGAAAGCCCCCAATCAATGAGGCCGTGCATTATCGCAGCTGACCATTGAATGGGTTCCCTGTCGCAAAATCAAATCATCAATGGACTTTATGAAGCGCCACTTCCGCAGTGAAGTGGGGTAACAATCATCGTCAAAAGAATTAAAAGATAAATTGCATCCAAATAGCGCAATTCGAGGAAGCCTTACCCAAATGGTCGAGTTAATTTATAGTGGATATCAAGGAGAAGACATGTATAGTCCCAAAATCCAATCATAGCCAGAGCATTGTTAGAAGATATCGGTGGAACACTCATTCACTGGCGTTTTCCTCAACGGAGGAGTCAGACCAATGAGTGAAATCAATATCGCTCGTGATTTTTCACGCACACCCATGGGCCGGACAATCAAAAACCATGGCCAAAATAGCGGTGAGGCTTTGCGAACTGATTACCTTGCGCCAAAACTTCAACAAGCTATTGATAATGATGACACGCTGACTGTCGTTCTGGACGGTGTTGCTGGATACGCCGCGTCATTTCTTGATGAAGCCTTTGGAGGATTAATCAGCATAGACTCCTTCAGCCCAGACGATATTTCTCAGCATCTCAAGATTGTGGCAGAGAGCTTAAATTACGAAGTCTATAAGTCTTTGAGTCAAGACTATATTGATGAAGCCCAGCTCAAAAATTCGTAATCATACTTTTTGGATTTAGTTTTCTGAATGGCATGATTATCCTTGCTTCTATCCTTACCTTTATTGGTGGTTTGTTCACCGCCAGTCGGGTTTTAGTTGTCACAAATAAAGGCCATTATTTATCCCATGAATTTGACCGTCTTTGTAACGACATTCGAAAGAGGGCCGACTTAGGTGTCGATGATTGGCCTTCAGACGAACAAAATTGAGAGCGTAAAAGTGGCAGAACGCATTGTTGGGTATCAAACTCCAATAATCTATCTTTCAGATTTAGAAAAGGATCCGTGGCCAAACTCGGATTCACCGAGGACGGCCGCTATTGTCAGGAGTGGGCTTTTAATCTCAGTCAAGTTTCAATATCAAAATTGAAGATTCGTATTCTCGACGAGTGTTGACCATAAACTGAGAGCAGACATTCATGATCCCAACATTCGTATTGTCTCTGAGAGACAATACCACACGCAGGAAATCAATCTCAGAAAAACTTGAGAAACTTGATATTCCCTTTGAATTTATAGACGCTGTTGATGGTCGAGATGGGCTTGCAGAGGAAGATGCCGCTCTCATTGACAGAGACTCCTCGATCCGGCATGGGCGCATTTTATCAGATCCCGAATATGCCTGCGCCTTGTCACATATCAACGCTTACCGCCGCATCGTTAAAGAAGACATTGCCTATGCCCTGATTTTCGAGGATGATGCGATTCCATCACGTGACCTGGTCAGGTTCCTAAAAGAAGAACACTATCGAATGGCAGACTTGACACAATTATTCGGATTTAGACAATATGTTCGTCGAGACGGAGCGATACCTATATTCAAGAATTTTAGACTCTATCTGCCAATGCCATGGCTCAGACTCCCGGGGGCCGCGGCTTACATCATCTCCTATGCCGGTGCCAAACATTTTATGGACCACGCGTTGCCAATTACCGCCGAGGCGGACTGGCCGCATTGCATAGGAGCACTTGTGCGGAAGAAAGCAGTTCGGGTAGTCTATCCAAGGTTGGCGGGCCACGGAATCTTTGAAGAGGGCGCGACAGCTTGGAGCAGTACACTCTCTCAGAGTCGAGTTCGGGCTCGAGACCCCTGGCGGATTCTTGGTGTTTTTATTCCTCCTTGGCGGTCTGTCTTATTCTCCATTCTGCGTGGGCCCTTGAAATGGGTGGGGAAAAGAATTGGCTAGAGCGATGAATGACGGGAAATCAGTTTCCGACATGGCAAAACCGATGCGATTGGCCGTTCTTCCTTTGGGTCGTCCAACATTTGATGTCGAATTCGCACGATCAAAACTTCGTGACATGCTGAATGTATTGGAAAGGGGTGGATTTGAAATCTGCGGCTCTCGTGAACTGTTGCTCACCGATGATGACATCTCGCGAGCGGTGGAGGACTTTCTTGCTCAATCGCCGCAAGCGGTGGTGATTTTACAGACGACATTCACGGATGCCTCGGCGATCGGCACCATTGCTGAACGAACGGACGTGCCCATTTTGATTTGGGCCGCGCAGGAGGCGCGAAGCGGGGGGCGTTTACGACTGAACGCGTTCTGTGGGCTCAATCTTGCCGCCCACGCGCTTGGCTTGCGTCAACGACAATTCAAATGGATCTACGCCGACCCTGAAAATGTCACACCTCAGGACATCGAAGCCTGTCTAACGGCCACCGGCGATCCTGAGGAGTGGCCCTGCACAGAGACGCAAGCGACCGAGGACGGACACCGCATCGCCAACTCTCTCCGCGGTTCTGTCATTGGAAAGATTGGTGAGCCTCCTCACGGGTTCGACACGTGCCATTACGATCAACACCAATTGCGTCAGATGTTTGAGATTGATGTCGAATCCATCTCCCTTGATGAACTTTTTGCCACCGCCCATAAAGTAGGACAGGTTGAACGGCCAAAATTAACGGGCTTGGACAACCTAAACGAGGATAGCCTTGATCGGTCATGCCGTCTCACCCCCGCATTGAAGACTCAGGCTGAACAAAGAGGTTGGAGCGCGATTTCAATCCGTTGCTGGCCAGAATGCTTTACCGAATACGGCGGCGCTGTTTGCGCGCCTGTCTCGATGTTGGCCGATGAAATGTTGCCTTGTGCGTGTGAATCGGATGTTCTTGGCGCGCTATCGCAGCTTTTTGTTCAGCGAACGGCACAAGCGCCTGTGTTTCTGGCCGACTTGGTCGACATCGATATCACTGATGATACCGCTGTCGTTTGGCATTGTGGACAAGCCCCCTTATCGATGTGCGATTCTGACTTCACCGCAAAGGGCACGCTTCACTCCAACCGCCAGCTCCCCTTGTTATGCGAGTTTCCACTGAAACCTGGAGCCGTCACCCTGGCGCGAATATCCAAGGCGTGGGGTCATTACAAACTGGTGTTGTCGTCAGGACAGATGCTGCGCCGCCCCCTCGCCTTCTCTGGCACCGCTGGCGTGATAAAACTCAATCGCCCGGCGGCGGATTTGCTTTCCGCCGTCCTTGATGGCGGGCTTGAACATCATTTTGTGGTCGCGTTCGACGATATCCGACCACAGCTGAAAGCCGTCGCCGCTTCGTTTTCTCTACCGGTCATGGAGATCTAACAATGACTTTGCGTTATGGACTTATCGGATGCGGCATGATGGGGCAGGAGCATATCCAAAACGTCGCCCTCTTGGAGGGCGTCGAGGTCACGGCTCTCGCTGACCCGAACGATGAGATGCGCCAAGCGGCGCAGACTTTGGTGGGGTCTGATGTCGGCACCTATCGTGATTTCAATGACATGATCGAACAAGAATCGTGTGATGCCTACATCATTGCCACACCCAACGACATGCATCTTGAGCCATTGCTGCGCCTTTTGAAGTATGGCAAACCTATCCTCGTGGAAAAGCCTCTATGCACCACGCTCAACGATTGCCGACAGGCCTTGAAAGCGGCCGAAGAGAGCGGCGTTCCGGTTTGGGTGGCGATGGAATATCGTTTCATGCCGCCACTGGCGGAATTGATCCGTTGTGTGACCAATGGTGACGTGGGGCAGCCGATCATGATGTCGTTCCGCGAGCACCGTTTTCCCTTTCTCAACAAAGTGAAAAACTGGAACCGTTTCAGCCAGCGCACCGGTGGCACGCTGGTCGAGAAATGCTGCCATTTCTGGGATTTGATGCGACTTGTGCTCAACAGCAATCCGCTACGGGTCTTTGCCTCCGGGTCAATTGACGTTAACCACCTCTCTGAACAATACGATGGACAAATGCCGGACATTCTCGATAATGCCTATGTCATTGTCGATTTTGAGAATGGGGCGCGCGGTCTTGTCGATCTTTGTATGTTCGCAGAAGGCTCATACTGGCAAGAAACCGCCTCAGTCACCGGCGCATCAGCACGGGTTGATGCCATGATCCCTCCGCCTGAAAGTTTCCTGCCCGATGGAGAAAAACGAGTACCATTGGTTGAAATCAGCCACCGCGAAGACCGCGAGATATTTCGTTATGAGACGCCCGTTGATCCCGAGATTCTTCATGCCGGGGATCATTGCGGATCCACCTTTTATCAGCACGTGAACTTTCTTGACCTCGTCAAGGGAGACTTGGCCAAACCTCTGGTCAGTTTAAGCGATGGCAGCTGGGCGGTCGCCATCGGGGAGGCGGCAGAAACTTCTGTCAAAACAGGACAATCGGTGGCGATTGTTCCGCCGTGAGTTAATCGACCGGCAATCCACTAGGCACCGCATCAGGCCTTCCCAAACGTCCTTCCACACTTTTATTGCCCGTCAGCGCTGTTAAGAAGGCAATGAGATCAGAAATTTCTTCTTCTGATAGAGTGGTCTTTTGGATATCGACCGCGGCGCGGAATCGATCCATCTCAAGCCGATCGTCCCAAACACGAAAATCCATGTGATTGATCCACGACACATCGGCAAGTTCAACTTGATTGCGATCCCAAGATGACAGCTCGGCCAATGGATCAAGATGATGTTTAATGATGCCTCGAAGATCGGCATAGGCACCATTATGCCCATATGGAGCGGTCAATTCCACATTGCGCAAAGACGGTGTGCGGAAGCGATAAGCATCGGCCAAATCATCCGATTCTCCCATTCGCCCCACATCACGGTTTTGTAAATCAAATCGGCGGATTCGACCCGGCCCAAACGGTGGGACCGCCAGCGCATGAAATTGATGATCGGTAAACAAAGGACCGCTATGGCAACTGGCACAGCCACCTTTTCCAATAAATAAATCCATGCCCGCCAATTGTCTCGCTGACAAAGCCGTTCTCTCCCCTGAAACATAACGATCAAAGGGACTGTCGAAAGAGCGCCACTCCGCAGAAACAAAGTCTCCAAGGGCATTGGCGATATGGGTGATGGTGATATCCTGTATCGTGTTCACATCATCATAGGCAGCCACGAACAGAGGCTCGTAGCCGGCGACTGATCGCACGCGCGCGACCAACAACGGCCAGCCATAATCGAGGCGCTCATTGATCGCGACAGCGACTTCATTCTGCTCGGGTGATCCCCCCATTTCCACTTCACCAATTAAAGGAAACAGACTCTGCGCCGCGAGGAGGGAGTCGATTCCTAGTGGAAGGAATTCCTCGGCTGGCGTATTGAATCTATTGCCAAAAATCGGATCCTCACTGATACGTCCGTCCGCCATCAAACGTTTGATCTCATGAGCGCCAAGATTGAAAAGGGCCGGCGTGTTTCTGGGCATACGTTTTTTGATGCGTTGTACGCCATCAAGAGCCACACGCTCCGTCCCTATCCCTTCTCCGCCCTGGCCGATGCCAAGCGAAACCGCGTCGGCCCCGGCCATGTCATGGTGATGGCAGGTGCCACAAGAAATGTTTTGATTGCCGGAAAGAATCGGATCATAAAACAGAAGACGCCCGAGCCGGGCGGTATTTTCATTTATCGCAGGAAAATCTTTGGCAGTGAGTTTGAACGGGGTTAAATTCTCATTGGCGGCGGCGGGCAAAGCCATGATTGCAATTCCAAGCGCAATCAGCCAAGAAAGATTATGGACTTTATGATTTTCAGAACCATGAGATTTGTGCTGTTCGGCATGACCATTTCCTTGACCCTTGGGTGGGGATGTCCTGGCACAGCGGAAATTGAAAAGGCCCGCCAACTGATGGAAAACAGCCAGTTTGAGGAAGCCTTTGCGGCTCTTGAGCCCGCCGCCCGCTCTGGCAACGCCGATGCCGAAGAATTGATTGGCGTCATGTATGCCATGGGTCTCGGTGTCGAAAAGAACGATGTCCGAGCCTTTGAATGGTATCTCCGCTCGGCGATGAAGGGCCATCCGGGAGCTCAATCGGGTATTGGATGGTATTTTGAAACTGGCCGTGGCCTCGCCGCGCCGGATTTGGTGCGGGCTTATCTCTGGTACACGCTGTCGGCTATCGGCGGTGATCCTGATGCAAAGTTGACCCTTGAGGACTTGGTACCACGCATGACAGCTGAACAAATTGACGAGGGCCGAAAATTGGTGTTGGACTATGTCCCTTGGATGTATCCTTTGCGCTGATGGATTAAGGTTGATGTGTGGAAAGTCCGTCATGACGGGTTGAGCCTCACCCGTCACGCAAAACCTTATGCCCAGAGACCTCACCATCAAAGCCAAGTTGAATCCAAACGGGTGTCAAAGTCTTGGAACACCCCGAACCCACCATATCCAATCCAAGTTAGAACATCAGAGGGCTGCGGGCCGCATCATTGATCGACGCGGCCCGAACCAATATTGAGAGTCACTCGCTTATTGCGTGGCCGCCATGTTGGATTCGGAAATTTCCATTTCCGCTGCTGCCGCCGCTTCCACAAGCGCATCAAAAACTTCTTGTCCGCCTTTCACATTATCCTTGAACCAGACATAAACTGGTGACGCGGCGTCCCTAAACATTTCCTTCTCTTCTGGTGTGGGTACGTAAAGCGTGCCCCCAGCTTCCATAAAATCCTCATAGGCTTGAATGGATTTGCGTTTCGGTGAAGCAAATGTCGCTTGCTGCAATGCCGAAAATCCGTCGGCCACAACAACCCGTAAACCTTCGGGCATTGCCATCAACTTTTCATTGTTCATCCACCATAGAGCGCCCATATAGGCGTGACCATCAAGCGTCACATATTTGAGACCCGCATCAGGGAATTTCATTCCCATTATGTCAGTGATGCCGTTCTTGGATCCCTCAACAACGTTTGTTTGTAATGATGTGAAAAGTTCCGGCCACGGAATGGGCGTCGGGTTGGCACCCAAGGCTCGAACCAGCTCCTGCGGCAAATCAGCGACAACTGTTCGGATTTTCATCCCCTCGAGGTCACTGGGCACTCGGACTGTTTTCACGGTGTTGGCGAAATTTCTCCAACCGCCGGTGTTTCCAATGGTCATCAAGCGAATAGTTCCGCCGGAGTCTTCAAGTGCCTTATCCCGAAGCAAATCGACAAAATCTCCACGCAAAACTGTTTCTGCCACTCGGTCGTCTCGAAGCAGGTAGGGGAGATCAAAAATCTGCACATAAGGAAATATACCCGCCGCGCCACCGGATGTAGAAATGTACACATCAATGGTGCCATCGGAAATTCCCTGTAGGCATTCAGCACCGTTGGCGCAGAGCTGCGTACCCTGGAATATCTCGACGGTTACCGCGCCGTTGGAGCGGGACTCGACATAGTCTTTGAAGACAACAATACCATCATAATCTTCATCATTAATGTCGCCCCCGACAACCGCTCGCAGGTTGTAATCCGCGGCTAAAGCCGCAGAAGTGGCGATGGAGATCGCGGCGACAACTCCTAGCAGGGATGTCAACAAGTTTAAGAATAATTTCGTCATCGGTTTCATCTTTCCTCCGTATGAAATTGTTTGACACAGACTCGGTAGTACCAATAATCCTCGTCTGTGTCAAAATAATTCTCTAGTCATAACGTTCGGTCATGCACGGCCCAGCCCAAGAGAGAGAAGACAAGAGGAGCCCTATTGCACGAAGCCAAAGAATCTCGGCATGAACATCGAAATTGACGGAATGTAAGTGATCAAAAAGATCACGATGATTTCCACCGCGAGGAAAGGAAGAATGGTCTTCGCTAGTGCTTCGACACGCTCCCCAGAAATAGCTGAGGCTACAAACAACACCAAACCCATCGGTGGTGTCACCAATCCAACGGTTAGATTGACCGACATAATGATAGCGAAGTGAACGGGATGTACGCCAAGATCGACAAAAATCGGTCCCAGAATCGGTCCCAAAATTATGATGGCCGGGCCCGCGTCTAAGAACATGCCAACGATAAACAACAGCACATTGATAAGAAAAAGCAAAATCAGCGGGTCAGACGATAAGCTCAAGACCCAACCAGCGAGAATTTCCGGTAGATGGCTGAGACCGACAATGGATTTGAAGGCAATGGCCGCTCCGACAAGCAAAAGGACAACAGTCGAGGTTAAGCAGGCACGGGTCAAAACCGTCGGCAGATCACGCCATGACATCGTCTTGAGTACAAAAATACTGATGAGCAGTGCGTAACCCACGGCCACTGCTGAAGCTTCTGTCGGTGTAAACACGCCTCCTAGTATTCCACCCAGAATGATGAGGGGTGTCAATAAAGGAAAAAAGGCCCGCCCGGCCGTGACGCCTCTCTGCTTCCACGACGCCCGTTCTGACGCCACCGGAAAACCATACCGTCGCGCCAGAACTCCAGTCATCATCATCAGCCCCAAGCCCATCAAAATTCCCGGAATCATCCCGCCAAGAAACAACGCCGCCACCGACTCGCCCATGACATAGGCATAGATAATCATAATCCCCGAGGGTGGAATGATCGGGCCGATGACCGATGAGGCGGCGGTGATCGCGGCCGCAAAACGGCGCGAATACCCATTTTTCTCCATCGCCGGTATCAGCATTGAACCCAAGGCCGAGGTATCCGCAACCGCTGAACCAGACAAGCCGGCAAAGAGCATAGACGAGAGGATGTTCACATGCGCCAGACCGCCCCTAAAATGACCCATCATCACTTGCGCGAAATTGACCAATCTTAGTGTGATCCCCCCACGGTTCATCAATTCTCCGGCCAGCATAAAGAATGGAATAGCCATGAGAGGAAATGAATCGATACCGTTGTAGATATTGCGGTAAAGAAACGCGATGTCACGCTCTTGACCATTCAACCAGAGGATGATGCCCGGTGCCGCCAACATGGCGAAAAACACCGGCACTCCAAAGCACAAAAACAGCAGAAACAATGGAAGAAAGGTAACCAGCATCACATTATTCCGCTATTGCCGAAATCCGGTCCGCTGGGGGCGCGTAATGGATTGAAGAATCAAAAACCTCATGAGTCTTTTTCAATATCAACTCAATGCTGACAAGAATCATCAGGACAAAGCCTAGCGGCAACGACATGTACATCCACGCCAGTTTGATACGAATCGATTCTTGCCCGATCAGCTGCAAAGGAATTTTGAGTGAACTTGAGTTGAAGAGCCAGCCACTGTTGATATGCTTTTCGGCATGCTGAAGCACGATAACCAAGACAACGGCACCAAGAAGAAGAATCAAGAGAGACAGGATCCCTCCCCAACGCTGACCGAGGAAATCCCTTATGAGGTCAATCGCGACAAAGTTTCCCCATCGATAGGCTGATGGAGCCATCAGACCCGTCATCCACAACATGCAGAAGCGGGCCGCTTCGTCTGGCCATGCAAGCGAATTATTCAAGACATAACGGAAGAATACCTGCAGCAACATGATGATCACCATCAGGCCCAGACCCACAATGGCAATCCGTCGGCAGACGAGGAGGAGTGTTGAATTGACTTTTTCCAATGCGGAAACGACTCGACGGAATGGCGATGTCCCTCCTAGGGTTTCTCTTCCCTTAGTCACCAGATCGTCCTTTTGTGACCTCTCTTGAAGAGGGCGATCTCTTTGCATTCCCAATACGGCTTGTTGTCGTCAACGCCAAAATTCCCCCCATTCCTAGTTCACGTCTCGGTTACCCCACAAAGCCCTATTATCAGATTTTCTGTTTCACCTGACCGGACCCTTATTTACCGATACAAAAACCGGCAAAAACTTCATCAAGTACATGTTCAATATCTACGTTTCCAATCAGAGTTTCAAGTTGATTTATCGAAAGCCAAATTTCTTCAGCCGCCAATTCGATCCGATTCACTTTCATCATTGAGTCTCTCGCTATCTTCAAATGCCCGATACCGCCCTCTATGGCGGCTCGATGTCGAGCATGCGCAGCGGTCATCGCTATTCCTGAACGCTTTTCCAATTCATCGGCGAGGGATTGCGTCAAATGATCCACGCCGAATCCCGTCAGGCCAGAAATCCCGTTTGGTGGTGGAGGACGATAGAGATCGGCCTTGCATTTTAAAATCAAATCACCGGTCAAAAATTCGGGACTATTGTCTGGAACCCCATCACCCTCGACAAGAAAGACCCGCAGATCAGCTTCCTTAGCCCTTTGACGGGCTTTGTTCACTCCCATTTTCTCAATCGGATCGATGGCATCTCGTATGCCGGCTAAATCAAGCAAAGTTACGGCCAATCCGGCGATTTCCATTCGCACTTCAATGACATCACGCGTCGTGCCAGAGCGTTCAGACGTAAGGGCGGCTTCGCGGCCAGCAAGACAGTTCAACAAGGTTGATTTTCCTGTATTTGGAGCCCCAACGATGGCCACTTCAAAACCATCACGGATACGCTCCGCGGCTTGGACGCCTTGAATCTCCTTTTCTAAAGACTGGATCAGATCTTCTATCCTATCATGCGTTGAAGACATCAGATCATGGGGCAAATCTTCATCAGAGAAATCAAGTGATGCCTCTAAAATTGCCGCACATTGGGTTAGACTCTGTCGCCACTCTTCAACCCTTTGTCCAAGTTCACCGCGAAAAAGTCGCAAGGCTTGTCGCCGCTGCGCATCTGTTTCGGCATCAATAAGATCTCCGAGCCCCTCAATCTCTGAAAGATTCAGGCGACCATTCATCAGCGCTTGCAGGGTAAATTCCCCTGCTTCAGCCATACGCAATCCCTCTAGTGAACCTAAGGCCGCGAGAACCGATTTGACCGTCGCCACGCCCCCATGAACATGAAATTCAACACTATCCTCACCCGTATAGCTGGCGCCTTTCGGGAAATAGAGTATGAGCGATGTATCAAGATGGCCCCATTCAGGCGAGTGCAATCGCCGCAGCGTCGATTGTCGAGGCGGCGGGAGAACACCAGCCAATTCGATGGCCGCGGTCGGGGATTTCGGTCCTGAAATGCGTATCACGGCTACGCCCGCTTTGCCGCGAGCAGAGGACAAGGCAAAAATGGTGTCCATTCCTTCAATCCATGAAGAAATATCAGTTCTTCATAGAATTGAAAAAGTCAGCATTTGTTTTTGTGGCTTTAATTCGAGGCAACAGAAATTCAATCGCTTCTGTTGTCCCCATCGGATTGAGTATACGACGAAGAATATACATTTTGTGAAGTTCTTGCTGCTCCACCAGCAAGTCTTCCTTGCGGGTACCAGATTTCAGAATGTCTATGGCCGGGAACATTCGCTTGTCAGCAATTTTCCGATCAAGCACGATCTCTGAATTTCCTGTGCCCTTGAATTCCTCGAAAATCACCTCATCCATACGGCTGCCTGTATCAATCAGAGCGGTCGCGATAATGGTCAATGAACCTCCCTCTTCGATATTACGCGCCGCGCCAAAAAAACGTTTTGGCCTTTGCAAGGCGTTGGCATCTACACCGCCACTCAAGACTTTCCCAGACGATGGCACCACCGCATTGAACGCCCGTCCTAGTCGGGTAATGGAATCAAGCAAGATCACCACGTCACGTTTGTTTTCGACCAGCCGTTTCGCCTTTTCAATCACCATTTCAGACACTTCAACATGGCGTTCGGCTCTTTCGTCAAAGGTTGAAGCAATAACCTCACCATCAACGCTTCGCTGCATATCGGTGACTTCTTCGGGTCGCTCGTCAATGAGGAGAACAATCAAAAAACACTCAGGATGATTTTCTGAAATCGAGTGGGCGATATTCTGTAATAAGACCGTCTTGCCGGTTCGAGGCGGGGCCACGATCAAGGCCCTTTGTCCTTTGCCAAGCGGGGCCACCAAATCAATGACGCGAGCCGACCAGTCCTGAACATCCGGTTTATTGACCTCCATCATCAATCGTTCATCGGGATAAAGCGGCGTTAGATTGTCAAAGGCAACAAGATGCCGAGACGCTTCTGGTGCATGAAAGTTGATGGTCGAGACGCCATCAAGACTAAAATATCGCTCCTCTTTGACCGTGGTATCGCCGCGATTGGGCGCGATAATACCGCCCCCAACCGTCGCCCCTGTTCGTAGCCCGTATTTGCGAATAATTTTTGGGTGAACATAAATGTCATCAGGTCCGGGAAGATAATTTGACTCGGGTGAACGCAGCATTGCAAATCCATCCGAGAGAATTTTTGCAACCCCATCTCCGTAGGTCTCCCAACCATCTTGGGCACGGGCGCGCATGATCTCATACATCATGGTTCCCTTATCCATTGAGGAGGCCCCCTCTATCTCTAACTCCTCTGCCATGGTTACCAATCGCTTCGGTGTCATGGTCTTCAACTCAGAAAGTGAAATCCTTTCTTCAGGCATTTAAATATCCTTTGATTATCGCAAGCCTTGCGGCCTCTCTGTCATGTCGGGGAATTATCGGGCTGGCGCGCCCATCATTTGATTGTACACGCACCTGATCAGACCTGTCAAGCGCCGAGAAAGGTATTTTGACCAACAACGGGAGTCTCCATCCATGACCGAATAACGCTTTCTCAAAATGGACGAACAATCACCATGATCACAATGACAATCAATAGCACCGTTGGCACCTCATTCATCCTTCGGAACATTTTGGCACTGAGGCGACAGTCTCCATTGAGCAAATCTCGCCTTCGTGCCGCTAACCAAAATTGAAACCAAGTCATTGCCAAGATGGCGGCAAGTTTGAGCCAGGGCCAAAACGCCTGCCAATCTATAATGCCCGGAACCCATAGCAGTAAGAGACCAAAAATCCATGTCAGTAGCATGGCCGGTGTCGCGATAATTTGAAGCAAACGCCTTTCCATCACCGAAAAAATGTCGTGCGAATTTGACTCTCGTCCACCGCTGCTAACATGATAAGAATAAAGTCGCGGCAAGTAGAAAAGAGCGGCCATCCAAGCGACCATGGATATGATATGCAAGGCTTTGAGCCAGGGGTATAGAACAATCATCATGACGATTTCGTTTCAATAACCTACAGACCTTATAATATAAATAAATAAATAAATAGTAATATATTTTGTTGATGTTGGAGGCTGTGGAAATTGTGAATAAGTAAAAATTTTTGAGAGATTTCGATTTTTTTGAAGCCTGATAGCAACTGTTAACAGATTGTTTTGACACCAAAAAGAGATGACAATTCTGGCAACAGATACGAGAGGGTTGGATCGTTATGAATATTGGATATGATGGTAATTCTTGAGTATAAAGCCATGAGAGATTCTGGAAAACGCGCGTATCATTGAATTTTCATCACTCATCAACCTCACCATTCATGGCTTATCAACAGGTTTATTGAAGAGATGACAGTTGGTATTGTGCTCGCTTCTGGCTCAAAAACCCGCAGGAAGATATTGGAGAACGCGGGGATTTCTCTCGTTGTTGAACCGGCTAGAGTTGATGAACAATCGTATCGACAATCACTTGAGGCGGAAGGCGCGAATCCGCTATCAATGGCCACCGCGTTGGCTGAAATAAAGTCGCGACGCGTATCTCACCGACACCCGCAAAACCTCACCATCGGGTGCGATCAAATTCTGGAATTCGAGGGCAAAAGCCGTGGCAAGGCGGCGGATATGTCAGTGGCGAGGGAATTCTTGCGGGAATTGCGGGGTCACACACATCAACTTCATTCGGCGGCGGTGATTTGCCAAGATTCACAACCTGTTTGGCGAGATGTCTCAACGGCTCATGTTACCTTCAGACACTTCTCTGATACCTTTCTGGAAAATTACCTCCAAAACGTCGGTCCAGAAATCCTTGATAGTGTGGGCGGCTATCAGATTGAAGGTCAGGGAATTCGATTGATTGCTAACCTTCGAGGCGATATCTATGCCGTATTGGGCTTGCCAATGATCCAACTTCTTGGCTATTTAGTGAGAAGGGGGGCGATTGACGGCTAATGGATTCACAACCTAGAAGGCCATTCCTGACGGGCGTGATAGGTGAACCCATTGGGCATTCCCTATCACCACTTATCCACGCTCACTGGCTTCAGCAGCACCAGATTGTAGGTCATTATGTTCCGCTGGAAGTCACAAGAAGTGATTTGGCCGCCGTCGTCAATTTGCTGCCGCGAATGGGATTTCGCGGTGTCAATATCACCATACCCCACAAGGAATCGGTTCTCAAAATTTGCGACTCGGTGTCTGACCAAGCGGCATTAATTGGGGCCGTCAACACTTTGACAATCCTTGATGGAGAGAAAATTCATGGCCATAATACGGATGCCTATGGAATCATTCAAAGTTTGAAAACAGAGAGTCAGGTTGAAGGAACTTGGAAAGCCGAAGATGGACCCATTTTGGTGTTGGGAGCTGGTGGGGCGGCTAAAGCGGTCGTCTTTGGGTTGATTTCAGATGGCGCGAAGGAGATCCATATTGTCAATCGGACGCGAGAGAAGGCAGAATTGATCAAAAAGGAATATGGAACCCGCATTTCTGTCCATAGTCGGCCAGCTTTGGAACATTTGGTCAGCAAAATGCAAACCATAATCAACACCACGTCGCTTGGAATGGAAGGAAAACAATCGCTGCCCTTTCCCTACGACGAACTGGTCGCCAAGACGGTTGTGTTAGACCTTGTTTACGCGCCGCTTTGGACTGAGCTTCTTCGCGAGGCGAAAAAGCGGGATTGTACAGTGATCAATGGCTTGGGTATGTTGCTTCATCAAGCGGCCCTGTCTTTCAAGCATTGGTTCAATATCCTCCCAACAGTCGATGTCTCTCTCCGTGAAGCGGTTCTGTCCAAATGAACAATAAACGGTTTTGTCTCGGCCTCACCGGTTCAATTGGAATGGGAAAGACAACGGTCGCGGCGATGTTTGCGGCCCACGACGTATCTATTTGGAATGCCGATGACGCGGTCAATAGGATTTATCAGACGGGGGGTGGTGGCAGCCAAGCTTTACGCGATATCGTTCCCAAAAATGTGTGTGAGCCGGGGGATCGGATCAACAAGAAAAAGCTACGGACGCTCCTTGAGGACGAGCCGAACCTTCTCAACAAGATTGAAAGCGCCATTCATCCCTTGGTCAAACGTGATCGCCAGGACTTCATGTCAAGAACAAAAAATGGCATCGTCGTGGCCGAAGTTCCATTGCTCTTTGAGACTCAATCACAGTCAGAATTTGATGCCGTTGCGGTCGTTGTGGCACCGGCCGAAATTCAGAAAGAT
The DNA here is from genome assembly GCA_022824005.1 of Paracoccaceae bacterium. Lineage (GTDB taxonomy): Bacteria > Pseudomonadota > Alphaproteobacteria > Rhodobacterales > Rhodobacteraceae > JAPOXR01. The sequence goes on from JAJEBG010000019.1 coordinate 58,519, forward strand.
CGGGTTATGAAACGAGAGGGGATGACGCGCGAGCGATTTGAATTGTTGAGAGGTCGCCAAATGCCAGATGCCGAAAAACGGCGGCGCGCCGATTACGTCATCTGTTCTCTGAACAAGGACACCGCCAAAAGGGATGTGATCGCCATTTTATCGCGAATAAGGGGTTCGAAAGAATGACATTGTTGGCTTTTGATGTCGAAACCACAGGTCTGAAAATTGAAGATGGAGACCGGATCATCGAAATTGGATTGGTGGAACTTGATACCAATCTCATGGAACTGACGGGCCGAGAATTTCATCAATACCTCAATCCAGAACGCTGGATCACTGAGGACGCTTTGAGTGTTCATGGACTGGACAATGACTTCTTACAGGACAAACCAAAATTTAGTGAAATTTCACAGGAATTGCGTGATTTTATTGGCGATTGTCAGCTCATCGCTCACAATGCACAATTTGATCTTGGATTTCTCAACCACGAGTTCAAACGCGTCAAATCACCAATAATTCCATCGAAGAAGGTGCTCGATTCGTTAGAGATAGCGCGCCGTGAATTGCCGCATCTCAGTCGATTCAGCCTTGATGCGCTGTGCCGACATTTTGAACTTGACTTGAGCCGTCGTCAAAAACACGGCGCGCTTGTTGATGCGATGCTGCTCGCGGAGGTTTATTTCCGCTTGCTTGGGAATGGTCGAGATCTTTTTGAGTCTTCTGAGAGCGAAGACCAAAAAGGAAGATCGAGATTGTTCCACAACGATCAAGCCGTCGCCAAAAAACGTCCCAGACCCCTCCCTTCTCTTCTCACCGCCGAGGAGAAACAGATGCACCAAGAAAAAATGAAAGAGTTGGGTGAAAAAGTTCTATGGGCTCAATATTTGTAGACTAAGCCTTGTCTGAGGTTTTGGGTTTTCGAAGCATCTCATTTTCATAAATGGCCGAAAAATTGATGAGTTCCATATTGTAGGGTGAGAAACCGCCATCGCGCGTGGTATCGGCCACAATTCGGCGAACGAACGGAAACATCAAGTGCGGGCATTGAATCGCCAGAAAAGGTTGGAGTTGGCTTTTTGGCATTTTGTCGACCTGAAACAAGCCACAATAGTCGACTTCCATAATGTAAGCCGTCTGTTTTCCGCTCTTCCCCTCAAGATGGACTTTCATAGACACCAGATACAAGTTGTTATCCTGATGGTTGATGTCCAATTGCAACTGGACATCATAATTCAACTTGTCTGTTGTCCAAATTTTGCGCTGGGCGGCAAGATTTTCGAACGACATATCGCGAATGAACTGTCCCGGCGAAGTGACGGCGATGGTGGAACCTCCGCCATCTTGGACGGCCTGTCCATTGCTCTTTTTTTTGTCAGTCATAATGATGACCCCCTTTTATGCGTGCCCAATGCCATCAATAAAGACCGCCCATTCTCGATTTGAAACGCAACGAATGTGGCTTGTCAAATCGTTTCAATTCATCAATAACCGAGAAACTCTACTATGAGAGTCTGTTCAAAGAAACCAGACGTGGGATCGGACTATGGGGTGCAAAATGGGATTTTCATCAGAGACTCTACGTGTGAGCTCAAGGTCGTGTCGTGATTGAAGGCGACACTCTATCGGCGCTTCATGCCGCGACCGCCTCGGTCTTATGCGGTATGGGTCTTGACAATTGCCAAGCGGTAGGGGCGACGTTGAGCAAAGTCGCCCAAATTATCTTTGCCGATATCATCCTCTCAGGTGACAATGCATTGGTCATCGCCATGGCCGCGGCGGGACTTCCCGCGGGTCAGCGCCGGATCGCCATCGTTTGTGGCCTTGCCTTGGCAGCCCTTATGCGAATCGTTTTTGCCATTATCGCGTCAATACTGCTCAAGATTCCAGGTATCCTACTTCTTGGAGGTCTACTTCTGGCGTGGGTTTGCGTGCGTTTCTATAAAGATTTACGAGAATTTAACCGTCATCAAGATTCCCAATCCGAAAATACAGTGAAAGCGGAAACGGCCGATGGTGATACCCGTGCGTTGTTGTTTCGTGCTCTCGCGACGATTACGCTGGCCGATGTGTCGATGTCACTCGACAATGTCATCGCCGTGGCCGCGATCGCCCGCGAAGATACCGTGATGTTGGTGATGGGCCTCGCTCTGGCCATACTCTTAATGGCGTTCTGCGCCACCATCATCATGAAAATTCTCACTCGATTTCCATTGCTATCGTGGGCTGGCCTCATCTTTCTTTGCTATTTGACATTGATTTTGCTATTTGATGGAGTCATGGATGTCGCTAGACTTATGGGAGTGATGGTCTAAACGGCGACATAATGATGGGAGAAATGCATCCGGGAGAGACACTCTCGTTTGTTTGGATCACGCGATGACAGGATTTCTTTCGCTTTCAACGACGCGTGATGATAAAGACAAGAAAGCGTATAGGATAAATTAGGAGGTAAACCATGTTTAACACATTTAAATTGGCCGCGATCTCAATGATGGTGGCGTCGTTTGCTTTTGCCGTCGCACAGGCCGAGACGGTATTAAGGATTCAATCTGCGACACCGGCCACCGCTGACGAACACCTGATGCTTGAACAATTTGCCCAAGATGTGGCCGATTTGACCAATGGCGAAGTGCAATTCGAAGTGCTGCCCGCCGGTGCGGTCGTGGGTGTGGGTGATATTATCGACGCCGTTGATTCAGGTCTCGTTGATGGTGGTTTTGCTTGGACGCATTATTGGTCCGGAAAACATCCAGCCGCTATGCTGTTTGGCTCGCCCGTCGCTGGCGCTGGCCTCGGAATTGACAATATCGCGTTCCTATCGTGGTTTCTCTATGGTGGCGGAAGCCAACTCTATGACCAGTTATGGGATGAAATGGGTGTCAATGTGAAAGGCTTTATGCTTCAGCCGGTAGGGCCCGAAGCTCTCGGTTGGTTCAGCGAGCCGATCAACTCAATGGACGATTTCCGCAAATACCGCTTCCGCACACCTCCAGGTATCCCGGGCCAGACCTATAAGGATATCGGTGTCGCCTCGGTGGCGATGGGCGGCGGTGATATTCTGCCGGCCCTTGAGCAAGGGACGATTGACGCGGCTGAATGGTGCTGCCCAAAACCAGACAGTATTTTTGGCTTTCAAAAGGTCTTGAAACATTACTATCTGCAAGGACTTCATCAAGTTGTCGTTAATGCTGACCTCTACCTTAATGGAGATGTCTACGACAAACTGACAGATCACCAGAAGAAATCCATAGAAGTCGCGGCCAACGCGTCGTTGATTAAGTCCTTGGGTTACCGAATCTATGAGAACGGTAAAGCGTTGAAAGACCTGACCGAAAACCATGGAGTTCAGCTTCACGATACGCCAGCAGACTACTTTCCCGCGTACATGAATGCGGCCAAGGCGACACTGCAGAAAAACGCTGCCGAAAATGAGTTTTTCTCGAAGGTTTGGAACAGCCAGCGTGAATTTGCAGAGATTGCTGTCCCGTTTTGGGCAGGTGCACAAACGTCGAATGCGGGTCTCGGTAAAGCATTTGCTGATGCTCAGTAATCAACCTGTATCTGGTTGATTGACTAGCCAAATAACGCAAACGCCGCTGGCGGGGTTGACCCTCGCCGGTGGCGGCAAGGTATTTGCGGATGGCAGTACAAGAAATTCCTGACAATTTGGATGTCACTGACGAGCTGATTGCCGAAAGACGCTCCATGCGTCCTGGTGAAACACCCGAGGACATGGTCCCTTGGCAGCGCACCACCATCAAAATCATTGACAACGTCAATCTTTGGATTGGCCGCGTCACTTGCTTTCTCCTTTTGCCGGTGATCTTGGCAATGGTGTATGAGGTGGTGGCGCGCAAACTTTTCGTGGCCCCGACTCTTTGGGCCTACGATGTCAGCCGAATGTTTGCGGGGGCCTTGTTTATGCTTGGTGCGGGATACGCGCTCATGCAAGGTGTGCACATTCGCGCCGATTTTCTCTATCGAACGTGGAGTCGAAAGGTACAAGCGACGACCGACAGCTTGCTCTACCTCGCCTTCTATTTCCCCGCGATGCTGTTCTTTTTCTGGATATCCCTAGACTTTACGATCGGCGCTTGGGTCAATTGGGAGCGCACGATGGACAGCACCATGATGGCCCCCCTCGCGCCGGCCCGCACCGCTATGCCCGCCGGGGCTCTCTTTCTCATTTTACAGGGTTTTGCCGAATTGTTGCGAGCCTTCCACGATATGGGGAGTCATCGGGCCAGGATTATGGTTCGCATCCTCCCCGTTTATTTCATTGTGTTGCTAGGCATTTTTGTCAGTGCGATCTTTCCGGGTCTGCTGCCATTGGGAGATGTGTGGGGACAATTCGTGAGTGTTATCGGTGCCGACAGGGTGCAGCCAGAAGTCATTGGTATCTTTATGATCGCCGTGATGCTTTTCGCCATCTTTGTTGGATTTCCAATTTCTTTCACCCTCATTTTTCTAGGCTTTGTCTTTGGGGCGTGGGGATTTGGTGCCAAACTCGTCTTTTATCTACAAACCTTTCAGTTCAACTCGGTCATGCTAGAGCAAACCCTAGCGGCTGTCCCACTCTTCGTCTTCATGGGGATTCTGATGGAGCAAGCGGGGCTTATGGAACGTCTGTTTCAGTCGGTTCAATTGATGTTGTCGCGAACCCGAGGTGCTCTTTATATGGCGGTGTTGTTTGTGTCGACCATCTTTGCGGCGGCGACCGGTATTGTCGGGGCGTCGGTGACCATCCTCGGAATCATGGCGTCAAAGACGATGGACCGTGCTGGGTATGACACGCGGCTCGCCGCTGGAACCATCACGGCCGGTGGCACATTGGGGATTCTCATTCCGCCATCAATCATGTTGGTGGTGATGGGACCGGTTTTAGAGGTGCCGGTGACAGATCTCTTTGCCGCGGCCATTATACCAGGCATCATGCTGGCCGTTATTTATGCCGGATACGCGCTGATCCGATGCCGATTGAATCCGTCGCTCGGCCCCATCCTACCCATTGAAGAACAGCCGCAAACCTCGCCGTACTACTGGCTTGAATCGATATTGGTGATCGTTTCGCTGATCACGCTTTTTGGCCTTTTCATTATGGCACTCTCGGGATCATTAAACGGTTTATTTCCACTCTCCTTTGTGATTTTGCCCTTGGGTTGGGCGGCTCTCATGTATGGCGCGGCTCGTTGGGTCCGGCGGGCGAAGCCGGCTGGATTTTATTTTTCTGATCTGTGGTTGGAATTCTTTATCGGATTGGTGCCACCGGCCGCTTTGGTGGCGTTCGCCTTGGGCTCGATTTTGTTCGGTTGGGCCACACCTACCGAGGGCGCGGCTTGTGGGGCTTTCGGCGCGGTCTTGCTTTCAATGTTCTACCGACGATTGAACTGGCAACGATTCTTTGACGCGTTGATCAAAACATTGGAAATCACCGTTCTGATCCTCTTTTTAGTGGCCGCTTCAAACTTCTTTGGTGCCGTGTTCTCAAGGTTAGGAACGCCAACGGTGCTGACGGAGTTCCTCGTTCAGTCCAATCTGCCTGAAACATGGATTCTCATCATAATTATGGTGCTGATCTTTCTCCTCGGCTGGCCCTTGGAATGGGTGCCTATCGTCCTCATCATCGTGCCCATTCTGATCCCGGCGCTCATTGAAATTGATGTGAATCTGATTTGGTTTGGGATTTTGATTGCGGTTAATTTACAGACGGCTTGGCTCAGTCCACCGGTGGCATTATCGGCGTATTTTTTGAAAGGAGTGGTGCCGAGTTGGGACTTGGCTGACATTTACAAAGGGATGTTGCAATTCATGGTTCTGCAACTGTTTGGTCTAGCTCTCATCTTCCTGTTTCCGCAGATCGCACTTTGGTTGCCGCGAATGATTTATGGCTCTTGAAGGAGATCATCTTGGCGCGGTCAAATGAATTGGGAGAGTTTGACTATGTGATTGTCGGCGGCGGCTCGGCCGGCTGTGTCTTGGCCAATCGATTGAGTGCCGATGCCCATTGCCGTGTCGCCCTCCTCGAAGCGGGCGGGCGCGATATCAATCCATGGATCCATATCCCCGTCGGTTACTTCAAGACCATGCACCGACCGGCGATTGATTGGTGCTTTATGACCGAGGCCGATCCGGGACTCAACTATCGTCGTATCGAATGGCCGCGGGGCAAGGTGCTTGGCGGTTCTTCATCAATCAATGGGCTGCTCTATGTCCGGGGGCAGCGGGAAGATTATGATCGCTGGCGGCAGATGGGCAACACGGGCTGGGGATGGGAGGATGTTTTTCCCCTGTTTAAGAAAGCCGAGAATTTTGCTGGCGAGGCCAACGAATATCATGGCCAAGAGGGACCGCTTGGTGTGACACCGGCCCCGGACCGACGGCCGATATGCGATGATTGGCTGCAATCAGCGGTCAATGCCGGCTATGAGCGCAACCCCGATTACAACGGGGCCCGCCAAGACGGAGTGGGCCATTTTCAGGTGACCATCAGGAATGGCCGCCGCTGCAGTGCCGCGGTGGGTTATTTGCGCCCCGTGAAACATCGCCCAAATCTCAAAGTGTTGACCAAGGTTCAGGCTAGCCGCGTGCTATTTGAGAATAAGAGGGCGATCGGCGTCTGTTATTTCAATCGTTCGTCGGATCAAGAGGAATTGATTCGCGCCAAGGGAGAAGTCATCCTTGCAAGTGGCTCCATAGGCTCACCACATCTCCTGATGTTGTCGGGTATTGGCGATTCCGATCAGTTGCATTCTCAAGGCATTGAACCCTTGGTCCATCTTCCAGCTGTGGGTAAAAATCTGCAGGATCATCTGCAATCTCGTCTTGTATTCAAGTGCAGAGATCAAACCATCAATGATGATGTCAAGAGTCTGCGACGGAGACTTCTGATCGCAGCGGAATATGCGGCTTTTCGTACCGGGCCCATGAGTATGGCGGCGAGTTTTGTGGTCGGTTTTATGCGAACCGGTGATCATGTGGCGACACCCGACATTCAATTCCATGTTCAACCGTGGTCGGCCGATAGTATTGGGCGCGGTGTGCATAAATTTTCAGCTTTCACATCGTCCGTCTGTCAGTTGCGCCCCGAAAGCCGAGGTGAGGTTTCCATTGTGTCAAAGGATGTGCGCGATGCGCCTGAAATTCATCCCCATTATTTGGCGACAGAAAACGATCGTCGTACGATGATTGAGGGGGTCAAAATTGCGCGCAACATTGCTTCGTTCAAACCTCTTGCCAGCAAGATTGTATCCGAGTATCAACCGGGCGATGACATTCAGTCCGACGATGACATTCTCGATTGGATTCGGAACACATCGACGACCATTTATCACCCGACAGGCACATGTCGAATGGGCCAAGGTCAGGGGTCTGTTGTCGATGAGAGGTTGCGTGTCCGTGAGGTGTCGCATCTGCGCGTGGCGGATTGTTCCATCATGCCGGAAATTGTCTCTGGAAATACCAACGCGCCGGCGATCATGATTGGTGAAAAGGCCAGCGAAATGGTGTTGGCGGATCGCCAAAGGTGACTAAAGAGGGGAGAGATCCATGAAAATGACAACGGAAGAAGCGTTTGTGAAGGTGCTTCAAATGCATGGCATTGAGCATGCCTTTGGCATTATTGGTTCCGCCATGATGCCGATCTCGGATTTGTTCCCCGAAGCGGGGATTTCATTTTGGGATTGTGCCCATGAATGTAATGCTGGCATGAGCGCCGATGGTTACACCCGAGCGACGGGAAAAATGTCAATGATGATTGCCCAGAATGGGCCGGGGGTCACCAATTTTGTGACGCCGGTCAAAACGGCTTACTGGAACCATTCCCCCATTCTGCTCGTCACGCCACAAGCCGCCAACAAAACGATCGGGCAGGGGGGGTTTCAAGAAATCGAACAAATGAAACTGTTCGAAGATATGGTCTGTTATCAAGAGGAAGTTCGTGACCCGAGCCGCATGGCAGAAGTTCTCAATCGCGTCATTGAGAAGGCATGGCGGGGCTCGGCGCCCGCACAAATCAATGTACCGAGGGATTTATGGACGCAAGTGATCGATATTGAACTGCCCCAAATCGTCAGACTTGAACGCCCGAGAGGGGGAAGTCAAGCGATTGAAGACGCGGCGCAACTCCTGTCAGGGGCGACCTTCCCCGTCATTCTAAATGGTGCGGGTGTCGTTATTGGTGGTGCCATTGAGGCCTCGGTGGCACTGGCAGAAAAGCTGGACGCCCCAGTCTGTTGTGGCTACCAACATAATGATGCTTTCCCAGGCTCACATCCCCTTTCCGTCGGACCCCTTGGCTACAACGGCTCGAAAGCCGCCATGGAATTGATTTCTAAAGCCGATGTGGTGTTGGCTCTGGGCACACGACTGAATCCTTTTTCAACGCTGCCGGGCTACGGCATTGATTATTGGCCCAAGAATGCCAAAATCATTCAGGTAGACATGAATTCTGACCGAATTGGCCTCACCAAAGACATCACCGTTGGCATTCAGGGTGATGCGCGCAATGTTGCCAATCAGATTCTGGCCGCCTTGTCGGATACCGCTGGCGACGAAAACCGTCGTGAGCGACGCGAGATCATTGCTCAGACGAAATCACGCTGGTTACAAATGTTGACCTCTATGGATCACGAAGATGACGATCCTGGCACCACGTGGAATGCCCGCGCCCGTCAACGTCAACCAGAGCATTTAAGCCCACGTATGGCTTGGCGGGCCATTCAATCGGTGCTGCCAAGAGAAGCCATCATTTCGTCTGATATTGGCAATAATTGCGCCATAGGCAATGCCTATCCGACCTTTGAGAAAGGGCGCAAATATTTGGCACCCGGGCTCTTCGGGCCTTGTGGATATGGTCTTCCCTCTATCATTGGTGCCAAGATCGGCTGTCCCAAATCCCCAGTGGTCGGATTTGCTGGAGACGGAGCCTTTGGCATTTCGGTCAATGAGTTGACGGCGATCGGCCGAGAGGAATGGCCAGCCATCACCATGATTGTGTTCCGTAATTTCCAGTGGGGTGCTGAGAAACGCAACACCACTCTATGGTTTGATGACAATTTTGTTGGCACTGAACTTGATGAGAAAGTGAGCTTTGCTCGGATGGCAGAGGGATGTGGTCTCAAAGGTGTTGAGGCGCGCACGATGGAAGAGGTGGCAGATGCCCTTCGTGCGGCCGTGGCGGCACAGATGGATGAAAGCGAGACGACATTGATTGAGGTCATCCTTAATCAGGAGTTGGGCGAGCCTTTCCGCCGCGATGCGATGAAAACACCCGTTCGGGTGGCCGGTATTGAACGCGGTGATATGCAGAGGCAGCAACCGCCGATTTGATATTGTTTCTTTATGTGGATGATCGATTTGGCCTCGCCATGGTGAGGCTTTGACCCTCCTTGATAAGATTATGGCGACGGCCGCCGCCTATCCAAAACATATCGTTTTGGCCGAGGGAGGTGACGCCCGTGTCCTTGACGCCTCCGAGATCATTGTGCGCCAGAAAATGGCGAAATTGACCTTGCTCGGAGATGAAGCGACAATCAAGGCCGAATTGCGGCGGCGAGGAGTTCATCAAGACATTGAGATTGTAGATCCAAGAGTTGATCTTCGCCTCGAGTGTTATGTGAAAAAATACACCGACCTCCGTGCATCAAGTCTGAGCGAGACTGATGATGCAGAGCGCGCCATGAGCGATCCCTTATGTTTTGCCGCGATGATGGTGCGCCAAGGCGAAGCCGACGGGACGATTGCCGGCGCGGCCTCAACGACCGCGGATGTGGTTCGGGCCGGCTTGAGAATTATCGGCAAGTTACCAAATAACCGATGGGTGTCATCGTTCTTTCTGATGTGTCCCAAAGAGGGTTTGGGCCCCTTCGGCCATCCAATTATTTTTGCCGATTGTGCGATGGTTATCGAGCCTGATGCCGACGCATTGGCGGATATTGCGATGAGTTCGGCCCGCTCGGCTCAGTCGTTCCTTGATGAGCCACCACGAGTGGCGATGCTTTCATTTTCGACCGCGGGCAGTGCCACGCATCCACGGGCGGTTTTGGTACAAGAGGCGACGGACATAGTTCGCCAGCAATGGCCGGACTTGGAGATTGTCGGTGAAATTCAGTTTGATGCTGCCATTGATGCGGACATAAGAGAAAGAAAGTCTCCCAACTATCCGCTTCAAAACCTGCCAAATGTTTTCATTTTTCCCAATCTTGATGCCGCCAATATTGGCTATAAGATCGCAGAAAGAATCGGCGGCATGAAGGCCATTGGGCCGGTATTGCAAGGGTTGGCCAAACCGGCCAACGATCTTTCCCGAGGTTGCTCGGTCGACGATATTGTGGCCCTCATTGCCTTGACCGCATGCCAGGCCGCATCAAATGAGACGCACACTCGGTGAAAAAATGTGTGATCCAAATCTCAGAACGAATAACGCAGTGACAGGCGGACACCATAGGTCTTGAGTCGAGCTTGAGTCGGAGCCAAGTGAAGCGGTAAGGGTGACCGGCTGCCGTCTCGCCAATTAACGCTGCCCATTCCCGTACCCGTTCGGACTTTGCCAAGATCGCTGTAGCGAAAAGATAGATCAAGCGTCATATGTTCGGCGATTGGCGTGGCAAATCCGAAGGTCAACATGTGGGCGAGATCGCTATAATGACCGGCGGGCACAGTTGTGTATGTCCGATTGTAGTTCATCGTCGTTTCGCTGATGCGGTTTCGCGCTAGGCCGATACCGGCCCCGATGAAAGGCGTGATTTTCGCTGTTCCACCCGGCATTGGGATATCAAAGAAGGTGGCAATCATGGCGGACGTTGATGACGCCGTGGCATGGATATCCTCACGGGAGTAGCCGAAATTTGAATTGCCGTTGAACGTCAGACTGGGGCGATAATCAATCAGACTTTCAAAACGGAAAGGTCCAAGAGTATCAATGCCGAAACCCAATTCAAAGGCTTCTATATCACTAAATTTTCCAACCGATTGGCGCACGAGGTTTTGGGCAGGTACCCCACAACCATAAAGTGCATTTGGGTTTTGGCTTTTGCAATCAATGTCGGTGAATGAAGTCGTGCTCGCCTTATCAAAACCGATACCTCCTCTGAGGTAATAACTCTCGGCCATCAAGGGGCCGACAGATGTCAAGCCCGTCAGCACGAAACCTACAAACATCATCAGATATGAGCGAGTTCGGTGATGCGCCGAAAGCCTCAGATGAGTTTTCTGTTTGTCTATTGTCCCGTAGACCGATTCCTGAATCATTGCCTCTGCCTCATCGCCCGATTGTTCTTATTATTTGGTGGTCAACACTCTTTGGGCCCTAGGGCGATCCCACTGGCCAACATTTTATGATGTCAAAAATAGTTCATCAACAAAGAAAATCTCGTGTTCAGAGAAATGTTCAGACTGGTGCCTCATTGCAACGCACAGTCACGGTCAGTCGGAGCGTGAAAATGGCGGTGAACTCACATCCCGTGCCTGGCCCTCAATGACATCGTCATCAGAACTCCTATTGGGAAACCATGTCTGGGTGGCCATTCTTGTCGCGAGTGAGTCGATACCCCATTGGATCAATGCATAGCGAATATATGGCACCAAAAGAGCAAAACCAACGGTGTCGGTCAAAAAGCCGGGGGTGAGAAGGAGCAACCCGGCGGCAAAGATCAAAACGCCATGCAAGATCGGTTGCGTGATGTCATTACCCGTCATCGCTGACTGTTTGAGTTGAAAGAGGATCGCTGTTCCCTGTGATCGCAAGAGTGTGGAGCCGAAAATGGCGGTGACCACGACAATCAAAAGGGTGGCCAAGAGGCCAATATTGTCTCCGACGGTGACAAAGAGGGCAATTTCAATGATTGGTACAAGCAAAAAAATGAGGAGAACAGGCATCGATAGCCTCAATCAGTGATGGATATGTTCAAACTCCGTTAATACCATTAAACCAAGATTGATGATCAAACCACAGGTTTCGTGACTTGAGCGGTGTTGATGCACTTGAGATCGCCGTCAAGTAAAATCGCCGAACATCTGGACTCGACAGAAACAAGACAATAGATAGATAGATGACCAAATGGCAAGATGTATTATGACTAGGAGAAATCAATGGGAAGTTCCGTGATTCAGCTCGTTGTGCTTGGAATAGTGGCACTTTTCTTGATTTTGAAATTAAGACGAGCTTTGGGAACCCGCGATGGCTTTGAAAAAGTTGACCGCGCCAAAACCTCGAGTTCGGCCTTCACGGGCCGGCCTGCTGAAGCCGAAAGTGCGGCAAACGATTCTGACATCACCGATTTCGTATCGATAGATTCCGAGAGTGGGAAAGTCTTGTCGGCCATGAAACAAACGGACGACACCTTTACGGTTCAGGAATTTATGGATGGGGCTAGCCGCGCTTATGAAATGATCCTCCTTGATTTTGCTGGAGGCAAACTCGACAATATAGAACCCTTCATTTCGCAGGAAGTGTATGAATCCTTCGGTGAATCTATCAAGCATCGAAAAGAAAACGAACTCACGCATGAGTTGCGATTTGTTCGATTGGTGAAGGCCGAACTTCGTGAAGCGAGCTTAAGTGAGCAGAATGAAGCTGACATCACTATCGAATTTGTGGCGGAGTTAATTTCGTTTGTCACCGATAGTGACGGTGAAATCGTCGAGGGTGACGACAAAGCTGTCAGAACGCAACGTGACGTTTGGACCTTCGCGCGCGATATGACATCCTCAGACCCGAATTGGTGCTTGGTGGAGACGGGTGATTAGGCGCTCAAATGTCACCTGATATGATCGCCTCATCATGAAACTTGCGAACATCTCCTATGACCAAGCAACTGAATGGCGGACGGCGCGTCAATGAAGAAGAGATGAGGGAATGGTCTCGTCTCGTTGACGTCTCCAACGGAAAGAGGCCAAAACCATCTAAAGCGCCGCCCAATCTGTCCCTGTGCCGCTCGGTAAAACCGACAGAAATCGCTGACTGGGAGCGCTGGCTTGAGTGCGGCGATGTCCATAGAAGTGATGATGCGGATGGTGGCTCACAACCTCATGCTGCCAAAGCGATGACGACGCGATTGGCTCAGAAGGTGAAACCCGTTGCGAGACAAGTCCCGGAGCCAAGAATTCTGCGCCGCCTCAATGGTGGAAAAATGTCTCCTGAAAGAAGAATTGATCTGCATGGGATGACGATCCGCGAGGCGCGGCAGGCTTTGGCGCAATTCTTCGCGGCCGTGGTGCGGGGCGAGTCCAAACTGGTGCTTGTTATCACCGGCAAAGGAACCCGTCGGTCTGACAGCGACGCCGGCTATGGCGTATTGCGGAGAATGTTACCCGAATGGTTAACTCATGGACCCTATACTGATTGCGTGTGGCATTATTGCCAAGCGCATCCAAGACATGGCGGGAATGGAGCCTATTATGTTCTCCTCCGCCCGCCGAAATCTCGCACAACCGGACGGTTACACCGAGGATAAAAGATTAGAGGTGAGCCCTTGACGGGGAAATAATGTCTCGAGGGTAAGGCCTTAAAGAGACCTTTGGATCTCTTCGCGCTCAAAGACCTCAATCGCATCACCCTTGCGGATATTGGCGTAGTTTTCGAAAGCCATTCCGCATTCTTGGCCTGACAGAACCTCATTGACTTCGTCTTTGAATCGCTTGAGGGTTTTGAGTTTACCCTCATGAATGACAATATTATCACGAAGAAGACGAACTGCCGCCGAGCGCCGCACCGCTCCATCGGTGACCTTACATCCGGCGACAAATCCGGCGCCGGTGATTTTGAAGATTTCCAATATTTCAGCTGAGCCAATAAATGTTTCTTTAACTTCCGCTGAAAGGAGATTTGACGCCGAGTCACGAATGGCGTCTACCAGCGCATAAATCACCGAATAGTACTGGATGTCGATGCCCTTTTGTGCGGCGACAGCACGGGCGAGCGCATTGGCTCGAACGTTGAATCCAATGACATGGGCCCCCGAGGCTTCCGCAAGAGAGATATCGGTCTCGGAAATGGCACCGACACCAGAATGAAGCACTCTTACGGTGACCTCTTCATTACCGATCTTTTCGACAGCTTGAACTATCGCCTCCACAGATCCCTGAACATCGGCCTTGACAACAAGTTGCAGGTTGCGCAACTCTTGGTTTTCCTCGTTATCGCGCAAGGTCATTAACTGATCAAGCGGTACCACCGCACCGGCGGCCAATCTTTTGGCCTTTGTCTTATTAAGCCGATAAGAGGCTATTTCCCTGGCTTGACCTTCGTTCTCGACAACATTGAGGATGTCTCCGGCGAGGGGTGTTCCATTAAGTCCGATCACTTCCACTGGCATAGAGGGTCCTGCCCTATCAATCTGGGCCCCTGTGTCGTCAAGGAGGGCGCGCACCCTCCCCCAGTGATCACCCACAACAAAGACATCGCCCTTCTTGAGCGTACCCTTTTGAACCAGGATTGTGGCTACCGGTCCTCGACCCACATCCAAACGCGATTCGATGACCGCCCCCAAGGCTTGTCGGTCAGGGTTAGCGGTGAGTTCGAGCAATTCAGCCTGCAAGCCGATCGCTTCTAGGAGAGTGCTCACGCCTTTATTTTGAAGAGCAGAAATTTCGACATCCAAGACATCCCCGGCATGTTTTTCAACAATCACATTATGTCGGAGCAGATCGTTACGCACTTTGTCGACATCTGCACCGGGTAAATCGACTTTGTTGATGGCGACAATAATCGGGACGCCGGCCGCTTGCGCATGATTGATGGCTTCAACGGTCTGCGGCATCACGGCGTCATCAGCGGCGACGACAAGGATGACAATATCAGTCACTTGGGCACCACGAGCACGCATTTCGGTGAAGGCCGCATGCCCCGGTGTATCAAGGAAAGTCAGTTTCTTTGCGTCGTCAAGATGAACTTGGTAGGCACCGATATGTTGTGTGATGCCACCCTCTTCTCCCGCCGCTACATTGGTTTTGCGAATGGCATCAAGGAGCGATGTTTTTCCATGATCGACATGTCCCATCACTGAAATGACAGCGGGGCGCGGTTTCAAATCACTGGCAGAATCATCCTTGGTTTCGATGACATCTTCGACATCACTAGCCGAGACTCGCGTCACTTTATGGCCGAAATCAGAGATGATCACCTCGGCTGTATCGGCATCAATGGTTTGGTTCTGGTTAACGGAAATGCCATTATTCATAAGCATTTTGATGACATCACCTACCCGCTCCGCCATGCGGTTTGCCAATTCTTGGACAATAATTGACTCGGGTAGCTGAACTTCCCGAACGATTTTCTCGCGCACGGTTGTCGTCGCCTGCGCTTGCCTCTTCTTACGCTCCTGACTGCGCAAATAGGCGGCGTGTGAACGTTGGCGGACTTCATCGCTCAAAGCCCTTTCGACATCAATTTTCTTGGCATTGCGGCGGCGCTCTCTTTGAGATCGACCCGCAGAGGGAACTTTCTGCTCCGTTTCACGCCGCTGCTTCTTGTCTTGGCGTTTTGATGGCGCGGCTCTTGACTTGGCCGGTGGTGCTGTGGTGGGGGTTTCTGGCGAAGGGCTAGGATCTGTGACGGGTTGTTCTGTGACCTCAGAGGGGACTGATTGGGCTTGCCTTTCGTCAACGTCTTTTTGTCTTGCCGCCTCAATTTGCCTTTGTCGTGCTTCGGCTTCGGCCTGTTGTTTTTTGAGGAGTTCGGCGTGTTTTTGCAGAGCCTCAAGCTTTTCGGCTTGCCGTCCTTTATCGATTTCGGCAGTGGCCGTCTTGTCAAAGGCGGTTTTGTTGACGGAAGGTGGCCGTCGACGAGGCGTAGAGAGTGGGGAGACGCGGCGGCGCGTACTCGGTTCGACCATCACCGCGGTGAGTCTTTTCCGGCTTCTCTTGGCAACAACGGGAGATGGCCGAGAGCCAGACCGTTGACTGGGATTCAGAGGGCGAGTTTTCTTGTCCATAACAGGTATCCTTCTCGATCTGAATCACGACATCGCTGGTTCCATTGTGGATTGTTGCCCCACGATTGAGGCGTCTCTCAACGAGGCCAAACGATGAAGTTCCTGACGCATTTTTTTCACCGCCAAACCTTTGCACAAAGCGGCATGTACCACAGATGGGCGTCCGAATGCCATACCTAATTCATTTTTGGTCAAACAATCGGCAATATGTGACTTTGATGCGAGGCGTGTCAGTTTTCGTCTTTGATTGTCTGAACCATCTCGAGCTTGTAGGAAGATGTCGGCCTGACCCGTGGTCAACATTTCCTTGACTTTCTCAAACCCGGCCACGGCTTTTCCCGATTTTCGTGACATGGCCAAGAGATGAACAATCCGACGACACATGCGCCTATCAACGAGGTCGGCTAGGTGATGCGGTGTCTCGACCGACAATCTAGTGGCCCGGCAAAAAAGGTTTTTTTGTTCCACGAGGTCCAACGCCCATCGTTCGGCTTTGACCCAATACCCACGACCAGGCAACTTCTCTTCTATATCCGGCGTCATGATATTTTCAGGACTCAACACAAATCGAATGAGTTGCGTTTTGGACAGTGAGCATCGCGTGGCAATGCATCGCCGCTGGGGTGTGTCATAACGAATCTTTTTGCGGCCCCGACTCAATATTTTAGCCCTCTTCAACTTCAGCCGTGGATTCATCCGGTTCAGCTAGCATTTTTTCGGCCTCTTCAGCATCGATGTACCCCATCGCCAATCGGGCCCGGACAACCAGTTGCCTCGCTTCTTCAAGCGTCAGGTCGCAATCTTCCAAAAGCCCACTCTCCCACGTTCGCCGTCCATTGCGCACCACACTCTCACCGATGAGCTCATACATATCGCAGGCGGCAAATTCACCGAGACCGGTCACCTTTTTTTCATCCTCCGCACGCACCAGCGTCAGCAACATTTTAGGTGACAGATAGCCAAAATCGACCAAATCTTCCTGCAATCCTAATTCTCGCGCCTCAGCCATGAATTTTTCGTCTCTCTCTTCAACGAATTTTTGGGCATGTTTCTGGAAGGTTTCAGCATCGGCGTCATCAACCCCATCAAGCATCCGCAACTCATCCAAATCGCACACCGCGAGGATATCTGGATGATCAAATCCTTCTTCGACCAGGCGTCGTGCTGTCAACTCGTCCACCTTGATGGCTTCCATCAATTTAGCGGTCAGACGATTATCTTCGGCTTGGCGATCTTCCATCTCTTTGCTTTCCGTGATGATGGAGATGTCAAACCCAGTCAGTTGACAAGCGAGACGGACATTTTGTCCCCGTCGTCCGATCGCGAGTGACAATTGATCATCAGGGACAACCACCTGTTCTGGCACTCCGGCCTCATCGACGAGAACCTTATAGACAGTGGCGGGTTGCAAGGCTTTAACGATGAAGTCGACAGGATCGTCCGTCCATGGAATCACGTCAATTCGCTCTCCCTGAAGTTCGTTGACGACCGACTGAACTCGGGAGCCTCGCATCCCCACACAAGCCCCAACAGGATCAATACTGGCATCATATGAGGCGACGGCGATTTTAGCGCGTGAGCCCGGGTCACGGGCCACGCTGCGGATTTCGATCGTGCCTTCATAAATTTCTGGGACTTCATTGCGAAACAATTCCACCATGAATTCATTCGCCGAGCGAGATAGAAAAATTTGTGGGCCGCGGGTTTCTTTTCGAACATCAGAAATATAGGCGCGCACTCTTTCACCATTCGCATAATTTTCTCGACCAATCTTCTGATCTCGCCGCAATATCGCTTCACCTCGCGTCAAGTCGACAATGACATGGCCGTACTCTTCGCGTTTGACCGTGCCGACAATGACGGTTCCCACGCGATCTTTGAATTCTTCATATTGGCGTTCACGTTCCGCCTCACGTACTTTCTGAAGAAGGATTTGCTTGGAAGATTGAGCCACAATACGGCCCATTCCAAAGGGTTCAAGCTCTTCAGAAATTTCATCGCCGATCTCGGCAGAGGGATTCTTCATCAACGCCTCATCAAGTGAGATTTGCGTGTTGCTATCCTCTACATCTTCAACCACAGTATGGACGCGGGTGACGGTTTGCTGACCCGTTTCGTGGTCGACGCTGACACGAACATCGCGCTCAATTCCATACTTCATTCGAGCCGCTTTACCGAGTGATTCTTCAATCGCCTCAATCACTAGCGAGCGCTCAATCATTTTCTCTTGGGCGACAGATTCGGCGATCTGGAGTAATTCAAGTTTGTTCGCACCCGTGATATTCATTTTGTTTCCTCAAGCCCTTTCTTTGGCTTTGCTTGTGTTCGACCTTGCCGCAGCAATTTATCGGTTATCAATAGTTTAGCACTGGCGATAATTGGGAAGGCCAGCGCCTTTTGCGTATCTTCAACTTGCAGACATATATTCTCACCATCAACGGCAGAAATCTCACCCGTAAAGGCCTGTTGACCATCAATCGGCTGGGACAGGCGTATCTTGGCACGATGTCCTTTCCATGTTTCAAAATCTTTGAGACGGGTTAATGGTCTGTCAACTCCCGGTGATGACACTTCAAGCGTGAACTTTTCTGAAATGGGTTCTTCAGCATCAAGGATCGCCGAAATTCTTTTTGAAACTTGCGCACAATCGTCAATTTCCATCCCTCCATCAACTTGACGTTCAGCCATAATCTGCAATTGCTGACGTCGCTGACCGCCACCGATTCGAACCCGTACCAGTTCGAATCCCATACCCTCAATTGTCGGGCCCACAATGTTGGCCACTCTGTTCTCGTGATCGGTCACGGCAATAAGGCTATACATGCTTGATCCATAAAAAAAACGGGCGCTTTGGCCGCCCGTCCGTCAAATGTCCCGGTGGACGTTGCGGGTTTGGACGCCGCACCGCCTGATAAAACAGTTAGTTAATCTTTGTCGGCGTGATTTTCAAGTTTCAATTGTGAGTGAAGGCCACTCTCTCGATTTCAGATTTGAAAACCCTTAATTCTTTTCATGACGGCGTTAAACGCTTGAAGATGTCGTGATCACCACTGAAATCCGTCGCATACAAAGAGCGGCCCTTGCCCACGTGACGGGCGTTTGAGGTTGCCGTTTCATATGATGGCGAGACATTCTTGAACAAAGTGTCGCCATGGCTAGGGTGATGAATGAACGATGGACTCAAACGCTCTAACGTCTATGCCGCGTCGGATGCTTGATGTTTCAGTATCGATTCATTGAGTTCGACCTTGTAGCCATCAGGGTCTTCACAAAAGGCAATCACTCTGGTGCCCCCTTTCATCGGCCCCGGGGCGCGAGTGATTTTGACACCGGCGGCCGCCAAGTCTTCACAGGCTTTATACACATCAGGAGTTTCAATGCAGATATGGCCCCAACCATCTCCCTTATCGTAGGGCTCTTTTCGATCCCAGTTATGGGTGAGCTCAAGCGTTGGATATTCGGCTTCGGCGCCATATCCGATGAAGGTATTGGTGAATTTCCCCTCGGGATAATCGGTTCGACGCAAGATTCGCATTCCCAGTATTTCGCAATAAAATTGCAGTGATTTTTCAAGATTTTGAACCCGAAGCATCGTATGGGCGAGTCGAAAGCCGGTCGATAGTTCCATCCTTCTTCTCCTAATGTCGGTAATGGTTGTAATGTCGGGAGACATCGTGGGCCACCAGATCTTGGAATGCTCTGACACTGTCTTCCCAGACGGGCGATAAAACGCCGCCCTGCTGTGCCACCAAAGATGTGCGGCCCGCTTGCAGTCGTTCGACCATTTCGTGATCTTCCTTATGGACATGCCACCACAAATCCTTCAATCCTTCAATTTCGGCTTCTGCCAATCGTTGACCCTCGGTGGTATAGAGTTTTCGAGATTGTTGAAGGGTTTGAGCACCGGTCGGGATATTCAGATAGACGCCTAATTGATCAGGCAGGTAAAGGCCGACGATGAAGTTTGGATAGAGGGCCAAATATCTTGAACTGACCGCCAGCTGACCGTGAGTGCCGACTTCGCTGTCAAGGTCAACGCCGCTGCCGAGGCACTTGCCGTCAATGATCGTGTAATGATCCGATAGCGGTTGCTTGGTTGTCGAGCTGTGGACGAATTGCACATGATAGGGCTCAATGAAGTTCTCCATGATAAACTTCCAGTTGGCCTCGATCTCACCGAAATTGAGCGTCCCGATACATTCCACGCGATTCCAATCAACAATGTTCTCAAGACGCTGAATCAGCGGCTCGGCATAAACTTCAAAAGGTGGCGCATCACCGCTGATATTGGCAAAAATCCAATCATGCCAGATATGGCTTCTAACGGGAACGAGGCCATTATGTGTGGTCTCAAAACCGTCGACATTATGTCGATTGGTGCCGCCGAAATGTGGCGACGCTTTCAGTTCACCATCAAGGCTGTAGGCCCAAGCATGATAAGGGCAGCGTAAGAGGCGGCCGACATTGGTCTTCTCCATCACCAGTTGCAGGCAACGATGGCGGCAGGCGTTGTGAAAGACCCGAATGTCGCCTCGCTCGTTTCGCATCATCACAAGGTTATGTCCGGCCAAAGAGATAGGCACCACATCACCCGCCTTCTCTAATTCATGAGCAAAACCGATGAAGACCCAATTGTTGAAAAAGACTGAATGGCATTCCATCTTCCAAAATTCATTATCCGTATAAGCGGCCGAAGGAAGGCCACATCTCGGCTGAGAATCATTAAACAGAAATGGCTGCAAAATGGTTTGAATTGGGTTCGACATTCATCATCCTCCCCGATCATATTGGCTCGGGTCCATCGGATCTCCGAGCGCCAGTGGTCACTTGAAAAACGATTCGTGAATCTAATCTCGCCCTTTACCGATTCTCCTACCAACGAGGCAACAACCATAATAAGCGAACAAAAAATAAGAAATCACCCGTTAGGCATTGGTAACTACGGCGTTTAAGTGCGATCATTACCGGGATAAAAACTTAACCCAACGGGTGATTAGATGTTAAAGAGGAAAGTGAGACAGTCTCGCTTCAATGTCAAGGTCAATTTTGTCCACCACCAGACCACATCTCACGCCGGTGCGATAACCATTCTCAAGATGCTGG
This sequence comes from Paracoccaceae bacterium, assembly GCA_022824005.1. Classification (GTDB taxonomy): domain Bacteria; phylum Pseudomonadota; class Alphaproteobacteria; order Rhodobacterales; family Rhodobacteraceae; genus JAPOXR01. The sequence goes on from JAJEBG010000019.1 coordinate 79,542, forward strand.
CTGATCGGGG
>JAJEBG010000050.1 GCA_022824005.1 Paracoccaceae bacterium
TGAACAGCTATCCAGAGTTTTGAGGGGCATCTTTCAATGTTACAAAAGAAAGCGAAGTTTGGGCTTGGACAGGTCGTCAAACACAAAATGTTTCCTATTCGAGGGGTTGTGGTCGATATTGATCCGAAATATTCCAACACCGAAGAATGGTGGCAAGCCATTCCAAAAGAAATTCGCCCCATCAAAGACCAGCCCTTTTACCATTTGCTCGCTGAAAATAGTGAATCGCATTATGTGGCTTATGTCTCCGAGCAGAACTTGGTCAAAGACACATCTGGAGAACCGGTGGACCACCCCGAAGTCGACTACTATTTTGGCCCCATGCGGAATGGAAAATATGACCTTGACGTCAAACCCAATTGATGTCCAATGGTGTTGATACATTTCCAACGAAATGAGCGTGACGTAAGATTATTTTGAAGTCATTGAGTTTCGCTCATTCATTGACTCCCGTTCAGCGGCGGTCAATAGCCAATAGCACAACCGTCTTTACGGAAGTCTGAAACCCCTTGAAGAACACCTTTCCTGTGGTCGATCCAAATCGCTTGGCCGCCCCCAATTGGCACGTCGGGGATCTGAACATCATGACCCATGCGTCGCAATCCATCCATGACGCCGTCGTCATAACCTTTCTCTAACATCAACATTCCCGACTCCGGAAAACTTCTCGGCCCGTCAAGAGCCTGTTGGGGGTGCATGCCATAATCTAACATATTGCTCATCAACCGCGCGTGCCCGGCGGCTTGATATTGCCCGCCCATCACACCGAACGGCATCACCAACCGATTGTTCTGTTTGAGCATGGCGGGAATAATCGTGTGGAACGGCCGTTTGGCGCTGCCTAACTCATTGGGATGACCCGCCTCTAAAGTGAACCCCGCCCCACGGTTTTGGAAATTGATGCCAAATTTCTGTGACGCGATCCCAGAGCCAAAACTGTGAAATATTGAATAAATCAATGAGACGGCCATCAAGTCTCGGTCAACAACAATCAGCAATACCGTCTCACGATGGACTGATGAGGCGGCTTGGTGGACATGTCTGAGAGGTTTGCGGCGATCAACAAGTGCCGCGAGGCGCTTTGCGGTGCGTGGGTTCAGAACGTGATCAAGGCGTTGAGTGTGATCAGGATCAGCGATAAATCGGTCGCGCGCATCATAAGCGAGTTTGACCGCCTCACATTCCAGATGCGTGCGCTGAATTCCGAAAGGGTCTTCCTCGGGCAAGGTGAGATTTTGCAAAATTTGGGTTAACAAGAGGGCGGCCGCCCCTTGACCGTTGGGCGGGTGTTCCAGAATATCAAATCCACGATACCCACTCACGATCGGTGTTGAATATGTGGACTCGGTCGCCGCAAAGTCTTCTAATGTGTGACATCCTCCCTGTTGAGCGAGACTATCGACCATATCTTGCGCCACTTCACCCTCGTAAAATCCTTTCCGTCCTTCCTTGACAATCCGGCGTAAAACCTCCGCCTGCCCCGAGGCTCTAAAGACTTCGCCTGGTTTTGGGGCTTGACCGTTCAAAAGAAAATGTCGTTTTCCATCATCTTGAAGGACACCTGCCGATGCCGCTCGTGACCAATCAAATGACACGCGGGGGGCCACCGGAATGCCGTCCTCAGCATATTTTATCGAAGGCGCCAAAGAGGCCTCCAACCCCAATCGGCCCCAATCTTCGGATAGACGACAAAAGGCATCGACTGCACCGGGAATTGTCACCGCATGAGCACTATATTCAGGGATGGCGGTCAGTCCTTGATCGCGCAAGGTTTGGCTTGAGGCGAGAACCGGCGCCCGGCCAGAACCGTTGAGGGCCACCACATGGTGGCTCTCACCGCTTGGCTGCAGCAACACAAAACAATCCCCTCCCAAACCGGTGGATTGCGGCTCACAAAAGCCTAGAAGTACCGCCGCGCCAATTGCCGCATCGACAGCGTTGCCGCCATCTTCCAATATTCGAACCGCCACCCGCGCCGCTAATGGATGCGAGGTCGCACATTGACCATTGGTTGAAAAGACGGGCGAGCGACCCGGAAGTTGGAAGTCGCGCATTGATTTATCCCTCGTCAAGATCAATCTCTCATATCACCCTGAGCGGCCAAAGATGGCAAAATCGGTATTCAGACATCTGGCAATGTTGCCTCAGTATAATGGCACGGTCTCTTTGGCGGATGGGCAAACCCTAGAAATTCACTCTCATTTTGTGTCGAAATCCTCTCACAAACCTCATCCAATGGCTCCCGCACCACCTGCATGTGATGTGCGTTGGCATGGATCAGTCCCCCCTTCTCATCAATAATTCCGACATGGTCATTCCAAAAGACAAAGTCACCCGTCCGAACGTCTTCTCCAGAAGGTTTTTTTGTCATCCATTGCCATTGCAGGTCGGCGTCTCTCGGGCAAGAAAATCCTGTCATCATGAGAACCATTTGGACAAGACCCGAGCAATCAATTCCAAGCGGGCCATTCCCGCCCCACAAATACGGCACTCCGAGAAAAAGGCGTGCGAGAGGCAAATGATCCTGAGGCCGTGACTCTTCATGACAAAGATGCATCGACGGCACAAAACCTCCCCCAACAATCTGGCAAAAGTTATCCCCCTCGTTGTCAATCGCTATCCTTGCACCAAAGGGATACCACAATGGCGCGGGGCGGGTTTTAATGTCGGGTTGCCTGTAGATGTGACTCGATAGAGATATGACCCGATGAGTAGAGGATTGGCAAGGGCCGAGGAGGTCGGCTTCGATGTAACCGCAATAGCCATCTCTCTCAGACTGACCAAATGACCAATCCTGTTGAGATTCGAGAACCCGAAATCGCTCACCAAAGAGGATTTGGCAATCGATTGATCCCTCGGGTTGCACACAGATATCGGCAACCGGAACCCGACATTGGTGCCATTCGCCCTTCACAAAGCGGTCGGCCGACATATCGCCCTTCAGTTCAATGGCCGCCACTCGGCCGTTACATGGTGTCTGCCGCCGATCGGTCAAAGATCTAAAATTTCGGGAAGCGCATCAAAAAGTGCCCTTGACGCCTGACCGATTCCACCTCTTGGCCTTCCAGGTTGATGTTGATTTTGCCAGCAATAGAGATCGAAATGCATCCATCGATCGGCATGCGTGACAAATTTACCCAAGAAGAGAGCTGCGGTCATTGACCCTGCAAACCCCGTCTCGGTGGCATTCACACAATCGGCAATGTCTGATTTGAGCATGCTTTCATAAGGATGCCATAGCGGCAAACGCCAAAGTGGGTCTCGTACCTTGCGTGCGGCCTCTTCCAGAATCTCGGCGCGGGCATCATTCTCGGTATAGTAAGGGACAATTTCCGGCCCCAGCGCCACACGCGCTGCTCCCGTCAACGTGGCGAGGGTGAGCAACAGATCAGGGTCTTCTTCCTCGGCATAATCAATGGCATCCGCTAGGATTAACCGACCCTCGGCGTCGGTGTTGGTCACTTCAACAGTGAGACCCGCACGCGAATTTAATACATCGCCTGGACGCATGGCCTTTCCAGAGATCGCATTCTCAACCGCCGGGATAAGCACTCGAAGTCGCAAATCAACGCCCATGGTCATGATCATCTTCGTCAGACCCATAGACACCGCTGCACCTCCCATATCCTTTTTCATCAAACCCATGGAGCGGCCGGGCTTAATATTCAGCCCCCCTGTATCAAAAGACACACCCTTGCCGATGATCGTCAATTTTTTTCCGTCATGAGGACCCCACCTCAAATCCAACATTCTCGGTGGGGCTCCAGCGGCACCCACCGCATAGACAAGCGGAAATTCCTCTTTGAGATGATCCCCCTTGACCACGCGTAATTCCGCCTCGTGCGCTGCGGCTAAATCGGTGACATGGGCTTCTAGTTCGGAAGGGCCCAAATGCGACGCGGGTTGATTTATCAAGTCACGAGTGAAGCACTCTCCTTCCGCGATGGCGCATAGTCTCTTGTGATCGCAACCTTGGGGAAGAACCAGTTGGGACATACATGATTTGTGCTCAGTGAATTGATCAAATTGATACTGTGCGAACAAAGACGCTAAGGCCGCCTCATCGCGTTCTTCTTGATTGAGGTCACCCTCCAAACAATAGCTCCCCGAGCCTAACCTTTGCAGGATGTCGGCCAGAAAAAACCGCTCTGTTGGTGCATCGTCAGAGCGCGAGTCTCCCACAAGCACCGCCATCAGACATCCATCGGCATTGGGCACAGTCAACATTTGCCCCGCCTGACCACCAAAATTAGATGTCTTAGCCCAATTTGCCCCCTTATCGCCAACGATCCGATCCAGAGTTGGTAGATCTTCTGGCCGCAGAATATAGATCGGAATGGCTGGCTTATCTTTGGTTGCGAAATCAATAGACCGCTTCATTGCCTTCTCAACCACCGAACATCTCCCGCGCCACAAGTTCGGCAATCTGCACGGCATTCAGGGCCGCGCCCTTGCGAAGATTGTCTGACACACACCATAAGTTCAGCCCATTCTCGACCGTCGGGTCCCGGCGAATACGACTGACATAAGTGGCCGATTGCCCCACCGAGTCGATCGGCGTGATATAACCCCCGTCTTGATGCTCATCTATCACCTCGATCCCCTCTGCTTCACGGAGAATGTCCCGTGCCTCATCATCGTCAAGCGGATCCTCAAATTCGATATTTATTGCTTCTGAATGGCCGACAAATACCGGCACTCGTACGCAGGTGGCGGTGACGGCGATCGACGGATCAATGATGCGTTTGGTTTCTATCTCCATTTTCCACTCCTCGCGCGTCGACCCATTGTCGAGAAAATGATCAATATGGGGAATCACATTAAAGGCGATCCGCGCTGGGTAGGCTTCGGGTTCCACGTCGTTGCCAACCAAATAGATGGAACGCGTCTGCTCCCACAACTCATCCATCGCCGCTTTGCCAGAACCTGAAACTGACTGGTAGGTCGCCACCACCACTCGACGAATTCGTGCCCGCTTGTGCAAAGGCGCGAGAGCGACAACCATTTGGGCGGTCGAACAATTTGGATTGGCAATGATATTGTGTGCACGTGCTTGTTCTAAAGCCTCGGGATTGACTTCCGGAACAATCAGCGGAATTTCGGGATTATAGCGAAAAAAGGACGAATTATCAATGACAATACACCCGTTTTCGGCGGCGAGCGGCGCAAATTGATCGGCCACTTTAGAGCCGGCGGCAAAGAGGGCTAGATCCCAACCCTCAAAATCGAATGTGGCCAAGTCATCAACCACCACCTGTTTGCGGCCATAATCAATTTCAACGCCAAGCGATTGATTTGAAGCTAGAGCGGCGAGTTCACTGACCGGAAATTCCCTTTCGGCCAAGATATTGATGACTTCACGGCCGACATTCCCCGTCGCGCCCACAACAGCCACACGATAACCCATGATGTCTTTCCTGTTTTTAAATTCACGTTGACGAAAATAATGGATAACGAAGATAAGAAAAAGAAACGAACAGAATTATTTCAACTATTGACGTCTTGAAGAATAAGGTCGACCGTCATTGACGGTGCGTCTAATCGTGCACCAAAAATATTCGATTCAATTGGTCGGAGTGGCGAGATTTGAACTCACGACCCCTGCCTCCCGAAGACAGTGCTCTACCAAACTGAGCTACACTCCGACTGATGAATTTCTTGCTTGAGACGGTCAACGTCCCCAACGAGTGGTTATGAGGACTTACCCCCTCTGTCAAGTCGGTGACATTCAAGTCACTGATCATGGAAGTCCTTGTTTCTCATCTGCAAACCCCTTCAATCTGAGCCAGCGGTCAGAGTGTGGCCTCAAGATGATCTATGACAGCGTCACCGATATCTTTGGTAGTAGCGGGTGTTGCAACTTCTTTAGCCTGAAGGAGATCGGGTGTGCGGACTCCACTGGCGAGAGTCTTTTCCACTGCTGTCTCCAATCGCAGGGCTTCATCATTGAGGTCAAAGGAATACCGCAAGGCCATTGCGAAAGATAAAATGGATGCACATGGGTTCGCTTTGCCTTGGCCGGTGATATCAGGGGCTGAGCCGTGCACGGGTTCATAAAGTGCGTGAGGCCGATCATTTTGTGCGAACGCTCCCAAAGAGGCGGACGGCAACATACCGAGAGATCCTGTTAACATCGCCGCCTCGTCAGATAAAATGTCACCAAATAGGTTATCGGTCACGATCACATCAAACTGTTTCGGCCACCTCACTAGCTGCATCGCGCCCGCATCGGCATACATGTGCGATAGTTCGATGTCGGGATATTCGTGATCTCCGACCCACTGGACTTCCTCCCTCCACAACCCACCAGATTCCATGACATTGGCCTTTTCCATCGAACAAACTTTGCCATCGCGACGCTGTGCCAGTTCAAAAGCTGTCCGTGCGACTCGACGGATTTCTTCTGTCGTATATCGTTGGGTATTGATTCCAATGCGCCCCCCTTCGCCGTCGTCATGGACTCCACGAGGCTCACCGAAATAAATTCCAGATGTCAACTCCCGCACAATCATGATGTCTAGTCCTGAAACCACGTCTCGTTTCAGCGAAGAGAAATCGGCAAGCGCATCAAAACAGATGGCCGGTCTGAGATTGGCAAAGAGGTCAAGTTCTTTGCGGAGGCGTAAGAGCCCACGTTCAGGTTTGATCGAAAAATCCAAATTTTCATATTGGGGCGCGCCGACGGCTCCGAGAAGAATAGCGTCTGACTCTCGTGCTCGTTTCAATGTCTCATCATGGAGCGGCGTGCCATGCACATCATAGGCCGCGCCGCCAACCAAATCTTCGTTGACCTCAAACTCTAACCCTTGACGATTGGCGAACCAGTCAATGACCCGCTTGACTTCGGCCATCACTTCAGGCCCGATCCCGTCACCGGCCAATATCAGTAATTTCAAAATGGTGTCCTCTCAAAGATTTTGCTCAACTTATTGCCCCTTTAGACCAAAGCTACAATTTTGCAAATTCAGACCCAGGTCGGGACCTATTCTCACATTCTCTCCCTGTGCCAACAACACCATTTTAGCCGTGGCCAAGGGTTTCAATAGGCCGACAGCTTCGCTAGGTGAGCCAAGTAACCATTGCTCATATTGCTCACGGTTAAGGATCACAGGCATACGTTTGTGGTAGGGGCGGGTAAAATCGTTCGCCTGTGTGGTCGCGATGGCAAAGGTTTGGCGTAAACCTTGGCTAGTTCGTTCACCTTCAAATGTTTTCCAGAGACCGGCGAAGGCAAATGGTTCGGGTTTTCCGCCATTATCGGCCACACCAAACCAATGACAGATAGCGGGTTGCCGTCCTGTGGTTTCGCAATAGGCGGTTGCGGGAACCAAACATCTTCTTGATCTGAAACTGTCCCGCCAAAAAGGCGAGGTCATAATTGTTTCACTCCGCGCATTGATGACCGCCTTTGGCTTAATCGGTTGACCGGTTCTTTTCGACTTTTGTGGCAACAAAAATCCCCATGCTAATTCACCGAGTTTCCTTTGGCCCGACACCGTGTCTACAGTTACTACATCCGTTTTATTCTTGGGGAATATAGCTGGCTTGGAATTGGCCATCTCAAATTCCAAATGGACACCAAATAACTTGGTCATTGCTTCATGCGAGGTCATGTTTGAAAAAAGCTGGCACATGGCTCCCACCCGTTAACCAAAATCCTTTATGCTGTCGAGTTCATTGCGGTGCCGATGAACCCATCTCGTTGACCTCGTTTTATCCCCATCAGAATTTGCATGAGTGACAATGAAGCGACGGGCACACCCGTCGCCCGATTTATGTCTTCGTGAAACAGAGACAAAAAGCCGCAAGTAGTGGTCATTGTACCGGCCGCCTGTTGAACCAAATGCTTTGCCGCGTCGATAAATGCATCCTGAAGTCCCGCCGCTCTTTGTCGAACGACCTTATCGGCTGAGGCCCTCTTCACCTTTCGATACTGCACCGGAAATGGCCAAGTTTGAGGATTTCCAATATCTCCCAAAAATCTGCGGAAAATGAGTTTCAAGCATCAGAATACAGATTGATACATCATAACTTTCTGGAACTGAATGTCTCATCGTGCACATTTCTTCCTGACCTCACGTTAGCCACAAATTTACTCGACTGAATTGGACACCTGACCTCGGCAATATTGCGGCTGAACCTTAATTTCTTAACCGTGGGTATGTGGGGTGAGAGATATCCACTCAATAGTTGTTAGTATCAAGAGACTTCCCGATGGGTACGGCGCATATGTCCCAATTCCCTAATTTCATCATCAAATAACTCGATGAAGGGATCGTATCGGAACAAACGATAACGTTGCTGGCCGGTGATCTCAGTGACGATTTTTAACTTCAGAATTCGATTGATAAGATTATTTGCAGCCTGAGAAGAGACATTTAGGTGACGAGACACATCAGACACGGAGAAGATGGGCCTCTGATATAATGAATCAAGAAAACGGAGCCCATTGGCCGCTCCTCTGCCGAGAGACTCAATCAGTCTTTGTTGATGATCCTGACGCATTTCAACAACTTTTCTTGCCGTCTCGGTGGCTTCATTCGAGACTTCGGCAACGCCACGAAGGAAAAACTTGATCCAAGCCTCCCAATCTCCACATGTCCGGACAGATTGAAGCCGATCATAATAGCTGGAACGATGCTGTTTGAAATAATGGGACAAATAGAGGACTGGTTTTTGCAAAATCTTTTTCTGACATAGTGTGAAAGTGATCAGCAATCGGCCAATTCTGCCGTTTCCATCTAGAAATGGATGCAATGTTTCAAATTGGGCATGGCAAAGCGCTACCCTTACGAGGAGTGGAATTCGATCTGTAGCCACCATGAAAGTCTCAAATTGTTCCAGCTTTGCAGATAGAGCGGTGGGCGGTGGTGGGACAAAAATGGCGTCTGAGATTCTTGAGCCAAGAGCGCCAATCCAATTTTGTGTGGTGCGGAACTCACCAGGAGTCGCGTTTTGACCACGAACATCTGCCATTAAACGTCCGTGAATTTCACGGATCAATCTTAAGGACATGGGCAATTCTTCTAGTCTTTCGAGTCCATAATTCATCGCCGATATGTAGTTTAGAATTTCTTCTGTATCTTTGGGCCGCTTGGGATCAAATATCTGTGCCTCAATCTCCAAGATATCGCCGAAGGATGCTTGTGTGCCCTCAATTTGGGATGACAATACGGCCTCTTTCCGGACGTACATGAAGACAAAGAGGTCAGGATTGGGCAGTGACTGAATGGAACCATCAAGTCTCCCAAGCGCACGGTCAGCACGAGATAATAGATCATGCATTTCGTCATCATACTGAATATGTGGTTCAGGGGGGAGGTCATCTGGCACGAATGCTTGATAGCCACCCATCTGTTTTATCATTTTTCCTGTCGTACGAGTGACGAGTTGACTCATTTCTGTGTTACCATTCTAACCGACGTGACCTTGACCATAGAGGACATCTGTCTCTCTTAATCAAGTTAAGTTGATTCTATAGACGTTTCACCTCTTTAAGTCAAGTTACATTAACTAAAAATTATCATCGCCCCCCTTACCCAAGTTAAGTTGATTACAAACGATAACTGTCCCTCTAAATCAGGTTGGGTTGATCTGTTGAACTCTTTTTTTAATTCCAACTTAGTTATGTCTCCTTTCAAGCCAAAATTTCTTATCTGTCTATGATTACTGAAGACATTCTTTGAGTTTCAGGACGCGTCATTAGCCCGCAAATCTCACCAAAATATTTGGCATGGGCCCGCTCTCCGTGATATATGTAATTTTATCAACTAGTTACATGCACCGGGAGCGCGGAACCCATGTTGACAGAGTGTAACGGCACGCCGATCGTTTTTCAAGCGCATGGCCGCCGCGAAGTGACGGCGAGTTTCGACGGCGGACGGCTTTCATCGGACGGCGGCGCGCTGCTGCTGCGGGAGGCCGACAAGGTG
>JAJEBG010000040.1 GCA_022824005.1 Paracoccaceae bacterium
ATGCGGGAAATCCGCACGTCCGGTTTGATGAGCGGGGGACTGGAAACGCGGCCAAGGGAGCCGGATTGAGGCCCGGAGCGAAAGCGACGGACTAGCCACCGGACCCTAAAGCTGGCGCGCCAGCCCCCGACTCTACCCAAATCCAAGATTGCATCGCCGCGCGTTGAAACTGGCGGCGTTTTTGGGCTTTCGGCGGGGATTGCGTGGATAGGTGCCCCGCCGGCAGCATTTTTGGGACCCACGAACGGCCAGTCGGGAGATTGAGTTGGCGCTGCAACGCGCTGGGGAGGTATCGCAATGAGCACGCTTGAAGAACTGCATGAGCGGTGGAGCCGGAGTTCGAGGTCGCCCGCGCGCTCATCGAGGCGCGACGGGCGGCCGGGTTCACCTAGGCGGAGCTGGCCGCACGCATGAAGACCACGCAATCGGCGGTGGTGCGGCTGGAGAGCGGGCGGATACCGCTATCCACGCGCACGCTGGAGAAGGTCGCGAAGGCCACGGGGACACGGCTGCGTATCCGGTTCGAGCCCGCATAGACCCGCAATCGGACGCGCACGGGCTGAGGCCGGTGTGCGCTCCGATGAGATACCACAGACGACAAATCGCGGTTCTCCAGAGAATTTTTGTCCGACCGGGACGGTTCTCCAGAGAGGCGACTCCGCCGAACAAGAGCGCGGCGCTTCCGGCCCGTCCCATGCCCAAATCCAACGCCGTTACCCGGCGTGTCCTGGGTGCTTGCGAACGATGGGAGGCATCGAAAGGGAAAACGATGACGCGGCGGATTCTCTAGGCTCGCGGTGACCGGAGGCGCTCGACAGTCATGGGCCATTGGCGCATGGTGCCGGGATGGATTTCGAATGGGACGATGCCAAGAACAACGCCTGTTTCGTGCGTCGCGGCTTCGACTTCGCCCATGCCTTCCGCGTGTTCTTTGATCCACAACGGATCGTCGCCTAGGACACGGGCAGGAATATGGCGAGGATCGCTGCCGGCTGCTCGGCATGATCAACGGGCGGGCCTATGTCGTCGTCTACACGGTGCGGGGTTCGGCCATCCGCATCATTTCGGCCTGAACTATGAGCACAACGCGCATCAGGACTGACCCCGACGACCCGTCTACATTTCCCGAAGGGCGGATTGTCGCCGCGGGGGTGGACGCGACTACCGAGGCGGAGATTGCAGCGCAGGAGCGGGAAGACGAGGCCGAGGCGTTGCAGGACATGGCGCGCTATACGCGCCGAGTCCGGCGGCGGATGGGCCCCAGCCAGATGGATCTCGCGCGGCGCATCGACGTGTCGCCTGAGACGATTCGCAATTGGGAGCAGGGGAAGCGCTGCCCGACCGGTGCGGCGCGCGCCTTGTTGCGTGTGCTCGACAGGGCTCCCGAAACCGCGCTTCGCGTCCTTCCCTGAAAAGATGGCGACAATGCCCCGGATCGCGAAATTTTTTCGATCATGGTCCTGTAGGGGCATACCGAACCAGCCGGTGACAGGATTAGCCATGAGGGGACAAGCCGTTGATTCTAGGCAGGAAGTCCCGTTGTCCGGCCATTTGACAAGGCTTGCCCGCAGGTTCAAATCTCCCTTCCAGGGTCACCGAATCCGGGAAGGCGGGAGCGATGCAGCGAGATGGAAACGGCCGCAGGCGGGCGCCAGTTCCCCGCGTTGCCGCGAACGACAACACCGGCTCGCCCGGCTGCTTGGGCGCCAGATCGCGCGCGAGCATTTCCAGCAGCCCGAAGCCGCCAACGACAATGCGCCGCCGGAGAAGGAGGCGCACGACCGATAGGAGGCCGAGAACATGACGCTTCGCTGTGTGCTCTATGCCCGCTATTGGTCCGACCAGTAGCGGCCGGCCTCCATCGAGGACCAGTTCCGGGTCTGCCGTGAGCGCGCGGAGCGCGAGGGGTGGAAGATCGTCGGTACGTACAGGGACTCCGCCATCTTGGGAGACAGCGTGATTCTCCGGCCCGGCGTCCAAGCGCTTCTGGAGGACGCGCGGCGGGGCGCGTTCGAGATCGTCCGGCGCATCTTCTGAGAGTTTGCCGCTGGCACCAGCCCGCGCGCCATCGCGCGGCGGCTGAACGACGAAGGCATCCCCGGCGCAAAGGGCAGGCTCTGGAGCGACTCGGTGATGCGCGGCCACGCCAAGCGCGGCACGGGGCTGCTCAACAACGAACTCTATGTCGGCCGACTGGTGTGGAACCGCCAGCGCTTTATGAAGAACCCGGACACCGGCAAGCGGGTCGCGCGGGTCAACCCGCCCGAGGAGAGGATCTTCGCCGAGGTTCCCGAGCTTCGCATCGTGGACGACGAGCCTTGGCAGGCGGCGAAGGCCCGGCAGGGGGAAATATCCGAGAGATACGCAACCAGTATCGCGGCCACACGCACGGCCCATGCCAACCGGCTCAACCGTGAGTGCCGCGCATCGGGCGTGACGGACCGCTAGGAGCTGGCCAGGATCGAGAAGAAGATCGCGTCGATGCTCGACGCCATCGAGGAGGGCGGCTATGTGCGGGGCATATCCGACCGGCTCCGCGAGCTGGAGGCCCGCCAGGACGAGATCAACGAACGGCTGTCAGCCGCTCCGGTCGACATCCCGGACATCCACCCGAACATCGCCGGCGTCTACCGGCGCAAGGTAGAGCGGCTCACCGAGGCGCTGGCCGATCCCCGCGACCGTGACCAGGCGGCAGAGGCGATCCGGGGGCTGATCGAGCGCATCGTGGTGACCCCCGGTGCGAAGCGCGGCGAGTTGCATGCCGCGCTCCACGGCGACCTCGGCACCATCATCGAATGGGCCGGGAGCGTCAGCCGGAAGGAAGCGACCGACACCCCGCGACGCGGAGTGTGGGTTTCGGTAGTAGCGGGGGAAGGATTTGAAGCTACGACCTTCAGATTGCGGGTCTGAGGGTCCTGAGGCTCGTTCACCTAATTTGTGTGAACGAAAGCTCCCGGCGGCTGCACCGCCTCGATCTTGCATCAGACACCGAAACGACGTACATACCTGTCAGGGAAGGAGCAGAACGATGGTTCAGGCAAGCACGCCTCACAGCGAGCGCATCAACCTGCGGCTCAGCGAAACCGCGAGGCGGCGTATCGAACAGGCGGCCTCCGTCGAAGGCAAGACCGTCAGCGCCTTCATCGTGTCCAGCGCGCTGGAAACCGCCGAGATGACGATCGACAGGCACGAGACCATGGCGCTCGCCCGCGACGACGCCTTGCGTTTCTTCAAGGCCTTGGCCGATCCGCCGCCACCGAACGACCGTCTTCGCGCGGCGCTGGAGGAACACGCCCGGCGCATGCGAGCCACTAGCCCGAATCGCTCACCAAATCCAAGATTGAATCGCCGCGCGTTGAATCTGGCGGCGTTTTTGGGTTTCGACGGGGATTGCGTGGATCGGTGCCCCGCCGACAGCATTTTGGGGACCCGCGAATGGCCCGTCGCAGCGCGAGCGCCACGTGCCTGAAGAGATCTTGGCGCGGATGGACCGAAGACAGGGACAGACGGACCCGGCGCACGCTGAGGCGCAGCTGGCAGGCCACCTTCAGCAGCCTCGCGCGGATCGTCCCGTACTGCGCCCGGGACAGTGCCGTCCTATCTGAATTCATCTGATACCTGCTCATTTGCCTGCGCCGCCGTTCCGGCGGTCGTTGGGGCAGTAAATGACGATGTCCCGCCCGATTCGCAACTCGATTGTCAACAGGCCCTAGAAGATTCCAATTGTCAGGGAAAAGTTAGGCTTTTTCTTCGAATTCCAATGCGACGCCATTGATGCAGTAGCGCAAACCTGTCGGTTCTGGGCCGTCATTGAAAACATGACCAAGATGGGCATCGCAGCGGGCGCAGACAACTTCGACTCGGCGCTGAAAAAGACTGTCATCGTTGAATTCGTCAATGACCGTGTCGTTGACTGGTTGGAAAAACGAAGGCCATCCCGTGCCAGAATCGAATTTGGCGTCCGAATTGAAGAGTTCGGTTCGACAGCAGACGCAACGAAATATCCCCGGCGAATTTGGGAATTGATCATGGGTAAAGGGTCTTTCAGTCGCCGCCTTACGGGTGACTCGAAACGCCAGATCAGACAATTGTTGCCGCCATTGCTCATCAGACTTTTCGATTTTAGTCATTCGAAACCTTGTCTCCTCTCAAATCGTCTTCATCCATGCTAACCACCGGTATGGCTCATATGTCGAGACATTCTCCCCACGACATCGTGGCGAGAATAGTCAAAGTCATGTCCCTTGGGTTTCCTTGAGATGGCCTGATGAATGGCTTGGGCCACCGCTTCATCCTGTTCGGGATGGGCGCGCATCAATTGCCGGAAATCGGCCCGGTCTTCTTGTCCGAGACACATGAAGAGTTCTCCTGTGCAGGTCAGTCTCACCCGGTTACATGACTCACAAAAGTTGTGTGTCAAGGGCGTGATAAAGCCAATCTTTTGACCCGTTTCTTTGACTTTGACGTAGCGCGCCGGCCCTCCAGTTGACAACGCCAAATCGACCAATGTGTAGGCCTTACTCAATCGTCGGCGCACATCACTCAAGGGCCAGAAACTGTCAAGCCTCGCCATGTTACCGATGTCACCCATCGGCATCACTTCGATGAAAGTGATATCAAAATCTCGGCGCCCGCACCATTCCACGAGGGACAACAATTCGTCTTCGTTGAACCCCTTTAAGGCCACCGTATTGATTTTGATCCGAAGACCCGCCGTTTTGGCCGCCTCAATACCCTGTATCACCTGATCAAAGCGGCCCCAACGTGTGATCCGTGAGAATTTTTCATCGTTCAATGTGTCAAGTGAGACATTCACCCGACGAATACCCATTTCTGATAGTGCCACGGCATGACGGCTGAGTTGTGAGCCGTTGGTTGTCAAGGTGAGTTCATCAAGCCCCCGTCCCAAATGTTTGGACATGTTGCGAAAGAAATCCATGATATCACGGCGGACCAGCGGCTCGCCGCCGGTCACGCGAAGTTTGCGAACCCCGAGTCGGATGAAGATTGAACAAATGCGATCAAGTTCTTCAAGCGTCAACAGATCACGTTTGGGCAAGAATTTCATATTCTCCGACATGCAATAGGTGCAGCGGAAATCACATCGGTCTGTCACCGAGACTCGCAAATAGGTGATCGGGCGATCAAACGAATCAACCAGTGTGGGTTTTTTAAGCATAACTCCATGCTAAACGAGATCACGCCACGCGGCAAGAAAAGATGTTTAACGTGGCTCCGCCGATAATGATTGTGGCTTTCCGTCCACAAAATTTCGAATGCGTTTTCGGTTGAATAAGTGTATGCCTGATCGCTTCTTATCAACACGCCATAGATACAGACCCGTTGTTTGAGAGAGGCCATCCCAAGAGCTAACCTAAACGTTATTCAGGTCCCTCCAATTGATGACTTGAAGTGGTTTTGGCCTTTTTCATTCTCTTCCGTTAGGAGAATCTTCCACATCGTTGCATTCAGGGGATCAAAACGCTAGAGTGGTTGATGTGACGGGCCTTCATTTTAGGCCAAGACTGAACGAACGGGGGATTCTATGCTCAGCATCGCTGAAGAAATCATGCTGTTGCTCCTTGAAGATGAAGAGGGAAGGTTTATTCATGTTCCCGAACTCTCGGTACGTTGTGTGTTGTCAGGCGCGGTTCTTATGGAACTTGCGCTCAAAAACAAGGTTGATACTGATCTAGAAAAACTTTTTGTCATCAATTCTGAGCCTCTTGGCGACAAACTCTTGGACCCAACTCTTGCCAAGTTGGCGGCCACGGAGGAAACTAAAGACGCGCGATATTGGGTTGAGCATTGTGCGACTGATGCCGATCAAATTCGTACCCAAGCCCTCACCAGTCTGTGTGAAGCGGGAGTGTTAGAGAAGAAAGATGATCGGTTTCTTTGGGTGTTCAAGACCCGACGCTATCCCATTCGCGATGGCAAAGTTGACCGGGAAGTCAAACACCGCATCATGTCAATTTTATTCTCGGATGAGATCCCTGAACCTCGCGATATTATCATTGTCGGCTTGGTTGATGCGTGCGGTCTGTTTCGACATCTGCTTTCGGAACGTGAACATAAAGGTGCTCGCGAGAGGATCAAGATGATCAGGCGGATGGACTTGATTGGTCAAGCGGTGACCAGTTCGGTACGAGAGATTGAGGCGTCTTTAGCTCTGGCTCTGCATCCACCCTTCTAACCATCCCTCTATCGAGATGTCGAAAGAGGAGTCAGAGGATAAAATGCTCTCAAACCGTCCCTCATTCTCCGTTCAGGCTACGCCCTCTCTGCGATAAGGGACGAGCGTTGCACTTCACTGTGGAAGTGGGGTTTCTAAATCGGTTTGAAGAACTAGGCGTTTCACTAGCTGGCCAAGATTGATGTTCTTTCGAGCCATTATCATTGCCTATAGATTTGAGCACAAAGTGCGATTATCAATGCAGAAATCAATGAGCCACACTTAAGCTTGCTATGAACAGAAGCGCTTGACAAGCGTAGGCCATTGGCCCAAGATGCCGAGGTGGAGTTCGAATGGGATGATGCCAAGAACAATGCCTGTTTCGAGCGCCGGGGCTTCGACTTTGCTCATGCCCTCCGCGCGTTCTTCGATCCGCGGCGGATTGTCGCCAAGGACACGCGGCGGGACTACGGCGAGGATCGCTACCGATTGCTCGGCATGATCGACGGGCGGGCCTATGTCGTCGTTTACACGGTGCGGGGTTCGGCCATCCGCATCATTTCCGCCCGCAAGGCCAACCCGAAGGAGGTCACGGACTATGAGCACAACACGCATCAGGATTGACCCTGACGATCCATCCACGTTCCCTGAAGGGCGGATCGACGCCGCCAGGGTAGACGCGACCACGGAGGAGGAGATTGCGGCGCAGGTGCGGGAAGACGAGGCCGAGGCGTTGCAGGACATGGCGCGCTACACGCGTCGGATCCGGCGGCGGATGGGTCTCAGCCAGACGGAACTCGCGCGACGTATCGACGTGTCGCCCGATACGATCCGCAACTGGGAGCAAGGAAAGCGTTGCCCGACCGGCGCGGCGCGCGCCCTGTTGCGGGTGCTTGACAGGGCTCCCGAGACCGCACTTCGCGTCCTTCCCTGAGACGATGGCGACGATGCCCCGGATCGCGAACTTCTCCGATCATGTGCCTGTCGGCGCATGCCCGGCCAGACAAGAACAGGGTTCGCCAAGAGGAGGCAAGCCGTTGATTCCATTGATGAAATATGCCTTGAGATACGTTTGACAAGGCTTGTCCACAGGTTCAAGTCTCCCTTCCAGGGTCACCGAATCCGGGAAGACGGGCCGGAAGCCCGCATCGATGCTGCCGTGATGTGCCTCGCCCGGCTTCTCGGGCGCCAGATCGCGCGCGAGCATTTCTGTCCGTCCGAAGCCGCCAACCACAATGCGCCGCCGGAGATAGAGGCGCACGACTGACAGGAGACTCGAGACCATGACCATGCGTTGCGCCCTCTATGCCCGCTATTCGTCCTACCAGCAGCGGGCGGCTTCCATCGAGGACCAGTTCTGGGTCTGCCGCGAGCATGCCGGGCGCGAGGGCTGGAAAATCGTCCGCACGTACCATGACGCGGCCATATCAGGCGGCGTCATATTGCGTCCCGGTATCTAGGGGCTGCTTGAGGATGCACGACGAGGCGGCGGAGGCGATCCGTGGGCTGATTGAGCGCATCCTGCTGACCTCCGGGGAGAGGCGTGGCGTGATGGACGCCGCACTCCATGGCGACCTCAGCACCATTCTCGAATGGGCCGGAGACGGAAGCCGGAAAGGGGCGAAAGATATTCCGCGAGTCCGAATGTCGGTCTCGGTGGTTGCGGGGGCGGGTTTGATGCGGCAAAGATCGAAGAATCGATTGAAATTGCGCAAAAGTAAGAGATGAATTTTCCGCAAGCCATCAATAGCTGTAGACGCTGTTATTTTACCTTCTCGGGCCGCGCCACACGAAGTGAATATTAGTGGTTTTTTTTGTTCTTCTGGACCATTTGTCTACTCTTGGAAATCGGTGGTCCAAATAGTTTTATCGGCGATATCGTCGTCATTTTGTTGTTTATTCCCTATCCAACGGTGACCGTCCGACGACTGCATGATACGCAGCGGTCGGGCTTCTGGTTCTTTCTTTATTTCACCTCGGTTGTGGGTTGGCTCGTATTGTTCATTATGCTGTTGATGCCCACCAAGAAGCTGAAGAGTTCTTTTGTTGATGAGGCATGGTAATGATACGATCATGGAAAGAGCACCATTTTGTCAAATATTGACAGACCGAGGACTCCCGTTGCCAAACCACTGACGACAGACTTTAATGAACCGCATGAGGGAGGAGGACTATCATGTTTGTTTTGAACGAATTGACAAGAAACTTGCCGAGCCACGTGCCGTTTGTCGGCCCTGAAACTCTTGAGCGCGAGCGGAGTGCCCCTTTCGTTTCCCGATTAGGTGCCAACGAGAGCGTCTTCGGGCCGTCCCAAAAGGCCATCGAAGCGATGCAACGTGAAGCCGTAAAGGTTTGGCGTTACGGTGATCCTGAAAACCACGATCTCCGCCAAGCTTTGGCAAAGCATTTAGGCGTGAAAGACGCCGAGATTATCATCGGTGAGGGTATTGATGGTCTCCTCGGCTATCTGACCCGAATGATTGTTCGCCCCGGCACCAAAGTTGTGACCTCATTAGGTGCCTACCCAACCTTCAGTTATCATGTCACGGGATACGGCGGTGAATTGATCAATGTTCCCTACCGAGACAATTATGAGGATATTGAGGCCTTGCTAGAGGCCGCCGACCATCACCAAGCGTCCCTCGTCTATCTCGCCAATCCAGACAATCCGATGGGGACTTTCCATCAGGCTTCGGTCATCTCCGACGCCATTCAGCGAGTTCCAGAGACCTGTCTTCTTATCATTGATGAAGCTTATTTCGAATGTGTGCCGGACCAAAACGTTCCACCCCTTAATCCCGATGATCAGCGGGTCATTCGAATGCGAACCTTTTCAAAGACTTATGGTATGGCGGGGGCTCGCGTTGGTTATGCCATCGCCCACCGCGACCTTGTGGCCGCCTTCAACCGCGTCCGCAACCATTTTGGGATGTGTCGGATTTCGCAGGAGGGGGCACTCGCGGCGTTAGATGATCAAGATCATATCTCAAGGACGCAAATGAGGATTGCAGAGTCAAAAAACATAATCATGAAAATCGCTGAGTCAAATGATCTTGATACCATTGACTCGGCCGCCAATTTTGTCGCCATCAACTGTGGACGGGACGGCGAGTTTGCGCAAAGGGTTTTGCAGTCTCTGTCGCGTCAAGGCGTCTTTGTGCGCATGCCATTTGTGGCCCCCCTTAATCAATGTATCCGAGTCACCGTGGGGCCGAAGTCAGATATGCTCGTTCTTGAACAAGCGTTACCCAAAGCCTTGTGCGATGCCAGAGCGTGAGGGGCAACTCACAAATTAAGGGGTGAAGCCATCACTCCACCGTGATGTTGTTGTGGGGTTTGGTGGTAAGTTGGTTAATCTCTCTTTTCTACCAACCCCGATTGTGTCAGCACCAATAACTTAAGCACTGGTAAAGTCCTCATTTCATCAGCAATCATTAAGATGTTCTTGCGACTCTATAATGTGAGGAGAGTTCTATTTCTCGTTGACCGCATTGAGTTGGAAAGTTAGGCCCAAAAAGAATTTGATGAAGCCCTCAAGAATGACTTCAGAACTATCGTTTGGAAACAGAACCAATCTGATTGGACGAAGGCCGAGATTGTCGTTTCAACTGTTCAATCATTTGTAAGTCGAAACGAATACCGAAAACTGTTTCGTCCAGATCACTTTGACTTGGTCATTTCAGATGAAGCACATCGCTCTCTCGGGGCAAGAAGTCGCAGAGTTTTTGAATACTTTATTGGGTTCAAACTTGGACTCTCGGCAACTGCGAAAGACTATCTCAAGTCTGTCGATTATGAGGATGTTTCACAGACTGACCCTCGACAGTTAGAGAAACAATTGATTTCAGGAACACCTCTCTCAACGGACAGCCGAAAACCAATCCTCATTACCGAACATCCAAGATACGCATTTGTGTAACTGTTGGGATGATGACTACTGGTTACGACTGCACTGACCTTTTGAATATCTGCATGATACGTCCTGTTTATTCACCGAGTGAGTTCATCCAGATGAAGGGTCGGGGAAACTCGCAGATTCGATTTCTCCCAATCACCGAAGAAAATAACGGTGTTTGCGGATAAAAAAATCGGGAGGGTTAACCCACGATTTTCATTAACAAATCCAAGTTGAGAATCAGAATGGGGCGCAACTAGCCGTTTGGATGCACCAAGTCGGAGATTGAAGCAGGTGTATGCATCTACATTGTTGGGGGATGACTTAACCCTAGCAAGGCTATTCCACCGTCACTGACTTGGCCAAATTCCGTGGTTGGTCAACATCTGTGCCTAAATGCACGGCAATATGGTAGGCCAAGAGTTGGAGCGGAACAGCGTAAAGAATAGGGGCCAGAATTGGGTCAATGTCGGGCATACTGATGGATTTCCATACGCCTAATGCGGCCGCCTCGATGCCCTTTGAGTCAGAAATAAAGAGAATTTTGCCGCCACGGGCTTTCACTTCTTCGGTATTGGAGGCAATCTTCGGAAAGAGTTTTCCACTCGGGGCAAGCACGACAACATGCATATTATCATCAACGAGAGCGAGGGGCCCATGTTTGAGTTCACCGCTGGCCAAACCTTCGGCGTGAATATAGCTGATCTCTTTCAATTTTAGTGCACCTTCAAGGGCCAGTGGGAACATCGTTCCTCGGCCGATGAAGAGGACGCTTGTGGAATGTCCCATCGCCTTGGCAATTGATTTGATTGCATCGTCATTGTTCAGTGCCACGCTGACCAAACCTGGCAATCTTGTCAATTCGGTGAGCAATTGTTGATATCGCTCTTGGTCAATATGTCCGCGAATATAGCCCGTGGAGATGGCGAGGGCGGCGAGGATATTCAACTGGCTAGTGAAGGCCTTGGTGGAGGCGACACTGACTTCAGTGCCAGCATCAATAGAAATGACATAATCAGCCTCGCGTGACATTGTGCTAGTGAGGACATTTAATATCGCGAGAGATTTGCAATGGTGTTGGGACAAGTGGCGAAGGGCCGTGAGCGTGTCGGCGGTCTCGCCGGACTGACTTACAAACACACCAACAGTGGAGGGCGCTGGCGAGCGATGGCGACTAGCAAATTCCGAAGCGATGGTGCACGAAGCCGGAATTCCAGCAAGGCTTTCGAACCAGTATCCAGCTACTTGGCAGGCGTAGTTGGCAGTGCCACAACCCACGAGTTCAACCCGTTCGGCTTCAGCGAGGCCGTTGACCACCGATTCGGGCTGAAGCCATGCGCCATATGTTTGAAATTTGTCGATTGCACGGCCGAGTGTCTTTGGCTGCTCATAAATTTCTTTGGCCATGAAGTGTTTATGACCGCCTTTGCTAATTTTTGTGAGATCAATAGAAATGGCCTTTTGATCCCGTTCGACTGAATTGCCGCTCCCATCAATAATGTGAGTTTTTTCCCGTGTGATGTGGACGAGGTCTTTGTCATGCAAGTGGGTGATTCGTTTGACCAAACCCGCCAGCGCAATTTCGTCTGAAGCGAGATAGACCTCATTCTCACCATAACCCACAATCAACGGAGATTGATGGCGCGCCGCGATCAACGTGTCCTCTTCTCCTTCAAATAAAAAAACAAGAGCAAACGAGCCTTGCAGTTGGGAGACGGTCTTTTGAACCGATTCGATCGGAGTTAACCCTTGATCAAGAAAATACTGGCAGAGGAGCACGACCGTCTCAGTATCGGTCTCGCTAGAGGGCTGAATCTGGTAATCTGAAAGTTCTTGCCGGATCTCTTGGAAATTCTCAATAATTCCGTTGTGAACGACAGCGACAGTGCGCCCATGGTGGGGATGGGCATTCACAATTGTCGCTGGACCATGCGTGGCCCATCGCGTGTGTCCAATTCCGATGCACCCTCGTATGGGGTCACGGACAAGAAGATTTGATAGGACGGCGAGTTTTCCTACTTCTCGCTGGCGCTGCAATTTGCCCTTGTAGAGGGTTGAAATACCCGCGCTGTCATATCCCCGATACTCCAATCGACGCAGCGCCTCCATCAGTATAGGGGCAGCTTCGTCTTGGCCCAAAATGGCAACAATCCCACACATCTTACGATCTCACTTTTTGGATGATCGCCAGCGGCCAAAGAAGCGCTGGGCAAACCCTTTGATAATTGATTGGGATGGGCGCGCAATAGCTAGGGCATCGGATGGCACATCGGTGGTCAGAGTTGAGCCAGCCGCGGTTATGGCACCATCGCCTATCTCAATAGGAGCAACCAAAATTGAGTCGGACCCGATGAACGCGTGCTTTCCAATGACTGTATTGTGTTTGGCTTTGCCATCGTAATTGCAGGTAATGGTACCGGCACCAATATTGGCCTTCTCGCCAACGGATGTATTGCCAAGATAGGTTAAATGGTTGGCTTTGGCCTGCTTGCCCAACTCAACCTGTTTCAGTTCAACAAAATTTCCCACCTTGCCATCGGTTCCGACGATTGTCTTTGGCCGAATTCTGGCAAAGGGCCCGACGGTCGCGCCGCTCTTTATCCAACATCCATTGAGGTGGGAAAATGAACAAATTCGGGCTCTGGCGTCGACTTTGACATCGCGGCCAAAGACGACATAAGGCTCGACAATGCAGCCGGGCGCAAGTTTTGTGTCATAGCTAAAATGAACCGTGTGAGGGGCCATGAGTATAACACCCAACGCCACAGCTTGTTGGCGCATCGTCTCTTGAAAAACGGATTCGGCCGCGGAGAGTTCCGAGGCGCAGTTAATGCCTAGCGTTTCCGCTTCCTGACAAGTCTTGGCTTGGCAGCGAAGACCCTGTTCGTGAGCCATCGCAATGATATCAGTGAGGTAGAGTTCTTGGGTTATGGGGTTGGGTTTCACTTGACCGATGAGATCAAACAGCAATGGCACCTTCCCTGACATCACACCACTATTGCAAAATGAGATTTGACGTTCAGATTCATTGGCATCTTTCGCTTCGACAATCTTGGTCAATTGGCCCTTTTCGCCAAAAACGAGGCGTCCATATGGGTCTGGCTTTTTTGTTTCAAAACCTAAAATTGTGACATCTGATTCGGCCTCACCTGAATCGATAAGGGAGGAGAGTGTCTCACGGCGAATGAACGGCGTGTCGCCGTAGAGCACAATCATGTTTCCACAAAAATTCTTCAGTAGCGGTTGCGCGGCGGCCACCGCGTGCCCGGTACCAAGCGGTTCATTTTGAATGACAATTTCCACAGAGGAGTCGAAGCGGCGTAATTCCGCTTGGATGGTTTCATGATTTGGCCCCGTGACCACTAGCAATCGGTCCGGCTTCATATCTCGTGCCGTGGCCAAGACATGGTGTAAAAGAGAAGCCCCACCAACTTCGTGAAGAACCTTTGGATGTGCTGACTTCATTCTTGAACCGCGGCCCGCGGCAAGAATCAAGATGGCAGTTGGCGACATGAAGTATCCTTGTTGAGATGAAAGCAAAAACATACATCGCAGAGCAAATGTTTGGCAACGGACATCTCAATGAAGTGATGTTGCATGGCGTTGCACAAACAACGATAATGATCTTTTAACTATTTCGGATGGTTCCATGAACACAATAATTTTCGATCTTGATGGCACGCTCGCTGATACCAGTGCCGACCTCATTTCGGCGGCGAATAATGTTCTGAATGAGAGGGGATGCGGTGAGCCTCTCAACGTCGATGACGATAAGTTGCTAGCTTTCAAAGGAGGACGAGCGCTTCTGGCCGAGGGTTTCAAAAGGGTCAAAAAAGAGATTGATGATCAATGGTTTACGACCGAAGGTTACCCATCTTTTTTGCGTATCTATGAAGTCAATCTGTCGGTCCATACGACCTTGTTTCCTGACGTCACTTCAACATTAGATGCATTGATCAATGGCGGATGGCGGTTGGGAGTTTGTACCAACAAACCTGAACGTCTCGCGAGGCTTCTCCTAACAGATCTTGGAGTCATTGATCGATTTGGCTCGCTGATAGGGGCCGATACCTTGCCGACAAGAAAACCCCATCCCGAGCCGTTGCTGAAAGCCATCAGCGAGGTTGGGGGATGCCCCGAGCAATCGATACTTGTGGGCGATACGGACACCGATGTGAACACCGCTCGCGCCGCCAATGTGGCCGTGGTCGCGATGGCCCTAGATGAGGAACAGGAAGGCCTGTCTTTGTCTCTCGGTGCTGATGCGCTTCTCACGAGTTATAACGAATTGCCCAGATTGGCGGCGAAACTTTGCCAGCGAGTGTGTGCCTGAATCAATGCCAACTGACAAGGCCAATCACCTCGATAGTGGAGAGACCAGGCGCTCTGAAAAAATGCATGAAGTGAGCGCCGGTTTGTGTCATTGGATATTGTTCAATCTCATGCCGAGAGGGCAAAAAAGTGGCTTTTTGAGCCAATCTCGAGTAATGACATTTTTTGTTGGCAGTGACCCGACAAGAACGTGGTGATAGGTGAGGTCTGATGATGTTTGAAGGATCAATGGATTTTGACCTCGGTGAAGATATTGATGATCTTCGTGCCCTCACGCATCGATTTGCCCAAGACCGTCTGGTGCCACTGGCGCAAGAGATCGACAAAACCAATGAATTTCCCCCAGAAATTTGGCGGGAACTCGGCGAATTGGGACTGCTCGGTGTCACCGTTGAGGAGCGCTACGGCGGCGCAGGAATGGGGTATCTGGCTCATACTGTGGTGATTGAAGAGATCGCTCGCGCCTCGGCGAGTGTCTCTCTCTCCTACGGAGCCCATTCAAACCTGTGTGTCAATCAAATCCGTCTCAATGGCAATGAAGACCAACGACAACGCTATCTTCCCCGCCTGATTTCCGGTGAACATGTCGGCGCGCTCGCCATGTCAGAGGCCGGGGCGGGCTCGGATGTCGTATCAATGCGCCTCAAAGCCGAAAAAATGAATGGTTATTATCGACTGAACGGCACCAAATACTGGATTACCAATGGGCCTGATGCCGATACGCTGGTGGCCTATGCCAAGACAGATTCATCATCTCAAGCATCAAAGGCAATCACGGCGTTTATTGTCGAGAAGGAAATGGTTGGATTTTCCACTTCGCCACATTTTTGCAAATTGGGTATGCGGGGCTCCAACACGGCCGAATTGATTTTTGAAAATGTAGAGGTTCCCTTCGAAAATGTTCTTGGCGAAGAAGGCCAAGGGGCCGCTGTGTTGATGTCGGGCCTTGATTACGAACGGGTGGTGCTTTCTGGGATTGGTCTTGGCATTATGGCGGCGTGCCTTGATGAGGTGATGCCCTACATGCACAATCGCAAACAATTTGGCCGTCCCATCGGTGAGTTCCAAATGATGCAGGAAAAAATTGCCAATATGTACACCTCTCTCAACTCGGCCCGTGCTTATGTCTACGCGGTCGCCAAAGCCTGTGATCAGGGAAAAGTGACGCGCCAGGATGCCGCCGCTTGCGTCCTCTATGCGTCGGAAGAGGGGATGAAACAGGCTCACCAAGCGGTTCAGGCCTTTGGCGGCGCGGGCTACCTGTCAGACACGCCGGTGAGCCGTCTCTTTCGAGATGCTAAACTGATGGAAATCGGGGCGGGTACGTCAGAGATTCGTCGGATGCTCATCGGTCGTGAACTGATGCGGCTCAGCGCTTGAAGCCGCGATATCGACATTTGGCACCCATAACTAATCTTGCACGGGGTTGACGCCAATGGCCGTCCTTAAATCACGTATTGATATCCGTTCAGAAGAATTTCTGCGTCATCAAAAGGCGCACAGAACCGAACTTGAACGCGTGAGCTCGGTGGCTCAACAGGCGCAAGCAGGGGGCGGCGAGCCGGCTCGCAAACGGCATGAGGGCCGTGGCAAAATGCTTCCGAGAGCGCGCATTGCCAATCTCCTCGATGTCGGATCACCCTTTCTGGAAATTGGTGTGTTGGCGGGGCATGAACTCTATGGACAAGAGAAGGTTCCCTGCGGTGGACTGATTGCTGGAATTGGGCGTGTCAACGGCCAAGATGTGATGGTGATAGGCAACGATGCCACGGTCAAAGGGGGAAGCTATTATCCCATTACCGTCAAAAAACATCTCCGAGCCCAAGAAATAGCGCGTGAGTGTCGCTTGCCTTGCGTCTACTTGGTGGATTCAGGGGGGGCCAATTTGCCGCGTCAAGATGAAGTCTTCCCTGACCGCGATCACTTTGGCCGAATATTTTACAACCAAGCGCGGATGTCAGCGGAGGGGATCACGCAAATAGCGGTGGTCATGGGTTCTTGTACCGCGGGTGGGGCTTATGTGCCGGCGATGTCGGATGTCACCATTATTGTGCGCGATCAGGGAACCATTTTCCTCGCCGGCCCGCCTCTTGTGCGTGCTGCCACAGGTGAAGAGGTGACCGCTGAGGAATTAGGCGGCGGTGACGTTCACACACGCATTTCTGGTGTCGCCGATTATCTGGCTGATAATGACACCCATGCGCTGGCCCTCGCTCGTCAATCTATTGAATCGCTTGGCACGCCATCGAGAGCCGAGCGCCCACCATACGATGAGCCTCTTTATGATCCTCGCGAGCTCACCGGTATTGTCCCTTGTGATTTACCTCTGCAATATGATGTCCACGAAGTGATCGCCCGTTTGGTCGATGGCTCGGAGTTTGATGAATTTAAATCCAATTTCGGCGTGCAATTGGTTACGGGTTTTGCACAGATCCGCGGTACGACAGTTGGAATCGTCGCCAATCAAGGCGTCCTATTTTCGGAAAGCGCCCAAAAAGGGGCGCATTTTATTGAACTCTGTTCCCAAAGACGTGTGCCGCTCGTCTTCTTGCAAAACATCACTGGCTTTATGGTGGGTAAAAAGGCAGAAACAGAGGGCATTGCCAAACATGGTGCCAAAATGGTGACAGCTGTGGCCACCACTGCGGTTCCTAAAATTACAATGATCATTGGTGGCTCATTTGGAGCGGGAAATTATGGCATGGCTGGCCGCGCCTATCAGCCCCGGTTTTTATGGACATGGCCCAATTCCCGTATCGGTGTGATGGGCGGCAAACAAGCGGCTTCAGTCCTCACCACCATTCGCCAAAACGCGGCCAAAAAATCTAACCAAATCCTCAGCTCTGATGACATCGCTTCACAAGAAGCCAAAATGCTGGCCATGTTTGAAAATCAATCCCATCCGATTTATGCATCGGCGCGACTTTGGGATGATGGCGTTATTGAACCCGCCAAAAGCCGAGATGTTTTAGCCTTGTCATTGCGGGCTGCTCTCAATGCGCCCATTGAAGAGACAAAATTTGGCCTCTTTCGTATGTGACAGGTTCCATCTCTTGTGTGATGTCTCATGAATGAAGCTGTGGGTCAACAGCCCTTGTTTGACAAATTATTGATTGCCAATCGGGGTGAAATCGCCTGCCGGATTGCACGATCTGCTCAAAGGCTTGGTATAAAAACGGTCGCCGTCTACGCCGATGCTGATGCCCATGCTTTGCATGTGCGGATGGCCGATGAAGCCATTCGGTTGGGACCCTCTAATCCCTCGGAGAGTTACCTCAATGGCGATTCTATTCGTCGTGCGGCGCGCCAATCGGGGTCTGATGCCGTTCATCCCGGCTATGGATTTTTGGCCGAGAATGCCGACTTTGCCGAAAGTGTCGAAGACATGGGGTTGGTGTTTGTGGGCCCTCGTCCAACGGCTATACGTGCCATGGGAGCCAAGAACGCCGCTAAACAATTGATGGAAGAAGCGGGGGTGCCCATTGTCCCCGGCTATCACGGAATTGAGCAAGAAGATGATCTCCTGCTTGCCGAATCACGGCGCATTGGCTTTCCCATTCTCATCAAACCGGTCGCAGGTGGGGGTGGCAAGGGGATGCGCGTCGTCTGGTCTGAAGATGAGTTTAACTTGATGCTAGGCTTGGCGCGGCGAGAAGCCGCCAACGCTTTTGGCAATCAAGATGTAATTATCGAGAAACTGATTTCCGAACCTCGACATATCGAGGTGCAAATTTTTGGTGATCATCACGGCCGGGTCATCCACCTCTTTGAGCGCGATTGTTCAATGCAAAGGCGTCACCAAAAAATCATTGAAGAATGCCCAGCGCTCGGGATGACGGATGAATTTCGCGCCGCCCTAACAGATGCGGCCATTCGCTCGGCTCAGGCCATTGATTACGCGGGTGCCGGGACGGTCGAGTTCATTGCTGACAGTTCACAAGGGCTCCGGTCTGACCGATTTTATTTTATGGAAATGAACACGCGGCTACAGGTTGAGCATTGCGTCACTGAAGAAGCGCTTGGTATTGATCTTGTTGAATGGCAGTTGCAAATCGCCGCCGGGTTGCCATTACCGCAAACAAACGCCCCCAAAAATGTGCAAAAATGCGCCATTGAAGCCCGTCTCTATGCCGAGGATGCGGCCAATAACTTCTTGCCCTCCGTCGGCCGGATCGTGCGGGCGCGCTTTCCCGAGTCCATCCGCGTGGATACCGGTGTTGAAACTGGTGATAGCATAACGCCCTATTTTGATCCCATGATCGCCAAACTGATAGCCACGGGAAACAGCCGTGAGGAAGCGAGACAAACACTTAAGAAGGCACTTGACGAGACCGAGATCGGCGGGCTCATAACCAATCTCACTTTTCTGTCCCATTTGGTCGATAGTGAGGAATTTGTCGGTGGCCACTTTGACACAAATACCGTTGATCAGAAGTATAGCTCGACATGTTCATTACAGAATTCGCTAGAAATCATTTGGGCATTAGGCACATTGGCACTGGCTGGCCAACTCGAAAAACCCCATCCAGAAATGGGATTTGTGCTGTGGCAAAGCCATCAACATGTTATCACATTTGAGCATGACGAGACACGAGTGGAGGCCATCATTGACATCATGGGGCCGAATCACTTGTCCATCAAACTCAATAACAAGCAATCGGTTCAATGCCACCGCTTGGCCGTCCCCTATTGGCGGCTCAATGATGAAGAGATTGATGCCTCCAACGTGAGGGTTGATGGCCATAACGTCTTCGTGTTCCTGAATAATATTCACAAAATCACCCCCATCGATTCGCGGATACAGGCGCAGCGCGAAGCGTCAGGCGACCATATCGTTCGAGCTCCGATGCCGGGTATTGTCCGATCGATTGTTGTCTCGGCGGGAGATTCTATCAACAGTGGCGATTCGGTTGCCACGATAGAAGCAATGAAGATGGAAGTGGTTATTAGAGCGCCCATCAAAGGAGTCATCGACAAAATTTGTGTCGAGCCGAATGCTCAAGTGGCGCAGGGGGCCGAGATTGTTCGTTTTCAAGACGCACGTGGGGAGCCAGCATAAATGTCAGCGACCCCTATTGAGTTGGTCGAAGTCGGGCCACGCGATGGCTTACAAAACGAGGTCAAAACGATCGCCACCGAGACAAAAATCGAATTGGTGAACTCACTGTCGCGATGTGGTTTCCGAAGGATTGAAACGGGCAGTTTTGTTAGTCCGCGTTGGGTTCCGCAAATGGCGGGGAGTGGAGATGTGTTCAAGAGGATTTCCCGCCACCAAGACATTCAATATTCGGCCTTGGTTCCCAATCTTATAGGGTTGGAGAAAGCTATTGAGGCTGGCGTTGATGAAATCGCCATCTTTGTTTCGGTTTCAGAGGGATTTTCTCGTGCCAATCTCAATGCCTCTATTGGTGAGAGTCTCGACACAATATCGGCGGTCATTCGCCGAGCGAGGGATCACGACTTGCGCACTCGAGGATATCTGTCATGCGTGGTGGCATGCCCATATGATGGCGTGACCGATCCGAAATCGGTGGCTGAATTAGCAAAAAATTTAATTTCTCTCGGTTGTGAAGAAATTTCCCTCGGAGATACGATTGGCGCCGGAACACCCTTAACGGTAGGGCGCATGTTGGAAGCCGTGCTCAAAATCCTCCCCCCATCTCAAATCGCGGGGCATTTTCATGACACTGGCGGTAGCGCTATGGCTAATATCCTCGCTGCCATAGATTACGGTGTCCGTATGTTTGACACGTCAATCGCCGGCCTCGGAGGTTGCCCTTTTGCGCCGGGGGCCTCGGGAAACGCGGCCACTGAAAACGTTCATGCTGCGCTGAGCAGTGCGGGATGGAATACCGGATTGGATGAAAACGAATTGCAATGGGCCGCAAGGCAAGCCAAAAAGATGGTGAAAAACTCACTTGAAAAATAGTGGTGCTTTAGAAATTATGCTCACACGGACGGTATATACGGTCGACAAAAAATGGGATGAAAGGTTGGTTTAATTTTGGAGGTCGCTCGAGAGAGATGGCTCAAACGGTCACGACAGATTTCAAAGGAATGATCTGACATCATGAGCCTGATTCATGAAAATTGTGACAAGAATGGCATTCTCTCCGTCACTTTATCGCGTGTTAAGAAGCATAACGCGTTATCACAGAAAATGATTGACGAGTTGTCCGAGCTGGCCTTACGTATTGCGAGTGACGACGGTGTCCGAGTTGTTATTCTAAAAGGAGAGGGCGACTCATTCTGTGCGGGAGCAGACTTGGCTTGGATGCGCCAACAAATCACTTTGAACGATGAAGAAAGACGAGAAGCCGCTCTGGGCTTGGCAAAAATGCTCAAACGTTGGTACCGTCTACCCAAGCCCGTCATCGGGAGACTGCATGGAAATGTTTTTGGGGGTGGCGTGGGCCTCGCCGCAATTTGTGATCTCTCTATCGCTTCAGATGACACGGTGTTCGCATTGTCTGAGACCCGTTTGGGACTGATACCGGCAACCATTTCACCTTATGTCATGGCCAAAATGGGCGCCAACAATGCGCGTGTCCTAATGATGTCTGGCCGCCGCTTCTTTGCCGAGGAGGCGACGAAGATTGGTCTCATCGCAAAATGCGTAGAGCGGCAAAGTTTGGATGAGGCGGTCGAGGCGGAGACCCTTCACTATCTTGAAAGCGCCCCCTCGGCGGTGGCCGCGGCCAAATCTCTTTCACAATCGCTTGGTCAATTGATTGATGAGGATTGTATCCGTTGGACTTCAGACCAACTGGTTAGACAATGGTCGCAACCCGAAGCCGAAGAGGGGGTGACCACCTTCTTTGAGCGGCGAAAGCCATCTTGGTCTCGTCGTGCTGTCGCTCATCCAACAAAACAATGATTCCTGGAAATCAGTTCTTGAAGGAACAATCCTTGTCAACGCAATGATGAGTCTGAATGTCCCACCAGAATGGCGGTGTGGGGATGGTGGAAACAATTTCGCTCGGTTGGCTCGATTGGGGTATATTGGACGATTATATCAAAAAGATGTTGGTGGAACCTGTGCGTAGCTTGCCCGTAAAATCGTGCATTTAGTTCGGACAACAACGTTGGTGAGAAGAATAGCAGGACATTGCATGGGAGGCCAAACGGCGCCAAATTTGAAGTCGGTGAATTGACCCGTACGATGGTGCGAGATTACGAGAAAAAGGTGCGTCAGTAATCGCGGTCAATGAACTGGCGGAGTCTGACCAGCTTCACCATCAACGACCGGGCAAGGGATCATGTCGCAACTAGGCTGAAAACGCGTGAAATAATTGGATTATTGTGGAAAACAACATGAGATGTTGTAAAATTGTCTCATGATTCCGATGGAATGCCGATCCATTCCAAAACGTCTTCAAAGGGGTTGCATTCACCGGAATCCCGGTTTAGTGCATGGGGTAAAAGTTTTTGTTTACAGCCCGTGTTTGATGGTTAAATATGGTGTGGGATGCCCCATTTCATCATGGGAGTGTTTTGCTGTTGTTTCTTGTGACGCCTAGACAGAAGATTTGAGGTGCTTTGAGAGGGCAAACCGTTGTTGTGAGTGATGATGGAGCAGGAATGTGTATGCAAGGATTGAATAATCTATTGGGAACGATGAAGGCTGTTTCGCTTTTGTTTTTACCCCCCCCCCCTCTATTTTCCACAATTTGTGGAGTTTTTGGGTGTCGTGGCATCGCCTGAACGGGGTCTTGTTTGATCCCATGTCTTTTTTGGTCCACACACGGCAAGAGGGCCGTTATCTCCTTTGTTCTCTATTGGCCAAGGCTTTTGAAGCGCTGAATTTCTCCTACCCCCCCCCCCCCTCAATATCAGTCCTCATCACGCGTTAAAAAAGGGGGTTCGGCCCCGCAGGCGCGCCCGTTTTCTCACCTCCGCACAAGGCTCTGTGCTGACCCGGGGTGCCAAGGCCAAACGGACGGTGGGGCCATTGGGATGAGTGGCGCGTGTTTGCCCACACGTGATTTCGTACCTCGGAAGACGCGCGGGCTTACCCTTCTTGTTCTAGCCATGGGGCCATTCTTCTTGCTCACGGCCGCCGCCGGGGCCTCCTCCCACGCGATTGTCCATAGTGAAGGGGCGTACACACGGGTGTTGACCCTTTCTGAGGACGCGTGGCGACTGGCCGGGCCTGATGCGGGGCATTTCAAGGTGGAAGCGGGGGCTGTGCGGTTTGTCGCGCCGCCTGATTTTGAAACTCCGCTGGATGCCGACCGGGACAACCGTTTTGAGTTGGTTCTTCAGGCCAGCGGCACCGACAACAAGACGCGTGTGGCCACCATAGAGGTGGCCGACCGTGATGAGCCCGGGCACGCCCGGATAGTTCCGCACCACCCGCGTGTGGGGGAGTCTCTGGAGATTGTCGTTGAGGATCCCGATGTGGCGACGGTGGCCCCTGTTCGTGTGGAGTGGCAGCG
>JAJEBG010000059.1 GCA_022824005.1 Paracoccaceae bacterium
AAGCGAGACTGTCTTACTTTCCTCTTTAACATCTAATCACCCGTTGGGTTAAGCTTTTATCCCGGTAATTATCGCACTTAAACGCCGTAGTTACCAATGCCTAACGGGTGATTTCTTATTTTTTGTTCGCTTATTATGGAATCTCAAACTATTTGATCACACTGCCCACTCAAAGATATTGACAATCACCCGCATGACGGAAGGCCGATTTCTCATATTTCTTCAATCAATCTCTTGCAATTTGGATGTTCAATGTTAAATCCTAAACGAATTGAAGCCCCCCACTAACGATCCGGAAAAAAAACTCATGATCCGCGCTCTTCCGTTGATTTGTGCCTTTGGAATGTCAGCGTTTGTCCTTGTCAATTGTTCGAGTTTGCCAGTAGAGAATTCGATAGTGATGGCTTCATCCCCCTCGCTATCGGAGGAACAGCTCACCATGGTCTTAGGAGCGGTGAGCCGTATTGAACCGGTGGCGAAATCGGTTTGTGAACAAACTCTCATTGGGAAGGATTGTCAATTTTCGGTCGCCGTCACCGATAAGTCGGATACCTCCATCAACGCCTATCAGGTGCGTGGAAAACCACTCATCGTCTTCACGCAACCGATGTTGGCCATCTTCAATAATGCCGATGAAGCGGCCTTTGTCTACGCGCATGAAGCGGCTCATTATATTTTGGAGCATGGCAAGAAACGACAAAGAAGGGAAGTCCTTGGTGGCTTGCTGCTCGGAGGACTAGCCATGACTCAAGGCGTGGATGCGTCCAATCAACAGAATGTCGCCGATTTGACAAAAATCGGCTCGCAATTTGGCAATCGTATTTATTCAGTTGACGAGGAATTTGAGGCCGACCTCCTCGGGGCTCAAATGTCTGATGCCGCTGGTTTTGATCCCACTATTGGCGTGCTGATTTTTGACCAGACACCGGACAGTCCGAGAGGACAAATTTTACCCACTCATCCCCGCAATGACGCGAGAATTGCCGCCATTCTGTCGCAATTTCAGTGATTGACAATCCACCATTCCATTGATGTTGAGAACCAAAACTCAAAGCGATGTCTTGCGGCCGCTTAGACCTATGATATGCCCCCTCGATATGTCGTCATTCACATCAAGCTTGGCTTGAGATAAGTCCGAAGTGAACGATAACAGGTCTGGGTTTATTGATGGAGTTTCCGTGACACAAAATTTGACATTGACAGGTATCCAATGGGGTGATGAGGGAAAGGGGAAAATCGTCGATTTTTTGGCCGCCCGGTTTGACGCGATTGTCCGTTTTCAGGGGGGCAACAATGCCGGCCATACCATCGTTGTCGGCGGCACCACGTTCAAACTCTCATCGATTCCCTCGGGCATTCTCACGCCGAAAAAACTAAATGTCATTGGGGGTGGAACTGTTCTTGACCCTTGGGCTTTTTTGCAAGAAATGAGCCATCTTGCCCAATTAGGGATTGACATATCACCGCAGAATTTGGTCATCGCCGACAACACACCCCTCATCCTTCCCGTTCACAAAGCGTTGGATGCTCTACGCGAGAAGGCCGCGGGAGACAGCAAGATCGGCACCACATTACGGGGCATTGGTCCCGCCTATGAAGACAAGGTCGGGCGCCGCTCCATCCGGGTTGCTGATTTAACGGACTCAACCACTCTCCGATCAATGATCGACCATCTTTATCAGCATCACAATATTTGGCGGCGAGGGATGGGGGAGGACGAGTTGGACCCCCAACAAGTGTTTCAAGACCTTATCAAAATCGCTCCTGAAATCGTTCGATTTGCCCAGCCCGCTTGGCGGCGATTGGACGAGATTCAATCAAATGGAGGCAGTATTCTCTTTGAAGGCGCGCAGGGAGCGCTTCTCGATATTGAGTATGGCAGTTACCCGTTTGTGACCTCCTCCTCAACGTTGCCCGGCGCCGCCGCTTCAGGCGGTGGCTTGGGCCCTGGCCGCCTCGGCCATATTCTTGGGATTTGCAAAGCCTATTGTACCCGCGTCGGTGCCGGCCCCTTTCCGAGCGAGATATCGGATGAAATGGGCGCATTTCTCGCCGCCAAAGGACATGAGAGAGGCACCGTCACCGGTCGTCCCCGTCGTTGCGGTTGGTTTGACGCGGTTCTTGCCCGGCAGGTGTGCAAAATTGCTGGCGTGAACAGTTTGGCTCTCACCAAATTGGATGTGCTCCAAGG
Organism: Paracoccaceae bacterium; assembly: GCA_022824005.1. Lineage (GTDB taxonomy): Bacteria > Pseudomonadota > Alphaproteobacteria > Rhodobacterales > Rhodobacteraceae > JAPOXR01. The sequence goes on from JAJEBG010000059.1 coordinate 2,192, forward strand.
TATTGACGAGTTGAAAGTCTGCACCGCCTACGAATTGGACGGGCAAACCATCGACTATTTTCCTACCTCACCCCAAGAGCAAGCCCGTCTCAAGCCGATCTTCGAATCACTGCCGACGTGGCGCGAGCCCATCGAAATGGCGCAGGAGCTGCCAACCCATGCCCGACAATACATCGCTCGCATTGAAGAATGGGTGGGCATTCCCATCTCTCTATTATCGATCTCGCCAAAGCGCGAAGATACCTTGATCTTGACGCAAGATTTTTGACATGCCTCTTCCCTACAAGACCCGTCGCTATATCTCCATTCTGTTGCTTTGCGTGGGTTTGCCCATCTACATTGTCGTGGCCACCACACTTGTCGGATACCTTGATAGGCCCTCGGTCCTGATTGAATTGCTGATCTATGCCGCTTTCGGAGTCTTATGGGCACTGCCTTTCAAGAATATCTTCAAAGGAGTCGGCGTGGCTGAGGAAAGGAACAACCCTTGAGACAACGACCAGACATGACCCGATTAACCTCCTCTGAACCCCATTAAATTCGTGCTGCGCTCACTTCTCGCAAAACTCAACCAAGCTGAACCCACGCCCATGGCCGAAGATGAGTCAAGACTCGCGTTGGCCGTCCTTTTGGTGCGAGTTGGTCGTTCCGATGATGAGTTTGTCGCTGCCGAAGTGGAAAGAGTCGAGACGATTCTCTCCCTCCGCTTTGGCCTCACATCACAAGAAGCAAAAACGCTTCGCCTTGAAGCCGAAGAAATTGAACAGAATGTCAGTGACAATGTGCGATTTACCCGCGCCCTCAAACACGCCGTTCCCCTTGAAGACCGAGTGGGACTCGTTGAAGCTCTATGGGAAGTCGCGCTAGCCGATGAGTATCGAGATGACATCGAAGACGGCTTCCTCCGCCTTGTATGCCGTCTCCTCGGTGTGAATGACCGCGAGCGCGCCTTCGCCCGTCAACGCGTCATCGCCATGACCAAGAAATAAAGTTTCATTACCTCCGTTGTGGGTAAGCCTCCTCACCATTGGCCTATCGCCATTAACGAGTATTGACGCCTGTCCGAGCGGACGTTTCTTAAACCCTAGGAAAACGTGAGCCATGCCTCATCATCCTCTCAGGACGAGACTTTGACGTCGTCTCATAGAGGCATCAACTCAATATTTATGCCAATTTTTGAATTTACGAAAAGGTGAGATCAATGGACCCCAAAGGGCCAAAATCGGCTGTTAGCTTTGAGCCTGCTTGAACCGCAAAATAGCGCGTGCACGAGCCTGATAGGATGATGGTGCCGTCCTTGATGATATCAATGCTGCCCAATTCGGCAAATTTGTTGGCAAGCCACGCCACCGCTTCGGCGGGATGGCCCATGACCCGTCCGGTGGAAGATTCCTCCACTTGACCATCCACCTCCATCGTGACGGGAATCTGGGATAAATCGAATTTTTGCGGCTCAAACTGATGCGCGCTTCGGACAAATCGTGCAAATTGGACATTGTCGGACACCATGTCTTCTTTTGTGGCGTTGTAGGTGCCAAATCTCGAATCGACAATTTCAATAGCGGGACAGATATATCGCGTGGCTTTCAGTACATCGGCGATGGCGATCCCGGGGCCCACCAGATTATCGCCCATCACGAAGGCAATTTCAGGTTCGGCGAAAGGTTCGGAGAGTTTCGTCACATCAAGAACCTCGTCATGTGAACATTCAAAACTCTCAAATAGATAACCATATTCAGGTTCCGTCAAACCCAGCAGTTCTTGAATCTTGGTGTTGGTAAAGGCAATTTTGTAGCCCTTTTGCATACCGGCATAGCGTCCCAACAAATTGACCACTCGTCTTCGAATCTCCAAGGCGGCGGGATAGTCGATCCCAAACGCTTTGCTCGGGGCTTCAATGCGTGTCCCTTCCATGATCGCCTTGTGAATCTGGACGGCGATATCATCAAGCCTCAACTCTGAGAAATGTTTGTTTTGTGTCACTAGATTACCCTTTAGCTCGACAATCTTTCACGACTTGGCCACCATGGATTTGAGTTCCACGACCATATTTCGCAGATCATCAATCTCTTGGCGGACATTCATCTGACTCTCCTCGTCACTGGAGTCATTTTTTGTCTGGCTCGACTCTCTTGACCAACCATTTAGCAGGCTAGAAAACATGGCTCTTTGGTTTTTGCCTATCTCCTCATATGAGGCTAGTGGATTGGCAAAGACCTTGAAACTCTCCATGGCTTGGGCCTGGTTCTCTTTGCAGAAACCGAAAAATGCATCAAGAAACTGTGGCATGATCTCCCGCGCCTGATCATTGTAAGTGCGCACCACTTCCGTCAAAATATTGAGTGGCAAGACCTGCTCACCCCGCGCTTCAAGATCAGCGATAATTTGAATGAGATATTGCCGGGTCAGATCGTCGCCCGTTTTCAAGTCAACAATTTTGACATCGCGGCCGGCCCGAATCTGATCGGTCACGTCTTGCAATGTGATATAGTCGCTGGTCTCGGTGTTATAGAGACGGCGACTGGTATACCGCTTGATCAGTAAGGGTTTTGGGTCTGCATTCATGACTTGTCCCCAGTCACCGCCGCCCCACTCTTGAACTGACAGGCGATCCTCGCCTATGTTCAAAAAGTCCTTTCTTGGTCTTCCCGCACGAATGAGACGGCTTCCAAGTTGTTTATCAATGCCACCAACGCCGAGAATTTGCAACCCTTCCCTTGTGCTTGGTAGCTAGGTGCCTTTTGGGTTGCAAATTTCATGGCATAATTGCATCTCTTAAGCCGAAATTTCTATCTCGTGTCTGTTCTTTTGAAACATAATCTTCCTTTGATTTTTGTCTTGTTGACCGTGGCTTTGGACGCGGTGGGAATTGGGTTAATCGTGCCGGTTATGCCCAATTTAATTCTTGAGGTAGAAGCCGGATCCTTGGGCTCGGCCGCTCTCTGGGGCGGTATTCTCGCATCGAGCTACGCCGTCATGCAGTTTCTTTGTAGTCCCTCAATTGGCAACTTGTCGGATCGATTTGGACGCCGACCGGTTCTTCTCATCTCGCTTTTCTTTATGTCTCTTGATTATCTTGTCATGGGGGTCGCGCACACGATTTGGTTGCTGCTCCTTGGTCGGATTGTCGGAGGGTTGACGGCTTCTACCCCCGCGACAGTCGCCGCCTATATTGCCGATATTTCTGAGCCCGATGAGAAAGCGCAGAATTTTGGCCTCATCGGTGCGGCGTTTGGCATTGGCTTTATTCTTGGTCCCCTGCTCGGAGCCTTCTTTGCCGAATATGGCACCCGTGCGCCCTTTTATGCCGCCGCTCTCTTGTCATTTGCCAATATGATTCTCGGCTATTTTGTCCTCCCAGAAACCGTCACCGATGACATTCGCCGCAAGTTCGAGTGGAAACGCGCCAATCCCCTCGGCGGTCTTCTGCAAATCGGCCGCCTTCCGGGTTTGCGAATCCTCCTTGCCGTGATGCTGCTCACGCAGGTCGCCTTCACCGCCTACCCGGCCATTTGGTCGTTTTTTTCCGCCGAACGATTTGCGTGGGAGCCCCGCATGATCGGCATCACACTCGCCGCTTATGGTGTCGCCATTGCCATCGCCCAAGGCTATCTGATCCGACCCATTCTGCGGCGAATTGGCGAGGTCAGAACGCTTCTCTTCGGCCTGACTTTTGAGTTGGTGGGATTCATCGGCTATGGCTTTGCGACCGAGGCATGGATGGTCTGGGCTCTTATTCCCATCGGTGCCAT
>JAJEBG010000042.1 GCA_022824005.1 Paracoccaceae bacterium
TCAACGATCACGACCAGCTGCGCGACGACAGCGTGCTGGCGCTGGCCGTCGGCCGTGGCGACATCACCGGCGCGTCCGGCTGTTATTTGACCACACCACTGGCCATGTCGCAGATTTGCAACCCAGCTTCACCGTTCCCGTCTTCACGCTGAAATTCCGGCGACAGGCACCGCACCAATAAGGCAAGGGCTTCTTGGATGGAACGAGACGAATCCGGTCTGTGAATCCGCACATTGGGCAATGATCCGGCTTTCCGGCCTCACCCCAACGTTGCTCCTTGAACCAACGTTCTGCTTTAGCATTGTCGGGGAACCGCTTGAACAGTTAAACCAATGACATGCCTTTGCGGTATGACTTTCCGAATTCCCTTGTTGATTTTAGCAAATTCTGTTTGCATAGTCAGGATTATAATTCCCAATTGATTTGGGTATCTCAATGCATTCTGAACCCTTAATTGGTGCCCCGTACATATAGCGAATCTGGCTTGCATACTAGCATCTCTCTTGTCAATTTCCGCGTGGCCTCGAAGCATGGGCCAAAGAAATTGTTTTCTCTCGTATCCCAAAATAAAATGCTATTGAGGAGAAAATTATGACCGAAAACACAAACGCGAGATGTGTCGCCCTCGTTGGGCCCTATCAAAGCGGCAAGACAAGCCTAACCGAAGCCATTCTCTCTGCTAGCGAAACGATCCCTCGCAAAGGAGATGTAACGCTTGGAAACACGGTTGGAGATGTCTCCTCTGAGTCACGCGCCCGTCAAATGGGCACCGAGGTCAATGTCTCTCAATTCACTTATTTGGGCGATCATTGGACGATTCTTGATTGTCCGGGCTCGGTGGAATTCCAACAGGATTCGCGAGATGCCCTGATGGTCGCCGATATCGCTGTCGTGGTGTGTGAACCATCCATTGACAAAGCCATGATGACAGCGCCGGTCCTTAAATTTCTTGGCGATCATGATATTCCCCATTGTTTGTTTCTCAATAAGATTGATCATCTCACCGGCACGAACGTCCCGGAAATGCTTGAGGCTTTGCAAGCAGCATCAGACTTGCCCTTGGTTCTGCGTCATGTGCCCATCATGGATGGAGAATCCGTCACCGGTTATGTCGACCTCGCGAGCGAACGGGCTTACGAATACCGACCTGGAAATCCATCTAAACTGATCCAAATTCCCTCCAATATGGCCGACAGCGAAGCCTTGGCCCGCCAAGAAATGTTGGAATCGTTGGCCGACTTTGATGACAGCCTGCTTGAGCAATTACTGGAAGATACGATTCCGCCGAAGGCAGAGATTTACGACCATCTGACCGCCGCGCTGCAGGCCGACAATGTGGTGTCTGTTTTGATCGGCTCAGCCATCGATGATGCTGGCATTATCCGTCTCCTCAAAGCTTTGCGCCACGAAACCCCTCATGTGGATTTGGTCCAATCGAGACTGCCACTCAACGATTTATCGGGGTATGGCGCTGCGGTCTTCAAAACCCTTCACATGCCCCATAGCGGGAAATTGTCCATTGCCCGAGTCCTCCAAGGCACGGTCAAAGAGGGCGCGACGCTCAATGGCACGCGAGTGAGTTCAATCAATCGAATGAATGGCTACAATTTGGACAAATGCTCGTCGGCTCACGCGGGTGACGTGGTCGCGTTTGGCCGAATGGATTCAATGAGGACTGGAGACATCCTTGTTGAGAGTGGTGAGTCACCGAGCATTGAATGGCCTGAACCTCCTCAGCCGCTGTTCTCTTTGGCCATTGAAGCAGAGAAACGAGGCGATGAGGCCAAAATGAGTGGGGCGATTTCCAAATTGACGGAGGAAGACCCGTCCATCTCTATTGAACATCTTCAGGACACTCGAGAGATTCTCTTGTCAGGTCAGGGTGAAATTCATCTCAAGGTGGCTATTGAGCGACTGAAAAGCAAGTACAATCTCAATGTGACCAGCCGCCGCCCTCTTGTCTCCTACAAGGAGTCGATCAAAAAATCGGTCATCCAACATGCCAGACACAAAAAACAGTCAGGAGGACATGGTCAATTTGGTGATGTGGAAATCGAAATCAAACCCCTCCCTCGTGGCAAAGGATTCGAATTCAATGATGTTATTGTCGGCGGCCGAGTGCCGCGACAATATATCCCCGCGGTGGAGGCCGGGGTAAAGGATTATTTGGTATCAGGGCCATTGGGTTTCCCGGTTGTCGATATTTCGGTGACCCTTAGGGATGGAAAATACCATCCCGTCGATAGTTCTGAACAGGCCTTTAAAACCGCTGGCTGGTTGGCGATGCGTGATGGCATGCTGAATGCCAAGCCCGTCCTTCTTGAGCCCATCTTTGATGTGATGATTTCAGCGCCATCGCAATTTACCTCCAACATCCAAGGGTTGGTCAGCGGCAGGCGAGGACAAATTCTGGGCTTTGATTCCAAGGAAAACTGGACGCAATGGGATGAAACGAGTGCCAAAATGCCGCAGGCGGAATTGCAAGATCTAATCATTGAGTTGCGCTCCCTCACGCAAGGGGTTGGGACTTTTGAATATCGTTTTGATCACCTACAGGAACTGACCGGCCGGCTCGCCGAAAAGGTGGTTCAAGACCAAAGAACACGGACGGAGTCAAAGAATTAAACCCGACTCTCGTTTTGAATGAGGAAAACGAGGCGATACGCCAGCCGATGTATAATGTCTAATTTTGCCCCTTCGGAGGGCTTGATTATGGATGCCGATCACAGCCTTTACTGAGAGGAAAACCACTTCGATGGTTTGACAGAGACTCATTTGGGCAATAGATGCCTAATGATGCATCAGGGCCCAGATGGCGGAATTGGTAGACGCGCTAGCTTCAGGTGTTAGTGCCCGACATGGGCGTGGAGGTTCGAGTCCTCTTCTGGGCACCATTCAACGCATGGCCTCACGGAATGACAAGATGTTGGTAATCCGACCCCGTTATTCTTGCAGGCAGAAAGGCCGTGGATATGGAAATCCGATTTCATACAGGTGATCTTCCGGTGGATTACCAGACAGGTTTATCAATCGCCGTCGACACCGAAGCGATGGGGCTCAATCAGCACAGAGATCGTCTTTGTCTGGTGCAACTCTCTAGCGGTGACGGCAGTGCTGATATTGTTCAGATTGCGAACGATCAAAGCGGAGCCCCCATACTCAAAAGCATTTTGGAAAACCGAAATATATTAAAGATATTTCACTTCGGCCGATTTGATATCGCGCTGCTCAAGAAAACCTTTGGTGCCGATATCTCCCCCGTCTACTGCACAAAAATCGCGTCAAAATTTGCGCGCACTTTTACTCGACAACATGGATTGAAAGACCTCTGCCGTGAATTGCTGGGAATTGAGATCATGAAGGAACAGCAAAGTTCCGACTGGGGGGCGAGCGAACTTTCGAGAGAGCAATTGCAGTATGCCGCCACCGATGTCATTCACCTCCATGCCTTGCAAAAAGCTCTCGATTCCATGCTCGAGAGAGAAGGGCGGGCACATCTAGCACAGGCATGTTTTCGATTTCTGCCGACCCGCGCCGAGATTGATCTTGAAGGCTGGTCGGAAAAAGATGTTTTTGCCCACTGAGTGCGATCCTCATTTACGCCTAAGATGTTGGCGAAGGGTCAAGAACGATACTCAATGAGAATGTCATGCTGAAACAGCCAATAGACGATCATCAGTCTCAATTCCTTGAGGCCGGGCAACGGGTCATTCTGCGTGAAAAAGATGCGTTGCGCCAACTGGCCGATAGTCTTGATGAGAGTTTTGCCGCCTCGGTATCGCTGCTTGCCAAAACACAGGGCCGAGTGATCATCTCTGGCATGGGCAAATCTGGTCATGTGGCGCGAAAAATCGCCGCGACTTTCGCTTCCACAGGTAAACCGGCCCATTTTGTCCATCCCGCCGAAGCGAGCCATGGTGATCTTGGCATGATGACGCGCAACGATGTCATCTTGATCCTTTCGAATTCTGGCGAGACTCATGAGATTGCTGATATTATTGCCTATTCGCGACGGTTTTCCATTCCGTTGATTGGTGTCGCGAGCCAATCTGACAGCACGCTCATGCGTCAAGCTGATGTAGGGATCGTCTTGCCGAAAGTCGCAGAAGCCTGTGATGAAAATATCGTACCGACCTGTTCCACCACGATGATGCTCGCCCTCGGCGATGCTTTGGCGATTGCCTTGATGAAATATCAGAAATTCACGCCATCCTCTTTTCGAGAGTTTCATCCGGGTGGGGCACTCGGTTCTAAATTGTCTAAAGTCAGTGATCTGATGCATAGCGGCGATAAACTTCCCTTGGTCAACGAATATTCTGCGATGTCGGAAGCGCTGATTGAAATGACACAAAAGGGGTTCGGGGTTGCGGGTATCTGCGATGGTCATGGCCACCTGACAGGCATCATCACGGATGGCGACCTCCGCCGCCACATGGATGGCTTACTGGACCACAAATTGTCTGACGTCATGACGCGCCATCCGCTGACCATATCCCACGACGCTCTGGCCGTTGAGGCGGTCGGGTTGATGAACAATCATCAAGTGACCTGTCTCTTTGTGACAGGTCAGGAAGAGCCCCGCCGGGTGTTGGGCATTTTGCACATTCATGACTGTTTGCGTGCGGGGCTGGTATGAAGCCAAAAACCCATTTTGCCTCAGGGAGGCCTGTATCGACACTCTTTCATGTTGTTTTACCATCCGCCGCCTTCCTTGTCATCGCGGCTATATTTTGGGTTGGATTCTCAAATCAAAGAGATTTGACCATTGAAGACAGTAGTGAGGCGGGTGGGGCCACACATCTGACCTATTCTACCCGGTTGTCGGGCGGTGCCATTCTGAAAGTGGTGATTGACTCGGTGGTGTTCCTGCCAACCCAATTCAAAGCCACCGGTGCGAAGGGTTCTATTGTCTATCCCGATGGTTTCGTTCGACATTTTAGCTCGGATAAAGCCAACGCCGGCTGGGATCTCAGCTATGCAGGATTTGAAAACGGGATTCTAACTGAGACCTACGATGACGGCTCCACCTTGACCTTAGAGCTAGAGAGGGGATCGGTAGGCTCCAATGGGATCATTGGTCACCAAATTATGGCTCGCTACGAGACTCAAAGCCAGTCTCAGGGAAACATTTTCGCCGATCAACTTTTCGTCAAATCGGACAGAACATCGGCCAGTCTTTCTGGCGATGCTGTGATGACTTGGTCCGACCGCGTTACGTCTGACTGGTTCAAGGTTTATTCAAAAGGTTTTGAACTCCTCATGCAGGAATCTCTCATTGAGAGTCTTGATGAGGCTAAATTTGAATTTATGAATGGGACTGGCAAGGCCGGAAAGTTACGAATAACTGAGGCCGGACAAAAAATCGAATTTCTAAACGGGATCGAATTTGCCTTTGAGGAGCCCGACGGTTAATTTTCACGCTTTACATTTTTGTGATCGGCTTTGGCGGTTTGCGGGAAACACATGTTGTTGTTAGGGTCAGAAATCTTCAAATGAGGAAATATTCGGCAATGAAAAACTGGCAAATCTCATTTTATTCTTTGGTCTTATTGGCCGCGGCAAGCGTTGCCTATCCGCAAGCCGAATTACTGTTTGATCCAACCAATCCCGAGGGGCCAATTGTGGTCAAAGCCGAGAGAGCGATATTTGAGCGGGGCAGCGGTGTGACAAAGTTTGTTGGCAATGTCGTTGTCACACATGCCGATCTTCGCCTCACCTGTGACTCAGCCGAAGTGTTGCTTGATGAGAACCGTGACAACCAAATTGCGCTCGTCAGAGTCGAGGGAAATATCAATTTGGTCAATAAGGATGCAAAAGCGACGGCTAGCCAAGGTGTCTATTCCTTAGAGGACAATCGCATTCGCCTGATCGGCGGGGTTCGGATTGAGACTCCGGCCTTCACACTTTCAGGACCGGTCTTTGTCTACGATATTGAAACTGGACAAGGCGTTTTAGAAGAGGGCGGAGCGGCCGATGTTCAAGTGAAGGATCAATGATGTCTGACCCTGATGGCGGAGAAAAAGTTGGCCTCTTCGTTAAGGACATCTGCAAAACCATTGGTGGGCGGACAATCGTCAATTCGGTGAGTCTGCACCTGTACCCAGGTGAAATTGTGGGATTGTTGGGACGCAATGGTGCTGGAAAGACGAGTAGTTTCTTTGCCATCGCGGGTTTAATGATTCCCAATGCCGGACAAGTGATTCTTGACGGCCATGATATCACTCGCCTGCCACTCTATCTTCGTGCTCGTTTGGGTCTCGGCTATCTACCGCAAGAAGCGTCTGTGTTTCGTGGTCTCAATGTCGAGGACAATATCATGGCCATTCTACAGCTTTGCGAGCCCAATCGGGCGGAACGAAAGGCGCAACTCGAAAATCTGTTGGAAGAGTTTTCGATCACCGATATTCGCCGTTCGAGTGGGGCCACTTTGTCGGGAGGCGAACGCCGCCGTGTCGAGATTGCTCGTTGTCTGGCTTCCAAGCCAAAATATATTCTGTTCGATGAACCTTTCGCTGGTATTGATCCCATCGTTGCTAAAGATATTCGAAAACTGGTTTATCAATTAAGTGCAAAAAATGTTGGAATTCTCATCACCGATCACAATTGGCGAGAGACACTCGAATTGGTTGAAAGGGTTTATGTGCTCTCGGAGGGCAACATTTTGGCCCAAGGGTCCCCTGAAGAGGTCATGCAAGACAAGAAATTTGTCCATGGTTATCTCGGACAGGACGTTGATTCCATAAATGAGGGCAAGGACGCGTGATGTTATTCGAGTCGTCATTGTTTTAATCCAAGAAGAGCATCGTGCCATGTCACCGATTGAAATCACCGAGACTGAAACCGAAAAAAGGCTTTAGAGTCATAAGTCAACGGTGAAGGAAAGCAACAACGTCTCGCTAGACTCTGTTGCTCTGACATCACTCTGACCTCACGACAGCAAATGGGTCTGATGGGCCTCGCGAGGTGATTAAGAAGATTCAAAGACATATCGATTAAGACTTCGGAAGTTGAAAGCTACAAAAGGTCTCCAAAAGAACTTGGAGCCGACGAGGAAAAAGCGAGATCGCCCGATTGTCTGTCTTGGCCTTCGCAGTATGACTTGACATCTTCCTGTTGTTTTGCGGTTAGGAAGAGATGATGACGGGTACGCCGGGTCAAAATGTCTTCTGCTGATTGAGCAAATTCATTTTCTAAAAGCCAGCTAATTTCTCGTTCATAGCACTCGGAACCAAAGTGACGGCCAAGGTCAGATAATTCATTGGCCCCATCAAGCACATTGTCGGCTTCCGATCCATAATTTTGGGCAAAGTGCAGAGCCAGTTTGTTGGGCATCCAAGGATACCGGCGGCAAAATTGTTGATACCATTGAGAAAAGTCTCCGTCTGGGAAATTTCCACCGGGAAGGGGCGTGTTTTTTGTCCAGTCAACTCCCATTTCTGGCAGGTAGGGTCGCAAGCGTTGAAGACCATGTTCAGCAAGTTTTCGGAAGGTCGTGATCTTGCCGCCAAAGGCCGAAATGATTGGGGCCTGCCCCTCGCCACCGTTCAACTCAAAGGTGTAGTCACGTGTGACGGCGGACGCGTTCTTGGATGAATCATCATCGTATAAGGGGCGCACCCCAGCATAAGCGTCGACGATGTCGTCTCGAGATAGTGTCTTAAGGAAATACCGATTGAGAATATTGAGGAGATAATCAATCTCATCCTCGTCGACGGAGACCGCTTCCGGTTTGCCCTCATAGGGAATGTCCGTCGTGCCAATCAATGCCAAATCTTCAAACCATGGATTAACAAAGATGATACGGCGATCTCGGGCTTGCAACACATAACCATGGTCGCCCTGCCACCATTTTCGCATAATCAGGTGGCTTCCTTTGACAAGGCGGATATTGTAAGCAGAATTGATCCCCACAACATTGGAAAGCACCTGCTCTAGCCATGGTCCGGCGGTATTGAAAATCGCCCGTGCATATATCTCGCGCTCATCTCCACTTCGTATATCTCGGAGCCGGGCTCGCCAGAGCGTGCCATCCCTGCGAGCGGAGATACAGGCCGTTCGGGTCAGGATTTCGGCCCCCTTGCGGCGCGCATCGATGGCATTGAGAACCGTCAATCGGGCATCATCACACCAAACGTCATAATAGGCGAAGGCTTTGGAGAAATCGTCACGTACCGGCACACCTTCAGGGGCATGTCGCAAGTCAAGCGATTCTGTGCCCGGCACGCGCTGACGTCCGCCAAGATTGTCATAAAGCAGGAGGCCCAAACGGATCAGCCAGCGGGGGCGTTGTTCGGGACTGTGCGGCAAAACGAGACGCAACGGCCACGCAATATGAGGTGCCGCGGCCAGCACGACCTCGCGTTCAATCAACGCTTCGCGAACGAGACTGAACTCATAATATTCGAGATAGCGCAATCCGCCATGAATATATTTTCCTGAACGCGATGAGGTACCTTCCGAAAGGTCATCTTTTTCACACAACAAGACCGACAATCCTCGTCCGGCTGCGTCTCGGGCGACACCGCATCCATTGATGCCGCCACCAATGATAAGGAGATCTACAGGATCATTCATGGTTCTACTCTCAACATGGATTGATGGGTGGTTGACCTACCAGCCAGCGGCGTACTTCCTCGGCGGCTTGATGGGCAGCAAAGCGCACAGTCTTACTAGTCGCACCGGCAATATGCGGAGTCAAGGTGACATTGGGCAGTCGTAGGAGCGGCCAATCGGGCGGCGGCGGTTCTACAGCAAATGTCTCAAGCATGGCACCGCGTAGATGTCCGCCCGCCAAGGCCTCATAGAGCGCGTCGTAATCCATCAGCGGGCCGCGCGCCGTGTTTATTAGAGTTGCCCCGACTTTCATCTTGGCTAACGCTTCTTTGTTGATCATCCCCCGGGTCTCACGGGTCACGCGCGGGTGCAATGTCACAATATCAGATTGTGATAACAGATTCTCAAAAGGTGCCATTGTCACGCCGTCCGCAAGATCAGGCGGCGCCAAATGAACATATGGATCATGAACGAGGATGCGACATCCAAACATTTTGAGATAATGCACCACGCGAGCTCCGACCTCGCCATACCCGATGACTCCCACCGTCAACTCCGATAACTCGTCACCAACTTGATCGGAACGGTAGAGATCACCTCTGTATTTGCCTTTCCGCAGTGCTTCGTGACCGCGCGTGATGTTGCGGGTTTCAGAAAGGATGGCACCGATGGTGAACTCGGCCACCGCGGAGGCATTCCGCCCCGGTGTATTGACCACTTTGACATCGTGGGCGCGCGCCGCCGCCAAATCGATATTGACAGGCCCCCCACGCGTAACAACAACCAACTCAAGTTGCGGCATTGACGCGAGCATTGACGCCGAAAGCGGGGCGAGATGAGTAATTAGGACCGGCGCCTTGCCGATATGCGCCATCACGTCGCACGGCGTGCCCATATATTCTTTGAGCCCTTCAAAGCCAGCCTCCTTATAGCCATGCTCCATTGGCTCGTCTGGCCAAGCGAGCTCCATTGAGCGGCACGACACGGCTGGCCCACATAAGTCGTTCAGAGCCGCTATAAATGCGCTGGGCCGCATAAAGCGGTCGCCAATAATGGCCACTTCTCTGTTCATGGCAGCGCGGCTCTCATTTGTGCCTGCGTTCTCCAAATCGCCGGCATGGCTTGGCGAGTATCAATATAAGCTTTGAAGAGGTGATTGTATGAGGCCGTGAGCGAGGCATCAGGTGGCAAAGAGTCTTGAAGGCGAGGCGTCAGCCATGCCTCCGAGCAAGAAGCAATATCCGGGTAAATCCCCTGCTGCACGGCGGCCAACATAACCGCGCCTGCGGCTCCGGCCTCCGCTTGGTCAACACCGCGCACTGGCACGCCGAGCGCATCAGCGAGTATTTTTTTCATCGCCAGCGAGCGGGCCGCGCCGCCCGTCAATCGTATCTCTGGTGGAATCGGTCCCATGGCGGTGTAACAATCCCGAGTCGCGAGGGCGAGACCATCATAGATGGAGCGAGCCATGTCAATCCAACGGACCTTCTGGTCAAGCCCGGTGAACGAAGCTCGGGCGACCGGTTCTGTGAAAGGGCCTCTCTCTCCAGCGTGGGAGATATAGGGGTGAAAAAGGAGCGAGCGGGGCTTGGTCGCCAATACTTGTTCGTCGAGCCCGTCAAGCAAATCGCGACGGGTGCGAGAAATCCCTTGGCTGGCCAGCAAATCGCAACCGAGTTCAAGCCACCAATCCAGATTAATCGTGGCCACCATATTGGTCTGAATTTGGAGATATGAGGAACTAGGAAAGGTCATCGTATAACCGCTCCTCTCGGCGTTTAGCTTCACCGCATCGGCACTGGGAACCCTAATGATATGCATGCCGGTGGAGCCAAGAATGGTCAGGCCAGGACGAATTTCTGGATCATAAATCCCGGCCCCGAGGGCGGAACATGCCACATCGACATAGCCCAATATGACAGGCAATCCTTGTGGCAAGCCGGTCGTCCGTGCGGCACTGGCCGTCAACGGGTGTGAATCTTTACTGCCATCAACGATCGGCGGCAACAGACGGCGCACTCCCCCTAGTCCCATGGCCTCTATCACCACGTCGGAATAATCACGGGTTCGAAAATCACCAAAAGTAAAGACCGACTCGCTCGGATCACCGGCGCGCACACCGGTGAGGCAAAAATACAACCAATCCTTACAGTGAAAGGCGGTCTCAGCTTGGTCAAGAAGTTCCGGCGCATGCCGTTGCATCCACCGCAAATGCGTTCGCATCTGACAGACATTAACGCCGGTTCCCGTTTGCCGATAAATCTCGTCAATACCATCTGACTCGGCTATTTGCTGCGCCTCGGTCGAGGCCCGGGCATCAAGCCAGAGCCAGCCATCGTGCACGGGCTCTCCATCAGCATCAGCGAGCCAAGTGCCATCCCCCTGGCCGGTCACCGACAATGCGACCGCTCGGTCAGCCAAATTCTCAATCTTTTCAGAAAGTTCAGCAACCACTTCAGCCGCATCAGACCAAGTGCGTCGCATGTCCTGTTCAACGCCCCCATTATCGAGTGTGTGATAAAGATTGGGCCGCGTGGCAACGGCCATTTGTTGCCCCGCCGTATCAAAGGCCACCGCCTTGATCACTGAAGTGCCGGCATCAATCCCTATCAGAAGGTCCTGTCTCATGCCGGTTTTCCACCATGGCTGATCGCTGACCCGTCGCGCGTATCAAATATGTGCAAATCAGTGACGGGAAATTCGATGCAAACGGTCTCTCCCTCTTTTGTCGACACTCGGTCGTGGGACACTGATATGACACTACCGGCCGCAAAGCGGGCGGCCACATGAGATTGGTCACCCAACCATTGGTTGGCATAAACTTCGGCCGAGACTCCCACATCACTTAGACGCACAGCGTAAGGACGCACACCCAGTGTGACTTTACGCACATTCAGCAATTGGTCACGAAGATCGGCTGAAAACGCCGACTCTGGAAATCTCAAAACCACATCGGTGCCTAGATGGAACTTCAAAAATTGATCATTGAGTTCGACCTCGGAATGGAAGATATTCATCGGGGGCTCGCCGATGAATGTGCCGGTGAAAAGGTTGGCAGGGCGCGCCTTAATTGTTTCAGGTGTGTCAAATTGTTGCAGGTTGCCATCTTCCATCACCGCGATACGATCGGCGAGGGCATTCGCTTCAGTCTGGTCATGTGTGACAAGTATAGCGGTCAGTTGGCGTTCCTTGATGAAGTGTTTGATACGGCCGCGAAGCACCGCCCGAAGTTGCGGTTCAAGTTGCCCCATGGGTTCATCAAGCAGGTGCAGGTCGGCGCGCCGAATCAAGGCCCGCCCGAGACTGGCTCTCTGTTGCTGACCGGCTGAGATGGAGGATGGATATTTGTTGAGAATATTCTCAATCTCAAGGAGACGGGCAATAGAATTGACCTGTTCATCCAATTCAACTCGACCGACCCCTTGCGACTTCAAGGCAAGGGCCATGTTTTCATGCACCGTCAGAGGAGGATAGAGCGAGTATCCTTCAAAGGCCATAGCCACATTTCGTTTGGCGGGTGGAAGTGTGTGGATGGCTCGCCCCTTCAACTCAATGGCACCGTTTGTGACCGTTTCAAAGCCGGCGATCATCCGCAGCATAGAAGTCTTGCCACATCCTGATGAACCCAACAGGGCGACAATTTGACCATCTTGGACATCAAGGCTGAAATGGCGAACCGCATGGACAGGGTCACGGCGCAGCGGACGGTAGGTCTTGCTGACCGAGTCGAGTTTAAGTAGCACGTTACTCATTCGGATCGTTTCTCGTTCGAATGACTGTTGTCCATCCGCAATCCGCTCTTAGAATCAAAGAACAATATTTTACGACTATTGAAGACATAACCCGCCGAATCTTGACCATGAATAGCTGTGCCAGCCGGTCGTGAGGCCAGAAGTTCTTGTCCCAACGGAGTGACGGCCAGGGTGACGGTTTTTTCATTGAGGGGCGTTTCGGCCTCAATATTCACGGGCAATGCGTTGGGCACATCAGCTTTGGTGATGGTGAAATCCTCTGGGCGGATGCCGAGGGTACATGGAACTCCCACCGCCTTTTCGGGGAGAAAATCGAGGGCAATTCTCTGATCGGATAGATCAAAAAAGGCCCCCCGTTCATCGCAATCAGGAACGACGTCAAGGAGGTTGATCACCGGATCCCCAAAGAGTTTCGCAATGGCAATATTGGAGGGCGACAAGTAGATGTCCTCGGCGGTGCCGATCTGGGCAATTCGTCCCTCTTCCAAGACGGCGATACGATTGCCCAAAGCCATCGCCTCTTTGTAATCTTGCGTGACATAGATGACTGTTGCCTCACGGCCTGCAAGGAGACGGGGAAGTTCGAGGCGCATCTCAAAGCGGAGTTTGGCATCGACATTCCTTAATGGGTCGTCAAGTAACAGCAGACCGGGTTCTGCGGCCAACGCTCTGGCTAAAGCGGTTCGCTGTTTTTGACCGTTTGACAACTCTCGCGGCGCATGTGCCAGAACATGATCAATCTTCAAGAGTCGGGCAATGGCTCTCACACTCTCTTCTAGCTTTGTCGGCTCGCTTTTGCGAGCTCGCAACGGAGAGGCGATATTTTCGAACGCATTCATATGGGGAAACAGCGCGAAGTTCTGAAACGCCATACCTACACCACGCGCCTCGGGCGGTGTGGCTGTCACATTGTGACCATCAATCCAAATGGTTCCCGAGTCTTGATCAACGGCACCGGCGATGCACCGCAGAAGGACAGTCTTGCCGGCACCAGAGGGGCCAAAAAGAACGAGGGTTTCTCCTTTGTCCACGTCGAATGAGACTTCGTCCAAAACTATCTGATCTTTGAAAGTCTTGGACAATCCCTCGATTGCTAATCCGTTCATCCCTTCACCGCCCCAAGAGACAAACCTTCGACCAGATATCGCTGGGCATACAAGGCCAGCATAAGAGTCGGCGCAATGGAGAGAACAACCGCCGCGGCGATTTGCCCGTATTGGATGCCGCTCGCCGTCACAAATGCCAGCGCCCCGACGGTCACGGGTTGTTTGTCGGCACTCGCTAGAACCAAGGCAAAAATAAAATTGTTCCAAGCGAAAATGAATGCCAGAAGACCCGCAGCCGCAATCCCCGGCATGGCAAGCGGAAGGGCGATTTTACGGAAGGTGGCGAACCAACCATGTCCGGCGGTGCGGTAGGCATGTTCAATATCGGCTGGGATATCCTCAAAATAGCCTCGGACAATCCACAGGATTAAGGGTAGGCAAATCAGTTGATAAACCCAGATCAAACCGAAATAGGTATCAGCGATACCTAAAGCCTGAAAATAAGTGGTTAATGGCAATAGCACGAGCAGTGGCGGCGCGAAGCGAAAACTCAAGAGGGTGAAAGCAATATCTTCAGAGCCACGGAACTTATGACGCGCAAAAGCATAAGCTGCGGGCACACCTAGCAATAGAGCGACCGCGACTGAGCCGACTGAAAGTATAATTGAATTGCCTAAATTGCCAAGAAACTTGATATCCATACTGGCCACATTAGAATCGAGCCGGCCAGCAAATATGGCCTCATAATTGCTGATTGTCGGCACAAACGCCATTGATGGAGGGGAGCGCAAAATCGTTTCGTTGGTTTGGAAACTCATGAGGACAATCCAGAAGATTGGAAACATAAAGAACAGCACGATCACCGCTATGGCCAATCCCCTCAGCCATGTCTCAAGCACAGTGTGGTGTCGCATAACTCAGATCTCCCCACGTGCGCGTTCGCGAAGGCGTAACCAATTCTTAATGAAAAGATTGGACAGAACAAATGTGATGGCCCAGAGAATGATTAGCAAAGCAGTGGAGCGTCCAATATTGGTGGATTGGAAAAAGTTCAAATAAGCTTCAACCTGGAAGACCATCAAGGTATCGCCAGGTCCCCCCTGGGTTAGCGCGTAGATAATATCGAACTGCTGGATTGAATCGAGAAGTCTGAAAAGCGAGGCGGTCAAAACGTAAGGCATCAGCATGGGCAGAGTAATTCGCCAGAACTGCTGCCATCTTGGCACCCCGTCGAGCGCCGCGGCTTCGAAAGGCTGGGTCGGCAGTGATCGGAGCCCGGCGAGAAGTAAAATCATCATAAACGGGGTATACACCCAGATATCCACCATCAGAACAGTCAACAGCGCGGTCGACGGATCGGAACCCCAGCGAAAATTTTCGAAACCCAGAACCTGCATGAAATAGCTGAGAATGCCAAAATTGGGGTTGGTCATGAGTTTGAACATCAAGGCCGCCAGCGCCGGGGCTGTCATCAATGGCATCAAAAGCATGACCGAAATAAAGTTGTTGAGGCGGGTTCGACGAACCAATAGAAGAGCCATTCCAAGGCCAAGCAGAAGTTCCAGAACAACAGTCAGACCGGCATAAACCAAACTGACCTGTAGCGTATTCCAGAAATCCGGGTCGCTGAGGAAGTTCACGTAATTCTCGCCCCAATTCATTCCCCGATTCCAAGGTTGAGAGAGGCGATAACGCTGTAGAGAATACCAGAGTGCTGTACCGAACGGAATCAGAATCCCAATACAGACCAGTAATGCTGGCAAGCTCAGCATGTATGGCAGTGCGCGGCGTGATATCTGCCAGCCGCGATATTGGAAAGGCTTTTGGTCGATCATTTTTTACTTGGAAGGTGGCTCCCCTCGGTCTCGACCGTGGGGAGCCTTGGTATTCGGATTAGACCTTAACCGAGGCCAGCATCCTTAAGTTGACGGTCAACGCTATCGGCGAGTTGATCAAGTCCCTCGGCGATAGGTACTTCCTTGGCCACCATCTTCTGCAACGTTGCCGCCCATTCTGTCGTCAGATCAAAGAAGAGTGGCTGGGCGGTAAATTTAATTGCCGCTCCCGGTGCTGAAACGTCATGCATATCCACATAGCCAGGATAGTTCTTGGCAATGCGATCGCGGAACATCGGATCATCCCATACCGACTGGCGGACAGGATTGACAAAATCCATTTGGCGTGCACCAAAAAGACCATGCTCAGTCCCTGATGCCCACTGCATGAAGTTCCAAGTGGCATCCAAATCTTTGGAGAACTTCGACATGGCTAGCGACCAAATCCAGATGTTTGGTGTTGGTGTTCCATTGCCGGATGCGGCAAACGGCGCGTAGGCCAGTTGACCCGCCATCGCATTATCACCGCCATTCATGAAATAGCCAAGAATGTCAGCGTCATAAATCATCGCCGACTTTCCCGCGCCCAGATCTGTGCCCACCTGATACCATGTGTGGCTCGACCAGTCAGCGGCACCGGAATCCTGAATCATTTTCACCCATTTGGCATGAAACGCCTTGGAGCCATCCGTGTTCATGGCAGCGGATAACTTACCGTCACTAGAGATATTCAAGTCTATTTCACCCAAATTGGCATAAGCCGACAGGAAGCCGGGGTGTATGGTGGCCCAACTGCGCGAGCCTCGCACACCGATGCCATAAATGCCCTCATTTCCACTCTGCGCTTTGGCCGCCGCTTCAAGCAACTCGTCAAGACTAGTGGGTACATCAACGCCCGCCTTATCGAGCATACCTGCATTGTATGAGAGGTTATTCTGCTCATATCCCCACGGGATACACCATTGCATGGCATCGTCAGACCCAAGTTCACCTCCCGGGCGCCCATTCCACGCACACGATTTGCGGACACCTTCAAGCATGTCGGTCCAATTGTAAGCTGGATTGGTCTTGTGGCTGTCCATGATCCATTCGTTATGATCAACAACCCAACCGGCTGGCCCATAGGTCCATGTCATATAGGCTCCCGTCATGAAGGCGTCATACTCACTAGAACGCGAAGAGAGCGCGGCCGTCACTTTGTCAAAATAAACATCTTCTGGAAAAATATCATAGCTGACATCCATACCCGTCAGTTGTTTGAAGTTGTCCAGATTGGCTAACATAGCGTCTGTATATGGATGTTTGTTGAGCAGGAGTTTGATACTCTTGCCAGAATGCTGCATCCAGTCAAAATCAGCTGCGATGGCTTGCGTCATCGCCATATTCAACAATGCACTCCCCCCCGTGGCGGTCACCCCGAGGGCTCCGAGACCACGAATGAGCTCGCGGCGGTCCATCTGTCCACGCACAAAGGCGTCGACTAAACTTTTTTCTTTCTCATGCATAACTTTTCTCCTCATCTATGCAGTTGAAATTGGCTTTGTGGCCAAGTGATGATCCTGAAGACGCACCTCGCGCCTCGCAGCCCATCTCAAGGGTTGACCTCGTGAGTTTCCTTGATCTGGCTGCATGCCCAAGATCTGGCATGTTTGTGGAAAGGAAATGTCGATGGTTAGCTGAAAAAACGTGTGCATTCTTGTTCCCTTTATGTAGCTGACGGGGAGGGCTGATAGGCCTCGGCTTGACGTTTCGACAAAGCCCTCCATGCCATTGATGTGGTCGCGTTAGGTTTAATGGCAGGGTTCTCGCCGCTCATCGAGGCGGCGGCCTTGTTGAAGTCAGAGAACCAACCTAGCCCCACCGCCGCTGATATACCTGCACCCAAAGCGGAGGCTTCAAGACTACGGCTCACATGCAACGGCAATCCGGCCGCATCGGCATACATTTGTGTCCATAACGGGCTGGCAGCCCCGCCTCCCACGGCGACAATTTTTCTCGGGTTGAGACCGCTCTGTCGCATTTTGTCGATGGTACGAACGCTTTCTGATGTGATGGCTTCTAGCATGGCGCGGTAAATGTGACCGCGGCCGTGTCGGGGCGCGAGGCCATGAATGCTGGCTTTGGCCGCGGGATCCCAATGCGGATCCATGCAGCCGCTCAGATAGGGGCATACAATCACGCCATCAGATCCCACGGGTAGTTCTGACGACTCCGACTCCAAGGAGGCAAATATCTCTGGATCTTCTCGTCCGCCCGCAAACTTGTCGACAAACCAATCGATCAAGAATGTCCCAGCGCGTTGACACCCTTCAAGGAAATATCCCTCGCCGGTTGGGGAGGTCAGGGTCCGCCAATCAAGCCCAATCCGAGGTGACGGAGTCCACGCACCGGTGATCACGGCTGTGCCAAGATTGAGATAAACCACCCCCTCTCGCGCCGCATTTACACCTAACCCCGCGCATTGGCCATCACCGCCGGCGGCAAAAAGCGGTGTTTCGGCGCACAGACCGGTGGCCGTGGCGGCCTTTGAGGTCAAAGTTCCTATGGAAGTTCCAGGCGGCGCGAGGCGGGCAAATTGGTTGGGCGAAAGTCCGATGGTGGCGAGAATTTGATCGCTCCAGCATTTCGATGCAATGTCAAACACGCCAAACGGATCAGCACTTGTCCAACTGGCTGTATTGACTCCTGTCAATCGTCCACTGAGAAATCCATGCACATCGAGAATCTGTGTCGCTTTATCAAGAATATGTGGCTGGTGACGCCTGAACCAACTAAGGCGATAAAGCACCGGTGTGATGTCAATGGGTTTGCCTGACGTGGTATGAAGAATCTCTTCGCCAATTTTGCCTCTCAGATACGGCAACTCATCAATTGCCCGTTCATCAAGCCAGACGACGCTTGGTCGGATGGCGTGTCCATTATTATCAAGGAACGCGACTGTTTCACGTTGATTGGAAATGGCGAGTCCAACCACGCGAGCCGGATCAATCTGTTGAGTGATCTCCTTTAGAACGGTACAGGTGGCCGCCCACCAATCCTCTGACTCTTGCTCCACCCAACCCGGCTGCGGCATGTCCATTGAGATGGGACAGCGCCCCTCGGCTAGAGACTCGCCTTCGCGAGTCCAAGCGAACGCTTTGGTTGACTGCGTCGAACTATCGAGCCCGATGATCACATCCCGCTTCATTTTTGCCAATCCAACAAAAGGGCCGCTGTATCCGTGTCAGTGACCAGATGAGTGACATATCCGCCGGCAAGTGTCGCACGAATAGCGGCTATTTTTTCTTTTCCTCCCGCCACGCAAACCCGTTCGGGTATGGCAAGGAGATCATCAAGGGTCGGGCCGAGCTGACGACCTCTCAAAGGCCCGTCGATTTCGTTTCCGTTGCAATCAATAAAACGACCGATGAGTACACCGAGTGCCTGACCATCAATGTATTCGGGCAAGACGGCCTGAGTGAGTTCATCACTCTCGGCCAAGGTCGTCTCGGTGTTCAATTCGCCGACACTAAAGATGACGAAGCCACAGTTGCGAATTCTCTCGAAATGGCGAACTAGAGTAGGCTCTTTGAGCATGGCATCGCGGAGTGCGACATTGGTGACGACGGCAGGGGCAAGAAAATTGAATCCGTGGGCACCAAGACGGGAGGCGATTCGGAGCGTACACGCCTCGGGTGATGTGGCCTCATCACCGATCGAAGAGCCAGAAATCTGCACCACATGGAGATCGGGACGGTGACGCCGAGGCATTTCTTCGCCCAATGCGGCCATGGTTCGCCCCGAGGCCACGCCGAGGACGGTCTCGTTAGCAATTCTTTTGTCGAGAAGATGTGCCGCGGCCCGCGCTAATCTCTCACGGATTTCCGGCGTGGCGGTCCCTTTAGGAACCGGAACAACATGGACTCCCTTGAGGGTAAATTTTTTCCGGATGGCACGTGCCGCATCGACCCCACCAAGCAAATCCGGTTCAAGTTCGATCTTGACGAGGCCGCGACGGCGTGCGGAAGCTAGAAGGTTAGCGGCGGTCGTGCGGGAGACGCCAAGTGTTTCTGCAGTCTCTGCTTGAGTGCGTCCGTCGCCATAATAGAGCCAGACGGCCTGAATCTCTTGATCGCTTCCCAGCTCGAAAGCCAATCCCAATCCCCCAATTTGCCGCTCCAAGTGGCGGCACCTAACCACTCTCGGTCACAGAATCACCGAAAAATAATCGGCTTGGCTTGTCATTTGTCATAAGTTAATGTAATCTGTCAAGAGAAGAATAATGGACCGAAACTTGGCAGAATGTGTGATGGAACGGGGAGCCCCAATGTCTGGCAATTGGATGTCCCATATTGAAGATGTTTATTTGGGACTTTGGCTCAACCCTCAAACAGGAAAACGGTCGCCGCGTGCCGCTTGTGAAAAGATAGTGATTGCCAATTCGCTAGACGGGAGCGAGGCCAGCCTTGTTGATGAGATGGGGATGAAGGGCTCGCTAGCTGTTGTGGCCGACCCAGAGACTTGGGATGCGTTGGGAAGCCGCGTGGCGGCCGCCCTCATTTCCGCCGGAAAGACATATTCGGAAGTGATTCTTGACCGTCATCCGCATGCCTCTATGACAGAAGCCAACGCGCTGGCTCAACGATTAGATGACGTTGAATCCGTCATCGCCGTCGGCGCCGGGACAATAAACGACCTCGTAAAATATGTCACGGCCAAAGACCGGCGCCCCTATTGCGTGTTTGGCACCGCGCCGTCAATGGACGGGTATGCCTCAACAACAGCCTCAATGAGTCTGGCTAGCGGTTTGAAAGTATCTAAACCGGGGCAGTCACCGAAGGGCGTATTTCTTGATTTAGAGGTTCTATCGGCGGCACCGCAGCGCATGATATCGGCGGGATTTGGTGATACGCTTTGCGCCTCGGTGGCACGAATTGACTGGTGGCTTTCTCATCGCCTGACGGGCAGTTTTTTTGATGATGCCCCTTACCTCATCACCGAACCAGATGCCGGTCAGTTGGAAAGCCGCGTCGCCGGGCTCGGCGAGAGGGACCACGAATCTGTGGGTTGGCTCACAAGGGCTTTAGTGCTCTCTGGCTTGGGAGTGGCCTTTACCGGTGTATCAAATCACGGCTCCATGGCCGAACACCAGATTTCTCACTATATTGATTGCTTCGCGCGTGAGCGGCATCCCGGAACACTGCATGGTCAACAGGTCGGCTTGGCCACACTGACGATGGGCCGCATTCAACAATGGTTTTTAGAGCAAGAGTACCCGCCGGAAATTAAACCCACGCGCATTGATAGCGACGACATGGCCCGGCGCATGGGCCGTGAAGCTGCTAAAGAATGCGAAACTGCCTATCGCCAAAAGGCACTGGATGAAAAAGGCGCGGCCATGCTCAACGAACGGCTGCAGGATATATGGCCGGAGTTGCGCTCGGAATTGCGTGCTTGGGTTCAACCCGTGTCAAAAATGCAGCAGGAACTTGCGACCGCGGGCGGCGGAGTCACCGCTAAAGAACTCGGACTGCCAGTTGACTTTTACCGCGAGGCGGTGCGCCATGGACACGAAATGCGAAACCGATTCTCATTTATTGATCTGGCCTGTGATGCCGGACTTCTTGACGATTTTGCCGCGGCGGAACATTGACGATGCGTCCGCTTTCCGAAATGCCGATGGCCATCGCCTCGCAGATCCGCGTGGTCTTCGCCGATATTGATGACACGTTGACCACCAACGGACGGCTTCCTGCCTCCGCTTATTCGGCTCTTGAGACTCTTAAGGATATCGGGATCAGGGTGGTGCCGGTCACCGGCCGGCCGGCCGGCTGGTGCGATATGATCGCCCGTTTCTGGCCCGTCGATGGATGCGTGGGTGAGAATGGCGCGATGTATTTCTCCTACGACACAAATTCGAAAACCATGAGACGTGTCTATGCGGCCAGCGTTGAGGAGCGAGAGCAGCATCGTACCAAGTTGCAATTGATAGCCGACAAAATATTGCAGGAAATACCAAACTGTGCTGTCTCGGCAGACCAAGATTATCGTGAGGTCGACTTGGCGATTGATTTTTGTGAAGATGTGCCCCCACTTCCTTCGACTGAGATTTTACGCATCAAGACGATATTTGAAAATGCTGGCGCGACGGCCAAAATCTCATCCATTCATGTCAATGGATGGTTTGGCCACCACGACAAACTATCCATGACGCGCCGCTTTGCCCATGAAGTGCTCGGAATCGACATTGATCAAGAACGTCACCGCGCGATCTTTTGTGGCGATAGCCCCAACGATGAACCGATGTTTTCACATTTTCCCCATGCTTGCGGTGTGGCAAATGTTATGGACTTCAAAGGGCAATTGAAAGCCGAACCTAGTTGGGTTTGTCACAACAGGGGCGGAGAGGGTTTTGCCGAACTCGCCACTTTTTTGGTGGCCGCCCACAATCAAATTGAAATGAGGTTATCCGTATGAAGAAGGTCGAGAAAAACTTGCGTGAGGAAATCGTCAACAATTGTCGTAAAATGAACGCGTTGGGCATCAACCAAGGGACTTCCGGTAATATTTCTGTTCGATTCGAGGGGCGGATGCTGATCTCGCCTTCCGCCGTTCCTTACGATGAGATGACAGCTGACAGCATCGCGTCAATGCCGCTTGATGACGAGTCTGGAAATTGGGACGGTCCCATGGCCCCTTCAACAGAATGGCGTTTTCACCACAAACTGCTGCGTCACCGCAAGGAAGCCGAAGCCGTGGTTCACGCCCATCCCACCTACTGCACGACCTTGGCGATTGCCCGAAAGCCCATTCCCGCCTGCCATTACATGGTCGCGGCTTTCGGTGGAAATGACGTCAAATGTTCAAACTACGCAAAATATGGCACCGAGGAGTTGTCTCAACATGCGTTAGAGGCGATGCAGAAACGCATGGCCTGTTTGCTGGCCAATCATGGGATGATTGTGATCGGCGAGAGTCTGGCTAAAGCCATGTGGCGAGCCGTTGAATTGGAAACAATTGCTCGGCAATACTATCTCAGCCTCTTGATTGGGGGCCCGGTTTTGCTAAACGACGCTCAAATCGAAGAGACAATCCAAGGCTTCGCGACATATGGCGCTCAAAGCGGTGGCAATAAACGCCGGCCACCCACGCGTCGGAAAAAGACGACAGGATGATCGCCCCACCACATAAGTGGCATCCGTTAGGTTGTTTGAAACCATGACGGCAAGGGCAAATCGACTAAGGTGGCTGGTGTCCGGTGAAAGTGCTTTTCCATGGCTGGCCCCTCTGATCGCTATGCTGGTCGTCTTCACCATTTACCCTCTCGTTTATAATGTCTGGTTGAGCTTTCATGAATACGCGCCCTTTAAGCGGCGAGTTGAACCGGTTGGATTGGACAATTGGAGTGCGCTTCTCTCCGACGACCGGTTTTGGGACTCGATCTCGGTCACTTTTACTTACTTTAGTGCCATGCTCATCGTTCAAGTGGTGCTTGGTATGGCCATCGCTTTACTTCTTGATAGCGAACAAAGAGGATTTGGGCTTCTGCGGGCGCTCCTGACCCTCACGCTGGTCATCCCCCCAGCGATCACTGGAATGATGTTTTTGCTGATTGAAGATCCAGAGTTTGGTGTGCTGACATGGATTCTTGAACGTGTGGGTATTCTTGATGGCACCAACCCCATCCTAGCCACCGGATCGACGGCACTACTAGGTGTCATGCTGGCCGATGTGTGGCAATGGACACCCTTTATGGTGCTGATTTTTATGGCCGGCTTGCGATCTCTACCCTCTGAGCCTTACGAAGCGGCGATGCTTGATGGTGCCACGAGCTGGCAAACTTTTCGCCGCATCACGCTACCTTTGATGGGCAAAGTGATTGCCGTGGCCGTTCTGATCCGTGGGATCGATCTGTTCCGTATCTTTGATTACATGTTCGTGATGACGTCCGGTGGGCCGGGCACATCGACTTATACATTGAGCCTCTATGCATGGCAACAAACCTTCAGTTTCATCAAATGGGGATATGGTGCAACCATCTCTCTGGTGAGTCTGATTCTTATATTGATCATTGCCAATCTCTTCATCTTGGTCTCAAAGGTGCGCTGGTGATATTCGAATCCCATTCAAGACGCATGATGCGGATGCTGGTGGCGTACATGGTCGTCGCGCTCTTTATGTTCCCACTCTATTATTGGGGCACAACAGCCTTCAAGAATGCCAAAGAGATTTTCAACACGCCTCCCAATGTATGGACTTTTAGCCCAACGGTACGGAATTTTGAGGAAGTTTTTGGGATATCGCTTGGCTTTTTCCGACAACAGGAAGTTCTTCCCGGCGGTGGAAATTTCTATATGGCTCCGAGACTTTGGGACACAATCGTTGTGGCTCTTGGCTCGACCGTTCTGTCAATTATCGTCGCCACACTGGCCGCGTACGGGTTGAGCCGTATGAATTTTCGCGGCCGTCATGCTTTTGTCGGATGGGTTCTCTCAACGCGGATGATGCCACCAGTCGCGGTGGCGATTCCGATGTTTTTCATCTACAAAAATGTGGGTTTGATGGACAGTTATTTGGGCATCATCCTCATCCATGCCGTAATGAATCTGCCTCTGGCCGTACTGCTGCTGAAGAGCTTTTTCGATGACATTCCGAAAGACATCGACGAATGCGCCTTGATTGATGGGGCCACGCGATGGACAATTTTCCGACGCATTGTGCTGCCCATGGCCAAGGGCGGTGTGGCCGCCACAGCCGTGCTTTGCTTTATCTTTTCTTGGACGGAGTTCATATTTGTCCTCACACTGACCCAAACTGGCTTGAAAACGGTGCCGGTGGTCTCGTCCAGTTTTGTCACATCCACCGGAACCGCTTGGGGAAACATGGCTGCACTCGGTGTTGCCGCTACCGCCCCGGCCTTCCTGTTCATCCTGCTTGTCCAGAAACAACTGGTTCGCGGGCTGACCCTCGGTTCGCTAAAGGAGTAGCAAGCCGGGATAACGTGAAATCGCAATTGGAAATAGGAGAAAACAATGCGAGATTCTGACAGAAAACGCTATCTGGCAAAGGTAGTTGACGATTACGTACGGCGCCGCATCAGCCGCCGTCGTTTTCTTAGTACTTCGGCCCAGCTTGGTCTGGGGGCCGCGGCATTGGGCAGCGGAATGGGAAGACCCTTTTGGGGCTATTCACCCGCCCATGCCGATGACATGCTTCAGCCGTCCAAGGATGTTTTGGACTGGGTGGCTGATGTCTCTAAACCCTTCCGTGGGACGACACTGAAACTCGCCACCGAATCCACGCCGCCTTCGAACGCGATTAACTCGCAACTCAAGCCATATTTCGAAGAGGCTTCGGGGATGAAAATCGAGATCGAGGTGTTGCCTCTAGAGCAAGTTCTGCAGAAACTGACACTCGATATCGCCAGTCAACTGGGGACTTACGATCTTTACTATATCGACCAGAGTTGGGCCGCTTTTACCAGCAGAGATGTGTTTGACCCGCGTGAACAATTAGCGGATAAGCCTGATCTTGCCATGCCGGAATGGCGCGTCGAAGATTTCCTGCCAGCACTTGTCGACGGAATTGCCCGTTATGAGGATCGGCTGGTTGGTGTGCCTTACGATATCCCGATTTTCATCATGATGTATCGCAAGGACATCTGGGAGGATATGGGTTTTGAAGCCCCGACGACGCTTGAGCAGTATTATGAGCAAGCCAAAGCCATCACAGATGAAATGGGCCCCGATATGTATGGGGCGACCGGTCAGATGAAATCGGGCCACTATTCGCTCGAATGTGACTGGACGGCTTGGCTATGGGGCCATGGTGGTTCCATCTTCAATAGCGACGGTAAATTCTCTGGCAACGACGAGCGCGGTATTGAAGCCATGGAATATTGGACTCGCCTCTACCAGACCATGCCCCCGGGTGTCACCGGATGGACGTGGGATGGGCAGGGTCAATCGATTGCCCAAGGTGTGGCTGCCTCAATGATGAGTTGGGGTGAGTTCTTCCCTTATTTTGATGATCCGTCGGCGACCAAAGTGTCGGGACTCATGGAAGCTGTGCGTTGCCCGGCACCGAAGCGCCCGCTTCGCACCGTCAGTGATACTGGCTATGGTGAAATCCCGGGTGTGGGTCACCAAGGTGGATCGTCGCTTGCTGTGTCACGAAACTCGAAGAACCCTGATCCGGCGTGGATCTTCATGCAATGGGCGACCTGCCATGACACACAAGTGCTTATCACCGCCCTTGGCGGCGGCACTGGCCCGACCCGTACATCGGTTTATGATGATCCACGGATCATCGCCAATAACCGTGTCGGACCGGGCACAACCCGTCATCTCGGTGTGGTACGTGAGACCATTGCCAATGATATGGGATCCGAACCTGATCTACCGGAATGGGCGGAATTGTCCAACGACACGATCCCGGTTCGTCTTGGCAAATACTTTGCCGGCGATTATGGATCAGCCAAGGAGGCCATGGACGATATCGCTCAAGCGGCGGATAAAGTTGTCAGCGGCTGAACGCGTTTAGATGGCCGGTGAGGCGCGCCTTATGGCGCGCCTCCCATTGAATGAACAAAGACAAACTCGGAGTCAAATATGATGACCAATAAACCACTTGTTGCCATTACCGGTGCTAGTACCGGCATTGGTGAAGCCACCGCACGCGCCTTTTCGGCGGCGGGGCACCCTGTCTTGGTAATGGCCCGCAGTCTTGACCGCCTTGAA
This sequence comes from Paracoccaceae bacterium, assembly GCA_022824005.1. Lineage (GTDB taxonomy): Bacteria > Pseudomonadota > Alphaproteobacteria > Rhodobacterales > Rhodobacteraceae > JAPOXR01. The sequence goes on from JAJEBG010000042.1 coordinate 25,905, forward strand.
GCCTTGGGACTGCCAAATTCCGTTGTTCGCCAAGTGGATGTGCGCGATCGGGACGCCATTGCGGCCGCTGTTTCTGATGCCGAAGCTGAGTACGGTCCGGTGGATATGATGTTTGCCAATGCCGGTATCGCCAGACTTGCCGATATCAGTCGGCAGCCCCCCGAAGAGTGGGATGAAATGATTGATATCAACACCAAAGGTGTGATGAACACTGTTCACGCGGTGATGAGCGGTATGATGGAACGTCGTACCGGGACTTTGGTGATGATGAGTTCGATCGCAGGACGAAAAGTCTACCCAGACCACACCGTTTATTGCGGGACCAAATTCTTCGTTCACGCGGTCAGTGAGAGCTTGCGTGAGTATCTTTCGGCCTATGATGTGCGGGTGTTGGTATTATCACCGGGCGTCATTGAGACCGAACTTCTCTCGGGTGTGCTTGATCAGCAAACTCTAGAAAATTATAAAGCCAACAAAGTAAAAATGGGTGGGGGGATTGGTGCTGACATCGTTGGTGATCTGATTTTGAACGCCTATAATTTGCCACAGAGGGCTTTGGTGCAAGAAATCTGCCTGACCCCGACCCGGCAATCTTACTGATGGCCTCAGTCGAGTATCAAGGACTCGTTAAGAATTTTGGTTCCATTGAGGTCATTCGCGACCTTTCACTGACCGTTGAGGAAGGTGAATTTGTTGTCTTGCTTGGCGCTTCGGGCTGCGGCAAGACAACCCTGTTGCGAATGACCGCCGGGCTTGAAGAGATTTCGGGAGGGGATCTCTTTATTGGTGGAAAACGGATGAACGAGGTGCACCCTCGTGATCGCAACATCGCGATGGTGTTTCAGAATTACGCCCTTTATCCCACCATGAAAGTGTTTGAGAATATCGCCTTCAGCCTTCAGATCAGCAAGGTGAGAGCCAGCGAAGTGCGGCGCCGGGTGGAAGAGGCGGCGGCGATATTAAATTTGTCCGAATATCTTGACCGCTATCCGCGTGAACTTTCGGGCGGCCAGCGCCAACGTGTCGCTATGGGACGAGCTATGGTTCGCAATGCGCAGGTTTTCCTATTTGACGAGCCACTCTCCAACCTTGATGCCAAGTTGCGGGCTCATATGCGGGTCGAAATCCGTCAACTTCACGGTCGTCTTGGGACCACGACCATTTATGTCACGCATGACCAGATTGAAGCCATGACCATGGCCGACAAAATTGTCCTCATGAGAGAAGGGCAGATTGAACAGGTGGGCACACCGGATGATTTGTTTGATTCACCTCGCACCCGGTTTGCCGCCGACTTTATTGGCTCACCATCCATGAACTTCTTGGAGGGCTCCATTGAGGAGAGCGACGGCCACGCCTATTTTCGCTCACCCGGCCTCCGTCTTTCAGTTCCCGACAAAATGGCCGAAAACAACTCTGTGACGGCGGGTCTGCGTCCCACCGATCTTGTCATTGAAGACAGTGGTCCACTTGTTGGTGATGTGATTTTATCCGAGAAGACGGGAGCCGACGTCAACCTCCATGTGCGTACCGAGAGTGGTCCGATTATTGTGACCGTCTCAAAGGAAATGTCAGTCTTGGCTGGAGACAATATCCGATTGACCATCAATCCTGAAAAACTGCATCTTTTTGACAACCCCAACGGTGTCTCACTGCGGTCGAATTGAGACGGGGTCTCCAAGTCGCGAATGAGCGGATCAATTCGCAGCCTCTTTCTTCGCCCAACATTCAATTCATTAGGGGAAAAACGTTAACCCAAAAGCCCGTCCAACATCCGCTGAAATGCCAGCATACCGGGATCATCAAGTCCTTTTGAAGACTCGCCATACATTCGGGCGCGGCCTAAACCTGCCAATTTGTCACGAAACTCATCCAAAGTCTGGCCTGTGGCCTGTTTGGCCGCGGCCGCCATTTCACCGGGATTGGAAAGTCCTGCCGTGGCCGACACAACCGCGTCAAGGACATCAAGCACACTTTTCTGGCCCAACTCGCCTTTTCCTCGCGCCATCATTGCATCTCGAGCCGCGGCAAGAAGTTCACTGATTTCCGCGTAATTCGCCTCTGCCCGCCCCTTTGTCGACTTAGCCGCCGCCATCATTCCTGTGGCGACCAATGTACCAAAAGACGAGGAGCAGGCACGTTGAAACGATTTTGAGATCATCAAAAAAGCTTTGCCCAGATCATCTTCTGGCAATTGTTGCCGCATGGCTTCGGCCCAGCCGTTGGCGAGAGTAATACCGAGGTCACCATCACCCAATTTGCCATCTTGCTCATTCAATTCATCCTTCGCTTCATTGGCGGCACTTGAGAGCCGCGCCATCGCCTGTTGGATGTCATTGGCGTTGAAGATCATTGCATCACGGTCCAGAAGGCGCAATGGCATGGAGATAGTAGAAGAGATTCCAATTCATCATCAAGTTGACAAATTGTCACCGTTGCGCCCGTCATTTCCATAGATGTCGCGAAGCGGCCCACCAGCGGCATGGCAATCCGCACGCCTTGATCTTGCAGGCGGGCACGGGCGCGGCGATACATGATATAGAGTTCTTCGTGCGGAGTCGCGCCTAAGGAATTGATAAGGATTGAGCAAACATCGCCTGAGGCCAATGGGATGTCGTCAAGCAGGCGGTCCATCATCTCGTCGGTGATGGCATCAGCCGGCTTCAACTTGTCGCGCCAAATGCCGGGTTCCCCATGAAGTCCCATCCCCATTTCCATCTCATCCGCGCCTAGCTCAAAGGTGGGTTTGCCTGCTTGGGGAACGGTGCAGGGGGTTAAAGCCATGCCAATGGAGCGACAATTGTCAGCGGTTTTCTGACCAATTCGAGTCACGGTCTCAAGATCGGCCATTCGCTCCGCACTCGCCCCAGCGATTTTGAACGCATAGACCATGCCTCCGGTGCCACGCCGCTTTGATGCCTCTTCAGGCTTTGCCGATACCACATCGTCGGTGAGCAGCACCGTCGTTGATTCAATATCATCTTCAAACTCAACGGTCTCCCCAGCCATATCGAAATTCATCACATCGCCGCCGTAATTGCCGTAAATGCGAACCACACCGGCCCCCCCGTGAGCCACACGCATGCAATCGGCCATCTCCTCAGCCGAAGGCGAGGCAAAAACATCACCAATGGCGGCCGCGTCAAGAAGTCCTTTCCCGACATAACCAGCGAAAATCGGCAAATGCCCCGAACCTCCTCCAGAGACGAGTCCCACTTTGCCGTTGACGGCACCGCTCGCGCGGGAGACTACGCGAGGGTAGGGGAGAGCGTATAGTTCGGGATGGACCGCCGTCAGCCCATCGAGCATTTCATCAACATAGGAAGCGGGGTCATTGAGTATTTTCTTCATCATGCGCTTTCTCAAAACGTGGTCAGAAAGACAGGATGCCCCGTCACCAGACGGCGCATCGGGAAAGGGCCGCCGGGCGTGCCGGCGGCCCTAGTCCAATTAGATTTTGTAACCGAGGGCTCGGGCACCATCAAGGAAGTTCTTGTACTGCATTTTCTGGCTGTCAATCCCCAGTTTTTGTACAATTTTAACCCACTCTTCGGCGGCTTCATCCAACGCTTGTTGCGAGGTCAATTCACCGGAAATCGCTTTCGAGATGTTGCGACCAAGGGCGTCGGCATATTCCGGCGCGCCTTCCCAGAAGAACTGCGGATATCCGACCTCCACATTGGCGAGACCCGCATCAAGGTGATTGCGCGCCCGCTCGTAGGTTTTGAAAATCCCGTCATTCACCGGATAGATATCGTTGACTCCCCTCTGTGGGTTCGGTTCGATATACATCTGTGCCGATGCGTCGGTGTAGTGCGACTTACCAAACGGGTCCGAACCACAGAATGGGTCGGCGACAATTCGGTCAGAATAGTCGGGATGTGACATCCGGTATATGAAATAGAAGGCCGCGTCCTTGACGTCCTGCGGTAGATTCTTCGGAATCGATGCCGTTCGGCACCACAGTGAAATGGCGCGATTCTGTATGCTGCCATCATCCATCGGCCAACCGGGTACAATTGATGCCCCTTGGTCTTCAGCCAATTCAACACCTTGTTGTTGCACTGTGAATTCCGCCAGATCAATCCACCACACGCTCATCACGTCTGAACCAGACTGCCAGCGCTGAATGGTTGTACCGATATCCATCGCTTCGGCACCTGGCGGGCCAAATTTAATGATTTCCCGATACATGTCGAGAGCTTCGGCGGCTTTCCCCTGATTGATCACAGGGTTCATATTCTCGTCAAAGTAATTGACCCCAGCCGATGCCGCAATATCCATCCAGAATCCCCAACCAAAGTTTGGCGGATTGACAACCATTGAGGTGCCGTAAATGCCTTGGCTCGAAAGTTCTTCGGTAAAGAACTGCGTGCAATCAAGAAATTCATGCCATGTCTTCGGCACGTCTAATTCTCTCTGGAAACGAGAAGAGAATTTCTTCTGCAGATCCGGATTGGCGAAATGCTGTTTCCGATAGTGGAGAATGTGAATGTCACCATCTAGCATCACCCCAACTGTCTTGCCATTCCATTTGGTGTAGAATTCGCGATAAGCGGGCATCACCCAATCAAGGTAATCACTCGTCCCTTCATACTGCTCAAAATAGGGGTCTAATGGCTCAAGTTGCCCGGTCGAAGCAAAGGCTCCAAAAAACAGTGACGGGTATTGCGCAAAGTCAAATCGAGGTTGACGCGAAAGCAACTGGGGCAAAATTTTGGCCACCGCGTCGCCACCGTCATACATCTCGCGGCTCTCAATACCGACGCCCGCCTCTTTCATCAGGTGGTCAGAAAGCCAAAGCGGTGCATGGAGCCAGTTTGAATCCTGAAAATACTTCAACCCAATATCTTTAAAAAGTTTCTTGCCCGGCGGCACCATTTCCCGGCCCCAAGCTAATCGTCCTGACGAGGCTCCAGCCGCCGCGGCTCCGGCTCCCATGGCGACATTCTTCATGAACTTTCGCCGTGTCCAGTCTTTCCCAAATCCCATGACCATTCCTCCTTTATCTGAATAAGTCAATTTCTGTATCCGCGTTTGCGAACGACAAGTTAGGCTATCAGTTTCTCCGTCTCGAAGTCAAATACCATGACGCTTGACGGCTCATAATAGAGTTGGATTGCTTCTCCCGGCCCGGCCCGCATGTCGGGTGGTGCCAAAGACTGAAACGTCGCCGCGCCATTCTGAACAGTCAACATGGAGCGCTCACCAAGATATTCATTGATGTCAATTTCAGCCTTTAGGGAATAAGGCGTTTCAGAGAGTCCCAAATTTTGTGGTCGGATTCCGGCGGTGACTTTGTCATGCCCTGATTGCCTGAGTTTCCCGGCGGTTGATTGATCAGGGACGAGAACCAGATCAGAATCATCGACCAAGAGACGGGTCTCGTTGTCCTCAGTCGCCACACAGGCGGTGAAGAAATTGGTTGGTGGCTCACCGATGAAATCGGCAACAAAGACGTTGGCCGGACGATTGTAAAGCGTGTTGCGATCACCCACCTGCTGCATTTTCGCGTTCGACATCACCGCCACTCGATCGGCTAGCGCGAGAGCTTCCACTTGGTCATGGGTCACATAAACCATGGTTCGCTTGAGTTCTCGATGAAGTCGCTTGAGATCAAACAGCATCCGAAATTTCAAATGTGCATCCAAATGACTCATGACTTCGTCAAGAATGAAAACGGAGGGATCACGGATCAACGCTCGGCCCAGAGAAATGCGTTGCTGCTGACCTCCAGAGAGTTCGGGTGGAAAAGCGTTCAAGATATCGGTGATCTGCAAAATTTCGGCTATTTCTTCGGTTTTTTTGCGACGAACATCGCTGTCAACACCTCGGACTTCCAGCGGGAAGGCGAGGTTCTCTTCCACCGTAAAATTTGGGTAAAGGGCATAGGTCTCAAATGCCATCGCGACATTCCTCTCCTGAGGTTCAAGCCGCGACATATCGCGTTCATCAAAGAATATGTGACCCGACGTTATCGTTTCCAAACCGACGATCATGCGAAGCGTTGAGGTCTTGCCACATCCTGAAGGTCCGAGAAGCGCGACGAATTCGCCATCTGCAATGTCTAAATCCAGATCTTGGACGGCATGAACGCTGCCTGGACCTGAACCATAAATCTTGTTGACCTTCTGCAAGGAGACATTGGCCATCAGTTTGCCCCGTTCAGACGATAGCCGCTCTCAGAATCGAAGTAGTGAAAGCGGCTTATATCAACCCCGAGCGTCACCTTTTCTCCTGCGTCATAATGCATTTCGGGATCAGTCAAGGCGATCAGACGTACGCCCCCTGAATGGGCAATCATAATGCCGTTGGCCCCGAGAGGTTCGTAGACATCAACTTCCGCTGTCACCACTTCCAATCCCGTGTCCGTCTCCCTGAGCGGTCGGATAAATTGCGGACGAAGACCAATGGTGACGCGATCCTTTGCCTGTCCTTGGAGCATCGCTTTTGCTTCATCCGGCAAGGAAAACTTCAACTCACCCGACTCGGCGGTGAGAAAGGTTTGGCTATTCTCGGACTGAATCCGAGCTGAAATAACGTTTATAGTCGGCTGTCCAAGATGCTCGGCCACGGTGAGATTAACGGGTCTTTCAAAGAGATCACGGGGGGAGCCAACTTGCTCGAGCCGGCCACCGCTCCCCATCACACCGATGCGGTCACCGAGGGAGAGGGCTTCAGCATAATCGTGCGTGACATAAACAGTCGCGACCTTTCGTAGGTCTTCAAGCGTATGAAACTGGGTTCTCAACTCATGCCGAATTTTGGCATCGAGATGACTGATCGGCTCATCAAGCAAAAAGACTTCGGGATCTGCCACCAAAGTTCGCCCGAGCGCCGTGCGCTGTTTCTGACCGCCCGAGACCTCACCTGGCCGCCGATCGAGTAAATGATCAATCTTCAGAAGTTTGGCCACCTCTCTGACCCGCCGCTCTCGGTCATCGGCGGCCACTTTCCGAGCTCTCAATGGGCTAGCGATGTTTTCATAAACCGATAGGTGCGGGTACAGAGCATAACTCTCAAAAGTCATGGCGATACGCCGCTGATAGGGCGGAAGCCGTGTTTGATCCGACCCGCCAACAATCACCCGTCCCGCGTCCGGAGTCTCAAGGCCCGAAATCAGGCGCAGCAATGTCGTTTTGCCAATTCCTGATGCCCCCAAGATGACAAAAAACTCACCCTCCTCAACCGAGAATGAGAGGTCGTCAATCACCGGGAAATCCCAGCCCTTGCACAATCCTTGAACTTCGAGGCGTGCCATCAGCCCTTGACCACGCCGAGAGATAATCCCCGCACCATGTAGCGGCGCAGCAAGATAAACAGGGTCACGGGAGGAATCATTGCAATCAGCGAAAACGCCATCTGCAAATTCCATAAAGTCTGGGAGCCATGCGTGAAGGTTGGGATCACGATGGTATAGGTCTTAACCGCCGAGCCAACGAAAAGATTAGCGAAAAGATATTCGTTCCAAGCAAAGATCCAACACAGCATGGCAACAGAGACCATTCCCGGCAGAACGAGCGGCAGCGTGACCTTGACAAAGGCACGCAGTGGCCGCCAACCATCGAGATAAGCCGCCTCCTCAATTTCCAACGGCGCATCTCGAAAAAACACCATCATCAGCCATGTCGCCAAGGGCAGGTTGAACACCAAATAAAGAAAGATCAGGGAAAGGTGGCTATCGGTACCCCACGGCGTATTGTCGAAAAGAAAAAACATCGGCACGAGAATAGCGACGGGCGGAAACATCCGGTTGGATAGAATCCAAAAGGCCAAATTTTCGCCACCCGCTTGACGTGGGAATCTCGCAAAGGCATAGCCAGCCAAAGAGCCAAGAAAGAGTGAAAGTGCGGTATTGGCGGTGGCAATGATAAAACTGTCCAACAATGCATTGAAATTTGTCTTTTCAGCAAACACACCGGCGAAATTCCCCGGTCGCCAGTCCTGAGGCCAAAAAGTTGGCACCGTCAAGTTGGTTTCGGCCGCTGTCTTGAACGCTGTAATCACCATAAAATAGAGAGGAAAGACCGTAAACACCACCCACAGCACCAAGAACGCGAGAAAAAGAAATCGGACATGCCTCCACATGTCTTTGACCCCATCCGTTGTCGAGCCGGTGTCAGTGGTCATTCAATCCGTTCCCAACCTCAGGCAAATCCACGCGCTTTCATCACGCGTTTCATGTATTTCAGGAATAATGTGATGATCACCGCCGAGATCGCGAAGATGACAATGGCGTAGGCCGCTGCCTCACCAATAGCGAACTCGCGGATTCCCCTTTGAAAGGCGATATAAGTCGGCAATTCCGACGATTGTGCCGGGCCACCACTCGTCATGATATAAACGAGGTCAACAAACTTGAAAGCGTCCGTGAAGCGGAGAATGAACGCGATCGCAATGACCTCTTTCAACATTGGCAGAGTGATACGCCGCATGACTTTCCATTGACCGGCCCCATCAACTCTCGCCGCTTCATAAACAGCGGGCGGCAATGAAACACGTCCCGAATAGACAATCAACAGGGGGAGAGCGACCCAATTCCACGTATCGGCGATGATAATTGACCACAGCGAGACACCCGCATTGAACCACTCAATATGACTTTGTATCAATCCAAGGTTTAATAATGCCTGATTCACCGCCCCATTGGATGGCGTCAGCAGGAACCGCCACAGGACACCGACAATTGAAGGAGGCAACATCATGGGTAGAACCATAATGATGAGGATGAGGGTGCGCACGGCGTTCGATTTGACGAATTCATACAATGTCAATGCCAGCGCTGTTCCAATGATCACCTGAAGGCAGGCGCCGAATGTCAGATACTGGATCAGATGTCCCAATGATTGTTGAAACCGATCAGAGCCAAGCACGGAGGCGTAGTTCTGAAACCCGATATATTCGTGTGATCCCATAAACAGGCCTTGGATATTCGTATCTCTGAGTGAGTGATAGAACATCCAGATGGTTGGATAGATGACAATGGCGAGGAGGGCTAAAACCGGTAGACCGACCAGTGCAACTGGCACCCATCGGGCGACGATCAAGGGACGCGCTGTCCCTTTTTCCTGAAACCACTTGGGATATTCAGACGATGGGCCTTGTGACGGCCGGTTCATGCCCGACCTATGATGGAATTAAATTCCATCCCTGATTGATTGAAGTCTTCAAAAAACATGTTCTAACGGCCGTCTGCCTCCCCTCGTGCGACTTCGATAGGTTGCCTGTCTCCCAAATGACGAGTCATAGTCAGTTTTATCTTCAATGTAAATCGGAATATACATCTTTATCAATCCCACTCGTCTACATCAGGTCAGCCAAGGGATGGCCTTTCATCGCTCCGTTGTGAATGGATCACAATTCTGCATATCAAACCTGTGTCGTTAGAGTGATCTCCTAGCGAGGTCCGAATTCAACGAAAAAAAACGACGGAACGGCAGTTTGACAGGCCAAATCATTGACTGAACAAGACGAAAATGACATTCTACATGGACGACAAATGGGTGGAGAAAACGCAGTGAATACAGCGACAGCGCAAAAGCCGGAAGGGTATCGAATTCTCAATGCAGAGGACTTGCGTCACTTGATTGCCCATCTTCCCTTGGCCCGCCAACTTGGTGGCCGTCCCGAGACTTGGCGCATTGAGGAAGTTGGAGATGGCAATCTCAATCTCGTGTTCTTGGTTCGTGGAAAGGGGAGCAGTGGCTTTGCCGTTAAGCAAGCCCTTCCTTATGTCCGCTTAGTCGGCGAGAGTTGGCCGCTGCCACTCTCAAGAGCGCATTACGAACATTCGGCGCTGACACGTCAGGCGAAACATGTGCCCAAACTTGTACCTAAAATTCATCATTACGATGAAGCTCTCGCGTTGATTGTGATGGAACTTCTAGAACCTCATATCATTATGCGACACGGGATGATGGCCGGAACCCTTTACCCAAAGTTTGCCGAAGATATATCGAGTTTCATGGCCGCGACCCTCTTTCACACTTCGACACTCGCCATGACAGCTGAGAATTTCAAGAGTTTGATGGCCCATTTCGCCGGCAACACCGCGCTCTGCAATATTACTGAAGACCTTATATTTACCGAACCCTATATGGTCGCTGAGAACAATCGCTGGACCCGTCCTTGGCTTGACGGCCATGCGGCAAAAATTCGCCAAGATAACGATCTGAAAATTGCCATCTCAAGACTGAAATTGAAATTTATGGGATCACCACAAGCGATGATTCATGGTGATCTTCATACCGGTTCGGTGATGCTTACCTCAGACGATACACGTATTATTGATCCAGAATTTGCCTTTGTCGGCCCTATGGGATTTGATGTTGGCGCGGTCATTGCCAATCTGCTCTTGAACTATTTCAGTCAGATCGGCCACGAGAATAAACCCGGTATCCGTGATGATTATCGGCAATGGATTGTTGATACGATTGAAAAAGTATGGACGCTGTTTCACCGCAAGTTTTTAGACGAGTGGAGAACACACGGCCATGGCGATGGATATCCCTACAAACTCTTTGACAATCGGCACGGCACTCTTGCCCTTGAAAGGGAGAGAGAATCATATATGGGACGCCTATTCCGAGACACTCTCGGTTTTGCGGCGGCAAAAATGATCCGCCGTATCGTCGGTCTCGCGCACAATATTGACCTTGAATATATTGAAAATCCAAAGATCCGTGCCACCGCAGAAGCCCGCTCTCTGATGCTGGCGCGCGATTTGATGGTCAATACATCCGATTACCGAGACATCACGGTGGTCACAGCTGCGGCAAGGCGGATCAATGACACAACGCCCGAACTGACAGAAAGGAATCAGAGAGATGAAGATTAATGGCCGTCCCACCCGAACCATCTGGCTGAACGACGATGGTCGGACGGTCGAAGTCATCGACCAGACGCGGCTGCCCTTCGCATACGAAACCCTTTTGCTGCAAAATGTTGAAGAGGCCGCCATCGCGATTGAACGCATGGTGGTCCGTGGTGCGCCCCTAATTGGTGCAACAGCCGCCTATGGGATGGCGCTCGCCATGGCAGATGAGCCGTCTGACGCCAATCTTGAAATGGCTAGCGACCGATTGATGAGAACCCGGCCGACTGCGGTCAATCTTCGTTGGGCCATCAATCGGGTAAAATCTGAACTCATAGACATCTCCCCCAAAGATAGGGAGGCATCGGCTTACAAACTAGCGGCAAGAATTTGCAATGAGGATGTTGAGATCAATGCGTCGATCGGTCGCAACGGTTTAGAGATCATCAAGAAAGCCGCCACCAATAAACCGAAGAACGCACCCGTCAATGTTCTGACGCATTGCAACGCCGGCTGGCTGGCCACGGTTGACTGGGGAACGGCGACATCACCGATTTACATGGCTCACGATGAGGGCATCCCGGTACATGTTTGGGTTGACGAGACTCGTCCCCGCAACCAAGGCGCGTCACTGACGGCTTACGAGCTCGGCCATCACGGTGTTCCCCATACGGTTATTCCAGACAATACCGGAGGGCATCTAATGCAGCACGGTCATGTCGATCTAGTTATCACCGGCACTGACAGAACCACCGCCGCCGGAGATGTGTGTAACAAGATTGGAACCTATTTGAAAGCTTTGGCGGCCAAGGACAACAGCGTGCCATTTTATGTGGCACTTCCTTCACCGACCATCGATTTTGCTCTCTTTGATGGTGTCAAAGACATTCCGATTGAGCAACGCACGGGCGACGAAGTCTCGAAGATGACGGGCATAACTGAAGACGGCTCCATTCAAACCGTCGACATCGTTGCCGAGGGATCTCCCGTGGCAAATTACGCCTTTGATGTCACGCCGGCCCGACTGGTCACCGGCCTCATCACAGAGGCGGGTATTTGTGACGCCTCACGAGAAGGCATTGCCACGCTTTTTCCTGACCGAGCAGGAATGACCGATTGACATCCATCAGTCTTTGAGAACGCGAATATTAAAATCTTCATGGCTTGGCTGACGGAGGTCACCTCTAACTTTTCTTGGAGTCAGCAGCCAAGCCAACAATTAGTTTTGTTGACAAATTGTACTCAGATCAACTGTTGTCACGCCCGAAAGAGGCTAAACCGTGGCAAATATTAACTTAACCCCAGTTCCGGATAAGCTCACGTCGCACTCGTAATGTTTCGAATGACATCTGGAACGACAATTTTCCCCATTTTGATTTTTGGCTGCGCCAGAACATAGGCGGCAATGCAGGAGAGAATATGAACGAAGGCATTGGTTG
>JAJEBG010000055.1 GCA_022824005.1 Paracoccaceae bacterium
ATAGCGCAGACCGCGGCCCGCTAGACGGCGGAAACCGAGATAGTGGTGCTCGACCATCAGCGCGTCCCAGAGCGGACGCTCTTCAGCATTGGCTATCGGCAGAGCCAACCAGAGCACCACCAAGTTGAGGCCACACACAAAGCGTCGTATTCAGTGTTCCCTCGACCAATGCCCAATAATCGCCGCGGTGATATCAACCACATGAGCGTCAGTCTTTCCTTTTCATTCATGAGATAGCCTATCGCCAGAATAACTTTGAATTCAATGAATCGGATGGTGAATTCAGGACCAAGCTCGCTCTTTCTTTATCCGATCGTAGGCGACATTGGCTTCAGAGGTTTTCTTTGCCCCAAGATCACGAAATTCCTCGGGCAATCCCTTTGATGCTAGCCGGTCTGGGTGGAAGTCCTTGATAATTTTTATATAGGCGGCCCGAATCTCTTCTTTACTGGCGTGGGAGCTCACGCCCAATATTTCATAGGGATCGCCAGCGTCTGTCTTCAAGTTGCCCAAATAAGTGTGTTCAATGCGTTGACGTTGCGAGGGCGTAAAGCCAAACTCTTTGGCCACTTCATTGATGAATTTTTGTTCTCCAGTGTGGAAAACTTGGTCAGCGGCGGCGATTTGCACGAGACCGGCTAATATTTGCTCGAGCATGGTCGAGTCAAAATTTACAATGGATGCGATCTGCCGCGCGTACGGCTCAAAACCATCTGCGTCGGCTTTGGCGGCATTGAAAATGGCGCGGATATCGGCCTCGGCGTTTTTCTCTATAGTCAGAACTCGTTTAAGAGTTGCGATTTCATCACGAGTGACCTGACCATCCGCTTTACTGAGTTTGGCCGCTAATGTGACAAAGGCAACAGCGAATGCGGTTTCAATATTTTGCGACTGATGGGGAATGGCATAAGTAGGGTTTTCGATTTTCTTGTTTTTTTGACGTCGCTTGTCTACTCCATGCCCCAAAGCCACGCCAATAATGGCCCCGAGAGGGCCTCCCAACGCCAATCCGGCGGCTGTTCCTAGGACTTTACCAAGCATGGCGAAGTGTCGTCTGTCTCCCACCTGTGACCGCGTCAGTGTATGACGATGACCTTGTACACAAGCCCATTTCGGTTAACATAGTGATTAGATTGTTGCTGCCAGCAAAGGGTTCCAAGATATGGTTACCTGGCAACCCCACTATTCTTGCCCATTGGCTGAAAGGTCTATTTCTAAATAGATTACCGCGCGTAAAATAGAGGCCGTTAGATCTTTTGTCGTCAGTCATTGATAGCCTCTTATTTTTGGGAATTATATACTTAAATAAAACAAATTCTTGTAATTTTGTTTTATTTCTAATTTGCTGTTATCGTTGAAGGTGTAGATGATCTTGTCGTCTTGTTCGTCAGTTTTGACCGCATATTCACCGATGTCAAAATCATCATTATAATCTACTATTTTTTCAACGATTTCAGCGATGGTTTTGGCAGGGTAAACTTCACTGAATTTCGTATAAAGAGTTCCCACAACAACCATGGCGTCCATACCCAACTGATTTCTAGCATCAAGGCAAAAAGCTCTCACTTGTTGTTCAGCAAGTTCACGCATACTTTCATCAATCTCATTTCTCTCTTCGTCTGTCATCATTTTTTAGATCATCCTTAATTGTGCCAACACCGCCCAGCCTACGTGATTAAATTACTATTAATCTAATCCAATCTTGATAAAGTTTTGAGTTATAAACCCCTCTGCATTTCGGTTTGTGTATTTGATTATTTGTTGGCGGTGCAAACATAAAGATGAATAGTCGGAGATTTCCAACCTCTCTTTCGTGCCTAAGAAAATCTTATCCGCGCAAAGAGATGTGAACCTGAGACCGCCTGCGATAGGCATATATGGCTCGCCATTTCATCAGCAATGGTTCATCCCGTTACCAATATTTCTTTATTTTTGATGCCGTATCTGTTAATAGTGATCCGAAGATTGAGGGGAGAATAAAATGAAAAAATTTGCAGTGATCTTATTCGCCTTCGTGGTGATGAGTGTCTCAACGGTAAATAGCCAAGAGACTATAAAATTGGGTGTTATCTACGGTTTCACCGGCCCCATTGAATCGTTGACACCCGCGATGGCTTGGGGCGCAGAGTTGGCGGTCTCTGAAGTCTCAGATTCTGGCGCGTTACTCAACGGTGCCAGCGTCGAGGTTGTTCGAGCCGACTCAACCTGCACCGATTCGGCGGTCGCAACGGCCGCGGCCGAGCGTTTGGTCACAGCCGACAAAGTGAATGCCATCGTCGGCGGCGACTGCTCGGGTGTGACCGGTGCCATTTTACAAAATGTGGCCCGTCCCAACGGTATAGTGATGATCTCGCCATCCGCGACATCGCCTGGCCTTTCGGTGGCCGAGGACGATGGATTGTTTTTCCGAACCGCCCCGAGTGATGCGCGGCAGGCGCAAGTGATGACTGACATCTTGCTTGAGAGGGGGTATCCGTCAGTGGCGGTGACTTATACCAACAATGATTATGGCAAAGCTCTATCAGACAGTTTCAGCACGGTTTACCAAGCGGCTGGAGGAAAAGTGACGATCAATACCTCACATGAAGATGGTAAAGGTGATTACTCGGCCGAAGTCGGGGCCTTGGCGGCGGCGGGCGGGGACGCGTTGGTGGTGATTGGGTATCTCGACCAAGGGGGACGTGGTATCATTCAAGCCTCCGTCGATACCGGGGCTTTTGAAACCTATATCTTGCCTGACGGAATGATTGGCGAGAGTCTCATTGAAAATATTGGCGATCCACTGAATGGGTCATTTGGTCAGGCTCCCGGCAGTGACACGCAAGGAGTGGCCTACTTGATCGAGGAGGGTGCAGCGGACTCAATCGATGCAAAAGCGGTCTTTGTGGGTGAAAGCTATGATGCCGCGGCGTTGATTCTGTTGGCGATGCAGGCGGCAAACTCATCCAAAAGTATCGATATCAAAGATCATATTTTTGCTGTTGCCAACGCCCCCGGTGAAAAGATTTTGCCCGGTGAGCTCGGTCAAGCTTTGACGATTCTCGCCAACGGCGGCGAGATCGATTATGTCGGGGCTTCTGACGTGGAGTTGATTGGTCCCGGCGAAGCTTCAGGTCGCTATAGGGAAATTGAAATTATTGACGGCGAGATAGAAACAGTCCGTTTCCGTTGATTATGTTCTCGTTATGGGTGGACGACCTTGCTCGTCCACCCTATTTTTGACGGTCAACTGGTCGTTGTTGCAGGTCTGTCAACTTCGAAAACAATTTGGAGGGTTCATCGCTCTCAACAATGTTTCTCTGCAAATTGATAAGGGTTCCATCACTGGATTGATGGGACCTAACGGGGCCGGAAAATCGACACTATTTGATGTGATATCAGGCCTCTTGCCTCCGACATCGGGACATATCTATTGGGATGGTCATGAAATTACTGGCAAGCCGCCCCACATATTGTTTTCCCTCGGTGTGTTGCGAACATTTCAAATTCCCCAAGAATTTGACTCGCTCACCGTACGCGACAATTTAATGATGGTTCCCGCCGGTCAATTCGGTGAGATTTTATGGAACAGTTGGTTTCATCGCGACAAAATTGACAAACAAGAGGCCGAATTGGCTCATCGAGCCAAAGAGGTTATGCAATTTCTTACATTGACCCCTCTTGCGAATGAACCGGCGGGCAATCTCTCCGGCGGCCAAAAGAAACTTCTTGAACTCGGACGCACAATGATGGTCGATGCTTCAATCGTGCTATTTGATGAGGTAGGGGCCGGCGTCAATCGAACTCTGCTCGGGGTCATTGGTGATGCGATTGTCCGACTCAATCGGGAATGGCATTATACATTCTGTATGATTGAACATGACTTTTCGTTCGTATCGAAGTTATGTGATCCCATTATCGTCCTCTCCGAGGGGCAAGTCTTGGCCGAAGGTTCCAGCGATATGATCGGTCAAAATGAACAAGTCGTTGAGGCTTATCTTGGACTGAATCAGAGCCCACATCTCTGAGAATACGCTGATGGCACATATCTGAAACGGGTAGACGTTTCCGCCGAATTGAGGGATTGGATGAATTTATTGACGGCGACAAATCTCTCTGGGGGATATGGGGAGGTCGATATACTTCATAACCTCTCCTTGACCGTTGAAAGAGGAAAAATCGCGGTCATTGTCGGACCCAATGGAGCCGGAAAGTCAACCGTCATGAGAGCGCTTTTGGGTTTAATCGAACTTCGGTCGGGCCAGATCATATTTGAAGGTCAAGATATCACGCAAAAATTTCCTCAAGAAAGAGTGATCCTCGGTATCTCAATGGTGCCACAAACGCGAAATATTTTTGTGACTTTGACGGTTGAAGAGAATTTGGAAATCGGTGCTTATCTGCACGATGAACCTATATCCGTCGCCATGGAGGAGGTTTTTTCCCTGTTTCCGATTTTGGCCAAGAGGCGGAATCAAATGGCCGGTCAACTCTCGGGAGGACAACGACAACAGTTAGCGCTCGCGCGAGCCTTGATGATGTCACCCAAATTGTTGTTACTCGATGAACCCACCGCTGGTTTGTCGCCCGTTGTCATTGATGAAGTCATGGAAAGAATTAAACAAATTGTGGCCGCCGGTGTAGCTGTTGTGATGGTTGAACAAAACGCCCATAAGGCATTGGAAATCGCCGATATTGGTTATGTCCTCGTCCAAGGGCGAAATCGATTCACCGGAACCGGGTCTGAATTGCTATCGGATCCGGATGTCCGTGTCTCATTCCTCGGAGGTTGAAGGGATGCTAGACGCCGCCATTGTCTTGGCCAACTTTGTGGTGATTCCGGCGCTCTCATATGGCAGTCTGCTAGCTTTGGGGGCTCTCGGCGTCACACTCGTCTATGCTGTCCTCCGATTTGCCAATTTCGCTCATGGCGACACCATGTCGGTGGCGACAATGATGGCTATTTATTGCACTTGGTGGTTGCAATCCTTGGGCATTGACTTTATCCGCCCCCTACCCACCGCCCTCCTCGCCATTCCCTTTGCCGCGTTAGGAACGGTTGGACTCCTTCTGGTCATTGATCGTCTTGTTTACCGTCATTACCGGCAGGCGAAGGCTCCTCCTATTACGTTGGTGATTGTATCGGTTGGCGTGATGCTTATCCTGCACGGTTTGAGCCGTATGATCATCGGTGTCGATGAACAGCGTTTTTTTGATGGCGGCCGATTCATTGTCTCGGCGGGCGAATTCAAGGAATGGAGCGGGTTGAAGGAAGGTTTGGCGATCAAATCGACACAAGTGATTGCTATCGTCTCAGCAGTGACATTGATGGCTTATCTTTTTTATTTCCTGCAACGAACGCGGACTGGCAAAGCCATGCGTGCTTTTGCCGATAATGAGGAACTTGCCCTGTTGTCGGGTATTCGCCCACAGAAAATTGTCACCTCTTGCTGGATTCTTGTGGCCGTTTTGGCCGCCGTCTCGGGGACAGTTTACGGACTCGATAAAGTATACAAACCTTTCACCTATTTCCAATTGCTGTTGCCAATTTTTGCCGCCGCCGTCGTCGGTGGAATGGGCAGTCCTGTGGGCGCTATTCTCGGTGGATACTTGATTGCCTTCTCGGAGATTGGATTGACCTATGCGTTCAAACGAGTGGCCGGCCATTTGTTGCCGCCCTCTTGGGTACCCGACGGACTCCTTCAACTGATCTCAACCGATTATAAATTTGCCGTGTCCTTTACCATTCTGGTGGCGGTTCTTCTGCTGCGACCCACCGGACTATTTCGAGGTCAAGCCTCATGAGCGGACGTGATCGCGTGTATTTTGTCCTCTGCCTGTTGCTCATTATCGGTGTGGGTATCTTTCAAAGTTGGAATGTGGCTCTCACGATGATTAATTTTGCCCTCATTTCGGCAATTCTTTCCCTCGGTTTGAATATCCAATGGGGATTTGGCGGACTCTTCAATGTGGGGATTATGGGATTCGTCGCCCTTGGGGGATTGGCGGTGGTGGTGGTATCGGCACCTCCCGTTGAGGAGGCTTGGAGAGCTGGCGGATGGCGCGTTCTCTCGGCCCTTTTTGTCGCCGTGCTAGCGATCGGCGGCTCCCTTTTCGTGTGGAAACGCTGGCGACCCAAAAAATATGGCGCGGTCTCTCTCGTGGTCTTTCTCACCATGGCCTTTGTGCTCTATCGATTTCTCTTTGATCCCGCTGTCCTCGCCATTGAAAAAGTCAACCCGGCGCTGAGCGGATTTTTAGGTGGATTTAATCTTCCCGTGCTTCTCGCCTGGCCTGTCGGTGGTCTACTGGCCGCCGCGGCCGCCATGATGATTGGCCATATAGCACTTGGACTTCGCTCCGACTATTTGGCCATCGCAACATTGGCCATCGCCGAAGTGTTGGTGGCCATTCTCAAACATGAAGAATGGCTGACGCGGGGGGTCAAAAATGTCACCGGCCTGCCCCGTCCGGTTCCCTATGAAGTGGATTTACAACAATCAATTTGGTTTCAGGAATGGGCATCTCAATTAGGAATTGATGGAATCGAAGCCTCATCTTTGACGGTAAAACTTTGCTATATGGTTCTTCTCATCATCGTGCTGGCCCTGATCTTTACCCTCTGCCAGCGTGCTTTGAATTCACCGTGGGGACGAATGATGCGGGCTATTCGTGATAATGAACGGGCCGCTTCAGTGATGGGCAAGGATGTTAAGCGACGCCATTTGCAAATCTTTGTTCTCGGCTCCGCGGTCTTTGGGATCGCCGGTGCCATGATGACCACGCTGGATGGACAGTTTATACCCAGCTCATACCAACCACTTCGATTTACATTCTTGATTTGGATTATGGTCATCGTCGGCGGCTCGGGAAACAACTGGGGCGCAGTCTTGGGAGGTTTGTTGATTTGGTTTTTATGGATTCAAGTCGAGCCTATCGGTCTAGCCACTATTGACTTCCTCACCAAGCCGTTGCATCCAACATCTCCGTTGCGAGTTCATCTCATCGACTCAGCGGCCCATATGCGTTACGTCATGATGGGATTGTTTTTACTCCTTGTTCTCCGATTTCGCCCGCAAGGCCTCATCCCCGAACGTTAATCCTCTCACGCCCCAAGATTTAAAAAACTTATGCCGCCCAAATCGAATCATCGGATCGCTGCCCTTGTTTTGGCGGCTGGACGTTCACGAAGGATGCGGGGCGAAGATAAACTCCTTCGTCAAATCGATGGGATAACGCTGCTGCGCCATGTTGCAATTATGAGTTTGCGTTCAAACTGTTGCGAGGTGAATGTCGTGATTCAAGCTAAACATGACCGCCGATATCGCAGCATTGCCGACTTGCCCGTTCAGATCACCTTTCTTGGACATCGAGGCACGGGCATGTCGACCTCATTGAGACACGGAATTCTGGCTTTTAATGAACCGCCCGATGCAGTGATGATTATCTTGGCCGATATGCCAGAAGTTCAAACCTCTGATCTCAACGCGCTGATTGATGCTTATGAGCCAGGCCGCATCGTAGCCGCGAGTGCTAAAGGACAGCGCGGTCATCCGCTTTGCCTCCCACAATTCTTATTTGGTGAGTTGGCTCACCTCAAAGGGGATGACGGGGCGCGATCATTGATTAAGAAGAATGCCGCTATCGTGAAACTGATTGATAGAGAAGGACACCGGGCGTGCGTAGATTTGAACACTCCCGAGGACTGGAGTGATTGGTTGGCTCAAAGAGTTCGTTAAACTCTTTCGATACGGCAAGGGGAGATGATCGCAGCGTCTCCCCTCCCCGCTATATTGGGTGGCTAAAAATTGGTGCGGACGGCGGGACTCGAACCCGCACTCCTCCTTGGGAAGCAGATTTTCATACCCCTACGACTTTCGTCGCCGCCAAATGGGCGTTCGTGGTCTGGACTATCCCTTCGCCATAACCTTTTGAGCTTTAGGCGCCGCCCGTCTAGTCTCTACACCTTCTCAGATGAAATCCGAGCTTGGCTCGGGATTAGCACGACCCCCATATTCGTTGGATCAGAGCCTTCCCCGAATTTGAGCGGTTCTATTCCATGGGTTTCCCCAAAGACACCCAATCTTTTTAAGTCTGCCGCGTCTACCTTTCCGCCACGTCCGCACAGGAGTTCGTTTAACCATAGAACAGGTTTAACTCAAGAGATCAGTCAGCTGAAACTGCAAGAGGCGGTTGCGTGAAAATCAGGTACATTGTTGAATGAATATCGAGGGATTTTTCATCGATATTGATATGTTCGAAATTAAGTAAAATGTTATGGTGATCGACTTTGAAGCAAAACTGCCAAGTCTTTGATGGTCCGCAGTCGAAAGATTGAAGCACCACCGGAATCTGACCAAACGAGGAGAGTTCCGACACACGATCTCGCGCCAAAATGATATATTGTGATTGAAGGTTGAGCGTGACCACATCATCGGGATGCCCCCCGTTTGGAATTTTGGCAAGAATAACCTGTTCGGCGACATCGCATTGATAGAGGCCATCCGTTCGTTGGGCTTTGACCCTCGCGAGCAATTCTCCGTCCGACATCCAAGAACGGGAGGTGACATGCCCTCGCTTCATTTCGAGCGGCCGTGCGCCCAGATCTTGTAACTCTCGCGGAGAATGGGAGACACAGATCACCGGAAACTCAAACCGTTGAAAAAGGTTTAACAATTGCGGCCAAAGGTCAGCTCGGCGCGCCGCATCAAGGGCACTCATGGGTTCATCAAGAAGCAAAAGGCGCGGCGAGGCAAGTAAAGCGCGACCCAATGCAACCCGTTGTCTTTCACCCCCCGATAAAGAAAGTGTTTGCCGCCCGACCAAATCGTCGAGTTGCAAAATATTGATGACTTCCTGCCAGTTTGGTCCCGACCGACCTCCATCACGTTTCAGTCCGAATCGGAGATTCGCCTCAACATCAAAATGCGGAAATAAGTGACTATCCTGAAACACTAAAATGGCGCCCCGTTTATACGTGGGCACAAAATTTTGGCTATCTTGCCAATACTCCTCGCCGTATCGAACCTGCCCGCGCGCTTCGCTTTCTAAACCGGCAATAATCCGCAACAAGGTGCTTTTCCCCGCGCCGCTCGGGCCGAACAGCGCGACGATGTCTCCGTCATTACAAGTCTCGGCAACATCAAGGTCAAATCCAGGAAAAGTGATCTGAACATCCAACGCCAACATATCAAATCAACCGATGACTTCTTGAATAATTGATCAGATAGAGCGTGAGGAGTGTCAGAAAGGCAAAGGCCAATGTACCAATGGACAGGAAATGGGCCCGCGCATAATCAAGTGTCTCCACACTCGTATAAATATCGATTGATATGACCCGCGTGCGTTCTGGGATATTGCCTCCGACCATTAAAATCACCCCAAACTCACCCACAGAATGAGCAAATCCAAGAACCGCCGCCGTCAAGAATCCCCGCTTCGACAGCGGCGCGGCGACTGACAGAAAAGAATCTAAAGGCCGCGAGCCAAGATTGGCGGCCGCTTCGAGAACATTTTTATTGATACTTTCAAATGAGTTTTGCAGCGGTTGGACAACAAAGGGTAGTGAGTGGAGAGTACTAGCGATGAGAATTCCGGCGAACGAAAAAGCCAACGTGTCGCCGGTCGTTTGGAGCCAAAAATATCCAATTGAGCTGTTGGGATTGAATAAGATTAATAAATAGAAACCAAGGACTGTCGGTGGCAAAACCAAAGGTAAAGCCGTCAGGGCTTCAATGAGGGGTTTGATCCTGGCTCGCGTTGTTGCAAGCCACCAAGCCAATGGCGTTGACACCAACATGAGGAGCAGCGTCGAGGCAAAGGCCAACTTCAACGTGACCACGACAGAACTCAATTCAATCATTGTGTTGGCACACCATAACCAGAATTGGCAATCAAAGACCGAGCTGTTTCACCTTGCAGGAAAGCAAAAAAGGCTAGTGCAGCTTTATTTTTTTGGCCGGCTGGCAGCAGCACTGCATCTTGTTTGAGCGGTTCATGAAGCGTCGCTAGGACTCCTCGGCAATAAAGTCGTGGATTTTGTTGAGCAAATGAGCCTGACACTAAACCCATTTCAGCGTTACCGCTTGATACAAAAGCAAAAGTTTGTCCCACATTTTCCGCCAACACCAACTTATCTGAAATTTGATCTTTGATCCCCAGATTCGTCAATATTTTCATGGCCGCTTCGCCAAAAGGCGCTATTTCGGGATTGGGGATGGCGATGTGGCGAGTCGAATCGTCGATGAGACGGTCAGACAATTGAACGTTTGCTGGCCATTTTTGGCGTGAGCAGAACATTGGCTCTCCAACGGCATAAGTAAAACGTTGATGGGACCGGACTATATTGCCATCGACCAAGAGCTGAGGTCGACGTTGGTCGGCTGACAAAAATATTGCAAAGGGCGCGCCATTGATAATCTGGGCATACAATTTCCCGGTTGAACCCGAAATCAGTGTCATCTGATGGTCATGTGTGGCCTCAAATTCCTCTTTAAGTTCAGTGGCGACGAGAGCAAAATTGGCGGCAACGGCCATATGGGCTGTGTCCGCCATAGCCGATGATGCTATATGGAAAACCACCAATACCGCCCCGATCAAACGCCCCTTGCCAACTTTCAAGATCATCAATTTATGGGACTTTATCTTCGCGAAATGGGGCATGGTTTTTCGGAATCGGAGATCACTGCGATGAGGGAGGCACCTAACCCCTTTTTCAATGACATCTTCAACTCCAAATCAACGAGAATGGAGTGTCTGGTGCCCGAGGCGAGACTCGAACTCGCATGACCTTAACGGTCGGAGGATTTTGAGTCCTCTGCGTCTACCACTTCCGCCACTCGGGCCTCCCACCTTTGCCTTACTTCTTTCTCTTCGGTCTCGTCAATCCATCACCGACATAATTCTTACGACTTTGCCTAGGAAAATGGGTTTATTTGATCAAGACGACTCGACGATGGTCTCCGATCAAACCAATGGTATTGAGTCTCTCCCGCAATGACATCACATTTTGCTCATTTAGGTCTCTATCACGAGTTGAACATATCTGACGTCAATTGTTATGAAACTCAGAAGAACAAAGATATAAGCGATATCAACTTTTGATAACTAATGAGTCCGATAATGAGACAATTTGACCGACGAATTGAGTGTAGAATTTTAACTTAGAATCAGGCAAAGAACGGTTGCCCGTGACAAAATGGTTTCGATGTTGTCCATCTTCTACGCTTGCCTCACAACTGACTTGATGATGAGACCTTTGGAATATGATCAGTCTATCGTTGTTAACTGGCGCTGAAGGCAGCATAGGACGAGTGATGAAAGTCATATGATCAAGAAGCTCTACGATTTTGTCCTCCGCTTATCGGCACACAGATGGTCTCTGCCGGCATTGGCTCTCATCAGTTTTTTTGAGAGTTCGGTGTTTCCCATTCCGCCTGATGTCATGTTGATTCCAATGATTCTGGCCAAGCCCAATCGGGCCTTTTTGATCGCGGGAGTCTGCCTGATAGCCTCGGTGCTAGGAGGATTGTTTGGCTATCTGATTGGAGCCCTCGCCTTTGAGTCATTGGGAAAACCAATACTGGACATGGTTGGCGGTGATGAAACGGCTATCCAAGAATTCTCGGATACCTATAATCAATACGGTGCCTGGGCTGTTTTGATCTCGGGATTGACGCCCTTCCCTTACAAAGTCATCACCATCCTTTCAGGTGTGACAGGGCTTTCTATCCCTGTCTTTATTGCCTCGAGTCTGCTAGCCCGTGGCCTGAGGTTTTTTATCATTGCCACTCTTCTTTGGCGTTATGGCGATGTGGCAAGAATATGGATTGAGCGGCACCTGATGCTCATCACTGTTTCTCTACTAGCTGTTCTTATCATAATTTATTTATCGTTGGTGGCTCTGTGAAGCAAAATATCTTAACGACAATTGGTATTCTTGTCCCCGCCGGTTTACTCATCGCGGCGTTAGGATTCCAATATTTGGGTGAGCTTTATCCTTGTACTCTTTGCATTTGGCAACGCTATCCCCATGTCTTGACGTTTGTTATTGGCCTTGGATTCGCCAAATTTAGACACCCATTACTCGCTCTTGTTGCGGCCATTAGTTGTCTGGGAGGCGCGGGTCTCGCTGGCTTCCACACGGGAGTGGAATATGGTTGGTGGGACGGTCTGGCCGCCTGCTCGGGACCGGGTCTTGAGGGATTATCAGGCCAACAATTGCTTGACTTCACTTCCCCCATTCAGAGCGCAGACTGCGCCCAACCGGCATGGATCTTCCTACATCTTTCTATGGCCGCTTGGAACGGTCTGGCGTCAATCGGTCTTTTCGCTGTCTGGGCCGCTTTGCTCATGACGGGAAGGCCAAAGGGCGACCATCAAGGTTCAAGTTCAGCATCCCAATAGAGGAAATCTATCCAGCTTTGATGTAGATAGTCGGGCGGAAATTTGCGTCCGATATTCAACAATTGCTCAGATTTTGGTCGTTGCGGCTTTCGGCGCAGACGCATGCCGCTATCATTAAGATGTTTGGCCCCCTTGCCTAGATTGCAACGGGCGCAAGCCGTCACGACATTTGTCCATGTTGTTTTACCACCTTGCGAGCGAGGAACCACGTGATCAAAGGTCAATTCGGCGGTTGAACCACAATATTGGCATTTGAACTCATCACGAAGAAACAAATGAAATCTCGTAAACGCCGGCTCTGCCGAGGGTCGGATAAAGTCGTGCAGAGCCACCACCGATGGCAGACGAAATTGGGTCGATGGCGAGCGTACCACCTTATCGTATTCTGCGACCACAGATACGCGTTTTGAGATCGCCGCCTTCAGAGAGGTTTGCCACGGCCAAAGTGACAGCGGACAATAGGATAACGGCCGATAATCGGCATTCAATACCAATGCCGAATAGTTTCTCGGATCTGCGAGCGAACGCACAAATGCTGTTCTGAACTCGGCTGACATCACACACCTCTGATTGCTTAACCAAAACTAGCGCTCATTCTTTACACTCAAGTGACAGCAATTTGCAAGTTTCTACATCATTTCAGACATTGATCGAGCCACGGATTTGTCAGAGAATGGAAATTCTCAATCATCGAGTCGGCTGAAAAGATGGGGTTCCGACACTGATGCGGTCAACCCAATCCCATCGGATTTGTGAGTGGAGATAACCATCAAGGCAGGAGCAAAGAGCCATCGCCATAGGAGAGAAATCGATAGCGGTGACTCACCGCGTGACGATAGATTTCGCGAAAACGATGGATACCAACAAAGGCCGCCACAAGAACCAGTAACGTGGTTCCCGGAAGGTGAAAATTAGTGATCAACCCTTTGGCAACCTCAAAATCAAATCCCGGTTTGATATAGAGTTGCGTCTGCCCTCGCCATGGTTGAACATGACCATTTTGAGCCGCTGTTTCTATCAATCTCAAGGCCGTTGTCCCGATAGGGATGACACGCTTGCCCGCCGCTAAGGACTGATTGATTTCGTCTGCCGCTTGCTCAGAGATCTCTCCCCATTCGGCATACATTTCATGGTCATCAATCGTATCGCAACGAATCGGCAGAAAAGTTCCCGCCCCGACATGGAGTGTGACCCGCGAGAACTGAATACCGGATTGCCGCAATTGGTTGAGTAAATTTTCATCAAAGTGCAAAGACGCGGTGGGTGACGCGACGGCACCATTTCGTTCACCAAAAACCGTTTGATAATCATTTGAATCGGCCGCATCGGGCGGCCTTGCCGACGTGATGTAAGGAGGAAGAGGCATCTCTCCACTGTCCATCAACAGGGTCTCAAATTCTTCGCGAGAATGACAAAATTGAATCACAAAAAATTGATCTCGGCGCTCAATAAATCGAGCCCTGATATGACCGAACTCGGCCCTATCTCCGACACGAATTCGGCGGGCGGGTCGAGCGAGGGCTAACCATGTGGTCTTCTGATTGTTGAGTGGTTGGTCAAGATTGACCGAAATGTGACACCCTTCAGACCCCGGCCGCTGGCGCACTCCTCGCAGGCGCGCCGCGATGACTTTGGTATCATTGATGACCAAGCGGTCGCCTGACGACAAGATTTTTGGCAAGTCATAAAAGTGAAAGTCACGAAAGGGAGAAAGTCCGCGGCTGAGAAGCAGACGCGATGACGATCGCGGTTTTACTGGCCGAAGAGCAATGAGCTCTTCAGGGAGTTCAAAATCAAATTCTGTCAGTTTCATCATCGGCCACTGAGTTTAATGAGATGTTCAGTCTAAAGATATGGCGAAGGCCATTTGGTTTCACACCAAAAAAGCATAATCATCAAATCTTGCTTCAGCACCGCACGGTATCTCAAACGCTGGCCATAAGAGCGGTGAGGGAGTTCATCAACTCCTTCTCGCCCGACTTTATGCGTTTGTCCCCTCGTATTTATCCCCAATAAAATCAATATCTTGTTGATCCGTTAGCAATTTAAAGCCCCGTAGATTACCACTTTCTTGTCATCGAGAACGCGGGTGATGCCTAGCTTTCAGTTCAGATAACTTGCGGCGATGTAAGCCTTGGCTTTTGCCGAACTGGCAAGCCCATACCGTCTGCAAGTTCCAGATGCGGAACATGGTTCTCAGGTGAACTTGGGAATAACAGTAGATCAGTCTGACTTTTCTTTCCTATCGGTGTTTGAGCCGATCCGTTAAGAGTCGGGCCTGCCCGAACAGGCACTCATCCAATCTTTTATCTAGTGAATTCAGCAAGACGATATTTTAGATAGGCGGCACGGGTAGCCCACAAGGCATCACCCTGCCGTCTTACTACCTACCCTGCATGGGTATGGTAGATGGGTCATTTTCCCATTTTTAAGTGTTTTAGCTCGGTGTTCTTCCCAGTTAATCCATGAAAAAATCGCACAAATTTACGCCTTTTGCAGGGTCAAAAGTGGTCATTCTTTTTCGGGTTTTTCTGGGACTATTCTTATGCCATGTGTCCAGTTTTCATTATCCACAATTGATGATGACACGATAACCTCCGCAATCACAATGGTGGTGATGGGCCCATAAAAGGTTCACCGTTGCGATGAACTCTCACCAACGATCATGTAAAGAAAGAGGCTCACTGAAAGATATTCTTGAAAATACCGGGAGTGAGAATGGAAAGAGGATTGGCCCCCACAACCGGTTCTTTATTCGAACCTCGAACAAAATAACTGATGGCTCCTATTCCGTCACCTTTGTCGATTCCCAAAGCACGCAAAGGCGTCACCATCAATATTTCATTGGCTAAATTCAAAGGTGTCATCACGCCTTTTAAGTCCATCTCGCCCGTCACTCGACTAATCGTCCCTTCAAGAGTCATTCCAAGCGACGGACCTGAAGCAAAGGCCCGTCGAATTTCAAATTGATCGTCGGTGACCCATACCTCGGCTTGGACCTCAGAGAAGACGATGCCATCACCATCAAGCTGCTCAACCAAGCCGATGATGCTAACCATGCCGAGCAACTCGCCTAAAGGTGGTATTTTACGCGCCCGGACATTCACAATTTTTGTAATGAAACGAAGAGGCGAGTCACCTTCATTTTCTTCTCGTGTAACCTTCAGCGCAATGTCACCGCCATATAAATTGGGTAGCAAGCCTGTTGAGCGAAGGAAATCTCCCGCATTGTCAGACTCAAGCCGTAATTCTGTCGTCTGATTGCCAATAGTCAACAGGGCGCGCGTCGGCACTTGATTGTTCAGATTGGCAACAAATTCACCCGAAACCTCGTTGTTGACAAGAAGTGTTCCGTTGACCTCATTTAATGTATTGCTGGGCGTTAATCTCACTTTATCTAATTGCAATCGCACGGGTTTATCGAGTGATCCCACCGTACCCCGACGAATCTTCGTGCGTGCCGCTTGGCTAAAATCGGCTTCACCACCGGTGATCTCAAAAACATAATCACCATCAGATTGATAAACCCCTTCAATATCTAACCATTGACCGAAACGGGCGGTTCGAAATTCACTCTGAAGAATTCCCCCTTCCGGTTTGAATTTCACGCCCCCCTCCAATTCAAATCCGGCGCCAGTTATACTCACTCGCGTCACTTCCAGAGGCTCACTGAATCGACCCTCCAAAATAATTTGTGCTACTTCACCCACTGGTTTTTCAATGCCCATACCGGGGATCGTCAGGTTCAGATCTTTGGCATCAGTGGTGATTCCAAATTCAGGGGTCTGATTGGGAAAAATGGTGACAAAAAAATCCGCCATTTGCCGACCCCTGATAAGGTTAGACGAGATTGAAATATCGAATTGATTGATCGCTTCGGCCGAGACTTCAACTCTGCCCGTGATAGGGGCATAGTCGGTTTTTTTATTATCAAATTCATGTTGCCATGTGGCCGTCAGTGGAATTCCCCGATACTGACCGTCCCCTTGAATCAGAACGCGCTCATTATCGACAGTGACGGTGACCAAATCGGCGGTCAACTGTCCCCCTCGTAACTCTCGAGATTTTATCTCATGAAAATCAATATCGGCCTTATATTTGATCGCATCAATATTAAGACCCCGTCTTAATGGAAACTCAATTTGGCCAGACGCTTTCACTTGCCCCTCGATAAATGTCTTGTCTATCGGTAGGGTCTCAAAAAGGTTGAGGGGATTTTGGTTTAGCATCGCTAGGAATGGCGACATCGAACCGTCAAGCACGAGATCAACAGAGGCTTCAGGCCCATCGCTTGTCAAGTCAGTCAGGGAGATGTCCGCAGACACAAGATTGACCCGACCTCCCTCCTCCGTCTCGGCGGGTTGAAGAAATCCCTCATCGAAATGCAAAAGGAGGGAGTCATTCTCAACGACGCCGTAACCGGTCGCGTCTGACACCATTGGGAAGTCTTTAATGAATTCCAGTTCGACATTTTTGAACTGGAAATTGGCAAAAATCTGCGTCTCTTCATCACCATTTGAGACAACAGCTCCACTCGCGGCCATAATTTGCCCTTCCTTGAGCCGCTCTTTTAGCCACCTTTGTGAGGGTTTTTGATGACGAGGCCATAAAGCCGTCAATTGGTCTGCGTTCAAATTGTCAACATCAAATTGGAAATGCGAATCCCAACGGGAAGCACGATAGATCGCTCGCCCCTTTATCTCCATTCTAGTCTCGCCCGCATTGAGAGACATTTGCGCCACCTTTAATTCTGATTCTGGCACATCGAATTGAAAATTTGCCTCTGCGCTTATCGTCTCCGACAGATCTTTCGGGAACCATTTCCATTCCTTGATTTCTCCATCATTCAAACGAAGATGACCTTGAATAGATGTCAGTTCCCCTTGTGAATCGATAAGCCCATCAAGGTAGCCATCCACGCGTCCAGAACCGAGGGTTGTGCCAAACAAGAGCTTGTCAATCGTCAATCGCTTGGTTGTTTGGTCAAAACTTCCATTGCTTGAGAACGCGATGAGATAGCGACTTTGGTCTTGAGCGACAGAGTTGGATTCGGGCGGCTCGGCCTCGGCCTGCCAATAAGTCTGAGGCAAATCACCCTCTCCATGCGACTGCATATTGACTTGCAAGGCGAAGGATTGTGGCGAATTTTGAATCCAATCAGGCAAATCGACAAAGGTGGATAACAAATGAGGTTGAGCCTTTGTCAATTGGAATTGAGCCGTGAGAGCGTCACTGTCGGTGGGCGTCGATGCCGTCAATCGCAACCGCGCGTCATCCCAATTTAGCCGCGCAGAGAGGGCGATCTTGGAATCTTTTTTCACGACATCCATGACGCCTCCCGTCAATTGGATGGACTTTTTTTCAGTCATCGGCGTGATCAAGGCCTCAAGATTCAAAAATTGTACCGAATCAAAATGGGCCATGGCCGCTGTAGCCAGAATCCCAAACTGTGTCATCGTGGTTTGCGGTAAAGAGGGATCAACTTGACCTTGGTTCAACGGCCGGTTTGAGGTCATTGAGGTAGAATTGACGATCACCGATCGCACATTGAACTCTCTTTTTGAGACCAAATCCCACCAGTCAATGTTGAAGTCGATATCCGACATATCAAGCGTCATGGCTCCATCATCTTGAGCCAAACTCGCCTCGGTCATAGTCACTTTGGGGCGGACATGAGTCACATCAAAGGACAACAATATCTCGCCCAACTCAAATGAGTAATTGTCAAGGAGGGGGGAGAGGCGAGTCTCGACGGCACGATTAATCCATGTTGGCGCGGTGATATGCCCCAATGTCAGCATCGCGATCGTCAGCACACCGGTAAATAGCGCCACGATGACGGTAATCCCTAACAAGCCTCTCAATAGAGAGACAACGGAAGGCCATCTGTTGGAAATCTGGGTCAATAACGGTTTGCTCCCTCACGAACCGGCAGCGGAATTCAACGGTATCGGAACCTTGATAAAATCGACAAGGGAGTTCCGCCCACGCATGACCATTATTTTGCGATGGCGTTTAAGCCAAACCCCTGAGTTGAGAGTGAACCATCACTCTTAATTCTGACTAAGCAAGCGATTTTGTTAAAGTCCAAGGCAATACTTTTCTCATATTCACATCGTTGATCTCTTCGAATCCCTCAATAGTTATCATAATATCTTGGACTTATAGGTAAAGACAGGCTCGCGGGAATAACGACCACTCAAACTCTCGTATCTCCCTCAACATTCATAGCCAATTTTTTTTCTTAATCGTTTGCAATTAACGGCATAACCCATTAAGAGATTCCTTAAGAAGCAGTGTGATCGTCAACGATCATAAAATTTCAGGTGAGAATATCTTGGTCGGAAAGAATCTGAGTTCAGTGGGGAAGCTGTTCTCCACCTACGAGATCGCCATCAACGGAAGTGGACGTTCGAGAAATTTCAAAATTGGGCCTAGAGGCCAAATTCTTGCTCTCGGATGCGGGATCACTCTCCTCACCTTTCTAGCATTTATGATCGCCGTCATCCTTTCCGAGGGATGGGCAAATTCATCGCGCACCATTGATGGGATTCAAGAGACGGAGAGGTTGAAAACCATCGACGAGCTTACTCAATCGGTTCAAATCCTTGAGCAACAGGTCACCTCCGCCCTCGCCCTCGCGGACATGGCGCTCAGCGACAAAGCCGATTTAGAACTTATGCTGGCTGAACAACAATTATCCTCAAGCGAAATGAACGCAACCGTTCATCCACAAGAATCATCGTCGCGTCAGGTGGCTCAACTTATTACCGCGCTGGAAACCTCAATTGACGAATTAGCCGCGACGCGAGCCGAACTCGCGGCCTCAAGGGAAGAAAACGCATCGCTTGTTGATTCCGAGCGAATCAGCCGCATAAAAGCCCGACGAACCATTGCTCGCCTTAGTGATGCTATTGCTCTCGCCACCAGCGGTCTTGAGACTCAATTCAAACGCCTTGGCCTCGATATCAATCAACTCAAAAGAGATGTCATTGCCAAACATAGCGGCCAAGGGGGTCTGTCTGTCTATGTGGCTGACCCGGTTAGAGAAAATTCCTTCTTTCAAGAAGATCAACTGCAAGATTTGTTCGCGGCCATTGGTGATTTGAACATCCACAGTTTAGCTCGCCAATACCTACCTTTGGGACATCCGGTCAAACGCAGCAGTCGTTTTACCAGCCCTTATGGCATGCGAAAACACCCGATTACCCATAAGCGTAATTTTCATGCCGGCGCCGATTTTGCCGCTCCCATAGGGACGCCTATTCATGCTACAGGAAATGGTGTCGTGACTTTTGTGGGTTGGAAGCCAGCATACGGCCGAACTCTCGTCATTCGTCATGCCGGAGGGACTGAGACTTTGTATGCTCACCTTTCGAAGATTAGAGTGAAAAAAAATGAAAGAGTCTGGAAAAACCAGCATGTTGCTGATATGGGTAGCACCGGCATGTCAACTGGTTCTCATCTGCACTATGAGGTGCGAATTGGGGGTCAAGCCATCAATCCAATGAAGTTCATAAAGGCAGAATCCAATGTTTTCTAACAAAAGACCTGACGAGACATCCGCTAAGAAATCGGCGGGTACCGCGCCCAAACCGCCCTCATCAAGCGCCGAGGGCACGGGTAGTGGACGACAACAAACGGCACCATCAAGAATGGGGAAAAAACCTATGGCTTCGACTCTATCGAACGATCTCACCATCGTCGGAAAAATCAAATCTGAGAGCGAGATTAAGGTTGAAGGGCACATTGATGGAGAACTCATCGCCAAACTCATTGAAATAGGCAACGACGCTGTCTTCAAAGGAAAAATTTCGGCCGATGAAATCGTTGTCAATGGTCATATCAAGGGCAAAATTCGCGGCGTAAAGGTGCGACTGAATAAAGGTGCGCGGGTCGAAGGAGATATCATTCACGAAACCATCGCGATTGAAGCCGGCGCTCATTTTGAGGGAGCGATCAAACGACAAGAAAATCCTTTGGTTGACCCACCAAAACCCAAATCTCCACCCAACTTTCAGCCGCGAGGGAATTCGCCAAGCTCAACGAGAGCTACTGATAATTCCAAGGAGAGATTTGCACCCCCTAGTCAACAGAATCAAGCCACAAAAGACCCCAAATAGGGCACGTCTCCACACTCGTGCGTGAGGGTCTTCGGCCCTCACATCGAGGTGTTTCGATAACGTTTTTGATTAAGTTTGATCTGCTTCTGCGCGTGTCTTTCCCGAGACATTCATCGCTAAAACGGATTCCATGAACGGGTCAAGTTGACCGTCAAGAACAGCTTGTGCATCTGTTGACTCGACGCGAGTGCGCAAGTCCTTCACCATTTGATAAGGCGTGAGAACGTAAGAGCGAATTTGATGTCCCCACCCGGCGTCTCCTTTTTGATCGTAAGCCTCTTGAATTTTCTCGTTTCGGCGGCGCAATTCCAGTTCATATAAGCGGGAGCGTAAAGCGGTCATACAAATGGAACGATTGTGGTGCTGTGATTTTTCCGAAGAACTGACGACAATGCCGGTTGGTACATGCGTGATTCGCACCGCCGAGTCGGTCTTATTGACATGCTGGCCGCCGGCCCCTGAAGCTCTAAAAGTATCAATTCGAAGATCGGCCGGATTGATCTCGACCTCAATGGTCTCGTCAATCGCCGGATAGACCCAAACAGAACCGAAAGACGTGTGACGTCGCGCGTTGCTGTCAAAAGGCGAGTTGCGAACCAATCGGTGCACACCCGATTCTGTCTTGAGCCATCCATAGGCATTGTCGCCAATGACTTTAGTGGTCACTGATTTGAGTCCCGCCTCAGAGTCGCGATTTATGGCAATCAATTCCTGCTTATAACCACGTCGCAAGGCCCATTTTTCATACATTCTCGATAACATGGAAGCCCAATCGCAAGACTCGGTTCCGCCCGCGCCGGCGTTAATTTCGACAAACGCGTCGTTGTGATCCGCCTCCCCACTCAACAAAGTCTCAATTTCTTTTTTATGCGTCTGGATTTGCAACTGGCAGAGATTCGCTTCGGCTTCTTTGACAACTGCTTCGTCGCCTTCCAATTCAGCGAGTTCAATGAGTTCAATATTGTCAGTCAGCTCCCTCACACACGAATCATAGGACTCCAAACGGTCAACAAGACTTTGACGCTCGCGCATCAGTTTGCGGGCACGCTGTGGATTATCCCAAATCTTGGGGTCTTCGGATTGGTGATTCAACGTCTCCAACCGCTGTTCGGAATGGGCACGATTGAGGCGGGTA
This sequence comes from Paracoccaceae bacterium, assembly GCA_022824005.1. GTDB lineage: Bacteria > Pseudomonadota > Alphaproteobacteria > Rhodobacterales > Rhodobacteraceae > JAPOXR01. The sequence continues at coordinate 21,643 of JAJEBG010000055.1, forward strand.
TTAACCAATTCAAGGGATTTCCGAATGGCATCAATCGTCGCTTGTGTTTCGGAACGCATCTCTAGTTTCCTAAAAATTCAACCGTGATCGACATCAGAGGGTTGGATATAAAATGGCGACAAGTTTTGGATTGTGATAAGTTGGCCGCCCCATGTTTTTTTATTGACCGACGTCAGTAAAGTCCACCTGAAGATATCGAACCGAATGAACCTCGTGGGGTTTGTGCCTCCCCTCCTTCGCTGGCCCTCGGTTGTCCCGGCCCTTCAGAGACTCTGTCTGTGTCTTCAGCTTCGGGATCATAAATGCCAAGATCAGAAGCCATTGGAAAGCCACCATCAATGATGCGAGCGAGGCCGGCGACGGGTTCGCTTCCGAGTCGGAAAAACTCATTGACGGCTCGCTCTGAAAGAGATGCCGCTGATTTTGACAGGACTTCGCCCGTCGAGCCATCAATGGCCACAAAAATTCCCCCTTCCTCTGGAGGCTCAAATGCACTCGAGCCATATTTTTTGACCGCCTCAACGATAAATTCATTGAACACCGGGCCACAAAGGTTGCTCCCATAGGCATTTTTTCCCAATGATCGGGGTGTATCGAATCCCATATAACATCCGGCCACAATGTCGGGCGTAAAACCAATGAACCATGCGTCTCTCGAATCGTTAGTCGTGCCTGTTTTTCCGGCCACGGGCACGCCGGGTTTTACGGTGTGGCGCGCCGTTCCTCTTTCGATCACACCTTGCATCATCGATGTCATTTGATAGGCGGTGATCGGATCAATCACTTGACTGCGATAATTAAAAATTTGTGGCACTGTCCCCTCCACGAGGTGAGGTTCCCCACAATCAAGGCAAAATCTCTCGTCATGTCGATAAATGGTGCGGCCTCGTCGATCCTGAACCCGATCAACCAATGTCGGTTTGACCCGTTCACCGCCATTGGCAAACATGGCATAGGCGGCCACAATCTGAAAGAGAGTGGTTTCCTGTGCGCCGAGTGAATTGGCCAAATAAGGATCCATTCGATCATACAAACCAAAGGTCTCGGCATAATCGGCGATCGTTTCCATTCCCACATCTTTGGCCAGTCGAATTGTCATGAGATTACGAGACATCTCAACGCCCGTTCGCAACGGAACCGGACCGAAAAACTGATCGCCGGAATTTTTGGGTCGCCATAGGCCTTCCGGCGTTTCCATTTCGATGGGCGCATCAATGACAATACTCGCCGGTGTGTAACCCGAATCGAGGGCCGCGGCATAAACGAAGGGTTTGAAAGCCGAACCGGGTTGACGGAGCGCCTGAGAGACTCGGTTGAAGACAGAGTGACCGTATGAGAAGCCACCGTGAATGGCCAAAACACGTCCAGAATTGACATCCAAGGCCATGAATGAGCCTTGGATTTCCGGTATCTGTTTAAGTGTCCAGCGATTGTCATCCACTTTGGCAACAAAGACAACATCACCAATGGACAAAAGATCGCTCACCCCTTTTGCTTTTTTTTCGCCTCTTGATGGCCTCGCCCAAGTGACGTCAGCATCTGGAATCAAACCTAGATTCATCTGAACGCGCTCTTCGAGACCGATTTGAGCCCCCTCTTCGCTGATTGACAGCACCACAGCGCGCTCCCAGCCGGGTATATCTCGGGCCAAATCGAGTGCGCTCAAACTTTGTCGCCACAATTCTTCGCTAGCCAGTTGAAAATCAGGAATTTTAAGTCCTGTGCCGCGCCAGATCCCCGACCGCTCACGGTCATATCGCTCCAAACCCTCTCGCAGCGCCTTCGCCGCGGTTTCTTGCAACTCTTCATCGATAGTGGCGCGAATCATTAATCCACCGGTAAAAAACTCATTTTCGCCAAACGAAGATGAGAGTTCTCGACGGATCTCATCGGTAAAATAATTACGAGGCGGTAGACTTTTGCGAAAGGAGGTGAAATCTCCGCTCATTACGGTTCTTAAATCTTCCTTTTTGGCCTTATCACCAGCTTGGGATGAAATATATCCGTTCTCAACCATTTCATTGATGACAAAGTTTCGCCGCTCAAGCGCCAATTGTTTTTGCCTCACCGGGTGGTATCTTGACGGCGCTTTGGGCAGTGCCGCGATATAGGCGGCTTCATGTATGGCTAAGTCCTCTAATGGCTTGTTAAAGTAGGTTTGGGCAGCGGCACTCACCCCATACGAGTTCTGACCGAGAAAAATCTCATTCAGGTAGAGTTCAAGAATTTGGTCTTTCGAGAGGGTCTGCTCAAGCCGACTGGCCAGAAGGATTTCCTTGGCCTTACGCTCAAAAGATCGGTCACTCGCCAAAAGGAAATTCTTCATCACCTGTTGGGTAATTGTCGAAGCCCCTCGTAGCCTTTCACCCCCCATCGCTTGAACAACCGCTTTGCCCATTCCGATGGGATCATAACCGGCGTGATCATAGAAATTCTTGTCTTCGGCCGAAATGAATGCCCGGCGGACCAAAGGAGGAATTTCCTCAATGGGGCTAAACAAACGGCGCTCGTTCGCAAACTCATCAAGCAAGGTGCCTTCAGTCGAAAAGATTCGACTGATCGTGGGCGGCTCGTAATTTGATAGCTTTTGGTGACTCGGTAAATCGCGACCCAAGTGCCAAATGGTAAAATCGATAATCACAATCGCCGTCAATAAGCCAAAGAAGGCCAATCCAAACAATTCGGATAAACCGTGAAGAGTGAAATTGAACAGGCGTTTGAAAGCGAGGGATAAATTCATGTGTTCATCATTGTCATGGTGGGCACGTGGCCGCTTTGTCTTCGATTCCGCGTGATTCGAGAAACCTCAATCAATAGAATGAACATCGCCGCGGTTTGGCCTTTCCCTGCTTCTCTCATCGTCGAGATATCCAGAGCATAACAACAGCAGGAAAACGGTTCAAATGCCAAGCTCGGTTGGCCAAAAATTGGGGAAAGAGCGCGACGGATCTCGACCGCATACTATCACTCATTTCGTGAATAAAGATAATCCTCTTATTTTGGTGTTTTTTCGATGAAAAATCAAGTTAGGTGTGATATACAATTGTCTGCACCTATTCATCGGCGCGCCGCTTGAACAACGGGTGCGAGAAATTTGGCTTCAGACTCGCCCGGTTTTATTTCCGCCATTTGGCGTTTTCAGTATTGGACCTCTTTATTCTGAGGTCACAAAAGCAAGCTTGGCATAGGGTCTGGAAAAATGAAACGGAGCCATCAAGAATCGGCTCTGTTGAGGCAAGTATGAGCAGACACGCGCAGTTGATGACCAACAAGTGTCAACCGAGGATAATCAGCGGATTTGGCCCCATCACAACCGCGTGTGTGCATCATCGAAAAAGAGGTCGTGCCGTTTCCCCCATTCATTGGAGTGACTCGTCCACGCAAGCAGAAGAAATTAATGACAAAGAAACTGTTGATCGATGCTACTCATCCCGAAGAAACGAGGGTGGTGGCTTATGACGATGGAAAAATCGTCGGTTTTGAAATTGAGTCCAGTGCCAAACAACGAATCATTGGCAACATATATTTAGCTCGGGTCGTTCGGATAGAGGCGGCCCTACAATCAGTCTTTGTTGATTATGGTGGAAACCGACACGGCTTTTTGACCTTCAACGAAATCCACCGAGATTATTACAAAATCCCCGTTGGCGATCAGCAATCGCCGGGAGATAACGCGCGTCGATCAGCACAGAATGGCCCTCTTGATGAGGCCGGCTTCCCCTCAACCGATGAAAATGCCGACTCCCATCTCGAGCCTTTAGATGATCCCGCCGAGACTGACACGACACCCGCCACGCCTCGTCGTCAATATCGGGTTCAAGATGTCATCAGAAAGGGACAGATCCTTCTCGTTCAAGTCACCAAAAGTGAACGAGACAATAAGGGGGCCGCGCTCACCACCTATATCAGTCTCGCTGGGCGATATTGTGTACTCATGCCCAATAGCGACCGAGGGGGTGGTATCTCGCGAAAAATCACTGACCTCAACGAACGGCGAAAATTGAAAAAAATCGTATCTGACATTTCCGTGATGCCGGGAACAGGTCTGATCATTCGTACCGCCGGTGTTGGACGCACCAAACCAGAGATTCGCCGCGATTTTGGCTATTTGATTCGTCAATGGAATGAAATTCGAGAACTCACACTCAAGTCGATTGCCCCTAGTAAAATTTATGAGGAAGGCAATCTGATCCGCCGTGCCATTCGCGACGATTACACAAAGGATATGACTGAAGTTTTGGTTCAAGGTGACCTAGGCTACAAGTCGGCCAAAACCTTCATGAAAATGATCATGCCATCACATGCCAAAAAAGTGAAACCTTATCAGTTGGCGGCACCCATTTTTTCCCATTTTGGTGTCGAGGAAAAAGTTGAAAACTTACATAATCCAGTGGTTCAACTAAAGTCCGGTGGCTACATCGTCATTGATCGAACCGAGGCCCTTATTGCCATTGATGTGAATTCAGGCCGCGCAAATCGCCAAGGCACGTTGGAACAAACCGCTGTCAAAACCAACTTGGAGGCCGCTGAAACTGTTGCCGAACAAATCAGATTACGTGATCTTGCGGGGCTCATCGTTATCGATTTTATCGATATGGAAGAGCAAAAAAACAATCAGCTTGTTGAAAAATCCCTAAAAGACAATCTTAAAAACGATCGTTCACGGATGCATATGGGTACTATTTCAAGTTTCGGACTGCTGGAGATGAGCCGACAGCGTATGAAACCGAGTATCTCTGAAGTCACTACAATGCCATGCCCACATTGTCATGGTCGGGGACGGATCAAGAACGATTCATCGTTGGCGATTGAACTTCTCCGAGTCATTGAAAATCAAGCACTCAAAGAGTCTCAACTCATTATTGAGGCCGATATCCCCGTGGCGATCGCCAATTATCTGTCAAACCATAAGCGGCAATTCATCCAAGAGATGGAAACTCGCCACAATGTATCAATTGTCATCAAGGGAGTTCATGCTCTGGATGTCGGTGAGGTCGAAATCCGTCGTATCAAGCGACAAACCTCAAACCACGAGCCCTTGCAAGAACAGATCATTGACGTCGATCAGCCTTTTCGCCTAGCGGACACGTCTCGTGGTGGAGAAAAACGCTACGATGGCTGGCGTCGTAAGGGTCAAAGGAATGCCAAGAATCGCGTGGGACATAAGTCTCAGATAGACCCGCCATCAAGCGACCAAGGACCCAAAACTCACAAGAAGACCGGCCACGACAAGCGGGCCAAGTCGAAGAAAAAGAACCTCCAAAATCAGTCGGGACCCGCATCCGCTGAAGCGGCCAAACAACCCGCCGAGTCAGAGGACGATCAAAATCGCGCGGCGCACGGGGACACGTCGAAAAACGGGAGGCACCGTTCGCGGTCTCATTCTCGCCGCCGATACCGAAAATCTCAGACTGAGACTCAAAGCCAGAACGCGGGAGGCAGCAGAAATGAGGCCGAATCGCCAAAGAAATCGGATGACGTGACACAAATTGAGCCACAGACAGCGCCGTTCATGGCTTCGCCCCCTTCACAGACAACCAGTGAAAATCAACCAAAATCGGATGCCAATCCACGGCGGCGGCGGCGATACAAACGCAAACCAAAAAGCCCGTCCTCGCCAGTCGAAAGGGCCGCGGTTGAAACAACGGGTACAAATCCAAGTGAAGGAGACTGAGTATGAAAAGTTTGAAGTTTTGGTTCCGCATTCGACATCTGAACTTGTGGACTAAAAATCACTTTCGTTTTGGGTTTGTCATCGGTCTGACTGGGATCATGCAACTCACGCTTTTCCTCGCTCCCTCCGCCCACGGGCAGACTCTCACTGATTTGTCCGACGAGGATCGTGCCGCGCTCTGGGTAGAATTCCGCAACTATTTGTTGAGCAATCCCGAAATTCTTTATGAACTCTTTGACATCATTGAGGAGCGGGAAGAAGCCCAAGCAACCCAAAACGATGTTGAAATGATCGCACAGAATAGAGAGATTCTGTTTGATGATCCCCATTCTTGGCAAGGTGGAAATCTCAATGGTGATGTCACGATCGTCGAATTTATAGATTATCGATGTGGTTATTGTCGTGAAGCCCATCCAGAAATTCAAGCTCTGTTGGCCAGCGATTCAGGCATACGATTGATTGTCAAAGAATATCCTATCCTTTCTCAAGAGTCGCTTGACTCTGCTAAAATCGCTCTTGCCACGCTTGAGGTCGGGGGAGCCGAAGCCTATGAAAAAATCCACAATTTTCTTATTGAGCACAACGGACCCATTGATGACAATGTCCTTGAAGTGGCCGCCGGTATCAGTAATTCTGAATTGTCTGACTTGATTGATCTTGCCAATTCAGATTCAGTGAATCAAATCATCGCTGATAATTACGAGCTCGCTGAAACGCTGGGCATTAAAGGCACCCCGGCCTTTGTGATTGGAGATAGACTTGTGCGTGGATACGCCCCCCTAGAGACGATGAAACAGTTCGTCAAAGAAGCGCGAGACGAACAATAGAGACTTTGCGAGCAAATGAGGCCCCCTACAGTCAAAAAATAGGGTGCCGAGCCCCTGATCTTTCCCCTCCATCATAAGGAGAAAAAAATGCCTGAAAAAAACCCTGATCTACGCATTGTCCAGACACTGGCTGAAATTCTTAAAGAACAAAATCTAGGAGAAATTGAATATACGCGGCGAAATGGAAAACTTGATGATCTTCGCATTCGGGTTTCAGCTCCCAATCAAGCGTCATCTGTACCCCTGCCCTCTCCGCCATCCATAGAAGCCACATCGATATCGAATCACCCAAACTCGACGGTGGACGAGGAAGCCCCGCGGAGCCATGATTTGGCCAACCATCCCGGTGCGGTCACAGCTCCCATGGTCGGGACCGTCTACCTTCAAAGCGAGCCCGACGCGCCTCCCTTCATTGAGGTGGGACAAACAGTGGCCCAAGGTGATTCGTTATTCATTATTGAAGCCATGAAAACCATGAACCATATCCCGTCGCCTCATTCAGGAACAGTGCGCCGAATTTTGGTTGAAAACTCATCGATTGTTGAGTTTGGTTCGCTATTGGCCATTATTGACTGATCCGCATGTTCAAGAAAATACTCGTCGCCAACCGGGGTGAGATCGCCCTCAGAGTCATACGGGCCTGCAAAGAAATGGGTATAGAGGCGGTGGCTATACACTCAACAGCCGATGCCAATGCCATGCATGTTCGCATGGCTGACGAAGCACTCTGCATTGGCCCCCCTCCCTCATCGTCGAGTTATCTCTCTTCCTCGGCCGTGATGACGGCGTGCAATGTCACCAACGCCGATGCCATTCATCCAGGATACGGATTTTTATCAGAAAATCCCACCTTCGCCGAGATATTAGAAGATCACGGTATCACGTTCATTGGTCCTTCCGCCGAACATGTCAGAACGATGGGCGACAAGATCGCCGCCAAAAGGACGATGCGTGAATTGAAAATACCTTGCGTGCCGGGATCGGACGGCCCCGTAGAATCGACCGAAGAGGCCGGCAAAATTGCTGCCGATATCGGATATCCTGTCATCATAAAAGCGGCTGGTGGGGGTGGCGGGCGTGGTATGCGCATTGCTCATCAACCTGTTGAAATCGAAGAGGCTTTTGGCGCGGCGCGGCGCGAAGCTGAAGCGGCCTTTAACAATAAAGATGTCTATATTGAAAAATATCTCAACAAACCTCGGCATATCGAAGTCCAAGTCATCGGCGATGGCAAAGACAAAGCGATTCATCTAGGTGAACGAGATTGTTCCCTGCAGAGACGTCACCAAAAAATACTCGAAGAGGCCCCGGGTTCTTCAATCACGCCTGCTTTGCGCGACAAAATTGGCGCTCTTTGTGTCAAAGCCGTCGCTGGTTTGGGTTACGCGGGCGCTGGGACGATTGAATTTCTCTACGCTGATCAAGAATTCTATTTTATCGAAATGAATACGCGTCTGCAGGTCGAGCATCCCGTTACCGAAGCTGTATATGGGATCGATATCGTTCGTGAACAGATTCGGATAGCGGCGGGTCTACCTTTGAGTTTGTCGCAAGACAATCTGACCATTCGTGGACATGCCATTGAAGCGCGGATCAATGCCGAAACGGTGCCTTCTTTCCGGCCGAGTCCGGGGAGAGTATCAACCTTCCATGCCCCCGGAGGGCCAGGCGTGCGCATGGATACCGCTTTGTATACCGGCTATGACATTCCCCCATGGTATGACAGTCTGATTGGCAAAATCATTGTTCACGCCAATGATCGAGGCAGTGCTCTCGCAAAACTGTCGCAGGCTTTAGATGAATTGATTATTGACGGCGTTGACCACAATGTCCCACTATTCAAACGGCTTCTTGAACATGCCGATATTCAGTCGGGGGACTACGATATCCACTGGTTAGAAAGTTGGTTGGCGTCAACTGAAGACTGGTGAATAGGGGTCTTCACGTCCCGCCATCGAATGTCGATGCGATTCCGGTCTATGAACTTGTGGCCGGTTATACAATTGGCCGCTTCCCAATGGGCCTCTCGGGGCATGAGACTGAAATCCACTGGGTTAAACCTGAAACAAGAGCGATTTTCCCATTGCTGGATTTTCATGTGCCTCGTCGCCTCAAAAGATACATTCGACAAGCAAGTTTCCACGCCTCTTTAAACAGCGAATTTTCCCAAGTTATCCGCCATTGTGGCAATCGCCGCGAAAACTGGATCAATCAAAAGATCATCAGATCATATGAAGCGTTGCATGAGATTAAACTTGCCCACTCCATTGAGATCTATCACTCAAACCAGTTGGTTGGAGGGCTTTACGGTGTCTCGATCGGCGGGGCTTTCTTTGGCGAAAGTATGTATTCCAAACGGTCAATGGCCTCACAGGTGGCATTAATTCATTTGATTGGGCACCTCAGAGCGACGGGTTATCAACTTCTCGATACTCAGTTTATCACGCCGCATTTGCAGCGATTTGGTGCTATTTTGATCCCCGAGGCGCAATTTCAAGACCTTCTTTGTGAGGCTTTAAGACAACCGTGCCGACTGGATTCACAACCTTTTGAGTCAAATTCCATCAATGCCATCGATCGCATCGAACAAAAGCCACGATGACGCTTAAATCTCAGTGTTTAAATCAGTTTCTGTCCGACAATTGATTAGCCAAATATCATAGCGTGGGTGATCCATCGCCGACAAAGCCGGCGATGCCGCGATCATCCAGGCTGAAAAAATAGGAAGCGATTTTGACATCTCTTTTACGGTAATGAACGCATAAGATTGCGTGGCCGGATTCTCAGCAAAATAACGGCAAGCCGAGACGTCAATGGAAAGGCGGCCAAAACGCGACGCCGGCCCTCCCACTTCGATATCAAAATCCTGTGTGGAACCGGTCATAGTATCCAGACCACGAAGACGCGCATGAGTCCCGGAGATTGCTAAATTCTCAATATTTTCAGCTTGGGGTGCAGTCTCTGTCTCTTGCCCCCATAATGGATGAATAGGGAACAGCAAAAGCATCACAAAGGCAAGTCTCATCAGCGATTTATGAACGCGTTGGTCATCGTCTCAATGATTCCGGAATAAGCCGTTGTCTGTGTAATCTCTCCGCCGTCTTCAAACGATGTGGCAGACCCCCCTGGCACGATCGTCATATAGGTGCCCCCGAGCAAGCCTTCAGCAACGACTTTGGCCGAGCTGTCATCGGGAATATCAATATCCGCTCGGATGCTCATATGAACATCGGCCAGCAACATTTCATTATCCAATTCAATTTTTGATACATTGCCAATCTTGATACCCAACATTTTGACTTCAAGACTAGGGCTGATGCCTTCGGCTGAAGTGAACACCGCCACCAGATTTATCTTGTCAGACCTTGGCGCAATCTCCTCATTTTGAAAAAGGTAAAATAAAAACGCGGCGGAGACGAGAAGCACAGCCGCTCCAACTGATATTTCGAAACGATTTTCACTCATGACTGTGACAACTCTTTTTGAGCCGTGTTAGGCTCCCATGCCGTATAGTCGCGACGGGTCGTCAGTTTTGGGGCGTGGAGCGAGCCCACGGGCACATATGCGTCAGGCGATCCAGTCAGGTTTCGCTGTGGCGGTGCTTGCCACTTTTGGGTTTTTAAAGGTTTTTTGCTAGGCGGCACATCGAAAGTATGGTGAAGCCAACCGTGCCATTCGGGCGAGACTCGACTCGCCTCAATCTCGCCATTGTAAATAACCCAGCGGCGATCGCCCGCGACGTTCTGATAATAGGTATTACCCTCGTCATCTTGCCCCACCAAAAAACCATTTCTCATCGTATATAATTGCGTGCCCAAGGTCTGGGAGTCCCACCAAGTGATAAAGCGCTGCAACCATTTCATCGTCTTCGGCCCCGATTCAGATCGGCTCAAAAAAGCGTGGTTGAAAACGATTCATCATGAGGCCCTCGCCGGCTCCCGCACTTCGGAATGAATCAAGAGGGGCAAAGCCCCAGAATTGATAACTTCCTCGTTGATCGCGACCTCAACAACTTTATCCCGACGGGGGAGTTCGTACATGGCATCTAGCAAAATTTCTTCCAAAATAGCTCGTAAACTACGGGCCCCCGTTTTCCGCTCAATCGCTTTTTTAGCGATGGCACGAATGGCATCCTCGGTGAAGGATAATTTTACACCATCCATCTCAAACAATTTTTCGAACTGTTTGATCAGTGCGTTTTTCGGCTCCGTCAAAATCTCAACCAAGGCATCTTCATCAAGTTTTTGCAACGTCGCGACCACCGGCAAACGTCCTACAAATTCCGGAATAAGGCCAAACTTGAGGAGGTCTTGAGGTTCCAACATGGCATAGAGTTCCGCCAACTTAAGGCGATCACCATCGTCTAAATCGGCACCAAAACCAATTGACGAATTCGATTTGCGTCGGGCGATAACCTTTTCAAGGTCGGCGAAAGCCCCTCCACAGATAAATAAAATATTTGTTGTATCAATTTGCAGAAACTCTTGCTGTGGATGTTTGCGCCCCCCTTGCGGCGGAACGGACGCGAGGGTTCCCTCCATAATTTTGAGCAACGCTTGCTGGACACCTTCGCCACTCACATCGCGGGTAATTGACACATTTTCAGACTTTCTAGAAATTTTGTCCACTTCATCAATATAAACAATACCTTGCTGGGCCCGTTCCACGTCATAATCGGCGGCTTGCAGCAATTTAAGGATAATATTTTCGACATCCTCGCCGACATATCCGGCTTCAGTCAATGTCGTGGCATCGGCCATCGTAAAAGGTACATTGAGGATTCGCGCCAAGGTTTGAGCTAGAAGCGTCTTTCCGCAGCCCGTTGGTCCGATCAATAAAATATTTGATTTGGCGACTTCAACAGATTTGTCGGTTTGTGAGGGCCGCAAACGCTTATAGTGATTGTAGACGGCCACAGATAAGACCTTCTTGGCGTAGTCTTGGCCAATGACAAATTCATCAAGCAAGGCCTTAATTTCTTTTGGTGAACGGTTATCGACCTTTTCGTCACTACTGAATTCTTTCGATTCTTCGCGAATAATACCCATGCACAAGGCGATGCATTCATCGCAAATGTAGACGTGGAGACCCGCGATCAGCTTTTCGACTTCGTCCTGACTCTTGCCGCAGAACGAGCAGTTGAGATCAGATTCATCTTCTGTCTTTTTGCTCATGCCAACCTCACTCTCATCTGTCACTCTAAAATTATAGTCTCAAAGAGACCTTGACTGTGGTTTCTGTTATCGGAAAAAACAGATTTTCACAATTCCAATCAATCCGCAGATTGATCAGACTTGGTCTCCCGTTCTTCCACAACTTGGTCAATAATCCCCCATTTCAAAGCCTCATCTGGGCTCATAAAATTATCACGATCAAGGGCTTGTGCGACCCGCTTCTCGGTTTGGCCCGTATGTTTGGCAAATATCGCATTCAAACGCTGGTTCACTTTCAGAATTTCCTTGGCGTGGATGGATATATCCGAGGCCTGTCCTTGAAAACCACCACTCGGTTGATGAAGCATAATGCGACTGTTGGGCAGGGCAAAGCGCAAGCCCTTCCCTCCCGCCGTCAACAACAAGGAGCCCATTGACGCGGCTTGACCGACGGCGAGGGTGGAAACCGGGGGGGAGATATATTGCATGGTATCATAAATCGATAAACCTGATGTCACCGCTCCGCCGGGACTGTTGATATACATGGATATCTCTTTTTTAGGATTCTCGGACTCAAGAAAAAGGAGCTGCGCCACCACAAGCGTCGACATGGCATCATTAACCACTCCTGACACGAAGATAATTCGCTCTTTCAGCAAGCGCGAAAAAATATCAAAACTTCGCTCACCCCTAGATGTTTGCTCAACCACCATCGGTACAAGCCAGTTCATGTAGGTGCTCATCACATCACGCATCGGTCATCTTCCTTTTCTGGATACCAGCTCACACTCTTTCGAATGAGCTTCACTTAGATGTCAAGAGACATTTCGAGTTGTGTCAATCGCTGTTTTGTGTCTGTTTTTTTATCGCCAATCGTTTCAACTCAGTGAAACTGACCGGCTCATCAGTCAAATCAACGATAAGGTTGAGGACAAACTTTGCCACCCTATCTAGCATGAGAGCCTGTATTGAATTTCGGCGAAAATCCTCATCTTTCACAAGACGTGACTCGAGGTGCCATGACTGGTATTCACTGGCGGCTTTTTCCTTGACCCACTGACTCAATTCTTCACCCGTGACGTCTTCTTTAATTTTATATTTTTCCACAAAATGTCGCAGCATGAGGTCAATTTTTAACTCTCTTTGCCCTTCTTGCTCAGCCTTTTTGTGCAATTCAACCAAAGTTGGGTCATCGTCACTCAATCGCAAGAGTTCGGCACTTTGGACACCTTCTTCGGATGATTGAGAATCCTCATGGTCGCTCCCCCCATAAATTAACACGTGTTCGCTTCCCGTCACTTTCCGTAATCGAGTTATTTCCTTTTGATAGAGGTCTCCATTCTTATCGCCCCGGCTCAGAGATTTGAGCAGACGTTGATAGTAAACCCAATTGGTTTTTTTGAGCAAAAGCACCGGCGGCAAATCGATATCAAGTATGGCAATCAACTGGTCAAAAAGCCGGTCTTGCACGACTTTGTCGGTTAGTGCGGTGGTAAATTTTGCCAAATGGTTTGACAATTGAGTTCTGATTTCAGAAAAATCTTGATATCCCAATTCGTGAAGTGCCTCGTCACCTTCCTCTAGGGGTTGGCTTTTTTGGATTGACACCACTCTCACTCGAAAAGCCCCCACATCAATGGGCATCGTGTCTCTCACAATTGAATTGTCTACCGCCATCAACAGTTCATTCAATTCCATCTCTTGACCCACTTGAACCCCATGGCTCAAGAATTCGAGGCTTTCCTCCGGTGCTTCGGGATTCGACAAAACGGGGTCGAGTTGCGTGGCTTCCTCTTCAACGGGTTCACCGCTCTCGTTCTTCAACGGTTGAACTTCCCAAATTACCCGATCAAAGGTTGAGGCGCGATAATCATCACTCACATCGACATACTGGCCCCGACCGCTTCTCCACATCAAAAGCCGACGGTCTGTCATGAGTTCGAGATCGTTCACATCGGGTCGCTGAATGTTGAGGCGTTTTGAAGTGTCAATATCGGGAATGGGAGGAGATGTTTCGAATCGAATGTGACAGGTAAAGCCTTGGTCTTTGGTCTCTGTTTCTTTCTCCCCAAACGAGACAAGAGGAGTCTCAAGCGGCTGGTTGCCCTTCTCGGCGAGAATTTTTTCCCATTCGGCTTCAAAGATTTCTTTTCGCACATTCGTGTCAAGCGAATTTCTAAAGTTGTTTTTCAAGATATCGTGGGGAACTTTACCCACTCGGAATCCTGGCAGACGCGCTGTCTTCGTCAATTCGCTGACCTTTTCATCAATCAAGGCCTCAAATTCACTCTGGCTCAGGGAGATATTATATCGTCGCTCCAGGCTATCGGGTTTATGCACAGCTGTCGTCGTCATCTTTGCTCCTCAAAATATTTGGTGCGGGCGGAGGGATTTGAACCCCCACGCCTTATCGGCGCCAGATCCTAAATCTGGTGCGTCTACCTATTCCGCCACGCCCGCCTTTCAAACATTATCAACGTGTGGTTTGGATTTTCCAAAACCTTCACTCATTAGCGCATCATCTCATCACAGGCGAGACAATAATTCATAACATTCATAAGCGTTGAAAATCTTCTCATCTCTCTGGGACCTCTTCGTCAAAAATTGACGGAGCGCAATTGGTATCATATCGAGCAGGTCTTCAGAAGTCAGGCCCGGACCAAATTTTGTGGCCGCCTCGGTGTGCAAACGTGCCCCATGGCAAGCCGCCATCTCGGCTGTGAATCCCCGTGCCATCAGTCCAACGATCAATCCTGCCAATACATCACCGCTGCCCGCGGTGGCTAACCACGGAGCGTCCGTCACATTGAGCCAAATCCGCCCGTCAGGATGACCAATAATGGTCGTCGCCCCTTTAAGGAGAACAACCGCATTTGATCGCTCTGCCGCGGCGCGGACAGAATCGATAGGACTGACATCCCGATGGGATTGATTGGTGTTTGATTCGTGAGGAAAGAGTCGCGAGAATTCGCCTTGGTGGGGCGTCAAAACAATGTTGCTTCCAAGCCGCTCAAAAAGTTCCTGCTGATGGTCCGCAAATGAGGTGAGGGCATCAGCATCCAAAACCATCTGGCGACGCAGTTCTAAAGCCGCCAATACGATGGCTCGGGTGGTCTCATTGACCCCCATCCCCGGCCCGAGGCAAAGGGCGTTGATTCTCTTGTCGCGCCAGCATTGCAGCATCTCGGGAGGAGAATTTGCTTCACGGAGCATGACCGCATCCAAATGGGCGGCATGCTCGGCCATTGCCTCGTCAGTGACTGATATTGTCACGAGCCCCGCCCCGACGCGAAGTGCCGCTCGGGCGGCCAATCTGACCGCTCCCCCCTTTCCACGGGGTCCCGAAACGCAGGCCACATGACCATGATCGTATTTGTGTTGATGGATATGTTTCTGCAATTGCCTGGTTCGCATCATCTTGCTCGTCCAAAGGCGGGGCCGGCTCGGGGACAATGAGATGTTACGAAATTCCGCCGCAAGACCAAGGGGGGCCACCACAATTCGTCCGGTTAATCGATGGCCGTCATTGATCACGTGACCTCGCTTCGGATGCTCAAAGGTCACCGTCATTTCAGCAGAGGGAAGACTCGCAAAAGAAGGAAGATGTGCGCTGTCGATATGCAACTGCCCGCTATCGGCGTTAATCCCAGAGAGGATATCGACGGCCACAAGTCGGCCCTGTTCCAATGCCTTGGTCAATGCCGCCAATGCTTCCCCTTTTAAGGTGCGATTAAGACCGATGCCAAACATCGCGTCGATAATCACCACCCGCTTGTCGCCATTTAGCCCTTCAAGGAAATTCTGCATGGGCTCACATGCGTTCTCTTGAACGTAAAGTTGACGCATATGTGCTGTCAATGGCGAGAGGGCACTCGGACGATGGCTCAACTCAAAAGCCGAGACTCGCCAACCCCTCTCCTTCAAGAGGCGGGCGACCACAAATCCATCACCGCCATTATGTCCCGGACCACATAGGACAGTCGCTTGACGATGGGAGTCCCCGGGCAAAACGATGAATTTGTCAATAGCGGCGACCACCTGTTCTGCCGCTCGTTCCATAAGTTCAACTTCGCTCACGCGCCCCGACATAATGGCCGAGTTTTCGAGTTGTCGCATCTCCTTGACCGTGATCAACTCGGCCGTTGGGTATTCTCGCTCGTCTTGGTGTGTTGGACGGGTCTGCGCGGAAATTGTTTTTCTCCAATTTGGCTTATATGTTGTGCATTCTGCACAAATTTTAGCACTTTTTGCAATGATTGACCAAAGGCCGATGCAAGAGGGTCTCCTGTCATTGCCAGAAAGGAGAAATTTGGCAGTGTGCACTGAATAAACTTTTTGCCATAAGGTCAGATTACATGCAAAAAATCGAAGCCATTATCAAGCCATTCAAGCTCGACGAAGTCAAAGAGGCACTTCAAGAAGCTGGTGTTCAGGGTTTATCCGTTGTTGAAGTCAAGGGGTTTGGCCGCCAGAAAGGGCATACTGAACTCTACCGAGGGGCCGAATATGTGGTGGATTTTTTGCCCAAAATTAAGATTGAGGTCGTCCTTCCAGATGATCAAGTCGACGCCGCGTTGGAAGCCATACAAAACTGTGCTCGCACCGACAAAATTGGCGACGGAAAAATTTTTGTATCGGCCGTCAGTCAAGCCATTCGCATTCGCACCGGTGAGTCAGGCGAAGACGCGCTCTAACTCATCATGAATGCCATTCCCTTTATGGGTCATTAAACTATACCGAACCGCACCGATTCGTCGCAAGAGAGGACTAAACATGTCTGATATTGATAATGCTTTAAAGACAATGGAGGCCGAAGAGGTCGCTTTCGTTGATATGAGATTTACCGACCCACGGGGGAAACTCCAACACGTCACCATGATGGCTGACCAAGTCGATGAAGATTTTTTTGAAGAAGGCTTCATGTTTGATGGTTCGTCAATCGCAGGATGGAAATCCATTGAAGTCTCGGACATGAAAATGATGCCCGATGCCGCCTCCATTTACATCGACCCGTTTTATGCTGAAAAAACAGCTTGTATCCATTGTTCAATTGTCGAGCCTGATACCGGGGAGCCGTATCAGCGTGATCCACGAAGCACCGCGGAAAAGGCGGAGGCTTTTCTGACGTCAACGGGTATTGGTGATACGGCTTACTTTGGCCCTGAAGCCGAATTCTTTATTTTTGATGATGTCCGCTTTTCAGCGGAGATGAACAAAGTCTCCTACGAAATTGATGCCCTTGATGCGTCATGGAATACCGATACCGAATATTCGATGGGAAATAGCGGTTTTCGCCCCGGTGTCAAAGGCGGATACTTTCCCGTCAACCCTGTGGACGCTGGACAAGACCTGCGCTCTGAGATGCTTTCGACCATGAAATTGATGGGAATGAAAGTCGATAAGCACCATCACGAGGTGGCCTCCTGTCAGCATGAACTCGGCCTGATCTTTTCTTCATTGACCGATCAGGCGGACAATTTGCAGAAATACAAATACGTGGTTCAGAATGTCGCCCACGCCTATGGAAAGTCTGCCAGTTTCATGCCCAAGCCCATCGCCGGTGACAATGGCACAGGTATGCATGTCAATATGTCTTTGTGGAAAGGCAACACACCGGTTTTTGCTGGCAACAAATACGCCGATTTGAGCGATGAGGGTCTGTGGTTTATTGGCGGTATACTGCGCCATGCCAAAACCTTGAATGCTTTTACCAACCCAACAACCAACTCATACAAACGCCTCATCCCGGGTTTTGAAGCACCGGTCCTGCGTGCCTATTCAGCACGCAACCGTTCCGGCTGTGTTAGAATTCCGTGGACGGAAGATCCTAAAGCCAAGCGCGTTGAGGCCCGTTTCCCTGATCCTCTCGCCAATCCTTATCTGTGTTTTTCGGCTTTGGTCATGGCGGGATTGGATGGCATTCGTAACAAAATTGATCCCGGCGATGCCATGGACAAGAATCTCTATGATTTGCCAGCCGAAGAACTAGAGGGCATTCCGACCGTCTGCTCATCACTTCGGGAAGCCATCAATTGCCTTGAATCGGATAGTGATTTTCTGACCGCCGGCGATGTCTTCACGGCGGACCAAATTGAGGGATATTGTGAACTCAAATGGGAGGAAATCTACCGGTTTGAGCACACACCGCACCCGGTCGAATTCGAAATGTACTATTCGGCATAAAACAACTCTTTTCTAACGTGAGGGGGCCGAAGGCCTGTATTTCGGCCCCTGAAATCTCATTATCACAAGCCTTTTTGGGACCACGTTCCCTTCATTCTATATGCCATCCCCACCTTATCTGGGGGAATTATATCCAGAATATTTCGGTGCCTTTCGTACTCGACCTGCTAATTGAATAATTGAGCGAATCAAAATCGGGTCAATGATTACATCATTAAAATACAAGATCATTCCCTGTTTCAATGACTGGAGATATAATCATAACAATCTCGATATCGCTGGCTCCAATCTCATGGGCCCGTGAAAAAAGCCTTTCATGGCGTCAGAGATTCTCGAGGACTTTTTGAGGTTCTGGTGCTTTACGAATCAACACATTCTTGAGTTTAATTTCAATCCACGACCTAGTCCCATGTTTTGCATGATTTGACATAGATTATTTTCTCTGATTCTTTTCCGGGCAGAATCTGGAGGTATGAGAAATGGGTAAACGTGGTCCTGCGGCGAAGTTTGTGGTTCGGCTGACACCCGAAAAGCGAACCCAATTGGAGAGCATGATCCATACAGGCATTGGAGCGGCGTATCGGTTGCTCAAGGCACGGATATTGCTGAAGGCGGATGTGTCGCAGCAGGGCCCTAGATGGTCTGACGCGCGGATTGCCGAGGCTCTTGAAACCAGTCTTTCGACTGTCTTACGCACCCTCGCCAATTGGTGGAGGAAGGGTTGGAAGCGGCCCTGAGCCGCAAGAAACAGCAACGTGCTCCGGCACGGATATTTGATGGGGAGAAGGAAACAAAGCTGATCGCTCTGGCGTGTTCTGAGCCACCCGAGGGCCATGCCCGCTGGTCCTTGCGCTTATTGGAAAAGCATGTGGTTGAACTGGGGATTGTGGAGACTGCTAGCGACACGACCATCCATCGGGTGTTAAAAAAAACGCGCTCAAACCGCACCAAAACCGCTATTGGGTGATTCCCCCCAAGGCCAATGCCGCCTTTGTCACCGCGATGGAGGACGTGCTCGATGTCTACACCCGCCCACAGGACCCGAAACGACCTCTCGTCTGTCTGAACGAGACTTCCAAACAACTAAGCAAGGAAACACGCACACCGATCCCCATGAGGCCAGGGCAATCGGCGCGATCTGACTATGAATACGAACGCAATGGTGTCGCCAGCCTGTTCATGCTGTTCGCGCCGCTTGTTGGCTAGCGGCATGTCGCCGTCCGTGACCAGCGTACCGCCATTGATTACGCCTATGTGCTTCGTGATCTGGCTGATGTGCACTTCCCGGACGCCGAAAAGATCATGCTTGTCCAAGATAACCTCAACACTCATAAAGCGGCTTCATTGTACAAGGCATTCCCGCCCGCCGTATCGCTGAACGCTTCGAGTGGCACTACACGCCAAAACACGGTTCCTGAATGAATATTGCTGAATGCGAAATCAGCGTTTTGGCCCGTCAATGTCTCGACAGGCGCATCCCTGAACAAGCATCTCTTGAAACCGAGCTCAACGCTTGGACAACAACCCGAAACGCCAAAAAAAGGTCAAATGGCAATTCACGACCGAGGATGCCAGAACCAAACTCTCACAGCTTTACCCGCAAATTGAATGAATCACAGGACTAGAACACTTTCATAGTTTCCAAGGTCTCCGGCCCCGTACGCGGTTGCGTCAATCATCGTCGTTCATTGTAATATCAAGAACCCCATAAAGCGCGTTCGCTATCGCCCAATGGGATCGGATGTGCCGAAGTCATTGTTACGGTGTCCGCTTCTTGTTTCCAAGAAAGGGGCGGGACCTCTCCCTCGCTTCCCCCTGACTAGTCCTGAAAAGGCCGGAAAAACTAAAAGCCCGCCCTTTACACAATACCGACCATCGCCCTTTTAGGACACCGCAACTTCAAGCGGGAAGGACCGCCCCAAAACGAATGGGTTTGGTGCGCAACCGATCCTGATCACCACGACCAGGTCAAACCGGCACCAGCACTCTGCTCTTCATTCTCAGCCACTAGGTCCGTCCAGACATCAACATGCATGTTCTCGGCATGCGGTGTATCCGGCTCAATCCGATACCCCACCCGGGCTTCATCAATCGCCGCTGAGGTGCCTCCTATCCCACCATACGGCGAGCCAACCATACCCCCTCCACGGCTGAAGCCATAAGCCACTTCAGATTGCCAACTCGCTCTGCCTTCATTGGCGCGTTGATCAGGAAAAACCGCTGGTCCAAGCAGGGCATCA
>JAJEBG010000021.1 GCA_022824005.1 Paracoccaceae bacterium
TGTTACGATGAAGATTGGTTTCCTCACTGGGATTGAGACGTTTTAAGGCCTTTTTTTCACTAGTCCTGTGATTCATTCAATTTGCGGGTAAAGCTGTGAGAGTTTGGTTCTGGCATCCTCGGTCGTGAATTGCCATTTGACCTTTTTTTTGGCGTTTCGGGTTGTTGTCCAAGCGTTGAGCTCGGTTTCAAGAGATGCTTGTTCAGGGATGCGCCTGTCGAGACATTGACGGGCCAAAACGCTGATTTCGCATTCAGCAATGTTCATCCAGGAACCGTGTGTTGGCGTGTAGTGCCACTCGAAGCGTTCCGCGATACGGCGGGCTTCGGCGGGCGGGAATGCCTTGTACAATGAAGCCCGTTTATGAGTATTGAGGTTATCTTGGACAAGCATGATCTTTTCGGCGTCCGGGAAGTGCACATCAGCCAGATCGCGAAGCACATAGGCGTAATCAATGGCGGTACGCTGTTCACGGACTGCGACATGCCGCCAGCCAATAAGCGGCGCGAACAGCATGAACAGACTGGCGACACCATTGCGTTCGTATTCATAGTCAGATCGTGCGGATTGCCCTGGCCTCATGGGGATCGGTGTGCGTGTTTCCTTGCTTAGTTGTTTGGAAGTCTCGTCCAGACAGACGAGAGGTCGTTTCGCGTCCTGTGGGCGGGTGTAGACATCGAGCACGTCCTCCATCGCGGCGACAAAGGCGGCATTGGCCTTGGGGGGAATCACCCAATAGCGGTTTTGGTGCGGTTTTTTAACACCCGATGGATGGTCGTGTCGCTAGCAGTCTCCACAATCCCCAGTTCAACCACATGCTTTTCCAATAAGCGCAAGGACCAGTGGGCATGGCCCTCGGGTGGCTCAGAACACGCCAGAGCGATCAGCTTTGCTTCCTTCTCCCCATCAAATATCCGTGCCGGAGCACGTTGCTGTTTCTTGCGGCTCAGGGCCGCTTCCAACCCTTCCTCCACCAATTGGCGACGGCTGCGTAGGACAGTCGAAAGACTGGTTTCAAGAGCCTCGGCAATCCGCGCGTCAGACCATCCAGGGCCCTGCTGCGACACATCCGCCTTCAGCAATATCCGCGCCTTGAGCAATCGATACGCCGCTCCAGTGCCTGTATAGATCATGCTCTCCAATTTGGTTCGCTCTTCGGGGGTCAGCCGAACCACAAACTTCGCCGCAGGACCACGTTTACCCATTTCTCATACCTCCAGATTTTGCCCGGAAGAGAATTAGAGAAAATAATCTATGTCAAATCACGCGAAACATGGGACTAGATTGCGGGACCAGATCAAGAAGTTCCTCGCAAGGATCAAGGAGTTCCGCGCCGTGGCGACTCGGTACGACAAAACGGACGAGAGCTTCGCAGCGGCGATTCACCTTGTTGCCAGCGTGGTCTCGGCGACGTAATTGTTAAAAGGCCCTAATTCTTTGTTTATAGAGAAAGGTGAAGATATGATAGGGACGGTTGACATTGAACCCAGAACACCGATTGTTGGCCGCAGTAGTGAATAACAGGCGTCAATGACGGCTATCGACGCCTTACACAATGGGGAATGAAGATGCTTATGGGAATTGATCATCGGTTGAATGCCGATGTGCTTTACGCGCTGCGGGCGATGGGACACGGAGACTTGATTGTTTTGGTCGACCTCAACTTTCCAGCTGATCAAGTCGCTAGATCAACTGTTCTTGGGCGACTTCTTCGTATGGAGAATTTGACCTTGGCTCAGGCGGCCGAAGTCGTCTTATCCGTGTTTCCATTGGATACATTTGTCGATGACTTCGCCCGACGAATTGAAGTTGTCGGTGCCCCCGATGACATACCGCCGGTTCAACAGGAGACCCAGCGCGTTCTTGAGAAGGCCAAAGGAGGTCCATGCGAACCCATGATGGGAACCGAACGCTTCCAATTCTACGATCTCGCTCGACAAGCCTACGCGATCATTGGAACCGGTGAGAGGCGCTTTTATGGATGTGCAATGTTTCGAAAGGGGGTCATTTCCCCCGACGCTGACTGAGGCCGTGTATAAAGGGTTAATCTCCCGAATAGAATAACCTAACTTTGTCGAAATTTCAGTGTGTTATGACCACTTTCTATCATGAAGAACTCTTTGGCTAGAGAGAGATTGACGTCGTGTTTGTAGGAGATCAACAGTCTCGTCGGACAAGACCAAATCGGTTGATGGGCAAATCCATCTGATCTTATACGCACAGCAGAAATCGCCTTCTGCTGAGAGCCGAGCCTGGTGTTCTATTTATGGGTTTCACGCACGGCGTCTTTGCTTAGAGCGACGATGAATCCTTTTAAAAGAAATCCCCCACCCAAGTTCAGCATTTTTGACCTACACGGTCTCGTAACCTGTTGATTCAAATTGGTATTATTTTCGGAAAGCGCCGATATGGCACTACCTTTTGTGAATTGGAAGCCGAGCCGAAGTGGCGTGAGCCGCTACGGGTTTGGTAGTTTTCGGATACGTTTCTGCGGCGCGTAGGGCGTCCCTGCCGCCTTCGCAAT
>JAJEBG010000026.1 GCA_022824005.1 Paracoccaceae bacterium
ATTGATAGAGTTATGTGGCGGAGGAGGTGGGATTCGAACCCACGGTGGAGTTGCCCCCACGCCGGTTTTCAAGACCGGTACATTCGACCACTCTGTCACCCCTCCGACTTATCAAAGAATAAGCGTTAATGACCTAAAAGCAATGCGCAAAGATCGCAACCTATGGAAACGAATTCGTCTTTGCAATTTTTGCCAATTGTTGCAATATGAGGTCTCCACATCCAGGATTGATGATGGCAAAAGATTTTTTTAAACTCATCACTTTTGTTTTCGTTTGGGGTCTTTTGAACCTTACGGCCGTGGAAAGTGTGGCTTTCCAGACCTCAGGGAAAGCACTGATCGTTGTAGATTTTGATTCCAAACTTGTATTGGCTGAAAAGAATGCCGATGCGCCGTTGCCGCCCGCCTCCATGTCAAAAATTATGACAGTCTACATGCTGTTCAACGCTTTGAAAGCGGGTCGCCTGTCATTGACAGATAAACTCCCTGTTTCCAGTGAGGCCGCCGCATATGGTGGCTCCACGATGTTTCTAAAGGCTGGAGAACGGGTGAGTGTTGAAGACTTGATCCGTGGTGTAGTTGTCCTCTCTGGCAACGATGCGAGTGCTGTGATTGCTGAAGCCCTATCGCCGGATGGGACTGAAGCTGGATTCGCGCGATTGATGACCGAACGGGGGCGCCAGTTGGGTCTCAGCCAATCTACCTTCCGCAATTCAAATGGTTGGCCTGACCCAGACCACGCTATGAGCGTCCGAGATTTGGCAAAATTGACCGATATTATTATCACTGAACATCCAAAATTTTATACGTATTTTGCTGAGCAAGAATTCAATTTTGATAATCGGGCTCCGGCCAACAGCCGCAACCGAAATCCTTTGCTCAAACTGAACTTTGGGGCCGACGGTCTCAAGACAGGCTACACCAAGGCCGCGGGCTATGGAATCGTCGGCTCGGTAGTTAGGGACGATAGACGCGTCATCTTCGTTGTCACAGGATTGAATAGTCGCGCTGTTCGAGCCAGCGAAGCCGAAAGAATTGCCAACTGGTACTTTGTACAATTCTCACGGGAGACGTTGTTTGAGCCCGGCGACATCGTCGCCAAAGTACCCGTTTGGATGGGCAAAGAACCCTTCCTCGACGTGACGGTCGAAAATCCCGCCAACGTTCTTATGGCGGTGTCTTCTACCAATGACGATATCCGTGCCAATGCCATTTTTGATCGCAGCATTGAAGCGCCCATCATTAAAGGGCAACAAGTGGGAAGATTGGAGGTTCAATTGACGAATTCCCCAGACCCTGTGGTCGTCCCATTGATTGCTAGTGAAAATATTGAAGCGGGAGGACTCATTGAGCGAGTCAAGACTGTCCTCAAGCTCTTTGTGACCAGAACGGGTCTTATTGAGCGATACATACGCTAATGGCGACAATAGGTGGTCAGTTAATTTCCATCGAAGGTATTGATGGAGCGGGTAAAACCAAACAAACTGAATTGTTGGCCGAGAAGTTGCGTCAAGATGGGGCGAAGGTCATCACCACCTTTGAGCCGGGAGGGGGCGACGACGGTGTGCTGCTGCGACAGTTGCTCGCTTCAAACGGGGCACAAAAACAAAGAGGCGATTGGGGCCCGGAGACTGAAGCCCTGCTGTTTACCGCGGCGCGCCGCCACCATTTGGATACCTGTATCCTACCAGCGATGCGCCAGGGTAAGGTTGTAATTACTGACCGATTTGCTGACTCGACGCGGGTTTATCAGGGATTTGGCAATCCAAGATTGCAACTCAAAATCAATCAGCTTCATGAATTGATGATTGGTATTGAACCTGATTGGACTTTCATTATCGACATTCCGGCTCAACTGGCCGTATCGCGGGTCACCGAGAGAAGCGGCGGCGACGCGCGGCTTGAGGCTTTTGGAGAACAACTCGAAGAGTTGCGTCAAGACTTTATTACGCTTGGCAGGCGGCACGAAGAGCGCTGTCGCATTGTCGATGGCAACCGCCCAGTAAACGTAATTGCCAATGAGATTTTCGAAATTGTGCGCGGGTGAATGCTTTGAATGAATTGTCGGACATCGAGTCTGATTGCTTGGCCGAGGATGTCCCGCACCCCCGACTCACCGAGCATCTCTATGGACAAAGCGCGGCTGAAGATGTGTTTCTTTCGGCCGTTCGAAGTCAGAGAATACTCCATGCGTGGCTTGTGAGCGGGCCCCGTGGATGTGGCAAGGCGACATTGGCTTGGCGAATCTGCAAGTTTCTCATGGTCCGGGCCCACAAAATCCATCATGGCGAGGAGAATGGGAATCCCTCCAGCCTTGATGTCGACCCTGAACACCCTGTCGCACGACGTATCAAAGCGTTGACAGAGCCTAGTCTCTCATTGGTCAGACGACCGTACGATGCGGATCGAAAACGGATCAAAACACAAATCACGGTCACAGAAATTCGCCAACTCGGTGATCAATTCGCGCTTTCACCCGCCGGTGGGCAGCCGCTTATTGCCATCATTGACGCGGCTGATGACATGAACAACTTCGCCGCCAATGCCCTCCTGAAATTATTGGAGGAGCCCCCCAACAACGCCTTCATGTTTTTGATCAGCCATTCACCGGCTCAACTCTTGCCAACCATCCGAAGCCGCTGTGGTTTTTTGCACTGCCAACCCCTCGATCGGGGAAACCTGACTCGCGCCGTCGAAGGGGCGGGATTTTCTCTTGGAGAAGACGCCGAAGCCGCTGCTGAACTCGCCGGTGGCTCGGCCGGCATGGCCATCCAACTCCAAGCCAATGAAGGGCTAGAAATCTATCGGAATTTAATCTCAATCGCCAAGATGATGCCAAATCTGGCTTGGCACAAGGCTTTCAAATTTGCCTCCGATTGCGCCATCAGAGGTTCAGAGATTCAATATAACACGAGTTTGATGTCGATCTTGATGTTGGTTTCACGAATCACAAAAATATCCGTCGGATTGAATTTGGGCCAAGCGGTTGAAGGTGAACAGGAATGCCTATCAAGGTTAAGCAAATTGGCGACGCCCCAACATTGGACGGAACTTCAACTTCGCTTGTCGGAACAATCTGAACATGCCAAACAAGTCAACCTTGATTCTGTGTCTGTTGTCTTGGATATGCTGCTTTCCATCAACGGTTTGATTACGTCAAATAATCGGGCCCGTTAGGCATCTATTGATGAATAAAGAAGGTCGAAAATTTATGGTGGATAGTCATTGCCATCTGGACTTTCCAGTTTTTGCCGATGATCTGGCTGAGGTGATTGAGCGAGCGTCAGAAGCGGGGGTTCAGCGGATGCTCACCATCTGCACCTCGCTAGGGGAATTCGAGACCGTCGCCGCCATCGCCGAGAGATTCCCGTCGGTATTTTTTGCTGCCGGAACACATCCGCACAAGGTCGGCGAAGATCCGTTGATCTCTATCGACCAATTGATCAAACTTTCAGCCCATCCCAAAATGGTGGGGATTGGCGAAACCGGACTTGATTATCACTACACAAGAGAACTCGAAGAGAGACAAAAACAGAGTTTAACAATTCATATCGCGGCCGCGCGGCAAACCGGCCTCCCTCTGATCATCCACTCTCGTGAGGCCGATCAAGATATGGCCGAGATACTGAACCAAGAATATGCCAAGGGTAAGTTTCACTGTGTCATGCATTGTTTTTCGTCAGGCCCAGAACTAGCTCGCGCTGCGTCCCGTCTCGGATTCTATCTTTCGATATCGGGTATCGCGACTTTTCGAAACGCCGAAAGTCTACGCACGGTGATTGCTCAAACTCCAATTGATCAGGTGTTGATTGAGACCGATTCACCTTACCTCGCGCCTGAACCCTATCGAGGGAAGCGCAATGAGCCGGCGTATGTCGCTAAGATGGCCGAAGTCGGTGCTCAGATTTTTGGCCTGTCAAGAGATGAGTTTGCCGCTCGCACAACGGCGAATTTCGACCGATTGTTTAGCAAAGCTAAAATAGACCATTGGCCGAGTTAGTCTTTAGAATATTGGGCTGTGGCTCATCGGGCGGTGTCCCAAGAATCGGTGGCAATTGGGGGGAATGTGATCCTTCAAATCCTCGTAATCGGCGAACTCGTTGCTCAATGCTGGTGAGTCTTTTGAATCAATCGACGTCCACCAATATCCTCATCGATTCCTCACCTGATCTCCGGCAACAACTTCTTGATGCCAATATCGGCCTCCTGGATGGCGTATTCTACACCCATGCGCATGCTGACCATGTCAATGGAATTGATGATTTGCGGATGATTTATCTGAATCGGGGAGAACGCCTCCCCGTCTGGGCCGACGCCTCGACCGGACAGGAACTCATACAGCGTTTTGGCTACGCCTTTGCTCGTCCGCCGGGTAGCCCCTATGAGCCCATTTTGGAATTGAACACAATTAACGGTTCCGCGACCGTTAACGGAGCCGCTGGCCCCATCACGCTCATACCCTTTCCGGTCAAGCATGGCACCATCATGAGCAAAGGCTTTATCATCAATTCCGTGGCGTATTCGCCCGATGCATCGGCGATTGATGAAGCCACGTGGGGACGACTCCATGATCTTGATTGCTGGATCGTTGACGCTCTCAGGCGCACCCCCCATAGTTCACATACACATCTCGAGCAGACATTGCAGTGGATTAAGCGCGCCAAACCAAGACGTGCCATCTTGACCAACATGCACATTGATCTTGATTACAAAACGGTGCTCAAAGAAACCCCTGCGCATGTCGAGCCGGCTTACGATGGACTTGAAATACGTTACGAGATTCCTCTTTGACCATTCTCTTTGAAGTGACCACGCCGGTCTTTTTATTGATTGGGGCCGGTGCTTTGTTGGTGGCACTTGGTGTTTTCAGCGACCAACATATTCAGGGAATCATGAATTATTCGCAAGGATTCGCGATTCCGTGTCTCCTCTTCTTTGCCATCTTTCGTATGAATTTGGCGATCGGTCTCCAACCGCAATATATCATTTCTTTCTATATTGGCTCGGTCACTTGTTTTTTGTGCGGTCTGCTTGGATGTCGTTTTTTGTTCTCTCGTGACTGGGAAGATTCCATTGTGGTTGGATTCACAGCGCTCTTTGGCAATACCGTCTTGCTAGGTTTGTCGATAATTGAACGTGCCTATGGCGGCCTGACGCTTGAAGCGACATTTGCGCTTGTCTCGCTGCATGCGCCTTTCTGTTATTTTGTGGGAATCACCGCCATGGAAGTGGTGAGAGCCGATAGCCCAAGTGTTGTGTTGACAATGCGCAAAGTGGGCCGAGCGATCTTTAGTAATGCATTGATGCGCGGGATATTGTTGGGCTTTGCTTTCAATATTCTCGCCATTCCCCTACCCCATGTGGCCATTGATGCCTTGGAAATGATTTCGGCGAGCGCACTACCCGCGGCGCTCTTCGCTCTCGGCGGTGTGATCGTCCGTTATCGACCCCGAGGCGATGTTCGACTGATCTTGTTTATCTGTATCATCTCACTCGGCCTCCACCCGATTGTAACATGGATTTTCTCGGTCTCAATCTATCAACTCGACCTTGACCTCGTCCGCAGCGCGGTGATCACGTCAGCTATGGCGCCCGGAGTCAACGCCTATATCTTTTCAAGCCTCTATGGACGCTCTGAACAGGTGGTGGCGAGTTCTGTCTTGATTGCCACAGCTTTCTCAATCATCACCGCTTCAGCCTGGCTCTTTCTTCTGGCAGGATGACCCCCGCTGATTTAGGCGGCGCTGACTCCGCGTAGCCGTTCTGAGCGGCGACGGAGCAATTCGACTGTCGTCAAAAGCAAGATGGATAGAGTCACGAGAACGGTGGCCACCGCCAAAATGGTGGGGCTGATTTGCTCTCGCAGACCATTGAACATCTCCCAAGGCATGGTCTTTAAACTGGCCGAGCCGACAAAAAGAACAACCACCACTTCATCAAAAGAGGTTATAAAGGCAAACAACCCCCCGGAGATCACCCCTGGCAAGATTAATGGCATTTGCACCTTAAAGAACGTCCTGACAGGTCCGGCCCCGAGATTCGCCGAAGCGCGTGTCAAACTCTTGTCAAAGCTGACCAAGGTCGCGGTGACCGTAATGATGACAAACGGAATGCCGAGAGCCGCGTGCGCCAAAACCACGCCAATATAGGTACCCTGCAAACCGATACGGGAGTAGAAAAAATACATGCCGGCGGCCGAAATAATCAGCGGCACAATCATGGGGGAAATCAATACGGCCATAATGACCTTACGATAAGGGACATGGCTTTGAGAGAGACCAATAGCCGCCAACGTGCCAAACGTGACCGCTAGCAGTGTTGCCATGGGAGCAATTCGGAACGAATTGTAGGTGGCCAAATGCCAATCCGAATTGAAAAAGAAATCTCGATAATGTTTGAGGGAATAACCTTCCGCCTCGAGTCGCAGCATTTCCGGTGAAAAAGTAAAATAGTCACCGGCATTGAAACTCAAAGGCAATATGACGAGGATGGGGAACATCAGAAAAACAAACACTAGGCCACAGAAGAGGCGGAATCCATAATACCAGATGCGTTCGTAAAGGCTGGTATAGGTTGGAAAAGTCTTAAACATCACTTAGCCCAGTTTGACATTGTCAATTCCAACAATGCGGTCGTAGACCCAATAGAGGATGAGGACCGCGACGAGCAGAAGCGTGCCCAAAGCGGCACCTAGACCCCAATTCAAAGACGATGAGATATGGTAGGCGATGCGGTTGGATATAAAGGTTCCCTTCACTCCACCCACAAGTTCTGGCGTGATATAGTATCCGACGGCAAGGATAAAAACGAGAACTGAGCCGGCCCCTATTCCCGGTAAGGATTGCGGAAAATAGACGCGCCAGAAGGCGGTAAAAGGCGTTGCCCCAAGTGACCTTGCGGCGCGGATATACGACGGAGGTATGGTCTTCATCACCGAATAGAGGGGCAATATCATGAATGGCAGAAGGATGTGACTCATGGCGACAATCGTCCCGAACTGGTTATTGATCATGACAAGCCGAGCCGCGTCGTCAACCAATCCGATCGTGACGAGAATATCATTGATGACCCCCTCTTGTTGAAGAAGCACCTTCCACGCTGAGGTTCGCACCAGAAGCGATGTCCAAAAGGGAAGCAAAACCAAGATCAAAAGAAGGTTGGCCTTTCGCAGGGGCAAATGAGCCAGAAGGTAGGCGACAGGATATCCGAGAAGAATACAAAGCACTGTGATCGTCAGCGACATGACGGCGGTGCGGACAAAGAGAACGAGATAAATCCTTTCCGACTGATCACGCCGTTCAACTCCATCAATTCCTCGCTTCAAATCGACAGCATTAAGGAAATAACCGTCTGTGTAACGAGGAGAAAATGTCTTGATTGTCTTCCAAAGATTGACGTCTCCCCAATTCTTATCAAATTCGATAAACATGTGTTTGATCGATGAAGTCGACAACTGATCGATATCAGCGTGAGCTGTTCGCAATGAGTCAATCCCAAGGTCAGACACTTTGTCATTGGCCAACGTTGAAAGATCAGACGCGAGCGCGACGAAGACAAAATCGTCGGGCGTTATAATTTGATCGCTTGAGAAATCCGTTTGCCAAGTGCGGAATGCACTCGCGGAACTTGGGAGCGCGGCTGAAATCCTTGGGTTAGAGAATAGCTGTTCTAGATAACCCGTATCCCCCCAATTTTCATCTTGGTGAATGAAATAGTTGCTATAAGGCTCGGTATTAAAACTTCGGAGACCGCGGCCTACTCGACGGAACGACGAGGATATTCCAGCCGCTTCATAGTTGAGTCGAGAGCCAACACGCGTCTGCGTGCGTCTCTTGACGGCGATGGTCAGATCAACAAGAAGATTTCGGTAAACATTTTCATGAGGGAGATCGTCAACTCCCTGCGAATTCCAGTCTTTTATTGCCGCGGATGTCCGAGGAAGAATGTCTGAGACAATACCATTCTCCACCGATCGGAAGAGCATATCAGCGATCGGCATAACGAAGGTGATAAGCACAAAGGCAAGAAGAGGGGCAATCAGCAACAACGCCCGCATTTTCTGCCATCTCAGTGACCGCCGCAGCCGCCGCCGCAAACGGACCCCGTCGGGAATTTGATTGACTTTGATTTCTGCAGAAAGACTCAAAACGAACCCAACTGCCTTATATCCCTGATTATACTTGGAGGGCCATCGCAAAAACCGATCGATAGCCCTCCAAAAATCTTTTTAACTCTTGATTAACCTCACTGGGCAAGCCAAGCTTGAAACCTTTGATCAAGATCATCACGGAAATCCGCCCACCAGACATAATCGTAGATCAGCACGTTGCGCGAATTTTCGGGGGCTGTGGGCATGTGTGGACCCATCTCCACTCCCAACGTCGCATGCTTTCCAACGAGAGGCGCTGACGATTTTCGAGCGGGGCCGTAAGAGATATACTTGGCTTGGTCCGCGAGTCGCTGCGTATCGGTTGCGAAATTCACGAAGTCAAAAACAGCTTCAAGCCGGTCTGCAGGCAAACCTGAGGGAATAATCCAACCATCAAGGTCAAAGGCTTGGGCGTCCCATAGCATGTCCACAGGCGCACCTTTCTCAACAATCAGATTAAAGAGACGACCATTGTAGGTCGAACCCATCACGATTTCTCCATCGGCAAGAAGCTGCGGGGTATCGGCGCCGGCACTCCACCAGATGACTTGGTCTTTGATGGTATCCAATTTCGCCAACGCACGGGCAACGCCCTCGTCCGATGACAAAACGTCATAGACATCGGATAATGCCACACCGTCACAGTGCAGTGCCCATTCCATATTATTGATGGGCCGTTTTTCTAAAGCCCTCTTGCCTGGAAAATTCTTAAGGTCAAAAACATCACAGACCGTTGACGGAGTTCGACCGTTCCACTCGTCTACATCTGTCCGATAACCGAATGTCGTTGAGTAAACGATCTGCGGGATGAAACACTCGTTGATAATCAAATCACCAAAATCTTCACTCGCCGGCGTGCCATCGGGTGCACTCGCGAGGACGGCATCGGCGTCAATCGGCATCGCTAATCCCTCATCACACAAACGAATAGCATCCGAGGCCACTGCGTCGACCAAATCCCATGTCAAATTGTTGGCTTCTTTCATGGCTCTAAGTCTAGCGACCGATTCCGCGCCACTCTCGTCATAAATGAAGTTAACGTCCGGGTTTTTAGCCATGTAGGGATCGTGGTAGGCATCAATCTGGGATTGGGAATAAGCTCCCCCCCACGAGACAACTGTTAAATCCATCGCGAACAATGATGATCCAGCAACCACCAGACCAACGGCACTTGAGGTCGCCGTCAACACCTTTGAGAATTTCATCCGTTTCTCTCCCATCTTTCTTTTAGTGGATGGAAGTAGTTTACCGCACCGCCTCTGCAATTGCAAACCACTATTGTGCAGCGAGCGAGAGAATAGGTTCAACGAATCCGCTTGATTATTCGGGTTGGCTCTTCAGACTTTCCTGCCGGCCGGCCTCGACGACCACGCAATGAACGGCCGATAACGATTAACCCTGCCAAAATAGCCGCCCGCTCACGTGTCACCCCCTTCTCATTCCGATGAGGTCAAGAACGCCTTCACGCATCAAGCGCTCGGCAATCTTGCGGGAGCCATCCGATTTTGATTGTCTCGCCCGGTGTCAGGCGGGATTGATCTGGTGAA
The DNA here is from genome assembly GCA_022824005.1 of Paracoccaceae bacterium. GTDB lineage: Bacteria > Pseudomonadota > Alphaproteobacteria > Rhodobacterales > Rhodobacteraceae > JAPOXR01. The sequence continues at coordinate 9,697 of JAJEBG010000026.1, forward strand.
TTGCGCGACTTGACAATGAAGTCGTCATTTCCCGCGACTTTCAATCGGGTACGAAACACATCACCCATGTAAATGAATTCTAGCACTTCGGCGCTGATCGTATACCCGCCTTCAGGTAACCTTTTCATATCGGTTTCAACTCTTTCAGGCCGTATCGATACTTGCGTTCGCTCGCCAGATTTGTGGATATTCACCGGCATCGCAGAAATCATATCTCCACTATCGAGACGAACCGTGGCTGAACTTTTGTCAATTTTTTCGACCACCCCGGTCAGCGTATTGTTTTCACCCACAAATTGCGCCACAAAACTGTTGATCGGCTCTTCATAGAGCGTATCAGGCGAGGCCAGTTGCTGGATAATTCCATCATCGAATACAGCGACTCGATCCGACATCGTAAGGGCTTCAGTCTGGTCATGGGTGACATAGACCACCGTAACCTTCAATCTTTCGTGCAAATGTTTGATTTCAAATTGCATGTGCTCACGTAGTTGTTTGTCAAGCGCGCCCAAAGGCTCATCCATCAGAACCAATTCAGGCTCAAAGACGAGAGCTCGAGCCAGAGCAATGCGCTGCTGCTGTCCCCCCGACAATTGCGAAGGGCGGCGCGTCGCAAATTCACTCATTTGCACCATGTCTAAAGCATGTTTTACTTTCTGCTCACGCATTGATCTGCCCATACTGCGAACTTCCAGAGGGAACGAGAGATTTTCCTCAACCGACATGTGCGGAAACAAGGCGTAATTCTGAAAGACCATTCCAATGCCTCGTTTGTGAGGCGGAATATTGTTGATGGTCTTGCCATCAAGGAGGATTTGACCATGCGTCGCCGTTTCGAACCCGGCCAGCATCAAGAGACAGGTTGTCTTGCCAGACCCAGAGGGGCCGAGCATCGTCAAGAATTCTCCCCGACCAATCGACAGATTCAGATCTTTGACGACCAAAATTTTTCCGTCATAACTCTTTTGAACATTTTTAAAACATACAAATTCGTTATCACTCTCAGTCACCTGCACCCCCTTTTTTCTCAGTCTCGTCTTTTAGGTCTCGGAGCACCATTTTCCCGACCCAAAAGTGGAATATCTTGTGTCTCTTTCGACCACATTGCGGTGATCTGGTGCGGTCGAGAAGACTCGAACTTCCACGGGATACTATCCCACAGCGACCTCAACGCTGCGCGTCTACCAATTCCGCCACGACCGCCCGCTTGCCTTAGATGATGAGTATACGAAACCCTTCGACGATTGTGAAGCCAGAAGCGTCTCCTCATTCCGAAAATAAGCAATTCCTATCAATATGGCTATGAAAAAGGCCGTTTGATAGAGGTCACCGCCCCGCTCAAGACGTGTCGACCGCAGAATGACGCTTCTTTAGTGGCGGCCAAATCGAAATTGTCTCCCTTAATGCAATTGGCATAAAATATTTGTAAAATGTCAACATGACCGATCCCACCCTTATGATTTGTGGAAGCGAAGCATCAAATAATGGCGCGAATGTGAACGATCGAGATTCAATACAAATCTCTTTCGGCGACCAAATTTCAAACTGTTGCCAACGGGGTTTTGAAATTAGACGGGGTTGTGCCCCTTGGTAGAGTGGGTCATATCACGAGGATTGACTGATTATCGCCAGTCGATCTCAAGAATGGAAAAGCGGGTCGACGCCATTTCCAACAAACAGGCCGACGAACAAGTCTGGCTTTTGGAATATCCGCCGCTTTTTACCGCTGGCAGTTCAGCATCGCAGGAGGAGAGAAGTGAAACATTGCCTTTTCACCTCTATCGCACGGGACGCGGAGGCCGTGTCACCTATCACGGGCCGGGTCAGCGTATTGTTTATCTGATGCTTGATCTCAACCGTCGCGAACGAGATATTCGACATTTTATCTATCAGATTGAGCAGTGGATCATTGATGTATTGGATGATCTAGGCGTCCCCGGTCTCCGCTTTCCTCCGCACACGGGCGTATGGGTCAACGTCAAGGGCGAGGAAAAAAAGATTGCGGCGATTGGACTGAGACTGCGACGATGGGTCTCATATCACGGCATTTCTATCAATGTGAATCCCGACCTCAGTCATTACGCCGCCATTTCCCCCTGTGGCATTCGTGATAAGGGGCTGACAAGCCTTCATCAACTCCATAACAAAGCGAGCATGAGCCAACTTGATGACACGCTCTACACCCACTTTTTGAAACGATTTGGAAACGTCCAGTCACGCGATGACGTATCTGGCGAGTAAAGGTTGAAAATAGACATTTGAATTTATAACTAAGAAGGTGCTGGTCATTCGTGGACACAGCGTGATTCGAGTTTTTTATTGAGGTTTGGTCATGACGGACATTTCGGCCCACTCATCTGACACTTATGATTTCGAGAAACCCACAGGTTTTTTCACCCGTTGGTTGATGTCGACAAATCACAAAGACATCGGCATTCTATACATACTCGTCGCCGCTTTGGTCGGTTTTATTGCCGTCCTTTTCACGGTCTTCATGCGCATGGAGTTAATGAATCCGGGCGTTCAATACATGTGTTTGGAAGGCGCGAGCCTCATCGCGGCCGCCGCAGAAAATTGTACCCCAAATGGTCATCTTTGGAATGTTCTTGTCACGGGACACGGCGTCTTAATGATGTTCTTCGTCGTTATTCCTGCACTGTTCGGGGGATTTGGCAATTATTTTATGCCGCTGATGATTGGCGCACCGGATATGGCTTTTCCCCGTCTCAACAATCTCAGTTTTTGGATGTTTGTGGCTGGCTCGTCACTGGCCGTGGCTTCGGTGTTTGCGCCGGGCGGAAATGGTCAAGCGGGAGCGGGAGTCGGATGGGTGCTGTATGCCCCTCTCTCGACCAAAGAAGGTGGCATGTCCATGGATCTGGCCATTTTTGCCGTTCACTTGTCGGGTGCCTCATCGATCCTCGGTGCCGTCAATATGATTACGACCTTCCTCAATATGCGCGCGCCGGGCATGACATTGCACAAAGTTCCCCTATTTGCTTGGTCAATTTTCGTAACCGCGTGGCTCATTTTGTTGGCATTGCCGGTGCTGGCCGGAGCCATCACCATGTTGCTCACAGACCGCAATTTTGGCACCACATTCTTTGATCCAGCCGGTGGCGGTGATCCCATCCTTTACCAACACTTGCTTTGGTTTTTTGGTCATCCAGAAGTTTACATCCTCATCGTTCCAGGTTTTGGTATTATCTCGCATGTAATTTCGACCTTTTCGAAAAAGCCCATTTTTGGTTATTTGCCAATGGTCTATGCGATGGTGGCCATCGGGGCGCTCGGTTTTGTGGTTTGGGCCCATCACATGTACACCGTCGGCATGAGCCTTACTCAGCAATCTTATTTCATGCTTGCGACAATGGTGATCGCGGTTCCTACAGGGATCAAAATATTCTCTTGGATCGCGACGATGTGGGGAGGTTCAGTTGAATTCAAAACTCCAATGTTGTGGGCATTCGGATTCTTATTTCTTTTCACGGTCGGCGGTGTGACGGGAATCGTGCTGGCACAAGCGGGCATTGATAGAGTCTATCACGACACCTACTATGTGGTCGCCCACTTCCATTATGTCATGTCACTCGGAGCGGTGTTTTGTATCTTCGCCGGCATTTATTACTGGATCGGGAAGATGAGCGGGAGGCAATATCCCGAATGGGCAGGCAAACTTCATTTTTGGATGATGTTCATCGGCTCCAATATCACCTTTTTTCCGCAACATTTTCTTGGACGCCAAGGGATGCCAAGGCGGTATATCGATTATCCTGAAGCCTATGCTTTTTGGAATGAAATTTCATCCTATGGTGCCTTCCTTGCTTTCGCCTCTTTCGTATTTTTCATTGGTGTTGTCGTGTACACACTCGTGGCCGGAAAGAAAGTTGAAGAGCCCGCTTATTGGGGTGAGCATGCCGATACAATGGAATGGTTGCTTCCCAATCCGCCGCCAGAACATACGTTTGAAACGCTTCCTATCCCGGCCATGTGGCAAGGTCACCAACCGCAACAGCACTAGAATTATGGGTTGAAGTCAAGACGGCTTTAGAACAGGCAAGCCATCTTTCAAAGGGTTTATCACTCGCATCATTGATGCGGGATGGAAAGCGTGAGGCCGCCTCCCACAATCTCTAGGGAGGGTCGCGGTGACAATCAAGCAAAGCCTCAACTCGGTCGCTTACCCATTTGAAATTCATTTGGTCCGGGTAGCGAGTCTTCAAATCTTGCATCACACGCCCTTTATGACGAATTTGATTGGCACCCGTTTTCTTTATGGCTTGCGCAACCGCGCGGTCGATGTCGGCGGAGTTGAGCGGCTTCGGCAAGAGATCTGTCAAGACGGCAACCTCTTGACGCTCCGCTTCGGCCAAGTCGAGACGACCATCTTCTTCGTATTTGGTCACACTCTTTTGACGCTGCCGCAACATTGTTGAAATAATGGCCCGAATCTCTCCATCCGAGATTCCCTCTGATTGAGTGGCGGCGCGCAGTGACTTGTCTTTGTCTTCAATGGCGGTGTTGATCAGGCGCAGCATTGACAGCCGCGTTGAGTGGGAACCCAATTCAACAGCTGACTTGAGTTCTCTCTTAATTAATTCGCGCATGGATGCGTCAGTGACTCCCCGAAGTCTCTTGGAACCTAATTGTAAGCGAATGATGACAATTTTGCAAATTAAACCGCTGGATCTTTTGATCCGTCATTTGACCAAAGCGTTTGTATGGAGAGCTAAAGGAGGGGAGTCGATCCATAAACTCAATGCAAAAGATTATACCGCTAGGCCTCACCAAACTTAAAGAGATCCAGAATACTTTTGTAGATTCTCTAAAGCAGGACTGTTCAAGAGAGATTGAAGCGAACTCTTTTACCAATAAAATTTTATTTTGGGCAATAGATTCCCAACGGGCCGACCACGTCCAAACCTTCACTCTTGGTGAAGCAACCCCCCTATCTCCAAGACATAGAAAAAAGGGCGTTGTCTACTGAATATGGCCCCGTCAAGTCTTTCCACAAAGGTCTCACAATCCTTGAATTGTTAGAAAATTTTGTGACCAAGCATTCAGTGAGGCAATGGTTTGGAGGTCAAATCTGGCCGCCATGTGAATGCAACAAGAAATCAAAAAATATTGGCGAATCAGAACGGCGTCGCGACGGGTACATTGATTGCCTTACCTATTTCTCTTTGTCTCACCAGAAAGACCTGATTTCAATAATGTGGCAAGTCATGGACAGGATCATGATCAAAAAATGACGATGATGCCATAAATAACTGTCGGCCAATAAGCCCGGCAATAATGTTGCTCGTTGCCAATGGCTTAAGACTCATAGATGTAGAAAGTTGAACGGTGTCCATCCGTTAGGAATATATGATCTATTATTTTCCATTTTCGTTTGGCATCCTATAATTCCGGCCGTCAATGCCTCTTCTCAATGTTGGAGATCACGTCAAATGCCCTATCCACAATCTGAAACGACCACGGGTTGCATTGCCTTAGCCGATGGAACTCTGTTTTTTGGTACAGGTTTCGGCGCCGAAGGCATGACCGAAGGTGAGGTCTGTTTCAATACATCCATGACAGGTTACCAGGAGATTTCGACAGACCCATCCTATGCCCACCAAATTGTCACTTTTACTTTTCCCCATATCGGTAATGTGGGAGTAACACCTGAAGACAATGAAGCTGAGCACGTCTTTGCCCGTGGCATGATCGTCAAATGGCATCCCTCGGAGCCATCAAATTGGCGAGCGACGGAATCCCTCTCGAATTGGATGTCAGAAAACAAGTTGATCGGTGTCGGCGGCATTGATACGCGCCGTCTAACGCGGGCGATCAGAAGTGGTGGGGCCCCGCACGCGGCCATTGCCTACCAAAAGAATGGCCAATTTGATGTTGATCTGATGCGCCATAGAGCCGCTGCGTTCTCTGGACTTGATGGTGCCGATTTGGCCAAAGATGTCACCTGTGCTTCCAGATACAATTGGCAAAAAAAGCGCTGGCAATGGCCATATGGAGCCGCTGAGGACAAGACCCATCCGCTCAAAGTGGCCGCGATTGATTTTGGAATCAAACGAAACCTGCTGCGCTGTCTCACCGATTCGAAAGCGAAGGTTGAGGTATTTCCAGCACAGTCATCAATAGACGAAATCCTCGAATTTTCCCCCGATGGTTTGTTTCTCTCAAACGGCCCTGGTGACCCGGCGGCGACTGGTGATTATTCGGTGCCGTTGGTTCAAGCCATTATCAATCGAACCGATATCCCCGTTTTCGGAATTTGTCTCGGACATCAGATTTTGGCACTGGCCTTGGGAGCAAAGACCGTCAAGATGGCTCATGGTCATCATGGTGCCAACCATCCCGTTAAAGATTTAACGACCGGCAAAGTCGAAATCACCTCGATGAATCACGGTTTTGCTGTAGACCGTTTCTCACTACCAAAACATGTCGAAGAGACGCATGTCTCACTTTTTGATGGCTCAAATTGTGGTATTCGCATGCGAAACAGAGATGTTTTTTCGGTTCAGTTTCATCCCGAAGCCAGCCCTGGCCCGCAAGACAGTTTCTATCTCTTTGAGACATTCGCTGACGCGATGCAACGACGTAAAACTAAAGCCTCTACTTAAAAGGAATAGGGTTTATCAAAAAGACAAGAAGACGCTGAACGCCTTTTTTATCATCTCAACGGCATCTTTGGGGCTTCAGTTTTTCTCTTGGTCGACCAATTGACCCGCCTTGATCCACGGCATCATGCGACGCAGTTTTTCACCAATTTCTTCAATCTGATGAGCATCATTCATTCTTCGTGTAGCTTTGAATTCAGCTTGCCCCGCTTCGCATTCCTGCATCCACTTCGACGTAAATCGGCCCGCTTGAATATCGCTAAGGATAGTTTTCATACGAGATTTCGTCTCATCAGTGGGTAACACCTTTGGCCCCGACACATATTCACCATACTCGGCGGTATTCGATATCGAATAATTCATGTTGGAAATGCCGCCTTCATAGATCAAATCGACAATCAGTTTCACCTCATGCAAACATTCAAAATAGGCCATTTCAGGAGCGTAACCCGCCTCCACCAATGTTTCAAAACCACAACGGATCAATTCAACCAATCCACCACACAGAACCGCCTGTTCCCCAAAGAGGTCGGTTTCACATTCCTCCTTGAAATCGGTCTCAATGATGCCGGAGCGGCCACCACCGATGGCTGAACAATAAGACAAGGCGACCTCCAACGCCCGGCCCGAAGCATCTTGATCAACGGCGACGAGGCATGGCACACCACCGCCCTTCAAATACTCACCACGTACCGTATGTCCGGGCCCCTTGGGCGCGACCATCACCACATCGACTGAAGGTTTGGGCACAATCAGTTGAAAATGAATGTTTAGCCCGTGGGCAAAAGCCAAGGCGGCGCCATCACGTAAATTGTCGTGGATATGCTCACGATAGGTTTGGGCTTGAAGTTCATCAGGCATCGTGAACATGATCAAGTCACACCATGAAGCGGCTTCCGAAATGGTGATCACATCCAAACCCGCCGCTGAGGCCTTTTCGGCCGATGGCGAACCCTCTCGCAAAGCCACAGCAATATGCTTGGCACCCGAATCCTTCAGATTGAGCGCATGGGCATGCCCTTGAGAGCCATATCCCAAGATGGCAATTTTCATATCTTTGATCAAATTGACGTCACAGTCCTGATCATAATAAACACGCATAGGTCTCTCCTGATTATTTCTTGCCCAAGATGATGGAATGAGACACCATCTTAATTGAGGTGAGTCATCTCAAATTGCCACATACCCATTCGCATCAGCGGGTTTCGCAAGAATGGCGTGTTGGCAAAAAAAGATAAACCCTTTTGTCTGAAATGATGAATCGCTCCATTGTCAATCGCCGACATCCAATTAAGTGCCATGATGGCGGTCATCCGAGTCAGAACTGCACCATATCGCGATTGATGGTAACGAGACAACACTCGCGGCGCCGCGAGGTGATCGCGGCCAGCCGACACCAATCTCCTCAGTTCAGCAATATCCGCCATCGTCATGTTCATTCCTTGGGCCCCAATAGGAGGCACCATATGGGCCGCCTCACCGATGAGCACCACTCTCTCGGCGATGAAGCGGTCGGCAAGCTGAGCAAAGGCCGGCCACATCTTTCGCACTCCGGTTAATCTTAATGTCCCCCGCTGTCCCAACGAGCGACGATTGGCTTCGGCCACAAAGTCCTCGTCAGAAAGAGCCATAAGTCTCTCAGCTTCCCGGTTATTCGTCATCCAAACACAGGAAGAGGCAAATGACTCACCCGTATTTTCAATCGGAACCAAGGTGAAAGGCCCTCCAGCGGCATAAATCTCAACGGTCTCATCGCCATGTGGCTCGCTATGCGCGACATTGAAACCCAGAGACTTCTGGTGAAATCCAAAACCACGCGTGGCAATGCCGGCCAATGAACGCAAAGCAGAATTTCCGCCATCGGCCGCGACGGCGAGATCAGCACGAATGTGATGTGTCTCGTCGCCCTCTAAAGTGACGATGATTTCCGATAACCGAGGCAATTGCCGGACCATCTTTGCGCCTGATTGGATTTTAGTATTGGGAAAACTGCTGATTTGCTTCTTTAATGCCTTGATGAGAATGTGATTGGGCAAAGCAAAACCGAATTCTTTCTCGCCAATCATATCGGCGCAGAATGATTGTGAATCATGGTCGGCGCTCGAATCGACAATTCTCATGTTCTTCAAGGGCCGCGCCTGTCGCTCAATGCTCTGCCAATCCACGGCTTCCTTGAGCAAATCGATGGAGGACCCCAGAAAGGCTGTGACACGATTGTCGTCAAGACATCCATTGGCCGGTTTCTTCTCGTCGCAACAAATCACGTCAATCCCGAGTCGGCCGAGAGTAGATGTGGCAATCAGTCCAGATAGACCGGCACCAATCACAACAATTTCACAGGTATCACTAGACATGGCCTAAATTTGTTTGGCTTCGATGGTCGGCTCGGCACTCTGAGCGATAGCCGACTGCAATTGGCTGGCAACCTCGCGCATGATCACTTCATCTTGACATTCAACCATAATTCGAACCAGCGGTTCGGTGCCCGACTGTCGGACCACCAACCGCCCTATATCTTTGAGCCGCGCCTCGTTATCTTGAATGATCGTCGTCACATTTTTATTCTTTAGCGGCTGTTTTCCATTTGAAAATGGAACATTCACAATGATTTGGGGATCGGGTTCGAACACTTGCGTCATCTCTTTCGACGAGACTTCTGAGTCAACAAGAGCGGCGAGGAACTGAAGGGCTGAGATCAGGCCATCTCCTGTCGTAGAATATTCCGACATGATGATGTGACCTGACGGCTCTCCTCCTAGATTGAACCCTTTCTTTCGCATCAACTCGGTGACGTGACGGTCACCGACTTGCGTGCGCTCAACCGAAAGACCTGAAGAACACAAATGGCGTTCCAAACCAAGATTGGACATCACTGTGGTCACCAACGTCTGGTGGTTCAAACGGTCATGCTTGGCCCATCTCTTGGCAAGTAAAGCCAATACTTGGTCGCCATTCACTTCTTGGCCCTCATTGTCGATGACAATGAGTCGGTCTCCATCACCATCAAGGCAAATACCCACATCAGCCCGAGTCTCAATGACTTTCTTCTTGGCCTGTTCAGGGTGAGTTGAGCCGCATTCCCGATTGATATTGAAACCGTCGGGACTCACCGCCACTGGAACCACATCGGCACCAAGTTCCCAAAGAACATCTGGCGCGGCTCGATAAGCGGCCCCATTGGCACAATCAATGACAATACGAAGTCCATTCAAGCGAAGATTTTGTGGCAATGTCGTCTTGACAAACTCCACATAACGGCCAAGTCCATGATCAATCCGTTTGGCGCGCCCGATCTTGGACACATCAACACAGTCAACAAAATCGTTGCAATAGCGTTCGATTTCCTGCTCCTCGGCTCGCGACAATTTATGACCGTCCGGGGCAAAAAATTTAATCCCATTATCGAAGTAAGGATTGTGTGACGCTGAAACCATGATTCCCACATCGGCGCGCATCGAACGTGTCAGCAATCCGACGGCCGGTGTGGGCACCGGCCCGAGCAGAAGGACATTCATTCCCGTCGCCGTCAATCCGGCGGTCAGAGCGTTCTCGATCATGTAGCCTGATCTTCGGGTATCTTTGCCAATGACCACTCGATGTTTGTTGGACTGATCACGGCGAAAAAAGTGTCCAGCCGCCATACCAATCCTCAACGCGTCTTGGGCGGTCATCGGCGGCGTGTTCGCTTGACCCCGAATGCCATCCGTTCCGAACTGGATGTTATGACTCATATCTCACCCCTAAAAGCCCAATCGATATGGGGCCTAATCCCAAGAATCCGCACGATAATAGGTGTTTATTATGGCAATCTTTTCGACAGCAAAATACAGATTATCGCCTTATCTCAGCGATTTCCACGATAAAATAAATGACTGCCAATGGCGGCGGTTTTTTCATACACGGAAGCCCAATAAGGTCTAACATTAATGGCATGGAAGTGCGTGGCCCCATCGGTAATTTTTGGGTTATTTCCCGATAACATTTGCTCGGCCAACTGACGGATTTCGATGTAGGTTTGCACCTCGGTAATCACCTCCGCTACCCCATCACAATTGTAAGAAAATTGGCAACCGTGCCGGACCTCCATACCTTGTTGAACGACACCACAAATCGTATCCGGGTATTGATCCAAACCGACGCGATTTAAAATAGTTTCAGCCACCGCGACGCGGCCCTTTCGAATTTCACCACGTGCCTCAAAGTAGATCGCTTGCGCTAGACAGTTGACCTCCTCCACGCTCGCTGGACGCCGCTTGGGACGCAATAGCATCAAAGGTTTGTTTGAAAATCCATCAATCGAAACGGCATGATACCATTGGAGGCCAGGAACAAATTTCTCCATCATGGCCCACTCAAGTTGATTGTTTTTGTCAACATGCTGGGATGACAACTCCCATTGTGTCACTAGTGCCACCAATTGATCGGCGTCATTCACCGGCGATGTCGCCAATGCCATGGCATTGATGATATCGTCAGTTGATACGAGTGTTGATGAAGGGACGATACCGTTAACTGGGCGGCGTTTTGGACGCTGCCTGAATACCGACTTTTCTTCCAACTTTCTCTGAGAATGAGATTCTGGCACCGCATCAAGCTCGCGCCGTCGGGGACGTGTCGTCACAGGGATTGATGCCCTTGCCCCTGGCCTCAGCACCGGGCCGTTCACAATGTCAATTCTCTGAGAGGATGAAGAGACCGTTTCAACCCAAGAAACAGGGGGGATCATATGTGATACCCCATGGCTCTCTAGCTGATTGGCTTGCGCCCAACCTGTCAAAATAAGGATACCGACCGCCGAGAGAGAGGCAACCGACAGGGTTTTCGACAATATTCGAGTCTTGCCGCCCTGGCTGTTAGTGACTAAGGACATCATCACCAAAGTGGAGACTCAATTCAGACAAAATCCCGGCATGAACCCTCGTTTTGGGTTTCCAACACCATTCAACAATTTCCAAAATATCTCCCCCTGATCTGCCCTTGATTAGTCGGCATTCATTGCCGCCTCCCGACCTATTCGGCGAACGAGGCCTCCTCTTGATACAATAAATGGCCCGCAAGGGCAAATTTGATCCATTGCGGAATTGGATTGAGACCTCATTAACCGTCATGAATGACACATTGTGCGGCCGCGAGCCGTGCGATCGGCACACGATAAGGAGAGCAAGAGACGGAATCAAATCCCATCTTTCGGCAAAATGAAATGCTTTCCGGATCACCGCCATGTTCTCCACATAATGACAATGTCAAGTCTTCTTTGGCCTGTCGAGCCCTCTCTACCGCGATATGAAGCAACTCCCCAACTCCTTCCTTGTCAATGACGCGGAATGGATCGCTCGGGTAGACTTGATAAGCGATATATTCTTCCATGAAACGCTGTGAATCATCGCGACTCAAACCATACGTCATTTGTGTAAGATCGTTGGTGCCAAAACTTAAAAAGTCACAATTTTGTGCCAAATCACCTGAACGCAAGGCGGCGCGAGGGGTCTCGACCATCACACCAAGGCGGAATTCCCAGTCATCCTTCTTGTTCTCAATCACCGATGAGGCCACTCTCTCGACGTGATGACGCACCAATTCGAGCTCGCGATTGGCTGATACGAGAGGAATCATGATTTCAGGGACAATATTGATACCCTTCCTGCGGACCTCAACGGCGGCTTCAAAGATGGCACGGGCTTGCATTTCGTAAATTTCTGGCATGACAACACCAATTCGCACGCCCCGCAATCCCAACATTGGATTAAACTCTTTCAACTCATCGGCGCGCTGTATGACATGTTTAATGGGCCGACCTAGATCGTCGGCGAGTCTCTCAATTTCCCTTCGCGTCCTCGGCAAGAATTCATGTAAAGGCGGATCAAAGAGACGGATACAGGCGGTGCAGCCCGGCATTTCGTTGAAGATTTCAATGAAATCTCGCTTCTGCATATGGATCAATTCCTGAAGCACCAATGTCCGTTCTTCTCGGGACTCGGCAAACAACATTCGGCGCATCACGGTTAATTGTGATTCCTCAAAATACATGTGTTCGGTGCGGCACAGCCCAATTCCGTCCGCCTTAAATTTTTTTGCCGCGCGGACCTCATCAATAGTATCGGCGTTGGCATGAACACCAATATCGCGAACGTCATCGGCCCACGAGAGAAAGGATTCAAAAAATTGATTGAGTGATGGCTCAATGAGATCAGCTTTACCTTTTAGAATCGCCCCAGTGGTTCCGTCCACGGTAATGTCGTCACCTTCTTGAAGTTGGAGTTTAACGGGGGAGCGTATTGTGAGGATTCGCGACTCAGAACCCGAAATCTGGATCTCGGACGCCCCGACAACGCAAGGAACACCCAAACCCCGCGCCACCACCGCGGCATGGCTTGTCAATCCGCCTCGCCCCGTCAGAACGCCTTGAGCCGAATGCATAGCCTTAAAATCTTCGGGTCCCGTTTCCGCTCGAACAAGAATGCATTCCTTACCCGCCGCTAAAAATCTCTCGGCGGCCCGCGAGGAAAAGGCAATCACTCCGGCCGCCGCGCCAGGGCTCGCCGGAATTCCCCTCGCAAGGATTTTGTTATGTCTTGAGCCGGGTTTCACTTGTGGATGCAAGACACGACTTAAACTGTCAGCGTCAACCTGGCACAATGCCTCATTTTTAGAGATCAATCCGTCGTCGACCAACTCGACGGCCGCTCGGATAGCGCCCGCAACAGAGCATTCAGCTGCCATTGAATCGAGAAGCCAGATCTGCCTACCGTCAAAGGAAAACTTAATTTGTTGCGGCTGTCGAAAATGAGTTCGTAATTGATCAAGGAGCATCGACATTCGCTTGGCCTGACCGGGTAGGTAACTTTCGATCGGGTCATCGCCACCCCCAAAAAGGGGCTGACCACCGCGGTAGACGGTCAAGTGACCCGATTCCCGTTTTTCCCCCGTGTCAGGGTCAATGGACGTCAGTTTTCCACAACCACAACCCTCACCTCTCGCTCCATCGGCCATTGATTGTATGACGACGCCTAGCTTCACGCTTGGCAGATTCGATTTTATTCGATCTGAAATCTGAGACTCCCCCACAATGATACTACAAATTTTTGTGATCTGCTCCGTGACATCCTCGGGAAAATTCTCTCCTGTTTGTTTGTGATAGAGATCAAGCATCGCCGAAATTCGCTCTGCCGGGGATGCACTCATATCTTCGACAGCCAATAGTGTCGGAGGCGAAATTCCAGCAATCTCGATGGCAAATCGATGAACGAAATCATCAAAATTCTTGTAGGCGACCAAATCACCGACTTTCTTTGCCATCACTTGGCAAGAAGCGACCGACAAACCGACATTCAAGAAAGCCGGAATTCCATTCAATAATCTTGATATAGGGCTGGGCCTCACCGCCAATGGCTCGTCGGGGAGAAAGTGTTTTCTCACCTCTATAGGGACAGATTCATCTTCCTTTATAAGCCGATCAATTTGTCGCACCGATAGAGCGATTGATTTGGGCACGGCAAACCCGGCTGTGGCTAATCGGTGCAATCTTTGGGCGAGTTCTCCAAAATCTTCTCGCTCAATTTGTTGGCGACCGCCGATGACAGCTATTCGTCTTTTAGCCAATCTCAAATCCCGTCCTTGCGTGGCAAATTTGGCAACGCCGTATCTTGGCCCCTTCAGTCCAACAAGACAACTCACGTTGAGGTTTCAATTTTTCTCAAGTCGGCCATTAAACCCGTGGCCCGACAAACGGCCGCCAATAATCTGAGACGGTTGTCTCGTAGAGCGGGATCATCCGTCTGCACCCGAACCTCTTCGAATAAATGATCAATGGGTGTGGACAATCTTGCCATCGCCCGCATGGCGTCTTGCAATCTCTCGTTTTCAATGGCGTTATTGATATCTTGATTGGCCACAGCGAGACCCTTGAATAATGCCTTCTCACTCGGCTCCAATGCAAGGGATTCAAGGGGTTCTGGCAATGAGAGGAAGTCTCTCTCGCCAAATTCTATCGAAAGAATATTATTGGCGCGACGGAACCCATGCAGCAAACGTTCGCCATCGTTGGTCTCAAGAATATGACCGAGGGCGTCGGCGCGACGGACGAGAAGCGTTAAGTCATCAGCCTCTTGGGTCGCCAAACAGGCCTTTAAAACATCTTGACGAGTCCCCACCGAACTTGAATGGACAGAAAGCCGCTCATGAACAAACGCCATCACAGCGGATGTGACTTGATCCCAATCTATTGACCTTTCGGTGAATTTGGGCAGCGCAAGTGAAGCGTATTCATGACATGATTTCTTCAGAATTTGACGCAGCGGAATCCGCAAATCGTTATCAATACAAAGTCGAATCACTCCTAGAGCCGACCGGCGGAGGGCAAAAGGATCTTTCGAACCCGTTGGAGCTTCTCCAATGGCAAAAAAACCAATGAGTTGATCAATACGATCCGCTAATCCAACGGCCACGGATGGGCTTTCAGTTGGCACACGGTCCTTCGGGCTGGCAGGCAGATAATGTTCGGCGCAGGCCGCCGCGATTTGACTTGGCATTCCCAATGAGGTGGCAAGATGTTGGCCGATCACACCTTGCAATTCTGGAAATTCACCCACTGTCTCTGAGACGAGATCATTCTTAACGACATGTGCGGTTTGGCGGACCCGTTCAACATCCCAATTCAACCATTCGGCAATGTCGACGGACAGGTTGGTCAGCCGATTCACCTTGTCACCCAAACTTCCGAGTTGTTGATGATAACTCATCGCATTGAGTTGTCGGCGCATGCCATCAAATCCATCGCGCTTTGCCACCCGTTGCACATCTTTTCCCCAAACAAAGGCCGCATCTTCAAGACGAGCCGTCAGCACCAGCTGATTGCCTTTGAGAATTGTCCGATCTTCATCAGATTCTTCACAATTGGCGACCACCACGAAATGACTGATTTGTTTGGTATCAGGACTTTTGATCGCCAAATATTTTTGGTGGGAACGCATTGATGTCAGCAAAATTTCTTGTGGCAGCGATAAGAATTTGGGGTCGATCTTCTCCATCATTGGAACCGGCCACTCCACCAAACCCGAAATTTCCTCAAGAAGTTCTGAATCTTCAACCAGTTCCAATCCCTCCGCTTCCGCCAAAGCCGTGGCCCCTTCCAGAATTCGTTTCTCTCTTTCAAAGGAGTCAAGAACCACAAATCTCTCTAAGAGTTGGTGTCGATAATCATCAAAGGATATCACTTCAATCTCACCCGGTGCCATCAAGGAATGACCCCGAGTCATATTGCCGGGTGACACATCATTGGCGACAGAAAAGTCCAATACATGGGTCTCATTCTCATTAACGACAAGGCCAAGAATTGAGCGAATAGGACGAGTCCAGCGAAAAGAGTCGGTGCCCCATCGCATTGATTTTGGCCAACGGAATTCAGCCATCACCTTCGGCACCGTGTCATTCAGAATGTCTAGAAGTCGATGCCCTGGAGTCTCAATTTCGGCAAAGTAGAACGCCCCTTTTGCCTCTTGTCGAATGTCAAGTTTTTCGATGTCGATGCCAACAGAGCGAACAAATCCTTCAACCGCCTTTTGCGGCGCGCCAACCCTTGGACCCCGACGGGTGGTGACCTGAACGGGACTGATTTCAGGCAGGCAACGAAGATCAAAGCAAAGACGATGGGGCGTGACAAAGGAGGAGGCCGTGGTGACTTCGATCCCATAGGTCTCAATTTCTGCGATAAGCCCATTAAGAAGCCCATTGGCCGCCCCTCTCTGCCATCGGGCCGGAATTTCTTCTGAATAGATTTCGAGCAAAAAATCAGGCATCTCAATTCACCTGACGCCACGCATAACCACGCCCATCCGGGTAGAAGGCCACCACAAGATCGACCCCTTCTGCCACCCCTTCTTTCATCAGATAAGCTCGCGCTTCGCCGACTTCCAAATCCGCTCCCAATTGTTTGGCATCAAAACAGTCAAACCATCGCGGCGCGATCAATGGCGTCGGTTGATCATATGTCACCGCGTCGCTTGGAAAATCGGATAGATCGGTTTGAAAACAGGCTCTGAATTTCAGTGGACTCGACTCCCCTGAAATCCCCGTGATGTCGCTCAGAAAAATGCTCTGTTTGCTCATGGGAAGAGTCAGAACAGGTTTGATCGCATCTTTCGGACCCTCGAATCTTTGATATTCAATAAATTCTTGACGGAACCAAAGTGTGGCCCCGGCAAGAAATGCTATCGAGAGTAATCCCACGATTGTCATCCGACCCATCATCATTCAGTCTCACTTTTCGACATCTTCCGTCCATCCGCCGTCGGGCGTGAGAAGAAAAGCGTCCGCACAAAGTCTCGCCAAGTGACGTACCCGCCCAATCAATGCTTGCCTCTCAGTGACTGAGATTAAACCCCTAGCGTCTAGCAAGTTGAACAAATGCGATGCCTTAATACACTGATCATAGGCTGGTTGTGCCATAACGATTCGTCGTCCTGTTCGCGGATCTTCCTCCGACTGTTGCAAAATTTCTTTGCAAGCCCTCTCGGCGTCATCGAAATGTCTTCGTGTCACATCACCATCGACAACATCAAAGTTCCAACGAGAATATTCGGCCTCAGTCTGTGCGAAAACATCTCCATAGCTCAACGGTAGTGGGGCGTTGGGGTCATTGAATGGCATATCCATCACGTGGCTGACACCCGTGACATAGAGGGCCAAACGTTCAAGACCATAGGTGATTTCAACCGGCACGACCTCGCACTCATGTCCGCCCATCTGTTGAAAGTAGGTAAATTGCGAAATTTCCATTCCATCACACCACACTTCCCATCCAAGGCCGGATGCGCCGAGGGTCGCGCTCTCCCAATCGTCTTCCACCAGCCGAACATCGTGTGGCGGGGAATAGATGCCGATCGCGCCCAACGAGTCAAAATAGGTTTTCCGAATGTCAGGCGGCGAGGGTTTGATGATCACCTGATACTGATAATAGTGTTGTAATCGGTTGGGATTCTCACCGTAGCGTCCATCAACGGGACGCCGAGATGCCTGTACGAAGGCCGCGGCCCATGGCTTGGGACCGAGCGAACGCAGCGTCGTGGCAGGATGAAAGGTCCCCGCTCCCACTTCCATGTCATAGGGTTGCAAAATGGCGCAGCCTTGCGCCGACCAGAAATTTTGGAGCCGAAATATCACTTCCTGAAAGCAATTCGGCGGCTCAACTATTGCTGTTGTCAATGTCCCTTCCCGCTCCCTATGACGGCTCCAAATTTAGCTCAAGGGCCATGATTAAGTGAGGCCACGTGATGTTGGTCGAACAAATGATGGCTCTGATTGCAGCGATATTTCGATTGTTCGAGCGGATTTTGCCCTTCGCGTCTTTTGAACTCATTGCCCAAGAGAGTCTCACGTCAGTCACTGCAATTCAAACAAAATTTGACGCCTTCTCTCATCTGTGCTAGGGACAATGATGATTAAGCATATCACAAATCCCGAAAGGGAACTCAAGCCGATCTCATCGAAAATGCGCGAATGACTGGAGGTTTTTTCAATGTTGGGTTGGCAAACTTTTTATTTCAGCCATTTTTCAAAAAGCGTTTTGTCTTTTCAACCAAGCGACCTCATGAAATCTTCTTGATATCAAAGTTTGTAGATCCATGATCAAACTTCCCCTCACTGTGGTCGTGATACTTATAGGCCTGCTTTTTGGTTCGAGTTCTATCACGGCTCAGGAGAATAATTACTGGCTGCAAATCGAGTCATTTTCAACCCTTGGTGAAGCCAAAAATCTAGTCATTCAGTTGTCTGACCAAGTTTCAAAACTACGAATATTCCGTTCTATCAGAGGTCGCTACCTTGTTGTTACGGGACGCTACTCAAAAAGTGTGGCGGCGCAACTCCGAGCTGGTCTTGCCTCAAAAGGAGTTATTGGAGAGAGCACCAACATCACTACGGGGCAGCATTTTCGCGATCAATTTCCCCCCGTCGACCCTGACCTCGCCTCAACCCCTGAAAATGATGCCAAGCCCAGAGTCTCGGAATTGTCTGTTGAGGATGCCATCAGGGTTCAGAACGCCTTAACATGGTATGGTGATTACACGGGAGCCATTGATGGGATCATTGGTCCGCAAACACGAAAGGCCTTCAAGTCCTATCAAGAAAGGTTGGGCGAGACTCCAGACAGGCCGTTAAACCGTTTCACAATTCGCGCCTTGATGCGCGCTTATGAGGAAGAGTTGGAGGTCATTGGTTTACAACCCGTCGTACGCCGGGCCGCTGGATTGAGCATCGAAATTCCAACCGCTATGCTCGTCTTTGATCGCGTTGAAGATCCTTTTGTTTATTTTGGTCCCTCTCATGGCAATCAGATACAACTATTCTTGATCAGTATGCCGGGCAATTCAGTGACTTTGGCGACACTTTACCAATCTTTAGGGAGTTTGGATTTTATCCCTCCTCGGGGCACAGGCTCAATTGAATCCGATCATTTTGTGCTTCGTTCTGAGGACGAGACCATTCATGCTCTGGCCGATGTGCGCCTGTTTGAGGGACGAATCAAGGGATACCTTCTCCTTTGGCATCCAAGACAAAACAGTTTGATGGCTCGTGTGACCAACATAATGTCTGACAGTTTGCAGGAAATCAGTGTCCAAACTCTTTCAATTCCAACAAGCGACTCTTCGCAAAGTCCGTCATCCTCACCCCTAGTTGAACTCAACATACCTCGTCCCAAGCGGAGAATTTCTGGCTTTTTTGTTGATAATCAAGGAAGCGTCGTGACCAGCAGCGTCATTGCCGATGATTGTGGAAAAGTTTTTGTCGCCCCGAGTCACGAAATGCGTCTTGTGGCTGTCGATGCAGAGACCGGCATTGCGTTAATCTCTCCTGTGACCAATCATTCCCCGCTCGCCTACGCGAGACTTCGCAGCGAGGAGGTTTCCAAGGGAGAATCTGTGAATCTTTCGGGCTACTCCTTTGGTGGAGAATTGGCCTTGCCGTCTCAAACCGAGATGACATGGATTGGACCTGATCCCCGAAACCCCAATTTTACCGAGTGGGGTGTCGTCGCAGGGTTAACCTATCCGAGCGATATAGGGGGGCCGATACTTGATCATTCAGGCTCAGTCGCAGGTATCTTGATCGACAACTCAAAGTCGATGAAAAAATTACCTGAAGGTTTTCAAATCGTGGCTCGGCCGAGCGCCATCAGTCGGCTTGCAGCTAAAGGCGGAGTAGCCGCCCAATTCTCATTTGCTTCGGTGCCATTGGATCAGGTCAGGCAAACAAGAAATGCCAATGACTTAACCGTTCTTGTCGAGTGCTATTAGGAGGGAGCATAGGTTAAATTCGTGTCTACCAATGAGAGTGTGATAAGAAACCATTTTATGAATCTGTGTTTAGTGACCCTGAAGGAATTCTAAAAAAACACATAGTTTTTTTGATGGATGACCATTCCTCAGAGAGGGATTCTTCTGGCAACCACATGACGATCGGGGGACGAACTCATCGGTTGACAATAACCAATCTGATAACTCAACCTTTGGTCTAATGGTTGTTAACGATAGGATGACCCCATGGCTGACATCATCATATTAGGCGTCTTCGTGGCCGATGTCGCTTTTCGAGCCAAGCGACAGCCAACAATCGGCGAAACATTGATAGGTGAGGACTTTAAATTGGGTCCAGGTGGCAAAGGATCTAATCAGGCTGTCGCCGCGGCTCGACTCGGAGCGGATGTGGCGTTGCTGACGCGACTTGGTGATGACACTTTCGCGTCCATCGCCAATGACCTCTGGAAAGAGACAGGTGTGAAGACAGGAATGGTGATGACCGATCCGAATCACCCAACAGGAGCGGCTTACATATTTATTGATACTCAATCCGGTGAGAACGCGATCATTGTGGTTCCCGGCGCCGGAATGAAAGTCTCCCGGGGGGATATCGACTCATTCAAAAATGAAATTTCGACTGCCTCCATCTTCATGGCGCAACTTGAGACATCCGAGGACACAACATTTTATGGGCTCAAGTTGGCAAAGGAATGCGGTGTGACCACCATTCTGAATCCGGCTCCCGCCGTGCCAATTCCTGATGAAATGATTTCTTTCTGTGACTATCTGATACCCAACGAGACAGAAGCCGCCGCCCTCACCGGGATCGAAATCAACAACAAAAGCGACGCCAGCCGAGCGGCCCATATGCTCATTCAACGAGGGGCTGGCACTGTCATTATTACGCTCGGTGGGGATGGCGCTTATTTTGATGATGGACAGGTTAATCAACATATTGAACCGATCCATTATGGCAAGGTTGTTGATACGACAGGGGCTGGAGATAGTTTTTGTGGATCATTCGCCCATGCACTCTCAAAAAAATTCGACGCGATAGAGGCCGTCCGATTTGCCTCTGTCGCGGCGAGTATCTCGGTCACACGGTTCGGCACGGCACTGTCAATGCCCGGTCGAGACGAAGTTGGCGACTATTTCAATCAACTTTGATTGACCCATTTTTGAAAATCCTTCGGCTTTGAAAGATGGTATCCATGCGGGCTGATTTGCGATTGGGGATCGCCCAAACAACGTCAAGTCATCATTTTGATGAAAATATTCATGCCCTGTGGCGGGCGGGGAAGGCTGCCCACGCGAGCCGCTGTCATCTTCTTGTGCTGCCGGAAATGTCCGGTTTTCTCGCGGCCCAAGACGATCATCCTCCTCTATCCAAGTTTTATCTCTCAGAAAATGATCCTTATCTCGGCGCGGCCAAAGAATGTGCCAAGACATTCAAACTCTGGCTGCATATCGGCTCAACCCCGATCAGGGGCAATGACAAACTTCTCAATCATTCCGTGCTGATTAACTCTCTCGGAGAGACTCGATGCATTTACAATAAAATCCATCTCTTTGATTATCGACCAGACCATCATCAACCTCTCTTGGAATCGAATCGATTTTCCGCTGGTGATGAAGGGGCTCTTGTTCAAACAGATTGGGGATTGTGGGGGCTATGTATCTGCTACGATTTACGCTTTCCCAATTTATTTCGTGATTATGCCAAACGTGGGGCTCGCCTCATTTTTGTGCCTTCGGCCTTCACCCTTGAAACGGGACGGGATCACTGGATGTCTTTGCTGCGAGCTCGTGCCATCGAGAATGGCTGTTGGATTGTCGCGGCGGCACAGGTAGGCCACCATTCGGGAGGGCGAGAAACATATGGACATTCAATGTTAATCTCACCATGGGGACGCGTCGTTCTTGAGCTCGGTGGCGATGCAACCGAATTTGCGGCTCAAACCCTCAATCTTGATGAAGTCGAAAATAGTCGTCGTCAAATTGACTCACTGAACCATGGCCGTCCCTACTCCATCAAGTATTTTGATGACCGCCGGCACGTGGATTGAATGGACGGGATGGGTTGAACAAATTCCTTCAGGCTCTGGTCGGCTATCTTTTCGGCATTGCATTTTCTACCGTCTGAATTGTAGGAAGGCCTTTGTCGGAGAGGTGGCCGAGTGGTCGAAGGCGCACGCCTGGAAAGTGTGTAGGCGGTAACCCGTCTCCAGGGTTCGAATCCCTGTCTCTCCGCCATTGACGATGAACGAACTTTCATAAGCCTTTGGTGGCATAGTCATACAAGAGTCTAGAAACCGTTATCACCAATTGAATTGGTCATTATTAGGAAATCAATTTGGTTGGTGGCTTTGGAAATCCCCAGATATTTTGCGACCGACTTTTGATGGATCAATGTGCCGACGCCATTGCCACTCCACCATTGATGACATAAATAACGTCTTTTAGGCAGGGATGAGAAGTCCTCACTTCGTGAGCCCGACGACACACCATAGGGTTCCATCATTGACGCGTATCTGCATTAAAATGGTGCCAAGATTCACCGATTAGAATGGTAGAATTTGTCACCGCAAGCGAAATGATCCTAATAAAAAGTTCTCGGCACAACCAAAAGTGAAAGTATCCCCATAGTCATGGTGCAGAGGCCTGACTCAATGGATTTAAGTTTTTCTCAACGATTCGAATTTCCTTAAAATCAGTATATTGATTGATAGAAAGAGGGAGCGAGTGACGCCATTGGTTCAAAATATTTTGGATTACTTTCATTTGTGACTATTATGGTTTGATCAGATATTCACTCAGCTCCATCCAAACACGAGGAGATTAGGACAATGAAACTGAAAATTATGCTAGCCACAGCGGCACTCGCCATGACGGCGTCAGCTGGGTTAGGAGAGACCGTCAAAGTGGGAATGATTACAACTCTTTCTGGCGGCGGTGCGTCTCTTGGCACGGCGATCCGTGATGGTTTTATGCTTGCCATAAAGCAAGCCAACAACCCCAATATTGAAGTCATCATTGAAGACGACCAGCGTAAACCTGACATCGCGGTTCAACTTGCCGACCGCATGATCCAATCTGACAAAGTTGATATTCTGACCGGAATCGTGTGGTCTAACCTTGCACTAGCGGTCGTGCCTTCAGTGACGGCGCAAGGAAAGTTCTACTTATCTCCAAATGCCGGCCCTTCCGCACTCGCAGGCAAAAACTGTCACGAGAATTACTTCAATGTGGCTTGGCAGAATGACAATTTGCATGAAGCCGCGGGCGGATATGCCAACACAGCCGGCTACAAAAATTCTTTCATTTTGGCACCAAACTATCCCGCCGGTCATGATGCGTTAGCTGGCTATAAGCGGATGCATAGCGGAGATATCGCTGGCGAACTTCTCACAAAACTCGGACAGACGGATTATGCGGCTGAACTGGCACAAATTCGAGCCTCAGGTGCCGACAGCGTCTATTTTTTTCTTCCCGGTGGGATGGGCATTTCCTTCGTTAAACAATATGCCGATAGCGGAATTACGATTCCAATGGTTGGCCCCGGCTTCAGCTTTGATCAAGACATGCTTGCGGCGGTTGGAGACGCGGCACTAGGCGTGCGTAACACCAGCCAATGGAACAAGGATCTTGACAATCGCGCTAATGCGGCGTTTGTCACAGCCTATGTTGACGAATACGGCCGGCTGCCGTCTCTGTTCGCTTCGCAGGGCTATGATACCGCCAACCTTTTGCTCAGCGCGATGGCCGAGGCGAATATATCGGACCGGGACGCCTTTCGGGACGCATTAAGGGCGGCAAATTTTGACTCCGTTCGGGGCGATTTTGAGTTCGCGGCTAATCATCACCCGATTCAAGATATTTATGTTCGGGAAGTGGTTTTGGAGGATGGAGTTTACACAAACAAAATTCTCAGTCTGGCTATTGAAAATCACGCCGATATCCACGCTGCCAATTGCAGCATGTAAACATGGCACGGCGCGGGATTTGAAATCCGCGCCGTTTTCTCATCTGATTCTGTGAGTTTAGTTCTCTTCATTGAACAGGTTCTGAACGGGTTTCAGTTCGGAATTATGTTATTTTTGACGGCGGCAGGGCTTACACTTGTTTTTGGCGTGATGGGGCTTATTAATCTGGCTCATGGCTCCCTATTCATGATTGGTGCCTTTGCCGCCGCTTCAATTGCCGGATGGACAGGAAGTTTTGTTCTTGCAATTATGGCCAGTCTAGCCGCCGCTGCTGCCGCCGGGGCCCTTGTTGAAGTCGCTGTCATTCGGAAACTCTACGATCGTGATCATTTGGACCAAGTATTGGCAACTTTTGCCCTCATTTTGATTTTATCCGAAGGCACTCGATGGATTTTTGGGTCTTTTCCACTCTATCTCAACATTCCATCCTATTTATCGGGGCCGATTTCACTACCGGGGGGGATTCAATATCCTTTATATCGGCTGACAATTATCATTGCGGGTCTGTTTATCGCCCTTTGTTTGCGCCAATTGATTCTTAAAACCCGGATTGGCATGCAGATTCGCGCGGGCGAGAGCGACAGAGAAATGATCGCAGTCCTCGGCGTAAATATTTCTTGGTTATACACTTTACTATTTGCCTTGGGAGCGGCGCTTGCCGGGGTGGCCGGCGGATTGGTTGGTGCCCTTCAATCGGTGCAAGTCGGAATGGGTGAGCCCATCCTGATTTTGGCTTTTGTGGTCATTGTCATTGGCGGGATTGGTTCTGTGAAAGGGGCCCTTGTCGCGTCGATATTGGTGGGATTGACAGACAGACTCGGCAGCATACTGATGCCGGAGGCCTTTAAATTGTTCCTTCCGCCGGCCGACGCGACTCTCATGGGGTCCGCCCTTTCTTCAATGTTAATCTATATTTTGATGGCCGCGGTCTTGGTCTGGAAACCAACCGGATTATATGGTGTTCGCGTATGAGTCGAGAAGGGTGGATCAACATTGCGCTTATCTTAAGTCTGCTGGCTGTACCGCTTTGGGCCCAAGTTGCCGATGAGCCGTTTTTAATTACCTTATCCACTCGAGTCGCCATTTTTGCATTGGCGGGCGTAGGTTTGAACCTAGCCCTCGGACTTGGAGGTTTGGTCAGTCTAGGTCATGCCGCTTTTTTTGGCATTGGTGGTTATGCGATGGGGATATTGGCTAGCCATGCACAGAGCTATGCCCCTATTCTGGAAGTCCCACTTCTCATTGAAGGAACAAAGTCAATGCCAGTGATCTGGCTGACCGCTCTTCTTGTGTCGGGTTTGGTAGCTCTAGCGATCGGTGCACTCTCTTTACGCACCACGGGCGTGTATTTCATCATGATCACTTTAGCATTCGGTCAAATGCTGTATTATTTTTCTATCAGTTGGCCAGCCTACGGCGGTGAAGACGGTTTGCCCATTTATACGCGCAACAATTTTCCTGGCCTTAATACACTTGATCCCATCCAGTTTTTTTTGATTTCTTATGTGATTTTGTGCATCGCATTGGTCTTTATTTCTTTGCTGACGAAGTCATCATTCGGTTTGGCTCTCAATGCGGCTCGACAATCTGTTCGACGGGTTGAGACGGTGGGTATCTCAACCTACCGAGTCCGGCTCACGGCCTTCGTTTTGTCGGGCATGATGACCGGGCTTTCGGGAGCATTATTTGCTGACCTTAACCGTTTTGTCAGTCCTTCAATGTTCAGTTGGCAAACCTCGGGTGAAATCATGATTTTTGTTATTCTCGGGGGCACAGCTCGACTTTTTGGACCGGTCGCTGGTGCGGCTTTGTTCATTGTTCTGGAGCATCTGCTCGGTGGTATTTCTGATTACTGGCTTATTTTTTTGGGACTTCTTTTGCTGGCTGTCGTGTTGTTTGCGCGCGGCGGCCTTATTGGTTTACTCGCCGGAAGTCCGTCAAGAAGTGGCTGATTCCATCCTAGCAACGGAAGGCGTCTGCAAGCGTTTCGGCGCGCTGCTGGCATCGGATAATGTCACACTTGATCTTCATGAGGGTGAAATCCATGCTTTGATTGGACCCAATGGGGCCGGTAAGTCGACGCTCATTGAACAAATCGCTGGAGCCATAAAACCCGACAAAGGCAAAATCTATTTTAGAGGACACAACGTCACAAAACTCAACACGGCCGAGCGGGCTAGATTAGGACTGGCACGCACGTTCCAGATTTCGGCACTCGCTCTGGAAGACTCAGTCCTTCAGAACGTCATTTTGGGTGGACTAGGCGCACAAGGCCGCCCCTATCGTTTTTTCAAACCCGTTTTGGCATCCAGTGCCTTGCGAGAAACCGCTGAAGCGGCACTCGAAAGGGTTGGTTTAGCTCAATTGGCCAGAACACGAGCGGGCGAACTCTCGCATGGTCAAAAGCGTCAGCTAGAAGTCGCTGTAGCCCTGACACTTAAGCCCAAAGCTTTCTTGATGGATGAACCTATGGCAGGTCTTGGAAGCAGCGGCTCAGCAAGGCTGACGACATTTCTGAGTGAACTTCGGCACGAAGCCCCAATTTTATTGATTGAGCACGATATGGACGCGGTTTTCGCTTTGGCGGACCGAATATCCGTGCTTGTTTACGGCAAAGTCATTGCCACAGGCTCGGTTGATGAGGTTCGAATTTTGCCTGAAGTTCGCCGCGCCTATCTCGGGGATGACGCATGGGATTGTTAAGCGTTTCTCAAATCTCGGCGTCCTATGGCGACAGTCAAGCGCTCTTTGATGTCAGTTTTGAGATTGAGGGGGGAGAAGTTATGGCTCTGCTCGGGCGCAATGGTGTCGGTAAATCAACCACCATTAAATCCGTCTGCGGCATGCTTCCTATTTCTCAAGGTATCATCCGATTTAATGGACAAGACATCATGCGACTTCCTAGCCACAAAATCGCTAGGCTAGGAATCGGTCTTGCGCCAGAAGGCCGCCGCTGTTTTCCAAATTTATCGGTCGAGGAAAACCTTCTCGTCGCCGCCCGCGATGGCTATTGGACTTTGAATAGAATGACATCTCTTTTCCCCCGACTTGGTGAGAGAGCCGACCAACTCGCCGCCTCTCTGTCAGGAGGTGAACAGCAAATGCTTGCTATCGGTCGAGCCCTGATGACCAATCCGAAATTGCTTATTTTGGATGAAGCCACTGAAGGTTTGGCACCGGTCATTCGCCAAGAAATATGGTCGGTCATTGAACAACTTAAAATTCAGTATGACTTGGCCATCCTATTGGTCGATAAATCGCTCAGAGAACTTCGGCGCGTGGCTGATAAAGCCGTCATTATTCAAAGAGGTGAGTCTGTTTGGCGGGGTACAATGAACAAACTCACCAATGAAGTGGCCGAGCGTTATCTTGGCCTTTGATGATAAATCACGAAGTTGGGATTTATCCAACACTCGTCAACCTTGATATGGCAAGAAAGAGATTTGACCTCGGAATCCCTCCAAACGGTCATGCCAACAATCTTTCATAAGTTTTAAGAAGGCAAAAATATCATTGACAATCAGCTTTTGGGGTAATGGGTAGGACCGGGCGGCTGGCGACCGCTACAAGAGAATCTCCGCCGACCCGGCGGCGATTGACCGTCTGCTGGTCGCGCTGTTCCTAGGGCGCACGGCACCTGAGGAGATCGTCCTCAATTTCGACGCGAACGACAACCCGCTGCACGGCGCCCAAGAAGAGCACCACTTCCACGCGTATTACGACTGTCACTGCTACCTGCCTGCCGCCAGTGCAGGACAAGAGCCGCTGGTCTGCCGTTAGCCATAAAGGCATCGCAGTTGGAGTGTCATCGACGCCAATCGCTGGAACAACGCGGAGCATCGCCTTGAAGTACACGCAGCAAAGCTTCCAGGCCAGCTATTCCCTTGCGCAGCCGACAATCAGGGCCTTGATCGGTTCGAACAGGTCCCTGAGGTGATCAGCATCCCTTGCTTCCCGCTTGATGTGCGTCAGCACGCCCTTGAGAAGCACGGACAGGCTCTCAAGCGCAACGCCGTGCCGCCCGAAATGACGTGCATGCGGCGCGAGCGCGGACCGGATTGCGCTCTCGTACGTCTCCCTGATCTCCCTCCTCCTGTCCTCGGAAAGCCCGTCGACGATTTCCAGTATTTCGTCAAGATGAGGTAGTCTTTGCATCGCCTCGAACGGGACTTTCGCCAGATGCATGAAGACAATGTCCAGCCTGCTTGGCAGGTCGACGACGCTCACGCAGTCACGTTCGACATCAGCCCTTGACTTGCCCGCATAGTGCAGAAGCGCCGCGAAAATGAGGTCTTCCTTGCCGTCAAAGGCATTGTAGACAGTCTGGCGCGCCACACCCGATTCCGTGGCGATTTCAGCCATAGAGGTCTTGCCAACGCCGTAGTGCGCAAACAGGCCGAAGGCTGCCGTCACGATTTTCAGGTCTCTCTCGTTCATTTCGTTCATGCCTCCTGGATAGACATTTTTGCAATGCTTGTCAAAATGTGTTTGACATCTGCACTTCATCGGTCTAAAGGTGCAATCATGCCGAGCTGCTGTTCGGCTGCCTGACCGAACAACGAAGCCAATTGGAGATCGCTGCACATGCCTACTAGTCTCAACATCAACGGCCAGACGCACATGGTCGATGTTCCTGACGGAACGCCGCTGCTTTGGGTCATTCGCGACGAGCTTAAACTCACCGGCACGAAGTTCGGGTGCGGAGTGGCGGCCTGTGGTGCCTGTACCGTTCACGTCGACGGTGAACCGGTCCGCTCGTGCCAGACCTATGTCGAGGATGTCGAAGGAACGGAGATCACCACCATAGAGGGTGTTGCTTCGGAAGTCGCGAGCGCCGTGAAACAGGCATGGAACGAGTTGAACGTCGTTCAGTGCGGATACTGCCAGTCTGGCCAGATCATGTCGGCGATCGGTCTTCTGTCGGAAAACCGGACCCCGACGGTTGACGAGATTGAGAACTACATGTGGAGCAATGTCTGCCGCTGCGCCACCTACCAACGCATTCGTACTGCCGTTCAGCGCGCATCCGAAATTCTGGAGGCCTAACCCATGACCACGCAAATTTCACGACGCAACTTTCTGAAGTCGGTGTCCGCCCTTTCGGGCGCCGCGCTTGTGGTCGGTTTCGACACAGGCAATGCACTGGCAAGCACCGGCAATGCCGCGGAGTTCACGCCGTTCGTGCGAATCACCACCGACGGCAGGGTCACGGCCCTGATCAAGCACTTCGAATGCGGTCAGGGAACGGCCACCGGCCTTGCGACACTCATCGCGGAAGAGTTGAACCTGCCGCTGGATCAGGTTGAGATCGAATTCGCGCCCGCTGATGCGGCAAGGTACAGAAACTTACTGTTCGGCAGCATCCAAGGCACCGGCGGGTCCACCGCCATGGCCAACTCCTACATGCAGTACCGCCAGGCTGGTGCCGCCGCCCGCGAGATGCTCGTAGCCGCGGCCGCGGAGGCTTGGGGCGTTCCTGCCAACAGCGTCGCCCTGGCTGACGGCCAGCTGACCGCAGATGGAAATACCGCGCAGATCGGCGATTTCGTGGCATCCGCGTCTGCCCAAGACGTGCCAGCGACGCCGCGCCTGAAGGATCCTTCCGAGTTCTCGGTCATCGGCAATCCGGACACGCGACGGCGCGACAACGTTCCTAAGACCAACGGTTCTGCCATCTATGCCATGGACCTGCATCTGGAGAACCAGATCGTGGCCGTAATTCTTCGCAGTCCTCGGTTCGGCGGCACCTTGGCTTCCTTCGATGACAATGCTGCAGTCGATGTTCCGGGCTTCATCCGCGCCACCGCACTGCCAACCGGTGCAGGAGTATTGGTCTACGGAATGAACACTTGGGCCGCACTCCAGGCCCGCGACGCGATAGTAGCCGAGTGGGACTTTTCTCAGGCCGAAAATCGCGGTTCCGATCAGATCAAGGCAGATCTTCTGGCCGCAGTGAACGCCGACGCCGAATTCGACGCGAAGGGCAGCGCAGCCGAAACGGCTGAACTGCTCAATGGGGCGGCTCAGATCATAGAGCGCGATTTCTTCTTCCCGTATCTCGCCACCGCGACCATGGAACCGCTCACTTGCACCATCGCGCCGACCGAGACCGGCGTGATGCTTTATGACGGTTGTCAGAGTCCGACCGGCGCCCAGATGGCCTTGGCGGCAGTGCTGCAGATTCCGCAGGAAAATATCGAGATCACGACCCTCTACGCGGGCGGCACGTTTGGTCGCCGCTCGACCCAGACCGCGGACTACCAAGTGGAAGCGGCGCTCGCGTTTGCGCTTAACGGCGGGCAGCAGCCCGTCAAGCTGGTCTGGTCCCGGGAAGACGACATCAGGGGCGGGTACTACCGGCCCGCAGTGGCGCACAAGGTGCGCGTCGGTCTTGACGAAGGCGGCCGGATTGTCGGCTGGGACCATCGCGTGACAGGCAAGCCGATCTTCAAGGGCGGGCCCTTCGATGCGTTCGTCGTGAAGAACGGAGTCGATTCCTCGTCCGTAGAGGGGGTGCATGACACACCTTACGACATCCCAGGCCAGTATGTCGGCCTGACGGATCACAGGTCGCCCATCACCGTGAACTGGTGGCGCTCCGTCGGCCACACCCATACCGCTTACGTGATGGAGACCATGATGGACATGGCCGCAGCGGCCGTCGGCCGGGACCCGGTCGAGTATCGCATGGAATACCTAAACGGCGGCACGGCGGATCAGGTGCGCATGGCGGGCGTCCTGCGCCTTGCCGCCGAGAAGTCGGACTGGAACGGTCCGGTTGTCGAGGGTCGCAGCCGTGGTGTCGCCGTGCACAAGTCCTTCGGCACGTTCGTGGCGGAGGTGTTCGAGATCTCGGGCGATGCAGAAGACGGGGTCGTCATCGAGAGGGTGACATGCGCGGTGGATTGCGGAGTTCCGGTCAATCCGGACGTTATCGCGGCCCAGATGGAAAGTGGGATCGGTTACGGAATCGGCCACGTAATGCGCAACGAGATCACGTTCACCGATGGCGAAGTGGACCAGTTCAATTTCCCGGACTACGAGTCGCTTCGGATCAGCGACATCCGTGCCATCGAGACCCATATCGTGAACTCGACCGAGCCACCGACAGGAGTGGGCGAACCAAGCACGCCGCCGTCTGGTCCGGCCTTGGCCAACGCAATCGCCGTAACAGGTCCGCGCGTGACCCAATTGCCGATGGCCGCAAACGGGGTGCGTTTCTTCTGACCACGAACGGGACAGGCGCGCGTGCAGCGCCAGGGCTGACGCCGAGACGCTGCTCACCCAACGCAAGGCAGCGGATGATGCGGCCTTCATCGCGGGCATCAAGCAGCGGTTCGAACTATGAAGTCCTCTCCCCGGCATCATGCCCTGTCACGGCCAAGGATATGGGCGGTCCGGTCGGATTCCCGGCCGCGAATCCCTTGTTCCTGATGCAACCCAGGAAGCTCGAGACCTGACATGAAACCCACCTTGATCATTGCGTTGTTCACTTCGGTTGCCGCGTCGGCAGCATTCGCCGAAGGCGACGTCGGAGACTCGACTGCGGGCAAGCGAGCATTCTCGCAGTGCCAGGCTTGCCATGTGGTCGTTGACGGCGAGGGCAACACGCTTGCAGGCCGCAGGTCCAGGACCGGACCAAACCTCTTCGGCATAATCGGCATGCAGGCCGGCACGGTTGAAGACTTCCGTTACAGTACGGACCTTGTGGAAGCGGGGGAACAGGGACTGACCTGGGACGAAGAGACGTTCGTAGCCTATTCGCTGGATCCGGTGAAATTCCTGCGAGCGTTCCTTGATGACAGAAGGGCTCGCGGCAAGATGACGTTCAAGGTCCGCAAGTCCGAGGATGCCGTCAACTTGTACGCGTTCATCAAGTCAGTCAGCCCGCCGGTCGCGCCGGATTTGGAAGACAACTGAACCTGATGTCCTGACGTGACTCCCGGAAGCTTGCAAGGCCCGAGTTCAAGACCGGTGCCCTCCATTGTCCAGTGCACCTCATTGCCGCCAACACGGCACCGCGCGCCCCTACGCGTTGCCCGATTTCTTCCTGTAGACGCCTTGCGCGATCCGGTCGATGACCATCGCGCAGAACAGGATCGCTAATCCACCCAGAAGCCCCTGCCCCTTGGCCGCGTATTGCAGCGATTCGAGGATCAAGGCACCCAGCCCTTCGGCCCCGATAAGCGAGGCGATCACGACCATCGACAGCGCCATCAGGATCGTCTGGTTGATGCCTGTCATGATCGACGGCAAGGCGAGCGGGAGCTCGACGTTGAACAGAAGCTGCCGCTTCGAGCACCCGAAGGCGACGGCCGCCTCCTTCGTGCCTTCCGGAACGCCGCGCATGCCCAAGGCTGTCAGCCGGATCACCGGTGGCATCGCGAAGATCAGCGTGGCAAGGACACCCGGCGGCTTGCCGGTGCCGAAGAACGCGATGATCGGGATCAGGTAGACAAAGGCTGGCATGGTCTGCATGAAATCCAGCACCGGTTCGGCGAACGCGTAGGCCCGCTTGGACTTTCCGAACCAGATGCCCAGCGGTATGCCGATCAGAACGCACAGGAACGCGCCCGCCCCTATCAGGGCGACCGTAATCATCGAGAGCTCCCAAAGGCCCATGAACGCGAGATAGGCCAGCGCCGCGGCCGTGAAGATCGCCACTCGGGGGCCGGCGAGGCGGAAGGCCATCACGACCGTGATGAACATCACCACGGGCCATGGAGACTGGATCAGGAGCACCTCGAGCCCGTCCAGCACCCATCTGATCGCCTGTGTGATCCCGTCGAAGGCGCCACCGAACCTGTTGGCAAGCCAATCGAATCCAGCGTCCCCCTTGCGGGCGAGGACGGCGAAATACTCGCGCCCGACGGGAAACTCCTCGATTCCCCAGCGGTCACCGAACAGGCCGCCCGTGAAACGAGCGACCACGGCATCGGGATCTGCCACCGTGAAGCGGATCAGTGTCAGCGGCCAGATCGCCACCAGACCGATTAGCCCGAAGATCGCGCTGCGTCGGCTGAGGCCTGCCTGTTCCGGCTTGCCGTATCGCCAGCGAAGGTACTGCGCCTCGTACGCGTAATTTGCGTAGAGTCCTTCGGCGACCTTGACGAACGCAAGGAACGCAAGGCCGAAGAGCAGGATTGACAGGCCCGCGGCGTTTGCGGCCTCGGCCGCCTCGAGCGCGGTCTCGGCGGCGGCGCGCAGGTTGTCCGCTATGCGCTGGCTGGCCTCGGCATCGGCGGTCTCGCCCGCAACGCGAAGCTCTGCCGCCCGCACTTCCCGGGCTTCGATGTTCTCCTGGATGCGGTTGTAGCGCTCCAGTTCCTCGGCACCCAGTTCGCCCCAAAGCCCGCGTCCGACCTGCACCAGGGCGAACAGTTCGAGGATCAGGAATATCCAGAAGAAACCCCACGCGCCGCGGGCCGCCCCCCAGACCGGCCCAAGAGCCGCCGCCGCCGAGTTCCAGGAGACGACGAATCCGGTCTTGCCCTCGATCCTCTCGAATTCCGCATCGTAGTAGCTAGCGCTCTCTACGGCGAACGCGTGAACGTCGCGTCCGTCGCCGGCGGCATCGGTCGTCATCGTGGTCATGCCTTGCCCCCCTGGATGCCTTTCAGCAGTGTCGCACGGTCAACGATCCCGATGTCGTCGCCGTCGTCGCCCGTGATGACGGTCACGTGGTCCGTGGTGATCGCGATGTCGATCAGGTGATCAAGGTCCGTTCCATGGTGCGCCCGCGGAGATTCGTCGAGATCAATCGAGCGGGACGGAACGTACTCGTCAATCGGGACCATGATTGAGTGCGCGAACACCAGCTTCAGTTTGGAGATCCCTTCAACGAAATCGCGCACGTAGTCGTCGGCCGGCTGCGTGACGATCTCCTCGGGCGTGCCGATCTGAACGATGCGGCCGTCCTTCATGATCGCGATCCGGTTCCCGATGCGGATCGCCTCGTCGAGGTCGTGCGTGATGAAGACGGTGGTCTTGCCCAGTTCGGCGGACAGGGCCATGAACTGGTCCTGCAACTGGCGTCTGATGAGCGGGTCAAGGGCCGAGAACGGCTCGTCCATCAGCAGGACTTCCGGATCCGACGCGAGGGCCCGGGCAAGGCCGACGCGCTGCTGCATGCCGCCCGACAGCTCGCTCGGGAAGCGGTCCTCGTAGCCGTCGAGGTTGACGAGGCTGAGACAGCGCTGGGAGACGTCCCAGCGCTTGAGCTTCGGCTGGCCCTGCACCTGCAGCGGGAACGCCACGTTGTCGCGCACCGTGCGGTGCGGAAACAGCGCCATGTGCTGGAACACCATGCCGATCTGGGCAGCGCGCAGCTTCCTCAACTCGCTCTCGCCGAGCGCCAGCACATCCCGTCCCAAGACCTCGATACGGCC
>JAJEBG010000046.1 GCA_022824005.1 Paracoccaceae bacterium
GATCTTATGACGCAGGAATGGCTTGACCATTACTGTCAAAGGCGTGGACTTTTCCATCGGCACTCGGTTTGAGACCCACTTTCTGTCCCGGCTTCACACCTGAAGCACCATTGGTCCGCTGCGTGACCGTTTCAGTTTGACCACAATCAATCAGAACATATTCGTCAGCACCAAGATACTCGACCAGCTCAACGGTGCCGTCAAGTAACCCATCGCCTTCGGCACAGAATTCAAGATGTTCAGGCCGGCATCCCACTTTTTCCGCGCCCTTCGGGTGTTGCCCTCGAACATGTGAGACATCAACGATATTCATCTTTGGTGAGCCGATAAACTGGGCTACAAACAGGTTCTGCGGACCCTCGTAGAGATCTCGGGGGGAGCCAACTTGGGCGATGGTGCCAAATTCAAGGACGACAATTCGGTCAGCTAAAGTCATGGCTTCGACTTGGTCATGTGTCACGTAAATCATCGTGCGTCCAAGACTGTGATGCAACTTATTGATTTCATAACGCATTTCTACACGCAAGGCGGCGTCAAGGTTCGACAACGGCTCATCAAACAAGAAAGCCGTGGGATCACGAACAATTGAGCGACCGATCGCCACCCGCTGCCGCTGGCCGCCGGATAGCTCTTTCGGTCGACGCTCAAGGAAAGCCCCGAGTTTCAGGACATCGGCCGCCTCGTTCACCCGTTTATCGATTTCCGATTTAGATGCGCCTGCGGTTTTGAGTGGAAAACCCATATTGTCACGCACTGACATATGGGGATAAAGAGCATATGATTGGAACACCATCGTCAGGCCTCGTTTCGACGGAGGTTGGTCCGTCACATCTTGATCACCGATCAAAATGGCCCCCCGAGATGTATCTTCCAACCCCCCGATCATTCGAAGAAGGGTCGACTTGCCACAGCCCGACGGCCCAACAAAGACAACAAATTCGCCCTCCTCAATCTCAAGATCCACGCCCTTGATGACTTGCACCTCGCCAAACCATTTCTCAACCTTTTGCAAAGTTATTCCGCTCATCTTAAGTCCTCCGCGTAAGGTCCGGCCCAAGCCAACCAAACGGCAGCTGTCCATGCAAATGAACCACCACCTGCCGCTTGACCGTCAACCGGACTGTAATATTCAAAAAACCCTGATTGTCGGATCAGGGACCGTGTTGAATCTCTGAGTGACTCAGCTTCGTCTTCTAATCCAAATTCAGCGAGCCCCGAGGCGATCATGAAATTCATGAACCCCCAAGTGGGTCCACGCCAATAGCGCAAGGGGTCAAATTCTGCTGAATCGGCATCAACGCTAGCAACCGGATAACGCACTTGTTCCAAGGCGCGGCGTAATTTCGGCAATTGACGATGGTCTTTCACGCCAGCATACCATGAAAGAAATGAGGCGCTTGACTGCACTCCCGTAAAACCGCCCGGTACCGTTCGGCTGTCATAGCAACCAATTGAATCATTCCACAAAGAGGCCACTCCATCCTCAAGTTGGGAGATGTCGTCTTCGAGATGCTCAACATCAAAGTGAAGTTCCTGACCCACTTCGAGGAGGTCTCGAGCCGCCCGCAAACAGACGAATGTCATCGTGGGATCGGCCACTCGAAATGGATTGGCCAATAGGAGTTGAGCTTGATCCCAATTGAGTCGTTTACCCAATTGAACCAGCCAAATATAGCGATCATAATCGTCATCGTGGGGTCGCATTTCGGGAGACACATGCTGGATATCACACCGCGTGTAAGTGCCGACATCCTTGGGGATTCGGGACATCGCCAAATCCCAATCCGGCGCGTTATCTCGGCCCGCTTCCCACGGATGGGTTGCACAAACAGCCCCTTCATCAAGGCGCCAGCGCATAAACCACCGGTGCCATGCCAGCATCGACGGGTACAATTCAGCGAGGCGTCCTCGTCCTTGGGCGGGATCTTTTTCAAAAATGCGGCGGGCAAAAGAGATTGCCACGGGAGGTTGCGAAATCCCCGATGACGGGACTGGGCCAATACCGCCCCAAATATCTGGGCCGGGAAAATATCCATCCATATGCTCATGGTACAAAATATGTGGCACCATTCCGTCGGCCCACTGGCCGGAGAAAAGTGTCTCTATTTCCCGCCACGCTCGGTCATTATCATAGGTTGAGAATCCAAGCGCCACAAAGGCACTATCCCAATTCCATTGATAGGGATATAGACCAATGGACGGCACGGTATAGCCGCCTTGGTCATTGCCGGCGAGGATATCCCTTGCCCCTTGATCAAGATCACTGAACACTGACTTGACCTATCCCTTGACTGAACCCGCGGTCAGACCTTTGGTCATAAACCGTTCTAGGCCAAGAAAAATAGCCATGATCGGAACCGTCGCAATGACCGCGCCCGCCATCAAGTGCTGACGTGGAATCTCGGATGAATTCAGGGATGCGATCCCCCGCGTCAAGGTAAATTTAGAGGGATCATCAAGAAGCATAAACGCGAGCAAGAATTCGTTCCAGGCAATCATGAAGACATAGAGCGATACCGATGCGAGAGCTGGCAACGAGAGGGGCAAGGTGATTTTCCAGATGACCGCCAACCGCGAGAGCCCATCCATTAGTCCCGCGTCTTCCACTTCCGACGGCAAACCCCTGAAATATCCCTGCAGCATATATAGTGCCACAGGGATCGTCGTCACCGGATAAATTAAGACGATGCCAGTAATGGAGTTGCGCAATCCGGTGATTGAGAAAGCGATATAAATCGGCAATGCCAAAACTATCATTGGAACCATATAAATCAACAGAATTGAGCGGGAAAAAGCCGCCTGCCCCTTAAAGCGAAGTCTTGCCACCGCGTAAGCGCCAGGGATGCTGAACAGAAGCGTAATCAGAACCGTGGCAATGGACACGATGGTTGACACATAAAGGTAACTTCCAAAATTGAAGTCCGTGATCAATTCCGAGTAGCTGCGGAATAAATCCATTCCTTTCGACAGATCCAAAGAAAAGTCCAACGGATTGGCCAAGAGGGCTTGTTGCGATTTCAAACTTGTCATGACCATAACGAAGAAGGGGATCAGGACGATGGCGGTAAAGAACACATAACCCGCACCCGT
Organism: Paracoccaceae bacterium; assembly: GCA_022824005.1. Classification (GTDB taxonomy): domain Bacteria; phylum Pseudomonadota; class Alphaproteobacteria; order Rhodobacterales; family Rhodobacteraceae; genus JAPOXR01. The sequence continues at coordinate 3,091 of JAJEBG010000046.1, forward strand.
CAGAAAACGGATCACCACCTCTTCAAATTCATGCCGCGTCAAACTCGCCCACGGCATACCTGACACGTAACGCTGCTGACTCCACACGAAACTCGCGGCCATCACCACTGAAGCGAGAATAGACGCGATAGAAATTCCCTTTTCTATAACCATGGGACCCAAGCCAGCGACTGTGGCCCCCGTTAAAATCAAAGCAATCACCGCCAAAATCATGTCATTGAATTTGAATCGTGCCAAGACCGCACCGATGAGCCCTCCCCAAAAAATCAGTGAGAACAAAGAAGACGGACGATAGGGGTCTCCCGTGATGAAGGAGGCCGCGATGGACACAGTGGTCACCACGATAGGCATCCAAAGCGCCCCGACGATAGGGGCCGTGATAAAGCCAAATCTTAGGTGTTTCATCACAAACCCTCCTCTTGGCTTATGAATCGGAAGAAGAACCAGGCAAAGACCAACAGGCAGAAGAAAACGACCACCGCCACAGCGGCCCCTGCGCCGATATTGGATACAGCAAAGGCTTGTTCATAAACGCTGACGGTCAAAGTTCGAGTGCCGGCGTTTCCTCCAGTCAGCAAGAAAATGTCATCGAATTTGTTGAAGGTCCAAATGAACCGCAACAGAAACAGCACACTAAGGATACCAAGAAGTTGCGGGACGCTTAGGAACCAAAATTTCTGAAATGGACTGGCACCATCCATATCTGCCGCTTCGTACATACCACTATCAATGGATTGCATACGTGCTAGAATGAAAAGGAAAGACAGCGGGAAATAGCGCCAAATTTCAAACACGGTGACCATGATTAAGGCTTGTGGCCTTTCACCAAAGAAATTGATCTGTTGATCAACGACTCCCATTTGCATGAGCAACGCATTCGCAGATCCGCTAAACGGGTCAAACAGCGTGACCCAAGTGAAAGCCACCGCGATCACAGGTGCGACATAAGGGAACAGGAAAAGTCCTCGTAGCAATCCTTGACCACGGAAATTATTGTCCAAGAGGATGGCGGCAAACAACCCCGCAACCAGAGCCCCAATGGTTCCAAACACCGTATAGAAGACGGTCGCCCAAAGCACCTCAAAGAAATCCGAAGCACTGAAAACCCGAACGAAATTCTCAAGTGAGAACTCTAAATTGGTCAGAATATAGTCGGTATCACCTTGAATTGATGGCCGGGAGGACTCCGCCGCCAACTCGGCCGCGTCGACATCTCCATTGACTGCGACATCAATACGAAGTCTCTCACGAAAGCCGCCCTCAAGATCGCCAAAGTCGCAATTCAGCCGTTGACCCGCCAAATCACAATTCTCTGGCAGATCGCCGGTAATCGTGATGGACGCTGGGATTTCATCTTGAAATGAAGCCCCGGTGATGATCGCATCTTGACTTGAGTTGTTGACTCGATATTCCAATCTCGCCGTTTCATTCCTGACCCTCAATGCTTCCTTGACCACCATTTCAGGTGCTCGGAGGTCGGAGAGCGAAACCGGTTTGAAGGAAATCCAAAAGATTGCCAAAAGCGGTAACGCGACGACGAGGGACACTGCCGAAATCGTTGGCAGCAGCATTCCCCATGCCAAACGCGCTTCTCTCTTGGCCAACGCCCCATGATCAGATGGAGGTTGCATTGAAATCGCCATTTTTTTGCCTCCCATTAACCCATCAAGGTGTAAACTTGATGGGCTCATTAAGGATGCCTCCAATATAGAGCCGATGGCGCGACGTCAGCAGATGTCTCACTTCAAGACATCAAGTCGCGACCCGACATCGTTGGTGCATTCCTTGTTCTTCGCAAATGACAACTTCACCGTCACGACCGGCTCATCCATGGCTGAAATGAACCGGCCGGAGGTGAAGGGTTACTCGTTACTCAATTTTCGACAATTCATCGTTCATAGCCGCAACGGCTTCTGAAGCACTCACAGCACCGTCCATATATTGGCGAACGATGCGGTTGACCGCTTGACTATTGATCATCTTTGAGGCCAAGGCCAATTGACCTTCTTTAATGCCCCAGCGCTGCCCAACATCAAGACCGCCGACAATCTCATCAATCATTTCCTGCGGATACAAGTCACCAAGAGGTGCCTTGCGGTCAACACCCACAGGAAGTTTTGCCCACGCGTCAGCAAACATATTCGGGTCGTCTGCGGTTCCCTTGCGCACCGGGAATTTTCCTTCAGGCGCTATAGACAAGGTTTGCGTGTAACCATCCCCCATGGAATAGAGCACAAAGTCCATGGCCGCGTCCGTATCGGCGTCGGTTGTGATGCCAAAATAGCGAACATCCGCCCAAGCGGCACCAGCGGGATTCGAGGGACCTGAAAAGTTAGTCACAATCCCCGTAACCTTCGCAAGGTCTCGGGTCATCGGATCATCATTGATTGTTGGCGGTGCCGAGTCTCGCAATCCTGCGAGTTCGTCCAAAATAAATGGCGACCAGATAATCATCGCCGTTTTGCCGGCGAAATACAACTCACGAGACTGTTTCCAGAACAACTCCCCAGGTGGGGAGGCATCAGCAATGGCCTTGTAGAATTCCAACACTTCTGTGGTCGCCGCTTCGTCAAGGGGCGCAAACCCATTGGCATCGACGGGTGACACACCATTGGCCAAGAACACATGTTCTAACACTTGGCTCATGAAATTCTCATCAACCTTCGTGGCAGCCACAAATCCGTACATGTCGGGTGGATTGTGGAGAGCGTCAATCGCGGCCAAGACATTGGCATAAGAATTGGGGGGCTCAAGACCCGCCTCCTTAAACTTGTCAGCCCGATAGACGACCATTTGAGTCCATCCATCAACTGGAACGGAAGCATAGCCATCCTCGGTGGCGGCCATTTCCAATGCACCCGAAGCAAATGTTGATGCACCGAGTTCTTCAATCACATCTGTAGCCGCGTCGCTATCCAGAATACCCGCTTCCGTCCACGGCAACGCGTATTGCAGCGTGTGGTAAACAACATCCGGTAAATCCCCAGCAGCGAATGCGGCCGTGATGCGCGTTCCTAGATCAGATTCGGTGATCGGGACGACATTCACTTCAACACCGCCCTGCGCGGCGAATTCGGCCGCCATTGCCTGTTGTTTTGCGAGTCGCTCGGGTTGCTCTTCCGTGGTCCAAAATTGCAGGGTATCTGCAACTGAAATGACGGGTAAACCGGCCACCACTATGGCAGCAAGTAAAACGTTGAGAGGTCTCATTGTCTTTCTCCTATCTGTCTGACTAATTGACTTCCGTTACCATTCACCGAGCGGCGAAACTTTCTCCCCAGCTCGTATGAACTTAGTGCGGGCGGACCATCGGTTCCGCCCCTAATGAATTTTGCCGGCGCGATTTCTTCTTGATCATCCAACTTTTTGCCTTCAATGTGGCCGATCAATAGCGACGACAATCTTCGACCTGCTTTTCCCATATCGACTTGATAACTTGTGAGTGCGGGACTCATGATACGGCCCCAAGCGGCGCCGTCATAGGCCGAGATGGATAAATCATGTCCTAGAGATAGATTGAATTGAGAAGCCACCGTATACGCGCCCATGGCAATTTCATCGGTGGCAAAAATAATCGCCGTCGGTGGCTCCTCTGTCTCAAGCAACCATTGAGTCGCCTGTGCTCCATTTTTACGCGTCCGAATGTCGGAGACGATGAGTTTATCGTCAATTTCCAAACCCGCTTTTTCCATTCCAAAAATGTATCCATTACGGCGAATATGTGCATAGGTATATTCAGAAGGGGCCCCCACAAAACCAATGCGGGTGTGTCCGTGTTTCTGCATTCGCAGCACGGCTTCGGCGAAAGCGAGTTCACCGTCAATATCGTAGCAAATAGCCTCGCTATCAGCGATCAGATCATCTTCACTTTCCCAAAGCCGACCAAAAAGGACCGAGGGAATCTCCATTCGTTTCAATAGGGCATAACGGGGGTCATGCACCAATATTCTTGGCAAAATAAATCCATCGACTTTTCGCTGCTCAACCATTCGGCAGACCACCTGTTGGAAGTCCTGATATGAATTGGAACTAGCGACAGTCAATGTCCATCCCATCTCCGAGGTCGACTGGGATATGCCCGCTAAAAAATCGCGCAGGAATAAGTTATAGCCATCGTATTCATCGGCTTGAATGACCAAACCGATAGATCGGCTTCTGCCGGTACGAATGGCTTGGGCGTGGCTCAATGGACGGTAGCCCATCTTTCTTGCCGCTTCCGCCACTCGCGCCTTGGTGCGACCTGACACGTCACTGTACCCATTAAGAGCTTTTGATACGGTTCCTTTGGAAACCGAAAGCGAATCGGCCAACTGGGATATCGTCACTCGCCGTGACAACAACCGAATCGGACCATCAGATCTAACTTGATTTTCCTCCATAATTCGGCCCACTAAATAACGAAAACGGTTTCGTCAAATGTTTTTTTTATTTTTTTTTGATTTCTTTGTGAAATCTCATCCTTTTATTGATGGATTGACGAAATTGTCAGTCGGATTCCTTCGTTATTTCGACTGACCGATTACGGACATTGCCCTTCAATATCAGTTTTTGAATTAAAGAGGCGATGTCTGCCAAGATTTGTTCACAGACATGTTGATTGACATGGCCTCTAACCGAATGACTGATGCTGCTTTGCAATGACGCTTCGAAGTGACGTGAAAATATGATCCATTGGATTTGGCGACCCGACGAACTTTAAACTTGGGGCAGACGATGAAAATGTCGCCTCGATATTCGAAAGACCGAAGGTCTTTCCGTGCATTTGGGGCAAGTGGGAATCGGCTATAAAGATGACAGGCACAAATTATTGGTGTGTGACAATTAGGCTCGCAAAAACGGGGAACTTATTCTCTATCGCTTAAAAGGCAGCCACAGCGACCAAGCAAGCCGAGATGGACGATCATCCTGCCATTGCAAGCCCGTTTTCATCTCGTCGTGGCCGTCTATGGGCTCGGCCACATAAGTGCCCAAAATCCGATCCCAAATTGACAAGGCAAACCCGTAATTGGCATCGTGCTCGGCGCGATGAACCGAGTGATGAACGCGATGCATATCGGGCGTGACCAATAGGAGGCGCAAGACTCTCTCGACGCGATCAGGGACTCGAAGATTGGCATGATTGAACATTGAGGTTCCGTTGAGAATGATTTCGAACAGAACAACAGCGATGGCGCTCGGCCCCAACAGATAAACTGTACCAATCTTCAACATCATGGATAATGCCACTTCAATTGGATGGAAACGGATCGCGGTTGACACATCAATATCCACATCAGCATGATGGACTTGGTGCAAACGCCAAAGTATCGGCACTTTATGCGTCACGAGATGTTGCGCCCAAATGACAAAATCAAGAATTAATATCGCCACGATCACTTCGACCCAAATCGGCCAGTCAACCTTATTCAACAACCCCAACTCCCAACGTTCAGCATCGAGAGCGGCTCCCACCGCGAGCAAAGGTAGGAAAATGGCAAGGGCACGCAAACAAAGGCTATCAATAATAATGACCGCCCAATTTGTAACCCATCGGCGCGAACGGGTCTGCGATCGTTGGCGGCGAGGCCAAGCGAATTCGAGCCACGCTAGCACAGCAAAGGCGGTCAAGAAAACCAAGAGGCGGACGAGAAGTTCATTTTCCACAATCATATCTCGAACTCATAATCTCTGCCGGCTTAAAATGCCAATGATTTTGACCAATGATTCAGAGTTTATTACCATTCATGTAGGTCAAATAACCCAATTGGAGAGGCCAAAGTGTATCTTGGAATTGATCTTGGAACTTCAGCGGTTAAGGCGATCGTCATTGATGACAATCAACATGTAGTCAGTGAGTCACAATCAGATGTCAAACAGATGCCAAGCCAACCGCCCAAATCCGAACAGGAACCGCAAATGTGGATTTCGGCTGTCGGTTCTGCGCTTGACAAGATGCATCATGATCAACCCGCGATTTTGCCATCGGTCCGCTCTATTGGATTGTCTGGTCATATGCACGGTGCGGTTCTAGTCGACAAGAAGGCCGACATCTTGCGACCGTGTATCATGTGGGACGACGGACGCTCCACTAAGGAATGTATGGAACTGGCCAATCTCGCCGATTTTGAAGGAATAACGGGTAACCTCATAATGGCGGGTTTCACCGCGCCAAAACTCCGTTGGGTAAAAAAGAATGAGCCCGAGTTGTTTGCCAAAACTTGTCATGTGCTGCTGCCAAAAGACTACCTTCGCCTCTGGCTTACGGGGGAATTGGCTTCCGATATGTCAGACGCATCAGGAACCTTGTGGATGGATATCGCAAATAGAGATTGGTCAGACGAACTTTTGAAGGCCTGCGATCTTGATCGTTCACACATGCCTCATTTGGTTGAAGGGATAGATTCAACCGGTCACTTACGGCGCACGCATTGTCAACGATGGGGAATGCGCAAAGACACTATCGTTGTCGGCGGGGCCGGCGATAACGCGGCCGCCGCGTGTGGGATGGGAATCGTGGATGGATCGGCATTAATCAGTTTGGGGACATCTGGCGTTGTTTTTGCGCCAACAAAACAATTTCGACCCCATGCCGATCGAGGTGTGCATGCCTTTTGTCACGCGGTGCCAGATATGTGGCATCAAATGGGCGTGATCCTTTCAGCCGCGAGTTGCCTCGACTGGTTCTCAAGGATGACCCTCCAGAGTCCCAAAGATTTATTGTCTCTTGTCAAAAACCAACCTCTTGAACCCACAAATGTGATATTTTTACCCTTCTTGACCGGCAATCGAACCCCCTACAACAACCCTAGTTTGCGGGCCTCATTCACGCACCTCTCCGCCGACGCCGAACTCTCAGATATGATGTTGGCGGTTTTGCAAGGTGTGGCGTTTGCCCTTCACGACTGCCTCCTCTCCCTCCAAGAGGCTGGAACTGATATTGTGGAAGCCTTCGTTGTGGGTGGCGGCAGCCAGTCAAAGACATGGATGCAAATTATAGCCAATACCACGGATATTAATTTGCTGTTGGCACCAAAGGGCCGTTATGGTTCCGCTTTAGGGGCGGCCCGCCTCGCCGCCGCTGGGTGCCATCAAAGTCGCATCCAATCAACGATGTACCGTCCTCCTGTCGAAACCGTCATTGAACCTGAAAAAAACCTAAAAAATGCTTACGCCGATGCTTATGACCGGTTCACCCAACAATGCGAATGGGAAAGAGCCCGGTGGGCATTAGACGGAACTTCCATCTGATCACCCGCCCCTTTTCTCGTCTAACGCACTGAAACGCAACGGCTTTCCGCCACCGGAGGTGTAGATTAGCTAGGATTTATTCTTACATAATAAAGCCCTTGACATAACCCTAAAGAAGCATTATA
>JAJEBG010000007.1 GCA_022824005.1 Paracoccaceae bacterium
CGGCGGAGAGTGACGTTTGAAAGGCAAAACCCGTCATAACCACGGGGTTGTTTCCGGCTCCGGCGAGTCTTCGAAGAGCTTGCTCACGTTGAGCTTGGGATTGCAGTTCGATTTCACGGTAATCTGAGCCAGACTTGGCTCTCCAAGCTTCGGCACCACTGAATGCACTCTCATTATAGGACTTATCGAATTTACCGGCCAAGTCATAAATTATCGCAGGTTTTGCCATCGCTTGTGTCAGTGATGTGGCAGCTAGTACCAAGAGCACGGCTGCGAACCATTGAAAAATTTTCATCCTTCTCTCCCATCAAGTTAAAATTGGCTCACGACATTGAGCCCTTCATCTAATCGGAACTTCCATCTGATCACCCGCCCCTTTTCTCGTCTAACGCACTGAAACGCAACGGCTTTCCGCCACCGGAGGTGTAGATTAGCTAGGATTTATTCTTACATAATAAAGCCTTTGACATAACCCTAAAGAAGCATTATATATTAGATTAACAGGAAGTAAAAACTTACATAAGCAGTATGTCTATCCGAATCGACGTGATCCCCAACCAGTACGGGACCAAGGCCGTCCTCCTCAGGAGGACATGGTGCGAGGGACGGCGCGTGCGCCACAAGACCGTTGCCAACCTCTCCAACCTCGATCCCGCCGTCGTCGACGGGTTCCGCGCTGTGCTCAGGGGCGGGGTCGTCCTCGACAACCCCCGCAAGGCCTTCGCGATCCGCCGGGCCCTGCCGCACGGCCACGCGGCCGCCGTGCTGGGGACGATGAGGCGGCTCGGTTTCAGGCGCCTCATCGGGCGCAGGAAGGAGCGGAGCCGGGACCTCGCTCTCGCCGCGCTCGCCGCAAGAATCATCGACCCGGCCTCCAAACTGGCCACCGCAAGAGCCCTGGATCCGGAGACCGCGTCGACCAGTCTCGGATCCCTGCTCAAGCTCGGCCCCGTCACCGGCAACGAGATGCTCGCTATGCTCGACTGGCTGCTGGAGCGCCAGCCGTGGATCGAGAGGAGCCTGGCCAACAGGCACCTGAAGGACGGCAACACGCTGATTCTTTATGACGTCTCCTCCAGCTACCTGGAGGGCCGGTGCTGCCCGCTGGCGGCCTTCGGCCACAACCGCGACGGGAAGAAGGGCAAGATGCAAGTCACCTACGGGCTCCTGTGCGCGGCGGACGGTTGCCCGGTGGCGGTGGAGGTGTTCGTTGGCAACGCTGGGGACCCGTCCACGGTGGCGGACCAGGTTAACAAGGTCAGAAAGCGCTTCGGCATCGCGCGCGTCGCGCTTGTGGGCGACAGGGGCATGCTGACGACGGCGCGGATCCGCAGGGACCTCGAGCCGGCGGGTCTCGACTGGATCTCGGCCCTGAGGACCGGCGATATCCGAAAGCTGCTGAAGGCCGCCGGCCCGGACGCCCCGGCTCCTCTGGCGCCCGAGGCGCTGGTTCCCGACGCAGTCGCCGAGATCACCGGCCCGGACTTCCCCGGCGAGCGGCTGATGGTCTGCCTGAATCCGCGGCTGCGCGAGGAACGGCGCCGGAAGCGGGAGAACCTGCTGGAGGCCACGGAGCGGACGCTCGCCAACATCGCGGCCGCTGCTGCACGCCGGAAGCCGGGGCCAGCGAGGCGCGACCAAGCCATGAAGGCCATCGGGCGGGAGGCGAACCGGCACAAAATGGAGAAGCACTTCGAGATCGCGGTCACGGACGACGGCGTCTTCTGGAGCCGGCGGAAGGAGAGGGTCGCAGAAGAGGCCCGGCTCGATGGAATCTACGTGATCCGCACCAGCTTGGAATCCGCATCACTGGGCGCGGAAGCCGCGGTGGAGGCGTACAAGTCGCTCGCGAGCGTGGAGCGCGCGTTCCTCACGATGAAGACCTCGCGACTGCGAATCCGACCTGTGCACGTCTACTCGGAGGACCATGTCCGCGCCCACGTGTTCCTGTGCATGCTTGCGTACCACGTGGAATGGCACATGCGCCAGCGCCTGGCGTCGATCCTGTTCGAGGACGACGACCGGGAGGGCGCACGGGCGCAGCGAAACTCACCTGTGGAGAAGGCCGAGGTCTCAAAGAGCGCGAAGGCCAAAGCGGACACGAAACGCACCCCCGACGGGCTGCCAGTCCACAGCTTCACGACGCTTCTTTCCGACCTCGGCACGCTGACGCTGAACCATGCCTCCCTTCCCGGACGGCCCGACAGCCGATTCCTTCTGGCCTCGGAGCCGACCGAACTGCAGGCACGGGCGTTCAAGCTGCTCGGCATGGCCCCGGATCGCGATGCTTACATAAACGTGACAGTCTGATTCCGGCCGAAATCCCTGTCGCGCATGGGCAAAACCATCTTCCGGTCAATGAAGTTCCGCTTAGTCGCATCAGGCAGAGTTCTGACCCTAGGTCTGTACTAACCTCGACATAGTGATCTTGAGCCGTCAACGATAGGACTTGTTTCGCATGCGGAATTTTCTCTAAGCGGTCAAATAAGGCGGGCATTTCTACTTCGAGAGAGTTGTTAGGCACCGACATGGATCGCTGAACCAAAGCCGACAAGAAGAATATCAACGCCGCACTAGGAAAGCTGTAGGATACCAGTTCAAAATGACTTGGGTATCTGTCGATTGGGTATAGAAGCAACAAACTCAGCAGCAAGACGATGCAAGCTACTAACACGCCAAAACCTGTGCTGACTACAGTGATTAGGGGGATTGTTATTCTTCTCTGATGGCGAATGAGCATATGTAACCACAGAGCAAGCATATAACCACAGAGCAAGCATACTGGTGGTCAAAACGATCAGTCCCCAGTAAATCAGCCTAAATCCGCTTGGGAGAGCTTCAAGAGTACCAAAGGGTCCGCTCAAAAAGCATACAGCAATCACACCGAAGTTGATCATCCAAAAAATTGGACGCCTGATCGAACCCAACGCAATCTTGGTTATATCAGCTAGCTTTTTCATTTCTCTCTAAAAATTCACGCTTCGTGAATTCAATAAAGCGGTTTTTCACGAAGTTTTTCAGTGTTTCGCGCATCTTCCTCGCGGTGCGACTTGATGTATCAGCGTAGTTAGTTACCTCCTCATCTGATATCAACCGAAAGATAGGAAAACATAATGAAAACCATCTTATTCATACCAGCGCTGATCTTGACAGTCGGTCTCGCGACGAGCGCAAGTTCAGATACATTGAAACTGATAATCGAAACTAGAACAGAGGGCGGCAACATTCTGGCAGCCGTATATTCGAGCGCGGATGCCTTTGAGAAGGGACAACCAACCACAAACGCAATTGGTGTGGTTTCGGATGGCAAATCGGAGTTAGAAATCAGCGATCTTACCCCTGGAACTTATGGCATCGCGTTGTTTCATGACTTGAATGAAAACTGGAAATTGGACCGTAATCTTCTTGGTGCGCCGAACGAACCATTCGGTTTTTCGAATAATCCGGTCATCATGTTCTCTGCCCCAAAGTTTGAAGAGTTCACGTTTAAGTTTGATGGGCAGCCATTAGAACTCGTTATTACACTCAACGGAGGTAATTAACACATGGATCGCAGAACATTTGCTAAAATGCTGACTGGATTGATGACAGCCACTGCTCTACCTCGCAGTTTACAAGCAGAATCTGTTGTTGGAGATCAAACAGCTTTCATTCAAGCACTTGAAGAAAAGCCTTGGCTGCTCGGGTATCTTGGAACGCGCGAGACGGAACTTAGAGCCGAATTTCGATTTTTGCACGGTCGCGTCCCACCTGAACTGCAAGGTTACTTTTTCCGAAATGGCCCTGCGATGCATAACATCGGGTCTGACCGCTTTGGGCATTGGTTTGATGCACCGGGTATGGTCCAGCGTTTTGCATTTGCCGACGGCACAGTATCGCATCACGGGCGACTGGTCGAAACAGCAAGGAATGTCGCGGAAGCGAAGGCTGGTAGCATTTTGTATTCTGCCTATGGAACCCATGGACATGGCCTCAAATCAGGTGGATCAGCCGATGGGCAGAATGTTGGCAATATCAGTTTGGTTCATCACGCAGGTGAACTACTGGCTCTTTGGGAAGGCGGATCGGCACATGTTATTGATTCCGACACTCTGGGAACTGAGGGGCGGAAAGACTGGTCTTTGGAAACTACGGGGCTTCCTTTTGGGGCTCATCCGCGCATAGATCAAGATGGATCAATGTGGAACATAGGCTATTCCACTGATCCAGCGGCGTTGATCCTCTATCATATTTCGCCCGAAGGCCGTTTGGAACAGACGCACATATTGCCGCAAACGGCGACACCGATGATACATGACTTTATGATCACAGCCTCAAAAATTGTAATCGTTGCTCCACCCTACGCTGCTTTCAATATTGCAAGTGATACCTTCGCTAACAGATTCGAATGGATGGCAAACCAGCCCACACAAATATTGGTCATTGATAAGAATGATCTCACCGAAATCTCAATAGTCGAGACTGAACCATTCTGGGTTTTTCACTTTGGTAATGCCTATGACATTAATGCAACGGAAATCGGGTTTGATTTTGCACAACACGAAAATCCGAACTTCATTTCCAAGGATGCGTTTGCAGTAATGGACGGAAGTTGGGATGGAAAATCATCTGCCGCTTCCCGTTACGTTCAAGCTAGGGTCAATCTCGCCAAAAAGTCTGTGAGTTTCCAGAAGGCCCCCGAATTTGGACAAGTGGAGTTCATTCAAACCGATAGTCGTGAAAATCTCGCACATCATCGTTTTGTGATCATGCTTGCTGAAACCAGTGGCACAGACATATTCGGGTTCAACCGTCTCCTGTTGCTTGATCGAAGTTCTGGAAAAATTGCGCACTTTGATGTCGGAGCAACAGAAATTCTAGAGGAACATCTTATTGTACCTAAGTCTGATCGAGAAGGAGAGTTTTGGATTATCGGCACTGCGCTGGATTGGCAGTCGGGTGCTACAAACCTATCGGTATTTGAAGGCATTAATTTGGCTGGAGGGCCTGTGTTCAAAGCAGAGTTGGATATTGCGCTGCCCTTAGGCCTTCATGGAACATTTTTACCCACGTGAGTAGCCTCTGACATTCACCCAAATTTCTGCTGAACCTGTAATTGTCATAATGTAGAAAACTGACATGATAGGTTGGAGCATACTCGATTTTTATCAATCCTCATGATCTGCTCTGACAACTTCCACCCCATGAAGCTCTTGAACGTCCTTGCTTGATCGCTGCAAATTTTGTGTTGCGGCGCGTTCGTAACACCATCGTAAAGTTCCACGGGTTGCTTTAACCTCTTAATGGCGACATCAAATGTGCTTTTTGCCTTCAACTTTCTGATCCCATTTCGAATTATCTTGCGAGAATGTAACGGATCCTAATGGAAAAAACACCAATAGAGAGTTGTGGAAATCTACATTTGCAACAAACCGAGATCGAGTCAGTCTACCGCAATAGCTCTGGGTGTCAAAAGTGGGCCAAAACCATAATTTCCAGCAGTGTCACAAGCTGAGTGTCCGGTAATCTTATCACTAAACCGCTTTTTGACCATGCTGTCTCTCATGGAACGCTTAATGTCGCTAAGACATATTTCACCAATTTCAGGTTGCTCAATCATTTCGTCGGTTACACCAGCGGTTTCAAGTATCTGCTTGAACGTGCCTCTCCGTGAATGCACCGCCTTGCGTGAATGATTGGTCAAATTGCGTACACAGGCCATCCATCAATCGCTTGCTGGCGTCGTTCTGTGCTTCGACGTTTTGGTCGATTCTGTAGTCGAAAATTCGACCATGGCCGCCAGTGATTAGAGGAGCTATCCGCGAATGGATCGGAATTACGCGATGGGAACCATCAGTTTTTACAACAATCTCAATTGTCTGGGTAAAGCCAATTTCATATACATGCTGGTTGTGTAGCCCGGCGAGTTTCGGATCAAACTCAGTGTAGATTTCGTTGGCCGAGGGAACGCGTTTGGTTTTGGCGACTCATGGCTCTGTTGTGCCTGTTGAACGCATCATCTGCTTTTCTGTAAACTTCCTGAGCGCATCGTAACGCGGAAATAATACTTTCCACCTTTGGCCGAAAGCGGCACGAGAGCTAGAGCGTGATAATCGTATCGACTATCCAGTCCAATATAGTCCATCATACCGTTCGAGGTAGGTGGAAATCATTTTTTCAGTGCTTTCAGAGGGTTAATCTTCAAAGAGACTATATGGAGGCGAGTACCGGATTTGAACCGGTGTACACGGATTTGCAGTCCGCTGCGTAACCACTCCGCCAACTCGCCGAACCCAATTAGTTATTGTTGTCAATCAGATTGGTCAAGCCATAGGCCAGACTTTCAGCATTTCTGTATCGGTAAATTATTTCAACCCGCTCTCGCGGGCCGCAAAGACAACAAAATTTGATTCGTCCTCTTTTTAACAAGTGAAGATGGATGTCAGAAGGACAAATTGGATGGAATGGTCGTGTCGTTTATTCGGCAACACGCGGTCAATGAATTGATAAGCAGACAGGCAATTGTCATCGGACCGACTCCTCCGGGAACGGGAGTGATCGCGGCGGCCAATCTTGCCGCCGTATCGAAGTCAACATCACCCACCAATTTGGTTTTATTTGAGTTGGGTATGGAGATGCGATTGATTCCAACATCAATAACTGTGGCACCTTGTCTAACCCAATCCCCTTGAATAAAATGCGGCCGACCAACCGCGGCAACGAGGATATCGGCGGAAGCGCAGAGGGCGGGAAGGTTTTCGGTGCGACTGTGCGCCACCGAAACGGTACAGTTTTCACGCAGCAACAAACTTGCCATCGGTTTCCCAACAATATTGGAACGCCCCACCACGACCGCGTGTCGGCCCGAAAGCGAATGGTCGTACACATGGCGCAGCATCAGCAAACAGCCAAGCGGCGTGCAAGGAACGAGGGCATTCTGTCCGGTGGCGAGAAGACCGGCATTGGTGACCGTAAATCCATCGACATCTTTTTGCGGGTCAATAGCATTGATCACCGCGTTGGTATCAATATGGGAAGGAAGCGGTAGCTGAACCAAGATGCCATGAACCTTTTCATCCTGATTGAGTTTCGTCACTAGTGAGAGCAATTCATATTGGCTGACACTCTCATCCAACTCATGAGTGAACGATGCCATTCCAACTTCAGTCGTCTGTTTCGCCTTGTTGCGCACATAGACTTGGCTGGGCGGATGATGGCCGACGAGAATCACTGCGAGTCCGGGCCGCAGATTGCGTTTATGGGTCAATTCCTCAACCGCAACCTTGACTTGCTGCCGCAATCCTGCGGCGAGGGCTTTGCCGTCAATAATGATAGCCATTTGAGGTTGTCCTATGTCTATGGGCGTCGATAAAAAACTAAGTGACACCTCGTCCATTAATAAAATGAATGAGGGAATCCACGTCTATTTTTTACCTTAGAGAACTGAATGTGCCACTCGGCCTCTTTGACCATTTCTGTAAAACACTCTTTGGCAAAAAACGATGGCGACACAATTGAGGAAAACGAAATCGACTTCTTATTCAATATCAGGCTTTTGCCCTTGAAGACGCGGCCAAGGATTTTGAGACGGAATAAAAAGTTGTGCTTTTTCGCCGATGCTTATTGAACCCTCGCGTTCCACCCAGGCGGTGACACCACGCCTTTGGTGAGCGGCTGATTTGAAGGCATGGCCCTTTCCTTTTTGGTGTTTGTCAATTTCTTTAGCTGGGAGGTGGCAGGGCAAATTTTCCAAATCAATGGTGATGGTGGCCCCACTCTGAAACTGCAGTCGGGAACTCGGCGGCACAAGAGTGAAATCTGGAATCCCTCGAATGATGATATTCGCCCCCAAGAGCGAAGGATCCAATCTATCAAGGCCAATGTCTTGACCGATATGAGCGATATCCTCGGCCGACAGAAGGCTCATCTGCCGAGTATTTCGTATCGGTGTGCCGGATTTGTATAGATGTTTGACACGCGTACATGATGGGCGTTGCAAACCACTATGATCTTCCCCCTCAATCCCAGCAAAGGTCAGTTTGACTAATTGTTGAGATATTGATCGGAGCGACTCACTTGAAACCGGCACAACGCCCAGCCACTCAACGACGATATTGTTGAGACCGCTATTGATGAGCGCCGGCACAAGTCGCCATTTCTTGCTTGGTTTTGAGTGGAGTCCCGGTCGCCATCGGCACTTTAGAGAGTTGGGGCGTCATTGAATTTTTCTTTTGATGCGGGGTACCGTTGAGCGGTCTGTTTTTCGGTTTGGATTGAATTTGATTGTCTTGTTCCGCTTGCTGTCCTGTTGGGCATCAGGCGGTAATTTCGTGGTAATCGGACGGCCATCCACGACAGCGATGACCTCGTCCCCGGTCAAAGTCTCGTATTCTAGCAAACCCGAAGCAAGTCGCTCGAGCTCAACCCGTTTATCTTCAAGGATGGAGTGCGCCGTCTGATATCCCTCGTCGACAATTCGCCGCAGCTCGGCGTTGATCAACTCTTTCGTCTCGGGACTAGCGGCACTCTCGCCCATACCCGGCATCATGGGGGAGGATGATGGATCATCTGAATAATCAATCTTTCCCAGCTTTTCTGACATACCAAATTGTGTCACCATCGCGCGGGCGATAGAGGTGGCCTGTTTAATGTCGGAGGCCGCCCCTGATGTCACATTCTCTTTACCAAAAATGATCTCCTCGGCGGCCCGCCCACCCATCGCCATGGCAATCTTGGATTCATATTTTATCTTTGTGACGGTAATTTCATCCCGCTCCGGTTGCGAGTGAACAACGCCAAGCGCAAGGCCTCGGGGAATAATCGTCACCTTGTGAATAGGGTCATGCTGTGGAACATTCAGTCCGACAACCGCATGACCGGCCTCGTGATAGGCAATGCGTTTGCGATCCTCATCCGTCATGACCAAGGAGCGTCGCTCGGAACCGAGCACCACTTTATCCTTGGCATCTTCAAAATCTTCCATTGAAACGGACTTGCGCTGAACACGGGCCGCGAGGAGCGCCGCCTCATTAACGAGATTGGCCAAGTCCGCGCCCGAGAATCCGGGTGTGCCTCGAGCAATGGTTTTGAGATTGACATCAGGGCCAAGAACAACCTGGCGGCCGTGCACGCGCAAGATGGCTTCGCGTCCCTTTAGGTCGGGAACAGGAACCACAACCTGACGATCAAACCGTCCCGGGCGCAGCAAAGCCTTGTCAAGGACATCTGGACGATTAGTGGCAGCGATAATGACAACACCATCGTTCGCTTCAAAACCATCCATTTCGACTAACAATTGATTAAGCGTCTGTTCGCGCTCGTCATTGCCGCCGCCATAGCCAACGCCACGTGCCCGTCCAACAGCATCAATTTCATCAACAAAGATTATGCAGGGCGCGTTTTTCTTGCCCTGCTCAAACATATCACGGACTCGAGATGCCCCGACACCGACAAACATTTGGACAAAATCCGAGCCAGAAATACTAAAGAACGGAACCCCTGCTTCACCGGCGATGGCTCGCGCCAACAAAGTCTTGCCAGTACCAGGAGGTCCCACAAGAAGAGCCCCTTTAGGAATCTTGCCCCCCAGCGCCGAAAACTTTTGCGGATGCCGTAAAAAGGCAACGATCTCTTCCAGTTCTTCTTTGGCTTCATCAATCCCCGCGACATCGGCAAACGTCACACTGATGCGATCTTCATTCAGCAATTTGGCTGGCGAGCGTCCATATCCCAGAATACCGCCCGGTCCGCCAGCTTGCTTGCGCGCGAAATAAATCATCACGCCCAAGATAATAAGTGCGATGATCAAACCGCCGGGCATCTTATCCCACCGCCCCAGCACAGAGCCATCTCAAGCCTCCGTATTGCCGCTCGTAAGCCGATGTGTGACTTCCCCGACAACGCATGATCTTCATTAAGAGGTCGGCTTTGGATTGAGGCGACCGCCCTCGGCGGCCCGCGGCCGACGCATCTTGGGAACTGTCGTGACCGTACTCTTAGAACCTTGAATGCGATCATCGGGGTCCTCCCGAGAGATATCTTCGCCTCTGATGATCTTTGTGATTTCATCCCCAGTCAGCGTTTCGTATTCTAAAAGGCCGTTGGCCAATCTCTCAAGTTCCTCGTCCTTTTCGATCAAAATGTTCTTGGCGGTGTCGTAACCCCAATCACAAATGCGCCGAACTTCTGCATCAATTGAATCCTGTGTGGCCGGGCTGAGGACAGGCCCTTGATTGAAGTGGCCCAAATAGGTGTCGGTTTCATGGGCATAATCAATGTTCCCCAATTTGTCTGACATGCCAAACTGCGTCACCATAGCGCGCGCAATACGGGTAATCTGTTTGATGTCAGAAGCCGCTCCCGAGGTCACGTTATCAGCACCAAACTTCAACTCTTCAGCTGCTTTGCCCCCCATCGCCATGGCGATTTTCGAGCGATATTTGGTATAGGTGACGGAGAGTTGATCTCTCTCGGGCAGGGACAATACCAAACCGAGGGCGCGACCTCTTGGGATAATCGTCGCTTTATGGATAGGATCGTGCTGCGGCATGTTCATCCCCACAATCGCGTGCCCCGCCTCATGGTAAGCTGTCAACATCTTTTCTTCTTTGGTCATGACCAAAGACCGCCGCTCGGAGCCCATCATGACCTTGTCTTTGGCGTTCTCAAAATCTTCCATGACAACAAATTTTCGCCCCACCCGCGCCGCCAAAAGTGCCGCCTCATTGACCAGATTGGCCAAATCTGCTCCTGAAAATCCCGGTGTCCCCCGGGCAATCACCTTGAGAACCACATCCGGCCCCACTTTGACCTTGAGTGCATGAACTTCAAGAATCTTTTCACGCCCCAAGACATCGGGGTTGGGCACCTCAACTTGTCGATCAAAACGTCCCGGACGTAACAGGGCCGGATCGAGCACATCAGGACGGTTTGTCGCGGCTAGAATGATCACTCCATCATTGGACTCAAACCCGTCCATCTCCACAAGCAATTGATTCAGAGTCTGTTCGCGCTCATCGTTGCCACCGCCAATTCCGATCCCACGTGAGCGGCCAACAGCATCAATTTCATCAATGAAAACAATGCAGGGCGAATTTCGCTTAGCCTGCTCAAACATATCGCGGACCCGCGAAGCACCGACACCGACAAACATTTCAACAAAATCGGATCCCGATATCGAAAAAAATGGTACCTCGGCCTCGCCGGCGATGGCTCGTGCAAGAAGAGTTTTGCCGGTGCCAGGAGAGCCAACGAGCAAGGCTCCTGTCGGAATCTTGCCACCGAGTTTAGAGAATCGATTGGGATCACGGAGGAATTCAACAATCTCTTGCAACTCGTCTTTGGCTTCATCGATTCCTGCCACATCGTCGAACGTTACCCGGTCTTGCCTCTCATTGAGAAGTTTTGCCTTGGATTTACCGAAACCAAAAGCCCCCGATGAGCCGCCCTGCATTCGGTGCATGAAGAAAAACCAAATGGCGATGAGAATAATGAATGGCAATATCGGTCCAAGAAAGGCCAACAATCCGCTTGGCTTCTGTGACTTTGCTTCCATGACCACATCGTTGGCCACAAGAAGGCTGGTGACATCAACTTCACGAGGGCGAATGGTCGTAAACTCTGAACCATCGGTCGTTCGAGCCAAAATTTCCTCGCCGTCCAATATCACAGACTCGACTTCACCCATCTCGACTTTCTCAAAAAATGTCGACAACGGGATGGTATTTTCAGAAGTCAGGTTCCGGCCGCTCGTGAACACGTTAAAAAGGACAATCACGAGGACAAAGAGTCCGCCCCAAAGCAAGAAGTTTTTGACACTGTTGTTCACAGTAAGCCCTCCCGAGACCAATTGAGCCCTCGAGAAAAGAACTCGCCGAGGATCGTCAAGGTCAGAGTTTGATATCCTGTTGAATATCTAATTGCAAAAAATGACAATTCAACAAGCCTCTATCAAGAATCGATTCCACCACAAATTTGTACGACAAAAGGCAAATTTCCATTCGGCACGCAATCCAATGAAGGGCGACGCCCACAATTCCTGAGCTTTCCATAAGGCGGGAGTCGATGCGAGTACGGCCGGCCGTTTTGAACTCTGACCGAGCGCGGCGATCCGTAAATCCTCAGTCGCATCGGTCTTGACGAGCCGCCACCTCCCATCCCAGACTCTTGTTGTCGGCACGGGAGCGCCGCAGGCCGCCAACTCTCGTAGAATACAGAATCCACCATCCAAATCCGGTTCAATGACACAGCCTGAGAGCGTCACTTTATTTGTCTTGATAGTGTCAAGAGCGGCCATCAGAGACGCCCGGCGGGGACGGTATTCATTTCCTGAAACAGCACGCAAGGCATCTGCACTGATTCTTAATTGCAAATCAATGGGCAAATGCCAGAATTTTTTTGTGAAGATTATTTCACCAAATTCGCCACAGCTAGCGCATTCATTGGCGGCCTTATCAGCGGCGGTCTCAAGGACAACTCGAGAAGACTGAAGACGTGAGGCGGTCGCCGATAATTGGTCGATGCCAAGTCCAATAGCTGATGTCCGTTCAATCAACCGTCGAGCTTTGATTCGATCGAATTGATCATCATCATTGCTAGGATCATCAATCCACTTAATCCCCCGTTGATTCAGAAAGCCACGAAGTTCGCTTCGGGAGTGATGAAGGAAGGGGCGTATCCAGACGATATCGTAGCGCTCAATTGTTTCTGTCATAGCACTCAGTCCATCGATTCCAGAGCCCCGTGCCAAATTCATCATGACGGTCTCCGCTTGGTCATTTTTGGTGTGCCCGAGCGCCACTAGTCGTATGGCCTCCGATTTCGCCCAATCTGCCATCATTTGATAGCGGGCGCGTCGTGCCAAATTCTGCAAATTACCCGTCTTGATGGGAGTCCAACTCAAGATTTTATGAGGCAAGCCCAACTGATGCGATGCCTTGCCCACCCATTCCGCCTCCACACGTGACTCGTCTCGAAGCCCGTGATCAACAGTGACGACCTTGAGAGTCAGGGCGTGGCTTTGGCAAGTCTCGGCGAGAAGATGGAGTAGAGCCAACGAATCCCCTCCACCTGAAACAGCGACGGCGATCTTTCTC
Source organism: Paracoccaceae bacterium (assembly GCA_022824005.1). GTDB lineage: Bacteria > Pseudomonadota > Alphaproteobacteria > Rhodobacterales > Rhodobacteraceae > JAPOXR01. The sequence goes on from JAJEBG010000007.1 coordinate 13,074, forward strand.
GTGCCCCCAATGAGTTCCGCCGGAAGCCGCTCTAAAAGGTCGTGAATGGAGTCCTTTAGATGTGCCTTCAATCGCAGTCCAATTTTGCCACTTCGGCATCAGCGAGTCCCGCTTCACCCGAATCGGGAAAGAAGGTCCCTACATTATTTAAAATTTCACAGGCATCCTGTTTTCTGTCAAGCTCGGTCAAACTCTCACCGAGACGCAGCAGCGCTTTTGGAGACATGGGACCATCTTGATTATTTTCAAAAGACGCAAAGAACGCCCGCCCGGCTTTTTCCCACAACCCTTCCACGACATAAATCTCACCAATAAAATATTGGGCGTCAGCGACAAACCGACCTTTCGGATAGGCATCAATCAGATCGAGAAACTGTTTCTGAGCCAATTGCAACTGTCCTCTTTGATAAGTCGCAAACGCCTCATTGAACAAACTCTCTTCCAGAATAGATAAATCGGTCACGACAGCCGGACTTTTCACCTCGTCTGACACAGCTTCATTGCCAACCACAGGTGTGCCAAGTGGATCTCCCTCCGATAGCTGGCCAAAGTCTCCGCCTGAGATTTCGGCCAACATAAATTCGAGGTCGTTGATTTGGTTCTGACCATCTGACGCGATACGCAAAATCTGAAACTCCAATTCTTCAATCTTGCTAATCGCTTGGCGCAACTCCTTCTCCAAAGCATCCAATTGCCGCAAAGCCCCCAAATCTGAAATTCCAATTTCTTTTTGCGCTGAGCGGCTCGGAATCAATTGCCGTCGGAGTTGCTCCATTTGCCCATAGAGATTGAGCAGTTGCAGTCGAATATCGGCAAGAGTCTCATCATCGGCCGAAGAGACATCGCTTTGTGATGACGCGGTGGAGGTCGATAACGAAATGGCCATTATGCCGGCGCACGCAATCAAACTCCACCGTTTGAACATTTTATCCCCTATCTTCTCTTCTCAAAGCGGTGACAGATCGGCGGTTCTTTGACCAGCATGATTCTGACGAACAGACAGCGACGGGACGCTCTTTACCATATGAGACCGTATTGAGACGGAAATCAGCGATTCCCAAATCGACAAGATACGCCTTGACCGCGGCCGCTCGACGGGCCCCTAAAGCAAGGTTGTATTCACGCGTCCCTTGCTCATCGGCATGCCCTTCAACGATGATCGAGTAGTCGGGATTTTGACTGAGCCACTCGGCTTGCTTACGCAAAACTTCCTCAGAGAAATTATTGATCTGGCTTTGATCAACCTCAAAATAAACCGTATCGCCAATCAAACGGGAAAAATATTGCGGCGAGTCGGGCTCAAGGTCGGCTAAATCTGTCTGCGAGATGAGATCACCCGTTGAATTTCCGCCTGATGGCGGAGCCCCGGGGGTGGGGGGTTGCGTTTGGCTACAAGCCGCGATGACCAACATGGCCAAAAGTGCCAGTGAGGATTTGATATAAGGTTTCATTGTCCTGCCTTAGTTTGTTATTCTTGTTGATGCCTCAATAATGTTTTGAAGCGAGAAAGTCAAAGAATCAGTTGCGCTGCGCTGACCAAGATGGATCGGAGCCAAATTGAGGGGTTGGTACCCGTTTCAGATTTCGTCCATACACATCGACGGAATAAATCGACGGTCCCCCTTCGGCCCCGGGAGTTTCTCGGAAAAACATCAGTGTGCGACCGTTGGGTGACCATGTGGGGCCTTCATCCAAGAACGACGACGTCAAAATGCGTTCCTCACTGCCATCTGCCCGCATCACCCCAATATGGAATTTACCGCGGTATTGTTTCGTAAAGGCGATAAAGTCGCCGGTCGGTGACCAGACGGGCGTACCGTACCGACCCTCGCCAAAACTGATGCGACGAGGCTTGGGACTCCCTCTTTGAAGAGACATCACATAAATCTGCTGTGTGCCGCTACGGTCTGACTCGAAGACCAACCACTTGCCGTCAGGGGAGAATGAGGGCGCGGTGTCAATCGCGGCACTTGAGGTTAAGCGAGCAATCTGCCGGCTGCCAATTTCCACTTGGTAGATATCTGTATTACCTCCTTCGGCGAGTGACAAAACAACCTTGCTGCCATCCGGCGAATAGCGAGGGGCAAAGGCCATATTGGCCGATTGGAGAATCGACTGTCGGGTCCCGCTATTGATATCAATCAAATAAACATTAGGGACTCCGGTCTCGTAGGATGTGTAGATAATACGATTGCCATCGGGTGAGAAACGTGGAGCCAAGACAATTGTCGATTGGTCGGTCAAAAGACGCACATTGGCACCGTCATAATCCATGATGGCCAATTGCTTTTGACGACGGCCTTTTGCACCCGATTCAGAAATGAACGCCACGCGGGAATCAAAGTAAGGCAATTCTCCTGTGATACGCTGGTAAATGGTGTCTGCGATCTTATGGGCGATTCGCCGATAACTGTTCTGACCCGCCTCAAATCTCATCCCCTTCCCCAGTTCAGCTTCGGCAAAAACATCATAAAGCCGGAAATTCACCGTCATTCTGTCGTTGCCGGTGGAGGATACAGAGCCGACCATGAGCGCTTGAGCATTAATGGCTTTCCAATCGGCAAAGCGCACATTCTCGTTGAAATGAGTAATTGTTGAAAGATAAGCCTCTGACGGGATACGTCGAAACAGACCCGTTCCGATAAGATCGTTAACAACCACCTCAGTCAATTGTCTGGCCAAGGTTTTATCAGCCGCAAGATCAGTCGTGAAAATGGGAAGAGCCAGCGGCATCGGTTCAATCACACCCTCGGTGATAACGATACGCAAGGGTTTAGACTCTGATTGTGAATGCACCTGTTGACCAAGAACGCAAAGGGTAAGTGCCAGCGTCAGAGTTGGCACAATTTTTTTTCTGGTGTTCATCGTTTCCTCATTTCTTCGGGATTGAATACGATTTCTACACGCCGCCAACTCTCATATTTGTCAGGCGGCAATTCGTACCCTTGACTCAAACATCTCAATATAGCCCGCCGACCGGCTTCAAAGGCTTTCCGTGTCGCGGCCTCGCCACCCGGCGACGCACTCAACAGCTTTATGGAATCGGGAACCGGCCGGCCATTGGCCTGCAGCGACACCGAGATTGTGACAACAATTCGCTTGGCTTCATCGGAGAGCGACCCGAGGTTCCAGCATGCTTGTATGGCCCCCTTGAGACCATCTTTTTCGCTCGCCGTCAGTGGCGCTGTGAGGGATGACACAGGAATTTGATTGTCTGGTGCGTCTGCCTCTTCTTGCACGCCAGCAATGAGGGCCGCGATATCGACGCTCTCCTCATCTTCACGTTCGACGGGTTCAGGAGTTATATCTTCGGGAGGTGAAGTATCGAGGGGTTCAGCCTCCACAGATATGGGTTCAGGCTTTGGGGGCCGCCGTAAGGGTCGCCGGGTCAAAACGAGAGCTGTCGCCTCAGTCTCATCGGCCTCTGTCACCGTCTCGGTGGCGGTCTCCTCTTGCACGACCGCTTCAACCGTCTCCGGCTCAATCACCTCTTGCTTCTCTTCTTGAAATTCAGGAACCAAGGGCGGTGGCTGTGGTGAATCGACGGTTTCAGTTTTGGCTTCACTAGGTGGCTCGGGCACCGCGTCTTCGGCAATTCTAGGTGCCGCTTGCCGGGCCTCAATGTCAACATCGGTATCAGTTTCGGCGATTGACACCACCTCCCTCTCATCGATCGGTCTTTCAAGCGGCTCTGAATCGATGGTCTCTTCAATTTCGGGTTCCGATTGTTGCGGTGGTTCTTGAGCCATATCGATTTCGACCATCTCGGCCTCTTCCACAATCGGCTCCGATGGCAACGTTGCCACTTCCGTTTCAATAACGTCGTTCGTCGGCTCTAGTCTCTTCTCCTCGTCTACGGTTTTAGGGAAGAGTGCACGTAATTCTTGGTCTGAAATCAATTCGACCTGTGCCGCATCAACAATGTCTGGCTGACTGTCATCAAAAGTGTCAATGCCACCAAAGACGAGCAGCCATAGCAGCAAGCCATGAGCGGTCGCTGAGATAATCGCACCTGTACGCATTCAGCGATATCCCTGCCTGTCAGTCCCAAAACTCAAACAATCGCAATCAGATTGATCAAGGAAGGAGAGATGACGGGAGTGCCGCGACCAACGCTGTAGCGGAAATCCGTCATTCCAGAACGAAGCCACAAACTGCAGCGTGACTGTCTAACAACCTCACAGATTCGATTTTGTTTACGACTCGGTGTCGTTTCCGAGAGAAGCCCCATTCGAATCCTCACTGCCGGTGACAAGGCCGATGTTGAGAAAACCCGCATCATTCAAATCTCCCATGACTTTCATGATCACTTGATAACGCGCATCCTTGTCACCTCGGACATAGATGCGGTCTGATTGCCTCTCCTCCATCACCGCCTGAAGTCGTTCAATTAATTCATCGCGCGGTATCTCCGAGGTTTGAAGAGCGAGGCGACCGTCTTTCGCTATTGAGAGCGTGAGGGGTTGCTCGTTCTCAGTCGGGAGTGGATTGGCATTGGTTTCTGGAAGTTCAATGGGTATTCCCACCGTCAGAAGCGGGGCCGCAACGACAAAGATGATCAACAGAACCAGAACCACATCGACAAATGGGGTGACATTGATTTCGGCAATTGGACGATGGGCGCGACGTCGGCTGCGCCAGCTTCGTTGTTCTGATTTATAGGATGGTATCCCTCCCATCTCATTCATCCAGTTGTCGAGAAATAATGGTGAGGAATTCGTCAGCGAAGTCCTCAAAATTTCCCGCTAAACGGTCGGCGACGGTCGATAACTTATTGAAGAATACGACAGCTGGAATGGCGGCTAGCAAGCCCAAAGCTGTGGCCGCAAGCGCCTCTCCAATCCCCGGTGCCACGACGACCAGACTGGTTGTTTCTTGAACGCCGATCTCACCAAACACCCGCATAATTCCCCAGACGGTTCCAAACAAACCGATAAAGGGCGCGGTCGAACCCACGGTGGCTAGGAAATCAAGACCTTGAGATAGACGATTGGTTTCGCGCGTCACCGCCAATCCCATAGCGCGTTCAATCCGCGTCCTCACACCAGCGATCAAATCCCCGTCAGAGCGATGTGATTTTTTCCATTCGTTCATCGCCGCACAGAAAATACGCTCTGATGCCCCTCTTGGTCTTTCAGATAAGGTCAAATACAGTTCATCAAGAGGTTGATTGGACCAGAATTTGCGATCAAACTCGAGCGAACCCCTTCGTACTCGACGATAGACGATCAACTTCTGAAAAACGATAGCCCAAGTCCAAAAGGACGCCAAGAGAAGAACGAGCATCACGATCTTCACAACGAGGCCAGCTTTAAGAAAAAGACCAAGTACGGAAAAGTCCACGCCCGGCGCGGAAACAAGAGTCTCAATTTCCATTGCTAACGCTCACTGCTATGCCCTTGCCGCTTTAGTGCGGTTCTTTGAATTTCGTTATTATCACAAAGCTGTGATAAACAAAAGAGAGAAGAATCATGAAACCGTCTTGTTCAAACGTGAATTTTTGGACCAAGAACGACAGCAGACAATCAAAAACGTTCTTGAACATGGTTGATTGCAATTTACGAAATTTTTACTCATAACAACTCACAACCCTGAAACTATCTATTTCCATTCCTCGATAAGTGGATTTTGCCTAGGATTATTGTGATCAAGAGATTTCGGATTAATTATCAACTCTCAACTCTTCGCTGTGATGTGATTGGTGGCGTGACCACCACTGTCATCTCGTTGCCGGTCGCTTTAGGTTTTGGAATCGCTTCGGGAATGGGGGCCGCAGCCGGACTGTGGGGAGCCATCTCGGTTGGATTTCTGGCCGCCGTTTTCGGTGGAACAAAGGCACAAATATCGGGTCCCACAGCGCCAATGGCGGTGGCGATGGCGGTTGTTTTGACGAGCCATTCTGAGACTCTGGCCGAGGCTCTGACCATTGCATTTTTAGCCGGCACTATCCAAGTGCTGATGGGAGTTACAAAAATTGGCCGCTATGTGGCCTATACGCCGCATGTCGTCATTGCCGGTTTTATGACTGGAATCGGAATGATCGTCATGTTCATCCAAATTTTACCTATTCTTGGCTCCGCCGCTGTGACAGGTGGGCCTGTCACCGCCGCGCTCGCGGTGCCGGCGGCTATCACAAATGTTCATATCGGAGCGGTGATCATCGGCCTTTTCACTCTTGCGGTCGGATTTCTCTGGCCACAGAGATTCTCGAGATGGGCGCCGGGGCCCATCGTCGCGCTCGCCTTCGGCACAATGCTCGGGATGGCCATCTTTCCTGACGCTCCCGTCATTGGTGAAATCCCAATGCAATTGCCGTCTATCTATCTCCCCGATTTGTCACCGCACTTCTTGCTCAGGGCCATTGAACCGGCGATCATTCTTGCCCTCTTGGGCTCGGTTGAATCTCTCTTGACATCGCTGGTGGCCGACTCGATGACCGGCAGTCGCCATAATTCGGCAAAGGAACTTGTCGGCCAAGGGGTCGCCAACATGGCCGCGAGTCTGATCGGTGCCCTCCCCGGCGCAGGCGCGGCCCTTGGCACGGTTGTCAATATCCGCTCTGGCGGATTGACCGCGATGTCAGGTGTCACACGTTCGGCGGTCCTTTTGGCTCTCGTCTTGGGTCTTGGACGCTTTGTCGAACCTATTCCCCTTTCTGCTCTTGCCGCCGTCTTATTCAAGGTTGGATGGGACATCATGGATAAACGTACATTGTTCCGCGTTCGACATTTGCGACGCGAACATTTATTCGTTTTTCTGCTTGTTCTTTTTCTTACCGTTTTCATTGACCTGATTACCGCTGTAGCCATTGGTTTGATCACCGGTGCGATGGTCCAAGCGCGTCGTCAAGAACATCAAGAAGTTGACCACGTGATTTCCGTACCGATGCTCGATTCACACTTTTTCGCCGAGGTCGGCTTGCCCCCCGGTGGAGATCCTTTTTCGGCGCGTGTGGGTATGGTCAAACTTCGAGGAACATTGACAGTTTCATCCTCGCAAAATATTGCCAGCATCCTTGGCCACGATATCAAAGAGCACAATATCGTCATTTTTGATCTTTCTGAGACCACGTTTATTGACGATAGTGCTGCCATGATGATTGCAAGATTGCTGGCTGTCGCTGCCCAATCGCTGACTTACAGCATCGTCATCAGGCCCGATGACGAAGTCTCCCGAACCCTTGATAGTTTCGATATTTTGGGCGCCATCTCCGAAAAAATGATCGTCAATAAAATTTCTGAAGCACGGGATATCGCCAAAGAGTTACTTGAAACCAAAGACGGCGAGTCACACGCTTAACGGCATGACATATCACTGAAACCTCGGCCCCACTCAATTCCAAAAAGTGAGAATTTGTCAAGAATTCTGATGGGTTTGGAGTGAGTCACGCAGACAAATTGGGATCCGAGTGGGCTGACCTGATGGCAAGATGCATGCCAAGGTGACATTCGCAACGAAGAGTTTGAGCGCCCCTCTTGAGACCGTTTGCCGGAGATTAATCTTGGCCGCCGATAACCCTCTTTTTTCTGTGAGGACGGATAAGAGATCATCAAATTTGGCCGGCGTAAGAAATTCCGCTTGTAGGTCGCGCACCACAAAGACGATGCCGTGCTCATGGCGCAAGTCGGTTTGAACAATGCCGATTGAGCGCAGCCATTCCGTTCGCGCCCGTTCGATGTATTTCAGGTAGTTTGCGTAATAAACGATCCCCGCCACATCGGTATCTTCATAATAGACCCGTATGGAATGCTGATGAGTCATGATGATTCGGGAAACAAACTTCCGCCCGAATCATCATCGATTGGCTTTATCCCAAGATGGCTCCAGCCATCCCTCGCCAAAACTCTTCCTCTTGGAGTGCGCTGAATCAGGCCTCTTTGCAACAAGAACGGCTCAATCACTTCCTCAATCGAATCTCTTGCTTCTGAAAGTGCCGCTGACATGGTTTCGATGCCCACCGGTCCCCCGTGAAAAGTCTTGGCCAATTTTTCAAGATAGCGACGGTCTGAACCGTCAAGACCCACCCCATCAACACCCAATTTACCGAGAGCCAGTTTTGCAACCTTGAGAGTGATTTTCCCATTGCCCTCAACGATCGCGAAATCCAGCACGCGGTGAAGCAATCGATTGGCAATTCGTGGCGTGCCTCGCGCCCGACGGGCAATCTCAAGTGCCCCCTCACCGTCTATTTTTACCGACAGCAAATCGGCCGTTCGTCGGATAATCTGATTTAATTCCTCGATCTTGTAAAAATCGAGTCGGATGGGTATCCCAAAACGATCGCGCAAAGGGGTCGTCAGTAAGCCTTGCCTTGTTGTCGCGCCAACGAGAGTGAACGGCGGCAGATCAATTCGAACTGTGCGAGCCGCCGGTCCTGAACCAATCACTAAGTCCAGTGCCGAGTCCTCCATCGCGGGATAAAGGATTTCCTCCACGACCGGTTGAAGACGGTGGATTTCATCAACAAACAAAACATCCCGGGCATCAAGACTTGTCAGAATCGCCGCTAAATCGCCAGCCTTAGCGAGCACCGGTCCAGAGGTCATTTTGAAATTCACACCCAACTCACGCGCCAAAATTTGACCCAACGTGGTTTTGCCTAAACCCGGAGGTCCAAAAAACAACGTATGATCTAATGGAACCGAACGCCGACTCGCGCTCTCGACAAAGACTTTTAAGTTGGAACAGGATTCCTCTTGGCCAATAAAATCATCTAAAGTCTTCGGCCGAAGAGAACGATCTCGGTCCTCAGCGAGAGGTGTTGTTGTTACGATAGACTCTTTTTTCATGAACTCATCACTTTGGAACCAAACGGATTAATGATTCGCGGATCAATTTTTCCGTTTCAATATCCGGTTGGTCACGTGCGACCTCAGCAATCGCACGCGAGGCTTCGCCGTGCTGGTAACCAAGGTTGATGAGGGCAGAGTGAGCCTCTGTCTTGGATGCGACGGCCTTATTCGGGTTCGTCTTTTTGTTATTGATTGATTCGGAATCATTTGTGACTTCGCGACTTTCTAAATTCGACGGTGAATCCTCTCCATCAGACCAAGCCACGAGAAGAGAGATGCGTTCCTGAAGTTCGTTGACGATCCTGACGGCCAATTTAGGCCCAACACCTTTTGCTGTCCGAATGGAATCTGAATCGCCGAGTGTTACCGCTTGAATTGTCGGCTCGACCCCTAACGCTCCCACAATGGCTAGAGCGGCTTTGGCACCGACACCCTGAACTGAAATCAAACATTGGTGCAAGGCTCGTTCTTTTCGCGACAAAAAGCCATATAGTTGGATTAAATCTTCGCGGACCAATAGATCCGTAAACAGCCGAACAATGGCGTCATCGCTAGGTAAAGCCAAAATAGTGGCTTGAGAGCAGTGCACAAGAAACCCAACCCCGCCGACTTCAATGACGATAAATTCTTCGTGACGCTCAACGATGGTGCCTGTCAAACATCCAATCACACCATTTCCCTCTCGGCTTTGGCCAAGGCGGCATCCAGTCTATTACCAAAACCGCTAATGGCCGTATGGGCCAATGCAATCGCCAACGCGTCAGCGGCGTCAGCCCCTTTGATATCTGCATTGGGTAACTGAAGTTTCACCATCGTTTCAACTTGACTCTTTTCGGCATGCCCCACGCCCACCACGGCTTTCTTTACCGATGTGGCCGCATATTCGCTGACAGGAATGCCCACCCTCGCGGCCGCTAGAATGGCTACCCCCCGGGCATGACCCAAGAGTAGGGAGCCCGCAAAATTGCTGTTCACAAATGTCTGTTCGACAGCCACCTCTTCAGGTTGGTAGGCGTCGACGATCTCGGACAATTGCGAGAACAGACTGGCTAACTTTTCAGCTAACTTTTGCCCTTTGCTGCGCGCGTGACCGTTGGCCACGTGGCTGACCGCTGATCCCTTCGAATCAATCACACCCCAACCGGTTTGCCGAAGCCCCGGATCTAAACCTAGTACCCGCATCGAATCGCCCCTTTTATGGCAGGATATCACGAATTTAGAACCTCGCAAGTGAGCCAAAGACCGATAGGCCATCCGATCCTTCAATCACCCATTTTGTCAGCTATGAAATTTTTGCGCATCCGCTTTGCGTTTTTGGCATTTGAACAGCACAGAATGAACGCCATATTAGAAGTCGAGAGAAAAAGATAATCCTTGTTTATGATCAAGGGAGGCTTTCGTCATGAAGATAATTCAAAATTTATCTTTTTGGGGTCTTCCCCCTATCAAGCGGCCTGCGTGCAGTGATGGTGACGAATCCTTTTTCAAAAATTGGTGATTGGAGTTGCCATCGTCTGACTCACCAGACTTTACGCACCATGACCGAACGACAATTTGGGGACCTCGGTTTAAGGCGAGGCATCAGCGACGGCCTTTCAGGCACGCATCAATCAATTGGTCACAAACCACACGAGACGTAACTTTCCTCCCTGGACCGAGGCCTTCAAAAGAAGGCCTCGGTTCTTTTTTGTTTGTGGAAAATCGCTGTTGTTTAGGGCATGAAGAATAGGCGAAATAAGCGAGGACAATAAAATGACTTTGATTCGACGCAACATGTTGATTTTAATTCTTCTCACCTCAATAATGGGATCGCCGCTCGTCGCCGGTAGTGATCCAGTTTTTACCCGATGGGGAGTAGCCATTCGGGGATACGACCCGGTTGCATATTTCACCCAAGGTGAGCCGGTCGAAGGCTCCAAGACATTCCGAACGGAATGGAACGGGGCCGAGTGGCGGTTCGTCAACGCTGAACATTTAGACTTGTTTAACGCTGACCCCGAACGATATGCCCCACAATATGGCGGCTATTGTGCTTGGGCGGTCGCCAACAATTACACCGCTTCAACTCAACCCGAGGCTTGGACGATTTTCGAGGACAAACTCTATCTCAACTATAGTTTGAGTGTCCGAGGTCAATGGGAACAGGACATCCCCGGCAATGTTATCAAAGGTGATGCCAACTGGCCGAGTGTCCTTGATTAGCCTTTTTCTCTCACGGTGAGGGGCTGAAGAAGGCACCTTTGAGCAGAGTCTCATAAAAGATGTAAGACTTGGATAACCAAAGGAGCGACAGATGAAATTGGCACGATTAGGCGAGCGGGGCGCTGAGGCACCGGCCATACTTGACAATCAGGGACAGTATAGAAATTTGACGGGAATCGTTGACGATATCAATGGTCAAACGCTTTCCGACCTTTCATGGGCCGTTGACCTTAATATCTCAAATCTTCCCGAATTTCCACTAGGGACTCGAATCGGTCCTTGCGTGGGTTCGGTCGGGAAACTGGTTTGCGTCGGTTTGAATTACTCTGATCATGCCAAAGAGACTGGTGCAAAGATTCCTGAGCAGCCGATCTTGTTTGGCAAAGCCACCTCAAGTCTCTCTGGGCCTAACGACGATGTAATTATTCCCAAGGGTTCAAGCAAGACAGATTGGGAAATCGAGTTGGGTGTGGTGATAGGAGCCGAAGCACGTTACGTCAGTGAAGAGCAGGCCCTCGACTTTGTCGCCGGATATTGTGTGGTTAATGATATCTCCGAAAGAGAGTTCCAGATCGAACGGGGTGGTCAGTGGATCAAGGGCAAGAGTGCTGACACCTTTGCACCCATTGGACCTTGGTTGGTCACGAGAGATGAAATTCCTGACCCACAAAATCTCAAAATGTGGCTTGATGTCGATGGTACTCGCCGCCAAGAAGGCTCCTCTCAAAACATGATTTTTGGTGTCTGTTCTTTGGTCAGTTATATCTCACAATTTATGTCACTGCAGCCGGGCGACATTATCCCAACAGGCACACCTGCGGGTGTGGGTCTCGGGATGAAACCCCCAACCTTTTTGCGCGCCGGACAAGTCATGGAACTGGGAATTGAGGGACTCGGCTCGCAGCGGCAGAAACTCATAGCGTGGGAAGACTAGAGCTCCCTCTCTCACGCGCCGGCTGAGCCCATTTCAGGTCAGCGATTCATCATCAAGAATTGGGTCGGTCGAGTGAAAAAACCAGCGTTGTCCATATGCTCTGCTGGCACTCATCAATCAACCTCATTTGGTCATTCGCATACACCGTTTTGATCTCCTCAGACTGATCAAGCGTCACGCCTGAAAGTATCAAGCGACCTTCGGGGCGAAGCAGACGTTTAAGATCGGCGGCCATTTTCTTTAAAGGTTCACTCAATATATTAGCCGTCACCAAGTCATATTGTGCGGTGGGAAAGCAAGAAGCTGGCGCACCATCCACCAGCTTTATTGTCAATTGGGTCGACAGATTGTTGGCGTTGATATTAAAGCCAAAAATCTCGATGGCACTCGGGTCGTTATCACTACAATCCACGCGACATTTCCACAAACGGGCCATGGCCATGGCGAGAATGCCCGTGCCACTGCCGATATCTGCGGCCCTTGCCACTTTGAAACCGTCGAGATGGATCGCGTCAATCATGGCAAGACACATTTGAGTTGTCGCATGATGTCCCGTTCCAAACGCCAATGAAGCCTCAATTTGGAGTGGATAGATATCTTCCCCATGGTCAATTTCACAATGGTGGCCATAAACGAGAAATCGACCGACGTGCACTGCCGGTAAATTTCGGTTAATTGATGCCTGCCAGTTCTCGTGGACGACTTTAGAAATAACAAATTCACCCATCGCAAAAGCCGCGGCGAGTAAAGCCAATGCGATGCCATCAGGCCGGTCGGCAAAATATCCACTCACCTCCCAAAAATCTGACTCTTCTTCTATTTCGACGATAGCTGTGGCCTCTGGCGGGCTGGCCATTCTCTCCAACGCGCTTTGAACTTTTTCAGCCGCGGCCAACCCTCGAATTGTAGAGACGGCGACAAACCGATCTCGCCCCCCTTCAAATGAGTGCAAAATGGACATTAAGTCATTCAGTCAAGCGAAGGACAAACAACCCCTGTTCCACCCAATCCACAATATCCATTGGGGTTTTTCGCCAAATATTGCTGATGAAAATCCTCGGCAAAATAGAAGGGCGGTGCGTCGATGATTTCAGTTGTGATGGCGGCAAATTCTCCCTGCTTCTCCAATGCTTTGCCAAAGAGATCGCGGCTCTTTTCGGCGGCAAATTTGTCCCTTTGATCGCGCGTGTAAATACCCGATCGATATTGCGTGCCAACATCGTTTCCCTGTCGCATACCTTGAGTGGGATTATGGCCCTCCCAGAAAATTTTCAGAAGCGATGGATAACCAATGACATTCGGATCATACACCACGCGCACAACTTCGTTATGACCCGTCTTACCCGAACAGACCTCACGATAAGTGGGGTTGGGAGTCAAACCTCCAGCATAACCGACCGCGGTGACAAAGACTCCCTTGAGCGTCCAGAATAGTTTTTCGACACCCCAAAAACAGCCCATACCGAACATCGCCAGACGCAGACCGTCAGGATAGGGACCTTTGAGTTTGTGCCCGGACACAAAATGAGTCTCTGCGGTCATAATCGGATCGACACGCCCCGAAAGGGCCTGATCCCGAGTGGGCAATTCTGTCTTTTTGTGAAGAAATTTTAGCATAAGTTGGCTCTCCTTTTGTTTGGTGACCGCAAAGGGAGATCGTGTGGCATCAATCTCATCGCTTCACGACGGGCGAACCCACACGGTTTCTCGATTCGGCAGAGGCCGTCTCGGAATGAATCGTGCAAGGACGAATGAACCCACGGCCATGATGGCCGCTAAACCAAAGACATTGCCAGGTGATGTCACCCAGAGATAGCCAAGCAAAGCTGGCAGAAAAACGGCCGCGATATGATTGATGGTGAAGGCGACGGCGGCGGTCGGCATGATGTCTTCGGGATCGGCTATTTTCTGAAAATAGGTTTTAATGGCAAAAGCAAGCGCAAAAAATAGATGATCCAAAATATAGAGCGCGGCCGCGAGGAGCACCCCCCAACCGAAGTAATAAATGCCGCTATAGGCAAGAAACACCAGCGTCAGTCCAATATATTCAAACGATAAAGCGGCCCGCTCACCAAAGACCGCCACCGCCCGACCCATAAAGGGCGCAAGAATCATGTTTGCGACGTAATTGATGAGAAATAAGGCCGTAATTTGGTGAACCTCAAATCCAAATCGCTCCACCATCATGAAGGCGGCAAAGACAACAAATATTTGCCTTCGGGCCCCTGACATAAACTCCAGCAAGTAATAGAGCCAATAACGGCGGCGAAGAATCAACCGAGTGCGCTGCGGAATCGGAGTCTCAATGCGCGAAAATCCAGCCAAACAGTAAACGACAATAAGCAATGTCATGCCGCCCCCCGCCAAATAAACGGTATTGTAGTTCAAGTCGAAAGTTTTCCATGTCACGACAAGGACCCCATATGCGAATAGGGAGGCTCCAGACCCGACCGCAACAATCAATCCAATCATTTTCGGGGCTTCCTCTTTTCTGAGCCATTGAAGTTGCAGCGATTGGTTGATCGTTTCAAAATAATGGAACCCCACCGACGCCACCATCGTGGTTGCGATTATGCCGCCAAAAGTCGGAAACCAAGCTACGACGGCGGTCGCCGCCCCAAGGACAATTAACATGGAGAGTGCCAGAACCTGCTCACGAATCCAGATCAACAGAGCAATCACACCGATGGCGAGAAAACCCGGCACCTCCCGCGCTGTATGCAGCCACCCGATGTCGACGCCATCAAAACCGGCAACTTCAATCACGAAATTATTGAGAAGAGCCATCCAAGTCGCGAAGGACAAAGGCACGGCACCTGCCATGAGAAAAAGCAGGAAAATGGGGCGTCGCCAAAACGGCAGGCGTCTGGCCTCGGCAAGCGGGATTGTGTCGAAGATACTCACGGCAAGGCCAACCAACGCACCTTGCACGGTGCAACAATCAAGCGGCCATCGTGGCCCCGATCCAAAGTCTTGAATCCATCAATTCTTGGCGTAAAATTCAACAACGAGATTGGGCTCCATGATCGCGCCATAGGGCACCTCGTCGAAAGTGGGCGTTCGTTGAAGTTGTGCCGTCATCTTGCTGTAATCGACCAAGAGGTACTCGGGCACATCACGCTCAGGGAGACCAACAGCTTCTAGCAGGACCGCAAGTTGCTTCGAGCGGTCACGGACTTCAATCACATCCCCCTCGTTCACGCGGTAAGAGGGAATATTGACCCGCTGGCCATTCACAAGCACATGTTGATGATTAACGAATTGTCGCGCCGCAAAAATTGTGGCGGCAAACTTGGCACGGTAAACGACGGCATCAAGGCGTCGCTCAAGCAATCCTATCAAGTTTTCACCGGTATCACCACGCACCCTCTCGGCTTCTGCGAATATTCGGCGAAATTGCTTCTCCGTCAAATCGCCGTAATAACCTTTGAGTTTTTGTTTGGCACGAAGTTGGAGACCGAAGTCAGACAATTTGGAACGACGTCGCTGTCCGTGCTGACCTGGTGGATAATCGCGGCGATTTTGTGGTGACTTGGCGCGACCCCAAAGGTTCTCGCCCATTCTACGGTCAATTTTGTACTTGGCAGTCGTGCGTTTTGTCACAACTGTTCTCCTTCTCTTTAGTTCGAAGTGCGTTGTCCTCTCCGTCGGGTACCAAAATACCCTCAAGCGACAGGGTTTTCCTTGCGGAAGCCACCAACACCAAGATTGTTAGACTAAGTCCGAATGATGATTTATAATGTTGAACTCGGTTATTGTCAAGGAAATGTGAACCATTCTCAGTCGATATCAAACCAAGGTCATGGAGAGAATTGCGATTGGAAAGTTCCATCCGCGATTGATAGGTCATAATTTCTATTGGCTCTATTAGCACATCGTATTGACACTTATTCCGGTGAGAGCGCTGGCGAGGCAGTGCCTCGGGGTCGGGTTCTTCTGCAAGACTATGAGATGGAACCAGCGTAGATGGCTGGCAAGATATTTTGTGGCGATCCCCCGACGGCTATCAATAAACGGATCTTCATTTAGGTTTCAAACAGGAATCCTTCGCAAACAAAGGGGCCAAGGGCGGATTCCAGGGATTCCAGCCTTTCGCTTACATGGCAACATGCTTGGCCGGGTCGATGTCCAGCAATTCGAACGCGCGGCTCTGCAGTTCTGTTGGCTTCGCCATCAGCGGGAAGGCGTGGTCTGGACTGCTTGGCAGCGTCACCTCGTTCAGCGTCAGCGTGGCCAGGTCGGCGAGCAGCGTCGTGAAGCTGTGGACCGGCAGCCCGTCGGGTGAGTGCTTCGTGTCCGCTTTGGCCTTTGCGCTCTTTGAGACCTCGGCCTTCTCCACCGGCGAGCTGCGCTGCGCCCGCGCGCCCTCCCGGTCGTCGTCCTCAAACAGGATCGGCGCCAGGCGGCGGCGTATGTGCCATTCCACGTGGTACGCAAGCATGCACAGGAACACGTGGGCGCGGACATGGTCCTGCGAGTAGACGTGCACCCGGATCCGCAGCTGCGAGGTCTTCATCGTGAGGAATGCGCGCTCGTGCGGAAAAGCCGTGTCCTTTCAGGGATCTGTGCAATGCCAGAGGGAAATTCTCAGCTGAAAGTTCCGTTTAGTAATCGCCAGCGACGGGCCGCGTTCAGTACCTCCACCGATGCTCTTTTCTACGCTGTTGTATCGTCCCATCGATGGATAGGAGCGGTTGGGGAACCGCTGCGCAAAATTTTGCAAGTTGTTTGCTACCCACGCCAATCCCCTGCCCCAAATAGTCGGGACAGGGTTTTCCGATGCGTTTACATCTATTCCGGCACTTGTGTCGCGCGGTGCAGCTGGTCGAGGATCTGGTTTCTATCCAGCAATCCCATTTCGACGGCAACATCGACAAAGGACTGCCCGTTCGCCTCGGCCTTTTTCACAATCTGCGATGTCTTGGCATAGCCAAGCTGCGGCACAAACACGGTTGCCAGGGCCGATGACCCCAGCAGGTTTTCCAGCGCCTGTTCCTCTTGCGCCGTGATTCCGGGTATGCATTTTTCGGTGAAGATCCGCGTGCCCCGGCTCAGCAGGTCGATGCTGTCGAATAAGCGCGATGCGATCACCGGTTCGAAATGGTTGATCTCAAGCTGACCGCCCAGCGAAGCCAGCGACACCGCCGCGTCATTACCGACAACCGCATAGGTGATCTGCTGCATCATCATCGGCAGGACGGGATTGACCTTTCCCGGCATGATGGATGACCCCGATTGTACCGCTGGCAGCCTGATTTCACCAATGCCGCTTTTGGTTCCGGAAGACAGGATGATCAGGTCCAGACAGATTTTGCCCAGCACTTCGGCTGCGATGCGAATCTCCGAAGACACGCGGGCGAAACCGTCCGAGTTCTGAAGCCCGTCGAACAGGTTTTCGGCGGGTGACACCGGCTTGCCGATATCCGCCGACAGATGGCGATAGACCGCATCCAGATACCCCGGTGCCGCGCCCAGCCCAGTTCCGATGGCGGTGCCGCCCAGCGGCAGCACCAGCATCCTGTCGACCATGTTCTGGATCATCCGAGCCGACCGTTCGACAGCGGTGGCATAGCCGCCGAACTCCTGCCCCAGCGTCATCGGCTGCGCCGCCTGCATACAGGTACGCCCGATCTTGAGCACATGGGCAAAATCATGTGCCTTGTGGTTTAGCGCCGTGGCCAGATCGTCCAGTGCGGCGATCAGCACCTGACATTTGTCATGCAACGCCAGCTTGACCGCCGAGGGCAGAACGTCATTGGTGGACTGGCCGCGATTGATATGATCGTTGGGGTGAATATAGTCGTATTCCCCGAGCGCGCGGCCCAGTAGGATAAGCGCACGGTTGGCGATGACCTCATTGATATTCATGTTGATCGAGGTGCCGCCGGACCCTTCCAGCAGGTTGACGACGAACTGATCGCGATGGTCTCCGGCCAGAACCTCGTCGCAGGCGGCGATGATGGCGCGGGCCTTGTCGGGGTTAAGCACACCGATTTCAAGATTTGCCCTGGCGGCGGCTTTCTTGATCGCCACCAATGCTTGTATCAGTTCGGGTGTTTTGCTGATCCGGGCGGACGAGATGTCGAAATTCTCAAGCCCGCGCTGCGTGTTGATGCCATAAAGCGCCCCATCGGGCAGGGTGCGCTGACCCAGATTGTCGGTTTCGAGACGTGGCATGGAACCCTCGGGTAGATGGGTGCGGTGTCCTGTGATGCCGCCGGAGTGAACGGCCTACAGAACCTGGCTGAGAAATTCCCGGGTGCGCGGATCCTGCGCGTTGTCAAAGAAGGTCGCGGGCGGGCCATGTTCGACAATCACCCCTTTGTCGGTGAAATAGATATGGTCCGCCAACTCGCGGGCAAAGCCCATCTCATGCGTGACAAGGATACAGGTCATGCCTTCGGCGGCCAGATCCTTGATGGTGACCAGCACCTCTTTGACGGTTTCGGGGTCAAGTGCCGCTGTCACCTCGTCAAACAGCATGACATCGGGGTTCATTGCAAGCGACCGGGCGATGGCCACACGCTGTTGCTGGCCGCCCGACAATTCGCCGGGATAGTTGTTTTCCTTGCCCTCAAGCCGGACCTTTTTCAGCAGCGCGCGGGCACGCTGTTCAACATCGGCCCTGTTCTGTTTCAACACTTTCAGCGGCGCCATCATCACGTTTTGCAGCGCGGTCTTGTGCGGGAACAGGTTATATTGCTGAAACACCATCCCGACCTTCTTGCGCAGCTCCAGCTGGTCGAGGTTGTCGTCATGCACTTCTTGCCCCTCGACGGTTATAGACCCGCCCTGAATATCGTTCAGCGCGTTGATACAGCGGATCAGCGTCGATTTACCTGACCCCGACGGGCCGATGATACAGATCACCTCGCCCTTCATGATGTCCATGGAAATTCCTTTGAGCACCTCAAGCGCGCCAAAGGATTTTTGGACATTGTGGATCGAGACGATGGGTTGATCGGGTGTCCAGGTCATGGCGTGTCCTCCGCTCACAGTTTGACGGCAAATTTCCGTTCCAAACGCACGGTCAGGCGGGAAATCGGATAGCAATAGATGAAGAACCAACTGAGGATGTACAGATACATCGGGATCAACAGGTCCACGCGGCTTTCGGCGGCCAGTGCCGACCGGGTCAGGGTCATCACATCGCTGACGCCGACAATCGACACCAGTGGCGTGGCCATGGTCAGCACCGCATAGAGGTTCATCCATGACGGGGCCAGCCGCTTGACGGTTTGCGGCAGGATGACCTCGCGCATGGTCTGGCCACGGGTAAAGCCTAGCGAATCCGCGCTTTCCCATTGTCCCGACGGAATCGACAGGATCGCGCCGCGCATATATTCGGACATATAGGCCATGACCGGCAGCGACAAGCCAATGACGGCCTTCACCCAGCCGGGGAAAGGAATATCCAGCCCAAAAACCGAAATCTCGAACGGGATCAGCAGGATGCAATAGAACAGCAGCACCAGCCAAGGCGAATTGCGAAAGAACTGGGTGATCAGCCAGGCAGTGCGCCGGGTCGCGGTGACAGGAGACACCTGAAGGATGCCAAGCCCTACGCCCAGCACGGTGCCGATGGCCATCGACAGAATCGAGATCAGCACATTGAACCCGAACCCTTTCAGCAGGACCGGCGTCCATTTCAGCAAGATGTCCGGGACCGACGCCTGCTGCGCCGCGCCCGACTGCGCCCAGACCTGCTGTACCATGATCCAAGCAAAACCCAGCATCAGCGCCAGCACAGTCCAGCCGTTGAACAGTTTCTCATGCAGGCTCAGCTGCGTCGCCTGCGGGGAGCGATAGGGCAACAGAACCGGCAGCGCGCCTTTGACGGGCGGTGTTGAGCGGGTTTTGGGATAGAAGGAGGCTCTCATCGCTCAAACTCCGTAGCCCGGGATGCGCAGGGCTTTTTCCCAGCGGTGCAGCACCCAGACTAGAATGGCCACCAGTCCGATATAGGACAGCAGCAGCACGTTCATCATTTCGCGTACGTTCAGTTCATCGGACCAGATCTGGGCCGAGGCATACAGGATTTCGGGAACCGCGATCGCATAGGCCAGCGTGGTGGTCTTGACCAGATTGACCAGATTGGTCCCCAGCGATGGCAGCGCCACCCGGACGGCCAGCGGCAGCACGATATAGGCATAGGTTTGCAGGCGGTTGAACCCAAGCGCCTCAGAGGCTTCTATGGTGGATTTTGGCACGGCTTCGATGCCCGAGCGGAAGATTTCCACATTCAGCGCCCCGGCAAACAGCGACAGTGAGATGACGGCCCAGCCAAAATTGCTGACCAGCGGCTGCGGCAGGCCGTTTTCCCCCGTGACCCGCAGCACGGTGCCCACGGCAAAATAGAAAAAGTACAGTTGCACCAGGGGCGGCGTATTGCGGAAAAAGGCGATGAAAAAGCCGATGAAGACCCGCAGGATGCGCAGCGGCGATCCCTGCACCCACGCCCCCACGGCGCCGATGATCAGCGAGAAGAGAATGGACAGCACCGAAAGCTTGATGGTGGTCCAGACCCCATCCAGAAACCGGCCCCGGTCATAGGAATCATACCCGATTGTCAGGTTGATCCCATGGTCGGAATACAGCCAGGAAAAGAAAGCCTCGAAACTTTCCATTCATCTCTATCCCATCATTGTAAAGGGGCCCCGCGATACGGGGCCCGATTGGTCATTGCCTTACTTCAGTCTGTCCTGCTGTTCTTGCAGGAACGGGTTGTCGGCAATCCCGTTGGCTGCATTGCGTTCAATCAGAAAGCCCGACTTGTGCCAGTCGGTCACGATGTCCCGCATCTTGTCGCCATAGGCCATGTCCAGTTCATCCAGGGGCACGGCGATGGCCCAGGGTTGCAGCTGTTCGGTGACAAAAGGCATCTCGTATTCGGCCCATTGCGCGTCGCTGGCCAGTTGGGATTCGATCCATGTGTTATCATAGACAAAGCCCACGCAGCTGCCATTGGCAAGTGCCGCGGTGGCCTCGGGCACCCCGGCGAAGGCCACGATGTTCGCGCTGTAGTCGCGCGCGACCTGTTTGTTGTAATAGGCCCCCTGAATGGCGCAGACATCCTTGCCATCCAGATCGGCCCAGGCCGTCAGACCCGACCCTTTCGGCGCAATCACATTGGCCCCGCCCGCATAGTAGTTCGGTTCAATCATACCAACCACTTTGCGGCGTTTTTCATTGTCGCCCATGGTGGCGATGATCAGGTCGATGCGGCCCTGTTGCAGAAACTCCATCCGGTTGGATGATACCACGGGGACCAATTCGACCGCGACCCCCAGCTTGTCAGCCACATCTTTGGCCAGATCAATCTCAAGTCCGACGATATTGCCGTCAGAATCAAGATAGCCCCAGGGGCGGTAATCCTGCTTGACGCCTACAACGATTTTTCCCGCTGCAGTGATGTCTTCCAGTTTGTCGGCGCTGGCGATGCCCGCGCTCAGCACCAGTGCGGCGGCGCCAAAAGTCAGTTGTGCAAGGATTTTCATGTCTATCTCTCTTTTGCGTGAGGTTCAGGTTGGGTTGGTGCCGCTTATGCGGCTGTTGTTATCGGCGAATACCTAATATCCATGGGGTTGTGCAAGGATTTTCATGTCTCTCTCTCCCTTTTACGTGAGGTTCAGGTTGGGTTGGTGCGGCTTATGCGGCTGTTGTTATCGGCGGATACCTCATATCCATGGGGTAATGCGTTGTGGTGCAGGGCCTCCCAGATCGTTTCGGCCCAGGTGCCAGGAACCAGAATGTCAAAGCTGTCGGGCCCGGTGCAATGGATCAGGACACCGACGTGATGGATGCCCGTCTGGATGAAAGCGCCGGGCGCGAACGCAGCCGCCGAGCAATCGACCGCACAAAGCTGCATCAGCAGATCGCGCGCCGCCGCACCGCCCAGTGTAATGGCCGTGCGGGCATGGCCTAGATCCAGCGTCACCAGATCATCCGAACTGTGGGCCGACAGGTCGGGCGCGCCTTCGATCAGGATCTTGTCGGGCGCAATGCGCCATGCGGTGACAGCCCCCGCCTGTTCGGCCCGGCGATAGCTGCCGCCATCGTGCAGGCCCATCGCGGCCAGAACCGGGGCTGCGGCCCGGTCAAAGCCCTGCCAGCCCGCAATCTGCCACAGGCCTGCGATCTGCCGCGTGCCCAGCGTGATTCCCACATCGCCTGCGACCCCATACCGGCCCGGGGTGATCGTGTGGTGCAGGGGGGACAATGCCTCAGCCATTCTTCCGCTCTCCTTCCGGGTCAAAGAAATGATGCGATACGACCCGCGCGGTCAGGCTTTGCCCGCCGACGAAATCCTCAACCCGGACCACATCGCCCTTGCGGGTCCGGCCGTTTTTCAAAAGCCCCATGGCAATGTACCGTCCCAAAGCCGGAGAATAGGTCGTTGAGGACACCCACCCGTCGCCATGACCTTTCGCGTCGGCCTTTGCGGCATACAGCAGCGCACCGGGTTTGGCCCCGGTGTCACCCTCGATCTCAAGCCCGACCAGCGTGGGGCGTTGCGGGTCTTCCAGCACCGGGCGCTGTTGCAGTACCGATCCGACAAAGGGCTTTTTGGACGATGCAAAACCCTCCAACCCCAGATCTTTCAGGGTGGTGCGGCCGTCAAGCTCGGGCCCGGCCACATGGCCCTTTTCGATCCGCAATGCGCCCATGGCCTCGGTGCCGTAGGGGCGCAGATCAAACGCGCCACCGGCGTCATGCAAGGCTTGCCAGACATGGCGGCCATATCCGGCGGGGACATAGATTTCATAGGCCAGTTCGCCGGAATAGCTCATCCGGTGAATGCGCACCTGCACACCGCCGATCATGGCATGGGTCAGGTGGTTGTTCGGCAATGCCCCGGGGCCAAGATCCGCGCCTGAAACCTTGGCCAGCAAGGCCCGCGCCTTTGGCCCCGCCACGGCAATCGCGGCCCATTGGTCGGTGACGGTGGTGACATGCACCCGCAGGTCTTTCCAGGCCGTTTGCAGCAGATGTTCGGCAAAGGCCAAAACTTTGGCGGCATTGGCCGTGGTCGTGGACATGAAATAATCCTGTGCGCCCAGCCGCGCGGTGGCCCCGTCATCCAGAACAAAACCGTCCTCGCGCAGCATGACGCCATAGCGCAGACGCCCCACCGCCAGAGTTTTCCACCCATTCACATAGATGCGGTTCAGGAACTCTGCCGCATCGGGGCCCTGTACGGCGATCTTGCCTAGGGTCGAGACATCGACCATCCCCACATGCGCACGCACATGGGCCGCCTCGCGGATATAGGCGGTGCACAGGTCTTCTGCGTACTGCGGGTAGTACCACGGGCGCATCCATGCCCCGGCCTCGGTCATCCGTGCGCCGTGTTCGACATGCCACTGGTGGATCGGAGACAGCCGCGTGGGCCGGAAATGGCGGCCATGCTCATGCCCGACAAGCGACCCAATCGAAATGGGCGTAAAGGGCGGGCGGAACGTGGTGGTGCCCACATCCGGGATTGCCTTGCCGCGCAGTTCAGCCATACGGCTGAGCGCGTTGACATTGGACAGCTTCCCCTGATCGGTGGCCATGCCCAGCGTGGTATATCGCTTCAGGTGCTCGACCGAGACATAGCCCTCAAGATGGGCCTGATCGATATCGCTGATTTTCACGTCATGCTGGAAATCGACAAAAGCCTTGCCCAGGGTCTTGCCCTGCGCCGTCAGCACGGCCCAGGCGGGGTGCAGCCCGTTTTGCCAGAACGGACGGCAGGCAAACCCGTCAGGCGCCTTGCCCGCATCGCCGGGTGCGCCCGCGGCCTGCGCCGCCTCGGCCCCGCGATCAAAACCCTGCGCGATAACCTCGGACAGCGAGGCCGCAGCCATCGCGGTGCCCGCACCTTGCAGGGGATGGCTGTCCTGACCATCGGGTATGAAACAGGCCCCTTCCCCGTGGAACACCGGCTTGCCATAGCGCTGTGACCACAGGTGCACAACCGGGGTCCAGCCGCCCGATACGGCGATCATGTCCGCTTTGACCGTTTGCGTTGCGCCCTGCGCGCGCCCTGTCCCGTCAACCGGGACAAGCCGTGCGCCCGTCACCCGCTTGCCCCCCCGCGCCTCGATCACACCATGGCCGGGCAACAGCCGGACACCGGCGGTTTCGGCCAATGTGCGGGCCTCAACCGGGGGTGTGGTGCGCATGTCGGCAAGGGTCACATCCGCGCCCGCACCTGCCAGATCGGCTGCCGCCGCATAGGCGCTGTTATTGTTGGTGGCCACCACAATGGTCTGGCCCGCCAGAACCGCGAAACGGTTCAGATAGCTGCGGACCGATTCGGCCAGCATCACACCGGGCGTGTCATTGCCGCCGAACACCAGCGGACGTTCGATTGCCCCGGTGGCCATCACCGCCCGCTTGGCGCGCACCAGCCAATATCGCTGCCGCAGTTGATGGGCTACGGGCACTTTCACATGGTCCGAGACACGTTCGACCAGCCCATAAGTATCGCCATCATAGGCTCCGAACGCGGTGGTGCGGGTCAGGATGCGAACAGTGTCCAGCGCCTGCAACTCGGCACGGGCGCGGGCGACCCAGTCATCGCCTGCGCTGCCCACCGGATCGGACAGCACTGCGCCGCCCAGTTCGAAGTCCTGTTCCACCAGCAATACCTGCGCGCCCGCGCGCCCCGCCGCCAGCGCCGCCGACAGTCCCGCAACACCGCCGCCTATCACCAGAACATCGCAAAAAGCGTTGCGCTTTTCATACTGGTCGGGATCTTCCATATAGCTTGCCCGCCCCATGCCCGCGGCCTTGCGAATGAATGTTTCGCACATCATCCAGAACCATGTCGAGCGCCTGAACGGCCCGATAAAGGTCTTGTAGTAGAAGCCCGCGCTGAAGAATGGGCCAAGCCAGTTGTTCACCGCACCAATGTCAAAGGACAGGCTGGGCCAGGCGTTTTGGCTGGTCGCGACCAGCCCGTCAAACGCCTCGGCCACGGTGGCGCGGACATTGGGCTCGTGTCGGGGGCCGTCGCGCAGATGTACCATGGCACCGGGTTCCTCGACCCCGGCAGAATAGATGCCGCGCGGGCGGTGGTATTTGAAGCTGCGCCCCACCAGCGACACGCCGCCCGCCAGCATGGCCGAGCTGAGCGTATCGCCCCGGAACGCAGGCAGGGTCCGTCCGTCAAAGCGGATGTTCAGTGGCGCGCTGCGGTCGATCCGACCGCCCGAGGGCAACCGTTTCATTTCGCCGCCTCCTTGACCGCAAGATCGGCATCGCGCGCCAGATGGCAGGTGCCGATCTGGTGGGTCAGTGTGTTGCGCTCCAGCACAAGCCACTGGCGGCAACCTTGTACATGATGCCAGTATTCGCGGTGCCAGCCGCGCGGGTTGTCACGGTTGAACACGTAATCCACCCAGTGCTGCATCCCGGTGTCTTCCATCGCCGGGCGCGTGACCGAGGCATCGGCCCCATAAGTGAATTCTGTCTCGTCTCTCAGCCCGCAGACCGGGCAGTCAATTCTGATCATCTTGCGGCCTCAATGCGCATTTGGCTGTGGGCCCACGCCCTTTTCGTCGATCTGATAGCCCCGGTTGAACCGCTCCAGTGTGAATTCGGCGTTGTCCTTGTGCGGCGCATCGCGGGCGATGGTGTAGGCAAAGCACCAGCCGCTTGCGGGCGTGGCCTTGAAGCCGCCATAGTTCCAGCCGCCATTCAGATACAGCCCCTCAACGGGTGTTTTGGTGATAAAAGGCGAGCCGTCCATCGACATATCCATCACCCCGGCCCAGTGGCGCAGCAGTTTCAGCCGCGACATGCAGGGCATCAGCGCCTTGGCGCTGGCCAGCGTGTGTTCGACAATCGGCAAGCCGCCTTTCTGGGCGTAAGAGTTATACATGTCCAGATCGCCCCCCAGAACCAGCCCGCCCTTGTCGGACTGGCTGAGGTAGAAATGCGCGGCGCCAAAGCTGATGACGGTATCGACCAGCGGTTTGTACGGTTCTGTCACAAAAGCTTGCAGGCAATGGGTTTCAATCGGCAGGCGCAGCCCCGCCATCTGCGCCAGATGCCCGGAATGGCCCGCCACGCACAGCGCCACCTTTTTGGCACGAATTTCGCCCTGGCTTGTTTGCACCCCGGCGATTCTGCCGCCGTCCCACAGGTATCCGGTCACTTCGCGCTGTTGCAGTATATCGACACCGCGGCGGTCCGCGCCGCGGGCAAACCCCCACGCCACCGCATCATGACGCGCCGTGCCCGCGCGGCTTTGGTAGATCGCCCCGTGGATAGGAAAACGGGCCTTGTCGGAATAATCCAGATACGGCAGGCGGCGCTTGACCTCGGCGCGGTCAAACAATTCGGCATCAATGCCGTTGGCGCGCATAACATTGCCGCGCCGCCGTGCCGCATCCATCTGCCCGGGAGAGTGGCAGAGGTTGTACTGTCCACGCTGCGAGATCATCACGTTATAGTTCAGATCCTGGCTGAGATCCTCCCACAGCTGCATCGAGCGTTCGTAGAACATCGTGTTGCCCGGCATCATGTAGTTCGACCGCACGATGGTGGTGTTACGGCCCGTATTGCCGCCGCCCAACCAGCCCTTTTCGACCACCGCCACATTGGTGATGCCATGTTCTTTGGCTAGGTAGTAGGCAGTGGCCAACCCGTGACCGCCACCGCCGACGATCACCACGTCATAGGCCGGTTTCGACTCCGGGTCGCGCCAGGCGCGGGTCCAGTTTCTGTTTCCGCTCAGCGCGTGGCGGACTAAAGAGAAAGCTGAATACTTGGTCATGTCAAAGCACCGCTGTTTTGTCTTGCCCACACAAATGCACCATTTGAAATTTATTTCAACATAAAAGTATCAAATGCTTCTATTTAGATCACCGCCGCCTTGAAGCTTGCAGCGATATGGCGTTAACTATGGGAAAAACCCGAGGTGCCCGGTGGTCGACGTGAACATTCTGCAATCTCTGCGCCAGGCCCTGCCGGATCTGCCACGCAAGCTGACCATTGCCGCGCACTATGCGATTGAACATCCCGACCGGATGGCGCTTGATTCGATGCGGCGCACGGCGCAGAACGTGGGGGTGACATCAACCACGATGTTGCGACTGGCCCGGCAGCTGGGTTTCGCAGGGTATGAGGATTTTCGTGCCAGTTTCCAGACCGAACTGGTCCGGGGGGGATTCGGCGCACGGGCTGGTGCACTGCGCGAATCTCACTCCGGCAATGCGGAACAGACGATTGCAGAACAGATCATGTCCGCCGCTCAGCACAGTATCGGTCAGGTCCGCACGACCCTGAAACAGTCCGAGTTTGACGCTCTGGCCCGGTCCATGCGCAACGCCCCGCATATCTATCTGGTCGGGTCTGGTTCGTTGTTCTGGCTGGCGTCGATGATGAAGAATACCGGCAACATGATCCTGCCCAACCTGCGGCTGATCGGATCCGAATACGCCGTCGCGGCCGAAGCGATGGGCGATCTGGGCCCGGATGATGTGGTCATCTGCTTTGGCATAAACCCCACCGCGCAGCGCACCGTGGATGCCATGCGATATGCCACCCAAAAGAGGAGTCTGACCGTTGCGGTCACGGATCGGGCAAGCTCTCCGATCGCTGAAAGCGCGCGCTTTGTGTTCTATGGCGATACCTCCAGCCCACATTACTACCCTTCAGCTGCACCCCTGATGCTGATTATCGAGGCCATTCTGGCCACCGTGGTGGCACAGGGCGATGGGCGCGAGCTGCGCCAGATCCGCCAGTTCGAAGAAACCCGCAAGGCCAGCGGGCGCTATCTGGAACGCTGACCGGTCGCAAAAACACAAATCTGCACCGAACGGTATTTTTTTATTGCAATAAGTATCATACGCTGTCTTTTTGGGTGCGAACACGGACCGCCCATAGCACATACCCGACACGATGCGGTATGTGCTGCTGGCCCGACCTCAACACCGTTTCGGAGCTTGAAATGTCAGAAGATATCAAAACCCACGCCCGCGTTGCCATCATCGGCGGCGGCGTTATCGGTTGTAGCCTGCTCTATCATTTGGCAAAGGCCGGGTGGACGGATCTGGTGTTGCTGGAAGGCGCGCAGCTGACCTCGGGGGCGACCTGGCACGCGGCGGCCAATGGCAACACGTTCAACGGATCGCCCCTGATTGCCTGGAGCATGAAGCGCACCTTTGAACTGTGGCGCGAGATCGAGACTGAAAGCGGCCAGCAGGTTGGCGCACATGAGGTCGGCGGCCTGATGATTGCCCGCACACAGGATCGTCTGGACGAGCTGCACCGCCTGCGCGGTGTCGGCAAGCGGATCGGCGTAGACTATGACATGCTGACGCCCGAAGAATTGAAAGAGGTTCTGCCCTTTTTGAACACCGACACGGTTCTGGGCGCGATGTATGACCCGATGGGTGGGCATGTGGATCCCTATGGTCTGACCCAGGCCTATGCCCGCGCCGCCCGCAAGCGTGGGGCGCAGGTGCGGCAGAACTGGAAGGTCGAATGCCTGACCCAAACGCCGGAAGGCGGCTGGATCGTTGCCAGTGACAAGGGTGAGGTTCACGCTGACATCATCGTCAATGCCGCCGGGCTCTATGCCGACGAAATCGCCAAACTGACCGGCGCGCGCCTGCCGATGGTCAACATGCGCCACCACTATCTGTTGACCGAACAAATCCCCGAGGTGCGCGATATATCCAAGGAACCGCCCGTGTTCCGGGATGTCGACGCGGGCGTCTATTGCCGCCGCGAAGGGGGCGGTATCCTGTTCGGGATCTATGAACAGGAGTGCCGGGATTTCGGCTATGACGCAATGCCCGACAGCTTTGTCTCACAGCTGTTTGACGCAGATTTCGACCGGCTGACCCCGGAGCTGGAGCATGTGTTCGACGCCATCCCCTGTATCGGTGAAAGCGGCATCCGTTCGACGGTGCATGGGCCGTTTGTGTTCACGCCGGATGGCCGCCCGCTGATCGGCTGGATGCCGGGCCAGAAAAACCACTTTGCCGCGGCGGGTTTTCTGGCCGGGATTTCGATGTCGGGCGGCTTTGGCCAGTTGATGGCCGAATGGATCACCCAGGGCGCACCGCACCGGGATGTGTCCTCGTGCGATGTGCTGCGGTTCGGTGACTGGGCGATTGGCGACTATGCCCGCGCCCGTGCCCATGACACCTATTCCACCCGGTACAAAATGCACTTCCCGCACGAGGAAATCGCCGCCGGACGCCCGGTGCGCCGCACACCGATGTATGACCGCTATGTCGCGATGGGCGCGCATTTCGGTTTTGCCGATGGCTGGGAGCGCCCGAATTGGTTTGCCGGCGAAGGTCAGACCGTCGTGGAAACCCCCTCGTTCCGCCGTAACGAGGCGCATGAAGCGATTGAGCGCGAGGTCAAGGCGGTTCAAAGCTCGGCCGGGTATACAGATCTGATCACATTCGCCAATTACATGATCGAAGGGCCGGATACCGAAACCTTCCTGCGGCGCGCCTTTCCGGGGCGGGTTCCGGGCAAACCCGGCCGACTGGGCCTGACGCCGATCGTGAACGACCATGGCGGCACGCTGGGCGATGCGACCGTGCTGCGCCTGTCCGATCAGCGGTTCATGATCGTCGCCTCGGGTGCCCTAAGTCGCATCCACCTGCGGCAGATGATGCCCCTGGCCGATGGGTTGGACATGACGTTCAGCAACCGCACCGACAGCTGGGCGGGCTTTTCGGTCGCCGGTCCCAACGCGGGCAGGATCGTGCAGGCGGCGCTGCGGACCGATCCGCCGCGTTTCTTTGGCTGTGCCGAGGCCACGATCGGCGGTGTCCCATGCGTTATTCTGCGCCTGTCTTATGTGGGTGAGCATTCCTATGAAATCCACTGCGCGCTGGAGGATCAGCCCGCCCTGCATGACGCCTTGCTGGCTGCGGCGGCGGAACGGGGTGTTGCGCTTTCGCCCTTCGGGGGTCGGGCCATGAATGCAATGCGCATCGAAAAGGCGTTGCCGCGCACTGGCGATGAGCTGACGATCGAGGCGACTCCGTTTGAACTGAACATGGGTTGGATGCTGGATCTTGAGGATAATCCCGACAGCACCGGCCACGCTGCGCTGACTGACTGGGCCACCCGTCCGCCGCGCTATCGTTTGACCACATTGCTGCTGGACGAGGCCGCGCATGATCCAACTGGCAGCGAGCCGGTTATGCAGGACGGGCATCTGGTGGGCTATGTCTCAAGCGCCAGCTACGGGCCGCGCGTCAGGCGAACTGTTGCGCTGGCCTTCCTGAAACCGGAATACTGTGTCACGGGCACCGTCGTCAACGTGTCGGTGCTGGGCAATGCGGTCCGTGCAGAGGTTTGCCAGGACTGCGCCTATGATCCGACCGGAACGCGCGCCCGAAGCGCAGTTTGATCGGTTCAGGATCTTTGGAACATCCGACCCGGCCTGCTCCAGAGTTATCGCAGCGATCATGTTAACCAGGGGCTCGAAGCCAACGGCAAGAGCAATTGTTCTGAGGTTTCTACCAAATTGGGGTCGCGTGCGGCTGAGTGTTAGAGCCCCCTATAAGCGGTTTCCGAGCTCATTTACCGCCACCGATACTTGCCTGTGAGGATGATATGCACTCATCCAAGGGACGAGGTGTTTGATAGGAGACATGCTGGCGTTTTCAAACCGCCCTTTTTCCGCTGCGCGATCGCTATGCCAAGATGTATTGTATTCCAGTAAATTATGATAGCGGGGAGAAGGTTAAGACCGGCGACCCCAAAGTGTTGACCTTCGGTCGTGCGGTCACTGATCCCGGCAAGGAAGCGGTGTCGCCAGCGAAAAGCCGTGCTGACAGCTATACCACAGCGCTCTGCAGAAGCTGCCACCGTATCGCCATTGGCGAGGCACTCGCTGAACGTCAGCCAAAGATCTTTGCGGTGCAGGCCGTTCAGTGATGTACCCGTCACCGCTCCAAAGGTTCGATTGCAGGATCGGCAAAGATAGCGCTGCATTCCTCGCGACTTACCATTGGCCACTGCGCCGGGGGTGCCGCAATGCGGGCAGGTCCGGTCTTCTCCAACACCCATCTGAACTGCCGCAACTGAGGCTTCCCCCGTTGGGCGACCAGCAAGAACTTCACCGACCTCTAATTTCTGCTCTTCGCTCAACTTGTCGACCTCCGACAACCACGCAAGAAAGGCTTTACGGTCGATAATGCGCATCCTTCTGAATTTGAGACAAAATATAACACGTCAATACGTTATACGAATAGAGCCTTTCCATTCGCGTATTTTCTTCCTATCAAGAATTCGGTCATATTCATGAAATCAAAGCACCCAAATGAGACTCGCCCTGTGCATCTCCTCAAACTATGCGTGGGCATCGACTCCGTTGAGACACTTTGTATCCGACAGGCCGAACGCATTCGATCAGGCCTTTATTCCACACCTGAACATATCACGCGAATGCGCCCCAAACGCCAAGAAGAACTTTTGAATGGCGGCTCGCTTTACTGGGTTATCCGTGGGTTGATTCTTGCCCGACAAAAAATTCTCGCACTCGAAACCCGAAAAGGCCAAGATCAAATCACGCGCTGTGCCATCGTTCTGGACCGACGACTTTTTTTGACACGAGCAACGCCGAGACGGGCCTTCCGTGGCTGGCGTTATCTTGAACCCGACAAAGCGCCTGATGATATTCGTGAATTCATCGTCGGCGAAAAAACTCTACCTAAACGGATGGAAATGGAATTGAACCGCTTGGGAGTGATTTAGCTTGACCCATCAGTCGCCCGCCGCACGAAATGGTCGACTTGATCTCTATATTGGTGTGGAATGGGACAGATTCGCGATTGAAAAAGGGCCGCTTCCGATTGCAGAATGATCCCGCCGGGCAATGGCTTCAGCCCGTTGGCTTCAAGTGTCTTGCCGGTTGAGACCAAATCGGCGATGGCGTCCGCAAAATTATTGGCCACTGCCCCTTCTGTTGCCCCTTGGCTATACGCCAATTGATAATCCACAACGCCAGCTTCGCTGAGAAACTCACGCACGAGATTGGTGTATTTTGTGGCAATTTTTAGACGCCGACCATGCTTGCGGCGAAATTGTGCCGCGATGGCATCCAAGTCTTCCAATGTTTCAGCGTCAATCCAGAATTTTGGCACGCTGATCACTAGGTTAGTTCCGCCAAATCCCAATGGAGTGACTTCATTAACGCTTGCCTGCCATCCCGCTATGTTTTCACGGACAACGTCCATACCTGTGATCGCAAAGTGCAGACTGCCATCTGCCAGTTTCTCTGGGATTTCACTCGCCGACAGCAGCAATAAATTGGCTTCTATTTCACCTTTCAGTTGTCCCGAATAACCACGGCTCTGCGAGATATTTATGATGCGAATACCCAAGGAATTGAGCCAATCCCTAGCCCCTTCAGCCAACCGGCCCTTTGATGGGATCGCAAAGTTGATTGTCATTTCATCTTGGCCTTCATTGCCGCGATGAGCGCAGGGCGCATCATCCCACCGACGGCCGGGCATTTTCGCCCCCCTCCAAGCGCCTCGGTCAAAAAGTCATAGCGTCCACCGAGGGCGGCCGATTGCGGATTGTTAGGTTCAAGGAAACCAAATACGAACCCATCATAATATTCGAGACGAGTACGACCAAAACTCGTTTCGAATCTCAATTTATCAACGTCAATGCCATGGCTCAGCATTGCGTTCATGCGGGTTTCTAATTGATCAACAGAAGGTTTGAGCCCCGGCAAATTTTGGCTCATGCGACGGAGTTCCTTGAGAGAGGCGGTCATTGAACCTTTAATGGTCATGATTTCATCAATCGCCGCCAATTCTTTGCCATCCAATTCTGGGGCCTTGGCATCCTCAATCTTGGCTTGCACATTGTCGATCACTTCTTCAACCGTCCGCTGCCCGATCACCGCGCCTTCCCTCTCGATACTTGAGCGAATTGACTTCGGATGACGACTCATGGCAAGCGAGGCTCCTCCTTGACGATAAAGTTCGAGCAAACGTCGAAACTTAGCGGGACGCCACAGATGCCTTTTGAGCGTGTTTTTTTGTCGATCAGTTGCGGTCAGACTATTTACCGCCGATATAAGGATATTGAGATCACCCGTCGCCGAGCGTAGGCCCACGGCCGACAATAATTCATGAAAGGCACAGAAAATCTCTGTGTCAGCCGCCGCCTGGTCTTGATGACCAAAAATCTCATACCCAACTTGAATATATTCATCAGGTCGAAGAGAACCTGACCATTGTCGGCGAAAGACGCGCCCACTATAAGCATAACGCTCAGTTTTCTTTGCTGACTCCATATGAGACTTGACTAATGGGACTGTGAAGTCGGGTCGTAATATCAGCTCCCCGTGAGCCGCGTCCTCGGTGACGAAGGCTCGACTTCTGATGTCCTCGCCGTAGAGATCAAGAATACTCGCGGCCGGCTGCAAGATGTCAGTATCAAAATGAACCGCCCCTCGTCTGAGAAAAAATTCTAGAGCCTTCCGTGCTTCCTTTTCAATCGAATGACGGTCAACCATCTCATGTCCCTGACAATATTCGTTGAACCTCTTTCACCATGT
Source organism: Paracoccaceae bacterium (assembly GCA_022824005.1). Taxonomy (GTDB): domain Bacteria; phylum Pseudomonadota; class Alphaproteobacteria; order Rhodobacterales; family Rhodobacteraceae; genus JAPOXR01. Next base: position 46,546 of record JAJEBG010000007.1, read on the forward strand.
CATGGCGTAGAACTGTGACTTGTGAGGGTTGCGATTTCCAATCTTCGTGTGAAGCGGTCGCGGCGATGCTCTTTCCCATCTGCAGATCTTTCAATTGAACGGTACCGGCTTCCTTTTCTTGGGAACCTTCGATGACCGCAACTCGCGCTTGACGCTTGTCTGCATATTTCATCTGTCTTCCGAAATTCTTGGCATTTCCGAGGTAGACCTCGGCTCGAATTCCGGCATCCCTGAGTTCAGACGCCATGGCTTGATAATCCGCCATTCTAAACTTGTCCATCACCGTCACAATCACCGGTCCTACGAATTTGGCGGCCTCTTGACGCATCGTCATAGCCGTCAAGAGCCGGTCAACTCCGATCGAAAGTCCCGTCGCCGGAACGTCTTGACCTGTAAAGCGGCGAACCAGACCATCATAACGGCCCCCGCCTGCCACCGAGCCGAGTTCAACCTCTCTACCCTTCGCATCATGAACAGGCGCGCAGAGTTGTGCTTCAAAGACGGGTCCGGTGTAATAGCCAAGACCACGAACTATCAGGGGGTCGATTTCGCATGCGCCCGATTTCTGATCCGACGCTTCCACGAATTCCATGATCTCTCGCAATTCATTGACTCCCACTTGACCAAGTGGCGATGTCCCAACAATGTCTTCCAAGTTCTTAACTGTCGTTGCGGCGTCGCGCCCCTTCGCTGACATAAAACCCATCACGACATCTATCTGCGATTCTGATAAACCGGCCCCTTCTGTGTAGTCGCCACTTGCGTCTTTGCGCCCCTTTCCAAGAAGTTGTTGAACTCCCCCAAGGCCAAGTCGATCAAGTTTGTCGATAGCCCGCATAACGGTCAGATATTGACCCTCATCATCTCGATTGATTCCAGCTTTCTCAAGGACAGACTCAACAACCTTTCGATTGTTCACACGGATCACAAAATCTTCCTTGGTCATCCCCACCGAGGAAAGAATTTTAAGGGTCAACAAACACATTTCAGCATCGGCGGCCATTAACGAAGAGCCCACAGTATCGGCATCACATTGATAGAACTGCCGAAATCGTCCCACTTTGGGTTTTTCGTTTCGCCAAACGGGCCCGATCGCGTAGCGCCGATAAGGGGATGGCAAGTCGTTCCGATACTGGGCCGCCACTCGCGATAGTGGAGCTGTCATATCATAACGAAGGGCTAGATAGTTCTCATCATCTCTCCACGCAAATACCCCTTCATGAGGACGGTCGGTATCGGGCAAAAATTTCCCTAGTGCATCAAGTGTTTCGATAGCTGGTGTTTCGAGCGCATCAAAACCGTGTAATTCGAATAACGTGGCAATCGTTGTCAGCATCTCTCGACGCGAAATCACATCATGGCCAAACTCATCCCTGAAACCTTTCACACATTGGGGTTTGGGTCTTTGAGAATTCACTGTTTCACCCTCTAAATCCGACAAATTGAGGCTTCAATCGGTGCCCACCGAAAAGACTTGCCGCTGCCGCCTGATAATTTTTGGTATCGGAAAAACGTAAACGCTTGACACAAACAAAACAAGTTGGTGTCCCCGCCATGACCAAAAGAATTCTCAAAATCATGCCAACTTGTTTCAAGCGGCTCTTGGCGGCGACGCTTTTGGGTTCATCAATCTTTTGACCATCAATACTCATCAACCGAGACAATACCTTCAAGACTCGCGATCGCTCTCTTGACTTTAGAATTCAGCGTATACTTATCACGAACCTTGATAATGATCTCGTAATCCTTTCCTGATGTCATCGGACAGAGCCAAACTTCTCCCTGCCTCTCTCCCTCTTGACAATGACTGTCAAGCAATTGGCGGATCAATTGTGGCGCATCAATTGTTTTATAATGAATCCGCAATCGCTTCAGTGACGCCTTTGTCTTGATCTTCGTGGCGTCAAAGAACTCAAGCACGTTGGCGGTCAATCGGGTTTGCCCATTTGCCCGATGAGCCGTGAGTAAAGCCTTCACACAAACTCCAACCTGGAGCTTAATCCCACATTTCTCCAACAATTCAGAAAAAACGGTGACTTCAAAACTCCCGGAAGGGTCTGACAGTTCCAAAAAGGCATATTTATTCCCATTTTGCGAAGTGCGTTGTTGAATACCCGAGACTTTACCGGCCAAAAGGAATGGCTTTTTCTTCTGTGTGAGTTGTGGAAGGAGTTCTTCATACAAGATCACGCCAGCCGCCCTTAGCGATGGCAGATGGTCTTCAAGAGGATGGCCCGAGAGGTAAAATCCGATGGCCAATAATTCTCGTTCTGATCGCTCCATGCCGCTCCATTCGGCGCAGTTTGGCAGATCGGGCGGGGGCACCGCCTCTCCACTTTCGTCAAAGAGGCTGATCTGATCAGATTCGCGCTCGTGATGAACGGTTTGAGAATAAGACAGCATCAAATCTATCGATTCAAACACCTGTCTTCGATTCGGTTCAATAGCATCAAAAGCGCCGGCTTGAGCCAAACACTCCAACGGTTTTGTGCCAACATGTTTCAAGTTCACGCGATCGGCAAAATCAAACAAACTGGTAAATGGCCGATTGTCACGCCCGTCGACAATAATCTTAATAGTGTCCGTGCCGATATTTCTGATGGCTCTTAACCCGTAGAGGATTTTGCCATCTTGGACAGCGAATTCTCCACCGCATCGATTGACGCACGGCATGCATAACTCAATATCAAGATGCTTCAATTCATTCACAAAGACCTTCAATTTATCGATATCGCCGATATCGCAGTTCATTATTGAGGCCATGAACTCGACGGGATGGTTAGCCTTGAGATAGGCCGTTTGGTAGCTCACCAACGCATAAGCCGCCGCGTGGGCTTTAGGAAATCCATATTCAGCAAACCGAGCCATGAGTTCCCAGACCCCGTCAGCAGTTTTCGAATCGACACCATTTTTCTCAGCCCCAATCATAAATTTGGGCTTCTCGACATCCATATCCTCCTTTAATTTTTTGCCGATAGCTCGGCGCAAAAGATCTGCCTGCCCGAGCGAATAGCCAGCCATTGATTGGGCGATCTGCATCACCTGTTCTTGGTAGACCATGATCCCATGCGTTTCGGCAACGATGTGGTCTATCGACTCATGCTGTTCTTCACGATTCTTCTTATTGTTTTTGACATCACAATAGGTCGGAATATTCTGCATCGGACCAGGACGATATAGTGCTACAAGTGCCACAATATCTTCGATGCGGGTCGGCTTCAGCCGACACAGCGTGTCCTTCATTCCCGAGCTTTCGAGCTGAAATACCGCCACGGTTTCAGCCTCTGCACACATTTTAAACGTTTTAGCATCATCAAGGATGAGATTATTAATGTCGATTTCAACTCCTCTCTCAGCCAGAAGGTCAACCGTCTTCTTGATCCCAGTCAACGTCTTCAGTCCCAAAAAGTCGAACTTCACTAGACCCGCTTTTTCGACCCATTTCATTGAGAATTGCGTGGCTGGAATGGTTGATTTAGGATCGCGATAGAGTGGCACCATTTGATCTAGGGGTCGGTCACCAATGACCACACCCGCGGCATGGGTGGAGGCATTGCGTGGCAATCCCTCCAGTTCTTGAGCAAAGTCAAACATCTGCTTAATCGAAGCGTCCGAATCATAGAATTCTTGAAGCCGCGGCTCGCGGGCCAAGGCTTCGCCGATTGAAAGGGGATTGGCACCTTCACGGGGAATCAATTTCGCGATCGTGTCGACTTTTGAGAAAGGTATTCTAAGAACTCGACCGACATCCCGAATCGCGGCTCGGCTCATCATGGCACCAAAAGTAATGATATGGGCGACCCTATCACTCCCATACTTGTCTTGAACGTAGCGAATAACCTCGTCACGCCGCTCTTGGCAAAAATCGATATCGAAGTCGGGCATCGAAATCCGCTCTGGGTTGAGGAATCGCTCAAAAATCAGATCGAAACGCAATGGATCAAGATCAGTAATGGTCAAGGAATAGGCGACAAGAGAGCCAGCTCCTGAACCTCGGCCTGCTCCGACAGGAATGCCATTTTGCTTGGCCCATTTGATAAAGTCCGCCACGATCAGAAAATAGCCCGCAAAACCCATTTCGCGGATGACCTTAAGTTCGTAGTCGAGCCGTTGACGGTAAGCGGTCTCAGGGGCCACCTTCTCAATCACGTCAAGCCGTTTTTTTAACCCATCTTTCGCTTGGCGCGTCAACTCATCAGTTTCGTTCTTGGTAAATTTTGGCAGTATAGGCTCGCGCGGCAAAGCCCAAAATGAACAACGTTGAGCAATCTCTATGGTATTAGAAATGGCTTCTGGAATATCAGCAAACAATTCCGCCATTTCATTGGGAGATTTGAAATAATGTTCCGGAGTCAGTCGCCGACGTCCCTTTTTTTGGTCGACATAAGTCCCTTGAGCAATGCACAGAAAAGCATCATGGGCTGGATACATTTCCCGCTTAGGAAAGTGGACATCGTTGGTCGCCACAAGTGGAAGTTGATGTTCATAGGCCAGCCTAAGCATGACGGGTTCAGTGACACTCTCGGTTCGAGAAATGTCCGATCCCTGATCATGATGCCGTTGAATTTCAACATAGGTTCGATGGGGAAAAATCTCAGCCAGCGCCAACAGTAAAACTTCCGCATCCTTGTCGCGACCCTCAGCAGCGTAGCGGCCCACCGGACCTTCGGCTCCCCCGGTCAAACAAATCAAACCGGCCGAATGCTGCCGCAATTGAGCTAATGTGAGGACGCGGCGGCTATCCTCGGAATGGACATATAGAAGAGAGTTGAGGGCGAGCAGATTGCCATAACCCACCTCATTTTGAGCGAGGAGCACAATTGAACCCTCTTCATCATCCGCAAGTTCATCAAACTCCGGTTTGATTGACAATTGACACCCATGAATGGGTTGCACTCCTGAAGCCGCCAACGTGGAAGCAAACTCAAGCGCACCGAAAAGATTGCTGTTGTCGGCGACGGCCACGGCCGGCATGCCATTTTCAGCACAGAGGCTTGGCAATTCAGAAATTCGCAATGCTCCTTCCAACAGGGAATATTCACTGCGTATTCGTAGATGCACAAAAGGCGTTTTGTCTGACATACTATCTTCCTTAAACCAAGTCTGTGAGATGGTGAACCATTCAAGTTCTCCCCTTGCAATAGACGGCCATCTTGAACTTTCTAAGTTGGAGAACCAATTAGAGTCCCAGCCGCCTCGCCGGAAAATTGCAACCACGATTGGATCGGAATGACTTTGTTCTTCGTCTGTGGTATGATCTAACCCGTCGCTGAAGTCCGCATATCAATGATGCCTAAAGTGAAGTTTTTTTGAACCAAGAAAGGCAACGGGCTATTGGCAGAGTTGAGGAGTTTAGTGTGGAAGAGGAATTGACATTAAATGGGGAAAAAACGACCCTGAATTTGTCGCTGCCAAACAAAACATTGCTTGATTGGCTTCGCGAAGATTGTGGACTTAAAGGGACCAAAGAGGGCTGCAACGAGGGAGATTGCGGGGCCTGCACAGTGATTGTCACCGATCGTGCCGGGGGAAAAATCCGTCGCCGTGCGGTAAATTCATGCACCATGTTTTTGCCACAAGTTGTGGGCAAAGATGTCCGCACCATTGAAGGGCTCACCCCTAAAGGCGAATCTCTACATCCGGTTCAGTCGGCGATAGTCACCGAACATGCCAGCCAATGCGGTTTTTGTACGCCGGGCATTGTCACATCTCTGGCCGCGGCGCACGCCAATCGTAACGCGAATCATGATGATGTCTTGGCAGGCAATCTGTGCCGCTGCACCGGCTATGCGCCTATCATCCGAGCCGCCGAGGCGGCCTTTGATCAACCACCACCTCGCTGGCTCAAAAAAGCGGAGAAGAACATCCAAAATGGTCGAAAGGGTTTTCGCACCGATAAGATTTTTGCCCCGACACATGTCGATGAACTAGCCGAATGGTATGCCGATCACCCGCACGCGCTTTTGGTCGCTGGAGCCACTGATGTCGGACTTTGGGTGACCAAACAGCATCGTGAACTCCCACCACTCTGTTTTGTGGGCGATGTTGAAGGTCTTTCTGATATTCGCAGGAGTCGTGATTGGGTTGAAATCGGTGCCGCCGTTACGATCGCTGATCTTAGAGAGGCCATAGGCCAACATCATCCAAGTCTAGGCGAATTATTGCGTCGTTTTGGCTCCGTTCAAGTGCGTAATTCAGCGACCATTGGCGGTAATATCGCCAATGGATCCCCCATCGGAGACGGTGCACCAGCCCTCATTGCCTTGTCTGGTGAGGTGACATTGCGGCATCGAGACACGCGACGCACTCTCCCCCTCGAAAACTTTTTCATCAATTACGGCCAGCAGGATCGGAAAGAGGGAGAATTTGTCGAATCGCTGCGTTTTCCAGTGCAGGCCGATCGTTTGCGCTGTTACAAACTCTCAAAACGATTTGATCAAGATATCTCGGCCGTTTGCGGTTGTTTCAATATCAATGTCGATAAGGGCCGCGTGACTTCGGCTCGGATCGCTTTTGGTGGAATGGCCGCCACTCCTAAACGCGCTATGAATACTGAGGCGGCTCTCATGGCAAATCAGGACTGGAGTCAAGAGACGATTAATGACGCACTAGGGGAAATGAACAAAGATTTTTCGCCCATCAGCGATGCTAGAGCAAGTAAAACTTACCGAATGAATTCGGCTTGCAACATGCTTAATCGCTATTTCCTTGAAGATATGTGTTCTCAAGAAAATAAAGGGATTCTTGATGTCTAACCGGCAGTCTGTTCATCAGCCCCTTCCCCATGACGCCGCGACGCAGCATGTGACGGGTCAAGCGATCTATATCGATGACATTCCTGTTCCGGCCAATACTTTGCATCTCGCTTTTGGTTTGTCCAAAATCGCGGCCGGAAAAATCGCTTCGATTGATCTGACGGAAGTCGAATGTGCTCATGGTGTCCATCGAGTCCTGACGGCTGACGACCTGCCAGCAGGAAATGATGTCTCGCCCTCCGCCGGCGATGAACCCTTATTGGCCGAGGGCGAGGTCCATTTTGCTGGTCAGCCTATCTTTCTCGTGATTGCCGAGGGTCACCATTTGGCACGACGCGCCGCGGCACGAGGAGTCGTCAACATTGTGCCACAGACTCCAATATTTACGATTGATGAAGCCCTTTCGGCGTCGAGCCGATTCGAAGACCGCCTCTGTTATCAAAAGGGCAATCCGTCATCAGAGATTGAGAACGCGCGGCATGTCGTCGAGGGACAAATTAAAATCGGCGGTCAAGAACATTTTTACTTGGAGGGACAAGCCGCCCTTGCCATGCCGCAAGAAAATGGGGACATGCTGGTTTATTCTTCGACCCAACACCCAACTGAGGTGCAGCATAAGGTCGCAGAAGCGATCGGTCGCCCCATGCATGGGGTGCAAGTTCAGACTCGTCGGATGGGGGGCGGGTTTGGCGGCAAAGAAAGCCAAGCGAACGCCATTGCTTGTGCGTGCGCCGTGGCAGCGTCACTGACCGGCAAGCCTTGCAAGATGCGCCTTGATCGAGACGATGACATGATCACGACGGGGAAACGCCATGACGCTGTAATAAAATATCGCGTGGGCTTTGATGACAATGGACGCATTAATGGGATTGAATTTGATCAATTCATTCGTTGCGGTTGGTCGCAAGATTTATCTTTGCCCGTCTCTGACCGAGCGATGCTCCATTCTGACAACTGCTATAATCTCAAAACCATTGCTGTGCGTTCAGAGCGGCTCAAAACCAACACGCAATCAGCAACGGCGTTTCGTGGATTTGGTGGCCCTCAAGGCATGCTCGGTATTGAACGGGTAATGGATCATATTGCTTTCGTTCTCAAGAAAAATCCTCTGACCGTTCGAGAGAATAATCTTTACCCAAGTCACGAGACCTCGCCCTGCGGGGAGACATTCTACGGAATGAGAGTTAACGATTTTGTGGCCGACAAAATCATTAAGGAGTTAAGCCAGAATTGCGCGTATTCTGAACGGCGCAAAGAGGTCGATGCGTGGAACAAATCTCATAAATGCATCAAGCGCGGTCTATCTTTGACCCCCGTCAAATTTGGAATTTCCTTCACTCTCACCCATTACAATCAGGCCGGAGCCTTAGTAAATGTCTATCAAGACGGCTCCATCCGGATCAATCATGGTGGAACTGAAATGGGGCAAGGATTGTTTATTAAGGTGGCGCAAATTGCGGCTGAAGCCTTTGGTCAGCCCATTGACACCGTTCGAATTACCGCCACTGACACCAGTAAAGTCCCAAATACCTCACCCACCGCGGCCTCTTCAGGCTCTGACTTGAACGGAATGGCGGTTAAGATCGCGTGTGACGAAATTATTGATCGACTCATCAAATTGGTGGCTCGGCAACACCAAGCACAGGTCAGCGAGGTCGCATTTGCCGATGGTGTTTTTTCTGTGGGAAGCGAATCGTATAATTTTGATGACGTTGTCAACTCGGCTTATTTGAATCGAGTCTCGCTCTCAGCGACTGGCCATTATGCCACTCCAAAAATCAGTTGGGATCGGATCGCGGGCAAAGGAAGACCCTTCTATTATTTTGCCTACGGTGCGGCGGCAACAGAAGTGGCCATTGATACATTGACAGGAGAACACCGGATCCTCCGAACTGACATTCTACATGACGCCGGTCAATCATTGAATCCGGCCGTCGACATCGGACAGATTGAAGGCGGATATGTGCAAGGCGCGGGTTGGCTGACCAGTGAGGAACTCGTCTGGGATGCTCAATCTGGCCGACTGCTGACGCATGCGCCTTCCACCTATAAGATACCGGCTTGCTCCGACCGTCCGCGCCAATTTAATGTCAAACTTTGGGACAAGGGCTACAATAAAGAAAATGTGGTCTATCGTTCAAAAGCGGTCGGCGAGCCGCCTTTTATGCTGGCCATCTCTGTCCTGATGGCCCTATCCGACGCCGTGTCGGCGTGTGGAAATGGTTCTGTTTACCCGTCTCTCAACGCACCCGCAACACCTGAGACCGTCCTCGCAGCGGTTGAGACTCAACGGGGGACGATTCAATGAGTCTGAATATTAAAGAATTGACATCTGAGGTGAACAAGCGGGGATCGGTGGCCCGCGTCGTCGTCGTCGACACCTTGGGATCGGCACCAAGAGAGGCTGGTGCGAATATGCTTGTTTGGCATAACGGACAAAGCGGAACCATTGGCGGCGGTGCTCTTGAATACAGCGCCGCCGACGATGCCCGCAAACGTCTGGGTTCAGGAAGCACTTCACCTCATCTTCAACGCATGCCTCTAGGGCCTAGTTTAGGGCAATGCTGTGGTGGCTCTGTGACCCTGCTAACGGAAATATTCAATCGTGAAACTGTTCCCAAAATTCTTCAGGACAAACAGACCGTCTCCCTGAGGGCCATCACAAAGAATGGTGACGATGGCTCAGTTGCCCTGAAGGTCCTCAACAGAAATTCAAGCTCCATTGCGGTGAAGGAGGGCTGGATTGCTGAAAAACTTTCTTCTCCGTCAAGAGTTGTTTGGATTTATGGTGCCGGCCATGTCGGCCGTGCGATTGTCAATGCCTTGCTCCCCTTGCCACAATTCGCCATCGTTTGGCTTGACACCAGCCACGACCGTTTTCCTGACAATCCACCAGAAAATGATGTCGATATTCTCGTCGCCAACGACTTGGCGAAAGCTTCAACCCACGCGCCTGACCACGGTGAGCACCTCATTTTCACCTACTCTCATTCGATGGACCTCGACATCTGTCATCAAGTTCTTTCAAAAGAATTCAAATTGGCCGGATTGATCGGATCATCAACCAAATGGGCCCGCTTCAGAAAACGATTGATTGAATTTGGTCACAGCCCCGAACAAGTCGATCGAATCATTTGTCCAATAGGCAGCATCCATCTCGGTAAACATCCACAAGCGATTGCCATTGGAGTGGTGTCTCAGCTGTTGGCATCCTGATAAGGGCCGTTTATGGCCGGCCAATCAATTTTCGGGAACGATATCCATGACTAACCGCGCGTGCCTGCCGATCGGTCTCATTTTTCCACCATTGGACCACATTGTTGCCTTCAAACGCCGCTTCTCCAGACTTCTTGACGAGGACGACATATTTTCCGCTCCTCCCAACACGATATTCGGTCATTTCACCCTCAATGATGTAAGCCACTGAAGGTCAAGACTGATGTTTGTGTAGCGTCACGACCGCACCGGGATCAAAGACAATCGCTCGTACTCTCAGCATTTGACCTTCAGGGGATTCTATATGAATTTTTGTGTTCAAGGGATTGAGGGCACTATTCCAGATTGAGAGCAGGGCAAACCTATCTTATGAAAAAGATTGAGGCACTGGCACTAGATTTCTAGGTCACGATTAGTGGACTGTGCTGTTCATTCGGGACGTTATTGATCAAATCCACCTGTTCTTTCTCTTGAATCTCAGTGATGGATGTGAATTTTCTTGCCTCTCAATTCCCTTGTTTAAACAATCCGTTTCAACAGGGTTAAAGGCACATGACATTTGCCTAGAAACCTCCTTGCAGACTCGTCGATAAAATCTCTATAACCTTCGGTGATCGGCCGTGAGGATCGGTCATACTCAGCAGCACTTCTGACTAGAGCCTGCATGCAGATTTACCTACCGATTGCCGAAGTCTCAGTAAACGCCCTCCTCCTCTTGGGACTTGGTGGGGTTGTTGGTATTCTGTCAGGTATGTTTGGCGTTGGGGGTGGATTCCTGATGACGCCTCTGCTTTTTTTCATTGGAATTCCGCCGACTATCGCCGTGGCTACAGAAGCCAATCAAATCGTTGCTTCATCAGTTTCAGGCGCGCTAGCGCATTTTCGCCGACGTTCACTCGATATCCTTATGGGGCTTATTCTTGTCGCCGGGGGCGTCATCGGTGCCGCCATCGGCGTTCAGGTGTTTGCATTGCTAAAAGCCGCAGGGCAAGTCGATACATTAGTCCGTATTGGTTATGTGGTCTTGCTAGGAATCATTGGCAGTTTGATGCTGATTGAGAGCGTTCGTGCCATTCGCAGAACCCATCAAGATTCAACACCATTAAGAAAACTGCACCAGCATAATTGGATACACGGCCTCCCATTCAAAATTAAATTTCGTTCGTCTGGGCTTTATATCAGTGCCATTCCCCCCTTGTTGATTGGGGCCATGGTCGGCGTCCTTGCGGCGATTATGGGTGTGGGCGGTGGATTCATTATGGTGCCAGCCATGATCTATATCCTTGGCATGCCAACCAAGGTCGTCATCGGAACATCATTGTTCCAAATCACTTTTGTGACGGCCTTCACCACTGTGTTACACGCGACAACCAACCAAACCGTTGATATTGCACTGGCCTTCTTGTTGTTTCTAGGAGGTGTCGTCGGCGCACAGATAGGTGCCCGTCTCGGGGTCAAATTACCCGCTGAACAACTCCGTGTCTTTCTGGCGATTATTGTGATCGGAGTCTGTGGAAAATTGGCCATGGACTTGCTGTTGCAACCTTCAGAACTTTATTCACTCGGGGATCGACTCTGATGCGAATTGGCCTCACTCCCATTCTGCTGTGTATGGCCATGGCGTCGGCCACGCCGACCGTCGGTGAGGAAATTATCTCTGCGCTCAGTCAGAACAGGATTTCAATCACCGCCAATTTCGATGGATCAGAGATTTTTATCTACGGCGCGGTCAAGCGTGAAGCGCCCGTCGTCGATGGCGACCTTGGGATCATTATCACCGTCGTTGGCCCTTTCGAGCCCACACTTGTCCGTCGAAAGGATAGAATTTTTGGCATATGGGTCAACGCCAATGCCTTCAATATTGACACCGCGCCGACCTTCTATGCGATCGCCTCGTCGGCCCCCCTGAAAGAGATATTGCATGAGAGTGAAAGTGTCCGAAACCAAATCCCCATTGAAGAAAAGATAGAGGCGGCAAGTTCTGCTGAATCTCAATCATTCGTTAGCGCCTTGGTTCGTATCCGTGAAAAGCAAGGCCTTTACAGCGAACTTCCAGACATGGTGGACCTTCGCTCTGATACCCTATTTGGTACCCATATCGCTCTTCCAGCCAACCTCGTCGAAGGCGAATACACCGCGACAGTCTATGTGACTCGAGACGGAACCATTGTTGATAAACAAGAAAGCAAAATCGACGTCCAAAAGGTCGGGTTGGAACGCTGGATTTATACCCTCGCTCACCAGCAACCGCTCGCCTACGGTCTTCTCGCCGTCTTACTAGCCACCTTCACAGGTTGGGCCGCTTCCGTCGTGTTTCGGCGTATTTGACTCCCCGATTGAGCCAATCATCTGTCCCTATTGCTTAATCAATTCACTTCGATTGTGGTGATCCCTTTCACAATCTCATTCTCAACCATCAGCGCGCGGTGATCAGCTGAGACCAATATAATTCTCACTTCATAGCTTCCCGGGGCAAGTTGACCAATTTCAATGGATTCATCAAAGACCCGCGCAAGTTTCAATCCAGACAAGTAGAGGTGAGCATGACCGAGGCTAAAAGGATTTTCCTCACTCAACTCCATCGACTGCGTGAACTCAAAATTTTCTATATCGAGGTGGATGCGCCAACCCTCTGCAATCTTCTCTTTTCTGAGTGCAAGCCGAGGAATCGCGGCATCCTGAGGGATAGGCAAAGTCCGACCGATACCGTACTCGCCGGACTCCCCCATCGTGACATGGCTAAGCGCCGTGCCAACTTTGACTTTGGCCTTCACCTTACCCGCATTGGCAAACTTCAAGGTCACGGGTATCAGACGACCGACATCAAGGTCACCCTCGACCCCAAACAATCTGATATGGGCCCCGTCAGCGGCGAGACTCGGTGTGGCTCCGGCGGGGATAGGTAATGGGACCATACCAGCTGGGTTAAATAATTCGGCTCTTGCGGCCTCTTTAGACTGCACAGATTCAAGCCAGTCAGGGCCACTAGCGTTGGTAAAGGCGGCAAACACGTAAACCACTCCAGGCACCGTTGCATCAGAACGAGCATTGATTCGCTGCAGCACAATTTCACCACTTTGCTGATTAAAAAACCATACAGCCACGCCGCCAGCAGCAAGAAGTGCGATTACCACAACAGCGACAATTATTCGCCGAATTTCCATGTCAATAGGCCCTCTTTGCCAAAAGACTTCTTAAAGTCTAAATATTTGATTGCCTTGAGACTATATCGCTACACTGACAAGATGAAATCTTCCAGTCCAAAACGGGCAATCAACCTTTTTCTGATGGCGGCATTTGTCATGATGCTCGATTCTAGAATGGTTTTGGCGCACGCATCGGGGCAAGGATTTGTTCTTCTGCTGCCCACCGATTTATATATCGCGTCTGGTATTGCCACAGTCTTGCTGACAGCCGCGGCACTGGCCTTCCTGCCGGCATTCTTTGTCAACCGCTTATTTGTGGGGCAAAAGCTACCGCTCTCGTTCAAAGTTCCAAATTGGCTTCCAGATGCCACTAGTTTTTTCATTTTTGTCTTTCTAATTTGTCTTTTAATTGTCGGTTTCACCGGTTCAAGCGACCCTCTTTCCAATCCTTTGACACTATTCATTTGGACGGTTTGGTGGACATTATTACTCTTTCTGCAAGGCATTTTTGGTCATCTTTGGAGATGGCTTAACCCATGGACTGGCCTTTACCGAATTCTATTTGGTGAGTCATTCAATGGCATCCTTCCGCTTCCAAAGCGATGGACGATGATCATCGGAATCATTGGTTTATTGACATTCTCAATCTTCGCACTGGCTGATATTGCGCCCGACTATCCTCCCCGTCTTGCCATCTTTGTGGCCGCCTACTGGGTGTTTAACTTTCTCGGAATCTGTCTCTTCGGTCAGCATGCATGGCTATCACGTTGTGAGTGTTTCACCATACTTTTTGATCTGTTTGGAAAGATTTCATTAATTCGTTGCCAAGATAGAAACGGCCATATTGGAGTCTTCGGTTGGCAGATTGTGACCACTCCCCCCTCTCTTCCTCTCGCTGTTTTCTGTCTCACGGCTTTAGCCGCAGGTAGCTTCGATGGGCTCAACGAGACATTTTGGTGGCTGGAAATGATTGGCATCAATCCGCTTGAATATCCGGGCCGCTCGGCCGTTGTGATGGAGACCATCGTTGGCATAGTCGGATCAATATTGGTTTTGCACATCTTTTTTGCGCTAGTGGTTTGGACAGGATGCAAACTGGTACGATTATCAAGCACTCAAAATGGGCCAATGCCTTCTTTTACCACCACGTTCAGCCGCCTCGCGTTGTCGGTCCTGCCGATCGCGCTCGGCTACCACTTCGCGCATTTTCTGCCAGCCTTCCTTGTCAATTCACAATATCTCTTTGCGGCTCTGAGTGATCCCTTGACCACAGGAGCTGATTGGCTTGGACTAGGCGTTTTCTATGTCACGACCGGATTCTTCTATCAGCAGGACTCGGTTCGCTTGATTCTTCTCACGCAATGTGCGGCCATTGTATTGGGTCACATGATCGCTGTTCTTACAGCCCACTCTATGGCGCTCAATCTATTTCGCTCACATAAACTTGCGATAATCAGCCAAATCCCGATGGCGATATTTATGGCCTCTTACACCTTCTTGAGTCTTTGGCTCCTCGCCTCACCACGGGGGGCCTAATGAAAATATCTTAAAATATCGAAAGGTTGATAAGGATGAAATCACAAACAATGTGGACAACATCCCTTCAATGATGCATTAGTTTACGATACGCTTGACTGTCAGACACCAAAAGGGAGGAAAAAATTATGTCGAAGACAATCAACTTACATCATCAATCATGGTCAAGGCGCAAGGCCATCAAAACTATCGCCGGTGCGAGCGCTGCTGTCACCGCGAGTGCCACAATACCAGATGTTATGGGTTATGCCCAATCGCAAAGTTCAGCACCAATTCGTATCGGATTTCAAGTCCACCGAACAGGCATCGGTGCCGCTTATGGTCGCTGGTATGACCGCACGAGTCAAGCAGCGGTCAAAAGAATCAACGACAGCGGTGGCATCAATGGCCGTCCTGTGGAACTCGTTGCAGAGGATGATGGAACCGACCCCAAGAGGGGCGCCGAAGTCCTTGAGAAGTTTGCGACACAAAAAAACTGTGATGTCGCGTTTGGTACTTTGTTCAGCCACGTGGTGATCGGTTCGGCTCCACGCGCCGGGGAGTTAAAACTGCCCTACTTCGTCGTTTCAGAAGGCCATCATGTCGCGAGTGGAATATTGAATCGCTACACGCTTCAGCCAGGGATTACCGATGTCAAAAGCCAAGTCGAAGCGATGGCCCCCTTTATCGCAGAAAATTTAGGTAAGAAAGTGGCCATGGTCTTTCCCGATTTTGCCTTTGGGCATGACCACCGGGATTATTTTTCTGCCGCCTTCGAAAAAAATGGTGGAAAGATAAACGCGCTGATCGCTATTCCGCCAACGGAAACGTCCTTTACAAAATATTTCCCAAAAATTCCTCAAGACACCGAGATACTTTACCATGTCATGGTGGGACCGGCTGTCTTGACGTTCGTCAAAGAACTTGGGGAATTTTTTGGCTCCCGTCGTCCCGAAATGTTTGGCTTTATCGATAGTCTCGAAGCCGTCGATATCGCGAGTCCAGGTCTCGAATTCCTTGACGGAACGTATATGTGGGAAGGCAACCCACGCTATGTCCAAAGTAACCAATCAAGCCATGACAAACTCTACCGACAAGCTGTAGGTGTTGATTCCAATGGAGCCTCTATATCCGACAGCAAGGATGTGTCAACATATGCTCATATGTTCGGCTGCTGGGAGACTTTGAATATTATCAAGGCGGGAATGGAAGACTCGGGTTATCGTGGCCCTGAAGATCGTGCCAAATTGATTGAAGCTGTTGAGGCGATGTCGGCCATGCCCTTGTCTGATGATCACCCGCAGGGCAGCAAAATTTTTAATGGCAAGACTCACCAAACTTTCGGTCATCAATACATCACACGTGTCAGTGAGGGAAAACTCGTCTTGGCCCACACGACGTCAATCGAAGATACTTTTTATCCAGACGAGGTCGATTACACCACACAATCCTTCTAAAACTGCGGTCAAAGAGTGCTCCATTAAAGATGGATTTTGCACCGCATCTGTTTTTGGCGACCTTAGAAGGGGCGATTACGGCGGCAGTCATTTCATTGACTGCCGTCGGCTTAAGCCTCGTGTTTGGAATCATGCGAGTGGTGAATGTCGCGCATGGCGAATTTTTTATGCTTGGGGCTGTCGTCGCTTGGTGGGTGGCTTCAACCCTTGGTGGGCACGCCGCATTGGGATTTTTGGCGGCCTTGATTATCGCCCCTCTTTTTGTGGGCCTGATGGCGGCTCTGGCTGACCGGCTCGTGTTGGAGCGATTGAATTACGATCTAGAACGAACCATAGTGGCCACAATCGGTCTGCTCTATGTGATTCAGCAAGTGGCCTTGATGACATTTGGTCCTGACGCCCGCCCGGTTGAAGCCCCTTTTGACCTCCGTATCGCTATTCCATGGTTTGAATTTTCTGACACCGGTGTCAATCTGATTTGGCCTTGGGGCCTTGCCACAACAGGTTACAAATTGGCGGTTATTGCTGCCGCCGCTATCATTGTCACTTCGATCATCGTGTTTCTTAAACGCAGCCGCTTTGGGTTGATGATGCGCGCGACGCAAATGGATAGTGAGATGGCGTCGGCCTTTGGTATCCCGGTCAGGCGCGTCTATTGTGTCGTGTTTGGCTTGGGAGCCGCCCTTGCGGCGCTTGGCGCGGTATTGATTGTTCCGATCCAGCAGGCGCACTATCTTATGGGCGGTGACCCGCTGCTTCTGTCATTCATTGTCGTCATCATTGGCGGGCTAGGAAGTTTGCCGGGGACGATTTTGGCCGCTGTTCTTATCGGCATGAGCGATGGCATTATCTCTGTCTTCTTCTCTCCAACATTGGCCAAAATCTTAGCCACTCTATTGGTGGCGCTAGTTCTCATTTTTCGTCCCCACGGTCTCTTTGGGCATCACACATCGTGACCAAATCTCTGCATATTTCCGTGTTGACAAGTCTTGTCCTGCTGTTTTTTGTGGTGTCCGATTATCATGACGGAAATCTCGCTCGCATCATGGTGCTCGCTATCTATGCCGTCGGCTATAATCTCCTATTTGGCTACACTGGTCTCCTCAGTCTTGGACACGCTTTATTTTTTGCCGCCGGCATGTACGGCCTTGCCTTACCGATACAGCATCTCGGTGTATCACCGATTGAAGCCTTTGCGATGGGATTGGCGTCGGCCGCAACCGTTTCTCTCGTTATTGGGTTTCTGGCATTACGAACAACTGGCGCGGCGTTTATGATCGTCACACTTATGTTCGCGCAAGCCGGATTTCTGGCACTCCTTTATTTCGGACAATGGACGCGTGGTGATGAGGGATTTGTCATCCAACAGGCCGATCGGATTATCGCCGGAATTGACTTTTCGCAATCGACCGAACGGTATTTTGCAGCCTTCGTTTTATTTGCCGTGGCTTATCTCTTGATCGCTTGGTTGATCTCAACCCCGTTCGGAAAATGCCTCATCGCCATACGCGAAAACGAAGAAAGGGCGCAGATGCTCGGTTACGATGTCCATCGGCACAAACTTCTTGCGATGCTTGTCTCGGGAACCTTGTCGGGGGCTTCAGGAGCCGCCTACGCCTTTCTCTTTGGCTACGCGGGCGCGACCTTCGCCTCGGTTCAATACTCAATCCTTCCCCTTCTTTGGGTTTTGCTTGGGGGAGCAGGAACAACGATAGGCCCCCTGATCGGAACTGCCTTTGCCTTTTACCTTATCGATATCTCAAGCCACTTCACCACCGCCCATTTACTTGTGGTGGGCCTCGCCATCGTATTGCTCACTTTGTTCGCGCCTCAAGGTCTCGCGGGCGAAATTCGTAACCGTCTGATCAGTTGGCTGCCATGAACTTACTTTCGACACGAAAACTCTCAATGAATTTTGGTGGAGTCCAAGCCCTTTTGGATGTCGACTTTGATTTGCCACAAGGGCAAATTCGGGCCCTCATCGGACCCAATGGGGCGGGGAAGTCCACCTTTGTTGGCGCTGTTTGCGGTCGATTTCGCCCCTCAGCTGGACGCGTGTATTTCGAAGACCAAGACATATCTCAACTCCCCGCTCATCGCAGGATTGGATTAGGGATGGCTTATAGTTTTCAAATCACTTCGATCTTTGGTTCACTGACGGTTTATGAGAATGTGGCCCTTGCGGTTCGCCGAGCTGTCCAGGCTCAGGCAGAAGAAATTGTCGAACGAGTCCATATGGCCCTTGATCGTGTCGGTTTGCTTGACCGTGTCGAACAGAAAGCGGGAGACCTCAGTTACGGTCATCAAAGATTGCTCGAAATCGCGATGGGGCTGGGACAAGAGCCGCGTCTCTTTATCATGGACGAACCCACGCAAGGCCTCGCCGCGAGCGAAATCACCGCCTTCATTGAACTCCTTCGAGGTTTAGCTGGAGAATCAACCATTTTATTGATCGAACACAATATGCACGTTGTGATGGAATGTGCCGATACCCTTACCGTCCTGAACTTTGGCCAAATCCTTGCTGAAGGTGTTCCGTCTGAAATCCGCGCCGATTCAAGGGTTCAGCATGCTTATTTTGGCTCATCAATCGATGCTTGAAGTCTCTAATCTCCATGCCGGCTACGGCAAGGTCAGAGTGCTTTTTGGCCTTAATTTTAATGTCAAAGGCGGCGAGGTACATTGTCTCCTTGGTCGTAATGGGGCCGGCAAATCAACGGCTCTCAAGGCGATTATGGGATTGGTGAAAACGACCACTGGCTCCATCAAGTTCGAAGACTCTGAACTCACCCATTTGCCTGCACATGACATTCCCAAACAACGTATTGGCCTCATTCCGCAGGGAAGGCGACTCTTTTCTGAATTAACCGTTGCCGAGAATTTGCGGGTTGGTCTGATGACGAGCGACACCCCCGAGAGACAAGAGATTCGAGTCTTTGAACTTTTTCCACGTCTTCAAGAGCGACTCCAACAGAAGGCGGGCACGTTGTCAGGGGGCGAGCAGCAAATGCTAGCCGTGGCCCGTGCGCTTTGCCTCGAGCCCAAACTTCTCCTCCTTGATGAGCCGACCGAAGGCTTACAACCCACAATGGTGGCGCTCATCACAGACGCCATCTCCCAACTGAAGAATGATGGTGTCGCCATCCTGCTCGTCGAGCAACATGTAGACACAGTCATTTCGGTCGCCGACAGGGTGACATTTGTTGACAATGGCCGCACTGTCGCATCGCTCAAGGCCAATGAATTCGAAGACAATAGAGATATTTTTTCGACTTATCTTGGCGTTTGACACTGTCTTCTCGCCTTGTGACAGAGGCACCAAAATCCTCAATCAATTTTTACACATATTGTCCTCTCAAGGACGATGACAGACATTGATACGATCCAAAAATAATCCTTTTGGAACATCGACATTTTATGCCAATCTACGTCACTTCAAGGGTCAACAAGTGGCATCCAATCGTACATTCTTGAGCAGAAAAAAGCGATGAGATGGCATGACTTAAAGAAATGTCGTTATTCCCTCAACTCTGATTCACGGTCGCATATGAATCCCATCTGAAATTTTACCTGCATCTGCCCGACCAACCGTCCGTCAATTACACATGGTTTGTCTAACTCATGACGTGCGGCCTGCAAGAGTGGCGTGTTGGATGCACCAACGATGTCGCAGACACAGGATGCCAAACCAATATCACGGTTAGAAAACGGTATGATATCACTTGGTTGAGCACCAAGAGGACTCGCATTGATGAGGAGGTCAGCCCTGAGGTCAGAAGACTGGGCAATTCGGGTATTGGGCCAATATTCATAAACAAGCCTTTCAACCTGTCGAAAACGATGATGGTCTATCTCTTCAATAATGACGGCACCGATCCCTGCCTCACAGAGGGCATCGATTATGGCGAGGCCCGCGCCTCCACCTGCCCCCACCACATGCGCGACTTTATCAAGGAGACCAATTCCGCGGGCGTGAATGGCCGCACAAACGGCTAGTCCGTCAGTGGCATCACCACTGAGTGTCCCGTCAGAGTTGCGGCGAATGGTATTGAGAGCGTGGAGCCGAGATCCTCTGGGTGTGCTCTCATCAACCAATTCATAGGCGGCACGTTTATGAGGATAGGTCACCGAACAGCCTAGGAAAGTTGAGGAGCGGCGCAAAAGATTCCAAAAATCTGGCAAAGCGTCCGGGGGTACATCAAGTGGCATCATGACCGCATCAACTTTATGTTCGTTGAGCCAGTCATTTATTGAAGGTGGTGAAACCACAACGTTGGCAGGGTGCCCAATAATGGGACAGGATCTAGTCTGGCCGGTAATTCTTAACAATTCACGCTGATTCCTTGATATTCCATATTGACAAGATTGTGTCATATTTGTAAGAAAAGGCAAAGAATTGGGGAGGTTCTGGGCCGTCATGCTTTTTACGCAACGAAAAAGTGAAGACGACACGGTGGTGGAAATGATCGCATCGGCGCTGCGACGCGATATTTCATTCGGTGGTCTGAGGCCCGACGAAAAACTCAAAATTGAAACTCTGTCGCAAAGATATGGTGGCTCCAACCACTCCATCCGCGAATCGCTTCGAATGCTTGCGGCCGAGGGAATCGTGGAAGCCACCAACCAAAGAGGGTTCAGGGTTACATCAGCGACCGACAGCGACAAGCAAGATATTCTGTTTATGCGAATTGAGATTGAAAAGTTGGCGTTGCGCCGAGCACTTTTGCATGGCCATGTCGAATGGGAAGCGGCGATTATTGCCGCACATCACCGGTTGGCCCATGCTGACAAGAAAATTCTCGTAGATCCGGATGATTCGAGCGCGCTGCATTGGGATGAAGAATGTCGATTCTTTTTTTCGACAATTCTGAGTGCGTGTGATTCAAATCGGTTGGTTGAAACCGCCTTTCGGTACTATGACCAATCACGCCGGTTTCGTTTAACGCTCTTGCGGGAAGGGCGAGTTGACTTTTCAAAACGCGGAGTCAGGCAAAAGGCACTGAAGAATGCCTTAATTGCCCGCGAAGAAGAAGCAGTACTACAACTGCATGAAGAGGATATCCGAGCGGATATGTTATGAACGGCATGAAGAGGAGACAAAATTATGCCTAACTTAAATCGACGTCAAACTTTGGGTCTCATGGGTGCAGCCGCGACGGCCACCCTTGCGACCCCAGCCATCGCCATGAACAAGAAAATTGTGGTCGGTGCACTTCGCCTCACGAGTCACTCCGGTAGCTTTGTTGCTTTAAATAATGGTTATTTCAAAGATGCCGGTCTTGATGCCGAGTTGAGGTTCTTTCAGGCAGCGCAACCCGTCGCCGTCGCGATCGCGTCTGGGGATGTAGATTATGGCGTGACAGCCATCACGGGCGGATTGATCAATCTCGCTGAAAAAGGCGCAGTCAAAGTTGTCGGTGGCGCTCTACGTGAGGAGGCCGGCATTCAGGGAATGCAAATCATGGCTTCCAAAGCGGCACATGAGGCGGGGTTGACCTCACCTGATAAACTAGATGGGAAACGTTACGGCGTCACTCAATCTGGCTCCTCCTTTCATTATGTCGGATCAAGGGTCGCGGCTCAGTTTGGCGGAACACCAAGATTCGTGCCTCTACAAAAAGTCGGCGCCATCATCGGTGCCTTAAAATCAGGTCAAATTGATGCTTGGAACATTGTACCCCATATCGCTAAAGGCCTGATTGGGTCAGGAGCGGCTCCCCTTATCGGTAATGTTGTGGATTATTTGCCGAATTACCAGATCACCACAGTGTTTACATCGGCAAAGAACGCTGACAATGAACGTGCGATGACTGAAGATTTCCTCGCGGCCTTCGGTGGTGGTGTGAGAGACTATAACGCGACGATGGTTGATAAAGAAAATGGCGATGATGCCATCAATGCGATGGTCGATATCATTCACCAGTATGTTTATACCGACCGCCCGCGAGAAAAGGCGGCTCCCTCCATCATTGCCGGCTCCATGCGTCTCAGCCCGGATTCGGAACTTAATCTTGGCTCGGTCAGGGATCAAATGCAGTGGATGCAATCAGAGGACTTGATCAATTCAAGTGTGACACTCGATACTTTTGTTGACACTAGCTACGTCAAAACAATGGATACCTGATCACATTTTCAATACGGGCGATCACGAGATCGCCTGTATTCTCTTTTATTTGAGATTGGTCACATGGATATCCGTCTTGATGGCATCAGCCACTTTTACGGCGCGACGGAAGTTCTTCGCGACGTTACCCAAGACATACCTTCAGGTAAAATTGTCTGTTTGGTCGGGCCATCGGGCTGTGGAAAATCCACTCTGCTAAGATTCATTGGTGGTTTGGAGAGACCAAGCAAAGGGCGAGTTCTGCAATTGGGCATTCCCCCTTCTGACTGTCTCAACCCTCTCACTTTTGTCTTTCAGGACTTTTCCCTACTGCCATGGCGCTCCGTTCGGGGGAATGTATCTCTTGTTCTTGAAGATCACGGCATTCGAGGAAAAAAGGCTCAAACCATTATTAATGATGTTTTGCGACGTACAAAGCTTTCAGATTTTTCCCGCGCCCTACCCAAACAATTGTCGGGTGGAATGAAACAGCGGGTGGCGATTGCCCGCGCTTTGGCAGTCAATCCCGCCGTAATGCTCCTTGACGAGCCGTTCTCAGCACTCGACAGTCAAACCTGCGAACTTCTTATGGACGACTTGATCACCCTTTGGACTCGCCAGCCTTTCACCGCGGTTTATGTCACCCACAACTTGACGGAAGCGGTTCGACTTGGTCATCGAATTATCGTGCTGTCCCGTCGCCCTGGAATGATCCACGAAATCAAAGAAATTGACCGGCCTCTAAGTGAACGGAGTTACGCTGACCCAGAGCTTGAAACGATTCGCAAAGAACTCTGGGAGTTGATGCGGGAGGAAGCCCGCGCCGCTGACGAAGAGCTTCAACATGTCTGATACTACCCTCCGAACCCCTACCCAACCAATCGAAATTCGTTTCCGTGGGGGTGGATTTGTTCCCCAAAGCCGCCGCTGGGTTGGAATGGTTGTGTTTATTTTTATCGTTCTTTTCATCCAGTGGGGTACCCAATCTGGACTCATCTCACCACTCACGCTTCCACAACCCGCTGATATCATGACGACCTTTGTCGAGTTATGGCAATCCAATCTCCTGTTTGCTCATCTCGCCCCCTCCCTTAGCCGCTTAGTCGTTGGCGCCCTCTTTGGTGCTAGCGTCGGCATCGCGGTGGGAATCATGATTGGGCTTTTCTCATATGTCCGAGAAGGTTTAGTTCCGCTGGTCGCCGCCATCTTTCCAATCCCAAAAATTGCCCTGTTGCCATTATTTGTTATCTGGTTTGGTATTGGCGAGGGGTCAAAATATGCCCTGATTGCCTTTGGAACTTTTACCCCCACCGTTGTCGCCACCTATGGGGCCGTGGACAATGTTGATCGCTCATTGATTCGAATGGGTCAGAGTTTCGGTCTTTCATGGTTTTCCATCGTGCGCAAAATCGTCTTGCCAGGCGCTATGCCGGGCATTCTCTCGGGATTAAGAATCAGTTTAGCGATTGCCATCATTTTGTTGGTTGCAGCCGAAATGCTCGGCGCGGAATACGGAATCGGTGCCTACATTTTGGAGGCCGGCTCACTTTACGATCTGGAACGGTTGTTTGCCGGAGTGGTCATTCTGTCACTGCTAGGCCTCCTGACTTCAGGCATCATTGGCTTCACCGAGCGCCGCTTGCTAGGTTGGCGGGTTTGAAATCTTTGCCGGTCCTGCAATCGCACTTTTGGAGCTACGCCCTTGAGCGGCCTGCACCGCAAAGACCTCTGGTTGGCGTTCAGCGAATGCCTTTCTAATGGCGATACAGTGGCCGTTTAAGCGAAGCGCTGCGGCCTAGCAGGGAGTACAGCCTTTCACTGGCGACATCGTTTTCTTTCCGGGATCAATTCTGTCCCAGAATAACTGAAGGGCATTGTTGAAACTGACAAAACCTATTTCTTTGAATGCCGCAAAGGGGATCGTGTCTGGACGCGAGCCAAGGAAAGCAAATCCCCTTAAAAGGTGGTTCAGAAGGCACGCAAGTGCGGGGGCAAAGCCACAAAGCGGGTTTTATTTGATAAGCAGGCGCCGGTTCTAGTCGCGACAGACCGCTCTGGCACAACCGTCAGCGCTGTCTCCCCCCAGCCCTGCAAGAGGATCTTGCACCGGTTATGGACAATGATGCATTGCTGACAACCGATGGCGGCACCAGCTATCCGCCTTGCGCTGCCGCTCTGAGTGTCAGTCACGAGGTTCTCAACCAATCCGCCGGAGAACGCGTGCGCGGTGAACTCCATATCCAGAACATCAATAACCGTCATTCACGGCTTAAGTCCTTTATCGGCAGTTGAAAAGGGATCACCACAAATTACCTTGCCAGCTATTTGCGCTGGTTTTACTTCATAGTTCTGCAGAAGGACCCAATCCCGAGGCACTGCCTCGCAGGAGTAGATATCAACACGATCTGCAAAAGCAATTCAATCACTCCTGCACGGCGCACCGTCTGCACATTGACGTTGAACAAACTGGCGATCTCACGCAACAGGCGGCGCTCGCTGTCACGCGTGCGGAGCACCTCAACTTTCTGATCCGACGATAGGGCATAGGCACGGCGTTCGCGACAGGTGAAGCTGCAGGGCGAAGTGCCACTCAATTGAATTGACCAATGCATCTTGGTCAGACAATTTTCATTCGAACTCGGCAATAAATCTGGGCTACAGAAACAGCGACAACGGGTTTTCCAGTTCACACCGAATATATAGGAATATTTACTATCACTATTCGTCAACTTCTGTCGCGAAATCCTCACTCGTTGGCGCGTCTCTTGAATCGAGGAATGTCAACTACATTAGGACTTGGCGGCGCATCGACGAGAAAATCAGCACGGACGGCGGCGCTGTCGAGTCTTTTGATCAGTTGGTTGCGCACATCTGCCCATCGAAGTCTGATTGAATTGGTCACGATCTCGCAATCAAGGTCTTTGAATTCATGTGTTACGGGAGCTGACTCAATCAATATAACAGGACTGAGAGAGAAAGCCGTATCACCAATCGCTGAATTGGCCCATATAGTCTTGGTCGCGCGCGCTTTAAATTCTGACTCTGTGATGTCGTGACATTGTTCAGCAAATTCACCTTCAAAAGTATTCGCCACACATAAATCATGAAGTCGCTTTGCCAAAGCCACGGTATTTTCGTGTCCTAAATCACTTCGATGAGCCACCAGCGCGGTGGCAAAGATGGTCAGATCCGAGAGGCAGGCTCCATAAACTCTCCATTTCGAATATTGTATTGATGGCAGGAACTTCTCATCAGTGAAGATTTCAACATACTCCCGCCCCATTCGAGTCTTTAGATATCCAAATAGAGAGGTTTGTGCGACATAGGCCGACCTCGTAGAGACAAAATCAGCAAGTTGTGGAATTCGTTCAATCGGCGACTTGTCAAACCGAATACGCCAGACCTTTTGCATCGAAAGGGCAAATTGCTGTATCTGTTTCAATATCATGTCACACCAATCTTAAACAATCTTCTTCAAATCTTAAAATTTTATTGAACTACGAAGGCTGCTTTTGGTATGATGGTCAGAACGAAGTTTGCAACGCAAAATATTGTCGTCTGTGAATTTTGTTGGATGCGTGAAAAGACGATTGGAGGATACATGTCTGAACCGACTCTGAAAATGGCTGAACATTGGCAAAAGACCCGCAATCTCACGATTGCTGTTCTGGTCATTTGGGCGATCTTTGCCTTTGTTGTCCATTGGTTTGCCAAGGGATTGAACGTTTCGTCGTTCCTTGGTTTTCCGTTAGGATACTACTTCGCGGTGCAGGGATCACTAGTGATCTTCGTGCTTCTTATCTTCGGTCAAAACCTGATGCAGGACAAGATCGACGCAGACGCTGGCATCAGCGAAAGTTGAGGAACTGAACAATGGCAGAAAATTCAAGACAAGATTTCATCAAGAGTTTGCCCCGGATATACGGATTGTATACGGGCGGCTTTATCGTTTTCATCTTTCTCATGGCGATCCTTGAGCAACTGGGGGTCGGTGCCGCCACTATTGGCATCTTGTTCGTCGCCTTCACCGTTGTCATTTACGCGGTTATTGGCTGGCTATCGCGAACAATGCAGGTCGACGCCTATTACGTCGCGGGCCGTGAAGTGCCACCCGTTTTCAATGGCATGGCCACAGCCGCCGATTGGATGTCGGGGGCATCTTTCGTCGCCTTGGCGGGCGGAATCTACTTCGGCGGTCACGGCTATCTTGCGTTTGTTGTTGGATGGACAGGGGGCTATGTTCTCGTCAATTCCTTGCTTGCGCCGTATTTGAGAAAGTTCGGCTGCTACACGGTGCCGGATTTCATTGGCACGCGTTATGGCGGAAATCTGGCCCGCTTTATCGCCACGGTTATCCTTGTTGTCGCCTCATTCACTTATGTGACGGCACAAATCAATGCCAGTGGCACCATCGCGTCTCGCGCTTTGCTTATCCCGTTTGAATATGGCGTGTGGTTTGGCCTACTTGGTATTCTTCTCTGCTCAATGTTGGGAGGCATGAGGGCCGTAACTTGGACACAAGTGGCTCAATACATCGTCCTAATTATCGCTTATCTGGTACCGGTCATTTGGATGTCGAATGTACAGGGCTTTGGAATCATTCCCCATTTCAGCTACGGAGATGCTGTCAGCCGAATAGCAGAACTTGAGGCGTCCTTGGGCGTCGGTGCGGCGGCTGGAGGCGATGCGCCCTTCGGTGGTGTCCGAGTGTTGACCACTCTGCACAATGACCCGGGAACAGGCATGGCGAGCTGGAAATTTGTCACTCTGGCTCTTTGCATGATGGCGGGGACCGCGTCTCTGCCGCATATTCTCATGCGGTACTTTACCACGCCATCGGTTCGCGCGGCGCGCAAGTCGGTGTCTTGGTCGCTGCTCTTCATCTTCTTGCTCTATTTCACGGCTCCGGCTCTCGCGACGCTGACGAAATTGCAAGTGCTTGATCCAAATCTCGCCACCGGGATTATCGGTAAGTCGATTGATGAGGTCATGGCACTTGATTGGATCCAAAATTGGGAACAAGTCAAATTTTTGGCCATCAACGATTTCAATGGGGACGGGCTTCTTCAGATCAATGAGTTCTTCATGCGACCCGACATTGTCGTGCTGGCAACCCCAGAAATTGCGGGACTCCCCTATGTGATTTCCGGGCTCGTCGCAGCGGGCGGTATGGCCGCGGCCATGTCAACCGCTGACGGTCTGCTCTTGGCCATCGCCAACGCGTTGAGCCACGACTTGTACTACAAGATAGTGGATCCAAAAGCTGATACACGAACCCGTCTTATTGTCGCCCGAATCTTGTTGATCGTTATCGGTGCCTTGGCGGCTGTGGTGGCAAGTTTCCGACTCACAGGCATTCTCGGTGCCGTCGCATGGGCCTTTGACTTTGCGGCTTCTGGCCTCTTCTTCCCACTTGTCCTCGGCGTATGGTGGAAACGCGCCAACCGCCAGGGTGCCATCGCGGGAATGATTCTTGGTTTTGCCGCGGGTTCAGCCTATTTGTATATGGTCAGGTTTGTGGGGATGGATCCATGGCTCGGTATTGACCATCTCAGGTTTGCCATCATCGGTATGCCGGTCAGTTTGATCGCCATGGTTGTGGTCAGTTTGGCCACTGAAGCCCCCGACGAGGAAACCCAGAAAATGGTTGACGCCGTTCGGGATCCATCGGGCCGGACTATTCTCGGTCAAGAACACTGATTTGATGGCGTAAACCCATCACTCATAATTGATATTCAGGGGCAGGCTATAGTGTAACCTGCCCCTGTCTTTATTGACGGTTTATCATTCAATGGATTTCGCCTTTCAAGCCTTGCCATGGTGGATTATCATCATTGACTATGTCTTGGGTATGGTGATGTGGACCTTGATCGGCCGCGTGGCGATGAATTTCTTTTTGCCAATCGACAGTCAATTCTTCTTCATGAAAATTTTTGTTCGAATGACCGATCCAATCATTCGAGTCTTTCGGCCCATCACACCGGGATTTCTTGCCCCGCCCCTCATCCCCCTATTTGTGGCTTGGTTTTTCTATATGGTCCGATTCTATATTATGCCTTGGTTAATGGGCTATTCCGTCATGGGCATGCTTTCCTTTCCCTTGGAAAGCGAGTTTGCGGCTGGCCTCTACAGTCTTTTTGGCAAATAACGGGACTTCACCAGATCCACATTCCCTCGCTTTACCACTCAGGAAATTTCCGCTTCACGACGATGGTAAATTTCGTTATGCTTCGGCACGTCAACAATTCTTCGGGGCCATAGCTCAGTTGGGAGAGCGCTTGAATGGCATTCAAGAGGTCAGGGGTTCAAATCCCCTTGGCTCCACCACTTCTCTGAAGATGAATTTTTGACTCTCTCTGGGGTTCTGTGAAGAGCCGATCAGCTCAAACGCCATAGGCCACTCTCTCTCGACATAGAGGCGCGTGATTTCATGCACCGACCGTCTTCTTTTAGTGATCCCCCAAGATTTTTTCACTGCCAATAACAATCTGTTCTTGATCGACAGATGTCTCTTGCATGATCAAAAATAATTTGTTAATCGTGCCGACTCGGTTGCTTCGGCGGTGAAAATGCGCCGGAGTTGAAAAGGGAATGCGGTGAGGTCTAGCCATCAGGCGCCAATTCCGCGACTGCTCCGCACCTGTGAGTGGTGTGCGATTCGAAATCATTGACCGGCCTCACAGCCGGTTTAGGTTTGGGATAGGCGTGCGCCGTGAGTCAGGAGACCTGCCATTTCTTAACCTTTTGAACCTTTTCGGGCGGTTTGAAGGTCAGCAATGGATGGCACACGACTGTCTAGCGCCCACCTTCAATCAACCTATTAATAGGGTAGGTCGATATGATGGACGGTCAAATCTTCTTTCCTGATCAAACTTCTTCTGAAGATCATTCATTTCAAGGGTCTCAATTGTCCGCTCAAGATGTGGACTTCCGTCCCGCACGAGGCGCACCGAGATTGATTCAAGACATACAATTGGAGGTCAATCCAGGTGAGTTCCTCGCTATTGTGGGACCCAATGGCGCGGGGAAATCAACTCTGCTCAGAATGATATATGGATTCTACCGTCCATCCAAAGGTTCAATTAAAATTGACGGCGTTGATATCAAACGATTTTCGTCGCGCCAATTGGCACGACGAGTCGCGGCAGTGCTCCAAGAAAAACCGGCTCAATTTGCTCTGAATGTTGAAGAAGCCGTTGCATTGGGCCGCATCCCTCACCGGTCGGGATTTTCAAACCATGACTCCTCTGATCAGATCAAAATTCAAGAAACTCTTACACTCCTTGAATTAGAAACCATGCGAACTCGTCCGTTGAATGAACTTTCGGGCGGCGAGAGGCAGCGGGTCATGCTCGCCCGAGCTCTTGCGCAGCAACCAAGAATTCTTGTCTTGGATGAACCTACCAACCACCTTGATATACGATTCAAGTTGAAAATGCTCAAACTGCTGAAACAGCTGAATTTGACCGTCATTTGCAGTCTACATGAATTAAACTCTGCGCTCGAATTTGCCGACAAGGTGTTGCTGATTGCTGATGGAAAAATGTTGGCTTTTGGCGATCCCACAGAAGTTCTCACCGCTGAAAAACTGTCACTGGCATTTGATGTCGAAGTCATCCCCGATCGATTGCAAAATTGTGGGCGAGTTCACTTTTCCTTCGCCGTCCCCTGAAACTCTTGTCATCCATTACCGCCCTCATCGGGCAATCAGACCTAAAAGAAGGGATTGGTCTCTCATGAAAATCATATCAACAATTTTTGTCTTTGCGATGATTGCTCGCTCCGTCGCCACCGCAGAATCTGTCAC
This sequence comes from Paracoccaceae bacterium, assembly GCA_022824005.1. Taxonomy (GTDB): domain Bacteria; phylum Pseudomonadota; class Alphaproteobacteria; order Rhodobacterales; family Rhodobacteraceae; genus JAPOXR01. The sequence goes on from JAJEBG010000007.1 coordinate 76,545, forward strand.
GGTTCAAAGCTGCGACCGATTGGTCGAATTTGAAAATGTCCCAACTAGGGCCGTCGTCAATGATGTCAATATGTTTGAAATGATGTTGGCTCTTGGACTTGAAAAGCAATTAGTCGGCTACACAGGCGTATCCGGTTGGAAGACTTTGACACCCGATCTTCATGACGTTGCACGCGAGATACCTGAATTGTCACCCCGTTATCCAAACCGTGAAATTCTTGCAGGTGCAGGTGCCGATTTCTTTTTTGCGGGATGGAACTACGGCATGAAAGTCGGTGGTGAGGTCACACCTGAAAGTTTAGCACGCCTCGGCATTCAAGTTTATGAATTGACGGAATCCTGCATTCATATCAGCGAGCGGTCAGGAATCTCCCTTGAGGATATGTACAATGATTTATTGAATATCGGGAAAATTTTTAGAATTGAAGCGCGGGCTGAAAGTTTGGTGGCCGATTATCGCTCTGAGTTGACCAACTATCTCTCAGATTTGTCTCCGCTTGCCTCAAAGCCTCGTGTTTTTGTTTTAGATAGCAACAAAGACGAACCTTTCACCGCCGGAAAATATGCCATTCCAAGTGCATTGATAGAATCTGCGGGAGGAGTCAATGTCATGAACGATTTGGAAAAAAGCTGGGCGACCGTTGGTTGGGAAAGCGTCGTCGCACGCGACCCAGATTTCATCGTGATCATCGAGTATGGCAATGTCACCGCCGAGGAGAGATGGGATTGGTTAAAATCAAATCCGGCATACGCTGGCATCAACGCTGTTCGCAATAATCGATATACCGTGCTTGAATATAACGAAGCGACTCCCGGCCCCCGAAATATTGCAGCCATCAAGAAATTGGCTTCAGCCTTTCGCACCGACAATGCGCAATAATGTGATGGAAGTAGCAGATAAGTTTAAGGACGTGAATGGGCGGCTTCTTTTCGGTAGCCGCTCATTCTATATTTTAGTCGCCGCTTTACTTCTCCTCTCTATGGCGATGTCTGTGAGTCTCGGCGCGACCCATATTCCTTTTGAAAATGTGTGGAAGATTATCATCAACAAATTGATACCCGGTAGTTTTGTTCCCAATTGGCCTCTTGGTCAAGAATTAGTGGTCTGGGATATCCGTTTGCCACGGAGTTTGCTGGCTTGTTTCACGGGCGCGGGTCTTGCCCTTGTCGGTGTAGTCCTACAATCTGTCACACGCAACCCCCTAGCCGACCCCCATCTATTGGGCATTTCTTCAGGGGGGGCTTTTGGTGCCATTTTGGCTTTGCTTCATACCGGCTATTTCCTTGGTCCATTGACGGTGCCTATCTTGGCATTCGCAGGCGCCTGTTTGGCAACAATACTGGTGCTCGGCTTGGCTCACTTGGCAGGAGCTGACAGCGCATCTCGATTGGTACTTGTGGGTGTCGCCGTCTCATTTGTGATCATGTCGCTCGCCAACTTGTTGATTTTTTTCGGTGACCCCAGAGCCACCCATAGCGTTGTGTTCTGGATGCTCGGTGGGTTGGGTTTGGCGCAATGGAATCACCTCATTTATCCCTCGGTGGTTCTGTGCTGTTGTGCGGTCTACTTCTTGTGCCATTCCTCGCAGTTGAATGGCCTGTTGTCGGGCGACGAAACGGCCACTACTCTGGGGATTCCTGTCACAAGATTCAGATTAATGATTTTTGTTGTCGGGGCTCTACTGACTGGGGTCATGGTGGCTTATACGGGAATGATCGGGTTTGTTGGTTTAATGATGCCGCATATAGCTCGTGGGCTTGTTGGCGGTGACAATCGTAAAGTCTTACCGCTCGCGGCCTTGCTTGGCTCTCTCTTCCTGCTGTGGGCTGACATCACAGCACGCACTGTCATGGCCCCAGAGGAAATCCCTATCGGCATTGTGACTGGATTGATCGGTGGCTTGTTTTTTCTGTGGCTTCTTCAGCGACGAAGGTTATGAAATCTCCATCGTCTAGAACAAAACTTGTGGATTTTTCTCACATTTCTCCATTAAGAGGAACAGATGGGATATTTCACACCAGAATCGTTAGAGGATGCCCTCGCCCTTGTCGCCGAAGGGGATGCCAAAATAATTTGTGGGGGAACGGATTTTTTCCCGTCGCTGAAACAGGGTCAAACACCTGAACGGATCATTGATGTGAGCCGAATCAGAGAACTCCGTGACGTGAGAGAGAGCCGTCACGGCTGGCGCATCGGAGCTGGCGTCAAATGGGCGACACTCTCTTATAGACCGTTACCACGATATTTTGACTGTCTGAAACAAGCCTCATTGACCATTGGGGCTGTCCAAATCCAAAACGCCGCAACGATTGGTGGCAATATTTGCAATGCCTCACCGGCCGCCGATGGCGTGCCGCCGCTCTTAGCTCTTGACGCGCGAATCGAAGTCCGCTCGCTTGACCAGACGCGAATGATTCCCATTGGAGAATTTATTTCAGGTGTTCGTCAAACTCAAATCCGTCCCGGCGAATTGATGACTGGAATCCTTGTACCCAAAATGTCTGAAATTTCGGGGAGTTCATTTGTGAAACTGGGGAGCCGAAAATACCTTGTGATCTCAATTGCCATGGTCGCGGCGATCATTCGTTCAATCAAAGATAAAATTGTTGAAGCTCGAGTCGCTGTCGGGGCCTGTTCGGAAACGGCTATTCGATTGCGACAACTGGAGTCTGATTTATGTGGTATTGATTTGGCAGAACTTCATCACTTCAGTGTCGACGACAAGCATATGAGGCCACTTCAGCCAATTGATGACATTCGTGGCTCGGCCAAATACCGTATTGAAGCGGCCAAAGAGATGGCTCGGCGAGCCATTTTGCGTGCAGTTCATGGCGTGTAGCTTGGAAACAACGGAGGTTATTGATTTTCGTCTGAATGGGCAAGATGTATGCGTAACTCCCCAAACAGGCGAGAGATTATCTCGTTCCTTGCGGGAATGCTTAAATTCTAAAGATGTCAAAGTGGGTTGCGATGCTGGCGATTGTGGCGCGTGTACAATATTATTGGATGGGAGTCCGGTTTGTTCATGCTTGATGCCCACACAACAGGCACAGAATCGCCATATTGAAACGCTGTCAGGATTACTCAATAATGATCCCACGACTCAAAGACTCGCTGAGACATTTCAAGAAGAAGGCGCGGCGCAATGCGGAATTTGTACGCCGGGGATGATCGTTTCAGCTGTCGCTCTCTTGCGTCAGCAGCCATCTCCCGACCATCACCAGATTGAGAATGCCCTCGCCGGAGTCCTGTGTCGATGCACCGGTTATCAGAAAATCATCAAAGCCGTTCGTAAGGCGAGTCAAGAGCCGGCGTATGCGGAAAATCCTCCGTCGACAGATATTGGTCAATCGATTCAGCGCCTTGATGGACGCGCCAAGGTTTCGGGAACGGAAACCTACGGCGCCGACATCGCAGAAACAGATTTTTTGTCGCTTATGGTTATCCGCTCCCCTTATGCAAGGGCGAATTTTGTCTTGGGTGATATGGACGAATTCTTGCGTCGACATGATGGAATTGAGGCCATCATCACGGCGGCTGACATCCCGGGGGAAAATCGCTTTGGTGTGATTCCCGACTATATTGATCAGCCGGTATTTGCCGAATTGGAAACTCGGTTCCGTGGCGAAGCCATTGCTGCGATCGTCGGTCAGACGCAAACGATTGAGTCTCTTGATCCCAACCAGTTTCCTGTGACTTGGCAGCCAACGTGTGACATCCAGAGCGTTGATGGGGCGATGGAAAATGACGCGCCACTGGTTCATCAAGATCGGCCGGGCAATCAAATGTGCCAAGGCATCGTCCAGAGAGGCAACCTCGACCAAGCTTTCACTGATGCTGACATTGTTGTCGAGGGTCAATTCGAAACCTCGTTCGTTGAGCATGCCTATATTGAACCCGAAGCCGGCGCGGCGCGCATGCGAGAGGATCGTTTAGAAATTTTTTCAGGCACGCAAGCGCCAATGATGAATCTCGAAAGTTTGGCCTTGATACTCGGCATGCGGAGGGACAAGTTGCGCATTGTACCCTCGGCCGTCGGCGGTGGCTTTGGCTCAAAACTGGATTTGTCCGTTCAGCCTTATCTCGCCCTCGCCGCGCTCAAAACCGGAAAACCGGTGCGGTTGACCTATTCGCGCTCCGAGTCGATGCAATCCACAACAAAACGCCATCCGGCGCGAATCAAGATGAAAATTGGTGCCACGGTTAACGGCAAAATCTCCGGCCTGACCTATAGCGGAATTTTCAACACCGGTGCCTACGCCTCATGGGGTCCAACCGTTGTTAATCGTGTTCCAGTGCACGCATCGGGACCCTACTTTGTCAACGACTACCAAGCCAAAACGCAAGCCGTTCATACGCATTGCCCTCCCGCCGGTGCTTTCAGGGGATTTGGCGTCCCCCAAAGCGCCATCGCACAGGAAAGCCTTTTTGAGACTTTGGCGCTGAACCTGAAAATAGACCCCCTTGAGTTCAGAATTGGTAATGCGCTCAGAAACGGCCAATCCACCGTTTGTGGACAAGTTTTTGAGCAGGGCGTCGGTATTGGTGACTGTTTGCGCGCCCTGCGACCCGCTTGGAAGGAGACCAAGTTCAATGTCGCGCGATTCAATGAAATATCAATCAATGAAAAACTCTCACAGCGACGGGGCGCCGGTGTAGCGGGGGGATGGTACGGTTGTGGAAACACATCATTGCCCAACCCCTCAACAATCAAAGCGGGAATCAAGAGCAACGGAGAAATTGTCCTCCATCAGGGCGCGGTCGATATTGGACAAGGCTCCAACACCGTCATCACGCAGATTTTCGCGACGGCCTTAGGCGTCTCAATCGACCATATCTCGCTCATGGGCGCCGATACAGATGTCACGCCCGATGCCGGTAAGACGTCCGCGTCACGGCAGACTTTTGTCTCCGGCAACGCGGCAAAACTCTGCGGCGAATCACTGCGCGCCCAAATCTTACGCCATTGCAACTTATCCGCCGATTCAATGATCAAGCCATTATCCGTTGGCTCTTTGATCATTCACGATCAATCAAACGAATACGTGATGGATTTGCGCCGCATGCCAACCGATAACGAGGGATATGTACTTGTTGCTGAGGAGTCATATGATCCCCCGACGACACAACTTGATAAAGATGGGCAGGGCCTTCCCTATGCCCAGTATGGATTTGCCGCCCAGATGTGCGAAGTAGAAGTTGATATTGCCCTTGGCACCGTGCGAATCCTCAAATTCACCGCCGCCCATGATGTCGGCAAAGCCATTAACCCCATGCTGGTCGAGGGACAAATTGAAGGTGGAATTGCTCAGGGTATTGGGATGGCCTTGATGGAAGAATATGTGCCCGGCCGGACCGAAAATCTTCATGATTATCTCGTACCAACGATTGGCGATGTCCCGCCAATCCAATCAATCATTATTGAAGACACTGACAATTGTGGCCCCTTTGGTGCCAAAGGTCTCGGCGAACACGCCCTCATTCCGACAGCGCCGGCGATCTTGAACGCCATCCGCGATGCGTGCGGCGCGCGAATCACTCGCATTCCCGCCACACCAGATCGAATCTTGGAAGCCATTCATGCCCAATCCAATGGATCAATCTGCTGAGATTAAGAAAATCCGCTGCGATGCATGCCCCGTCATGTGTTACATCGCCGATGGAAAAATTGGTGCTTGCGATCGCTATGCCAATCATGGCGGTGAACTCGTCAGATTAGACCCGCTGACGGTCATAGAAACGGCGTCGGAAAGGGGTCGACAGGCTGTTTCATTTCTTGATGGAGATTGGGACGGCGACATCTTGCAGACAAAGAAGACCTTCCTCACGGCCATTGGTGCGGGAACGACTTATCCAGATTATAAGCCCGCTCCATTCATTGTCAGCAGCACTTCAAATGGCACCGATATGGTCACCGTCGTCACCGAAGGCATTTTTAGCTATTGCGGTGCCAAAGTTAAAATCGATACCGATCGCGATATTGGCCCGGAACAGGCCCCGGTCCGATCGAATGGTGAGGTCATTGGTCATGTCACCACCAGCGAATATGGCTCTAAAATGCTGTCCTTGGGCGGCGTTGAGCATCTCACTGGCGGCTCCAAGTCAGAAGGCCGTGTGACCTGTGACTCGCTCCTTCGCCTGTGTAACCGTGAACCTATTGAAGCGGAAATTGAGTCGGGTGCGCATCTCATCATTGAGGCTGGAAAAGCGCCAACGATAGACGGAGTCGAAGAACAGTTGATGCGGGTTGGTTGTGGCTCCGCGGCGATTGGAATGTTTGCCAAACAATGGGCCGAAAATGTTGATGAAGTGGTCGTCGTGGATGACCATATTACGGGAGTCCTGACCGAACACGAAGCGGGGCGGCAATTACAACTCCCCCCATCGGGTATTCGTGTCAACGGTCGACGCTCAACTCCGGGGCGCTATTTTCAAACCGCCAAATCAGGCCAAGGTTGGGGAGGGACGCAAATTGTTGACCCCTTGGACGTCATTCGACGAATTGATCCCAAAACAGCTTGGCCCGGGCTTAGATTGCTGATGGTTTCCACGACCGGAGAACAGTGGAAGTATTTTCAGCTCAATGAGGACTTGCAGCCACAGGAAAGCGAAATACCATCCCCCTTGCTGACATCCGTCAAGCGGATAGCCGAAAATTGTGAACCTTCTGTCTGCAGCGTCCTGTTCATGGGGGGCGCGGGTGGCTCACTACGTGCGGGAGTCACAGACCAACCTATCAATCTCACGCGATCGGTCAAACAATCTCTGACCCGCGTGTCCTGTGGCGGCGCCGAAGCCTATATTTGGCCTGGAGGCGGAATTACCTTTATGGTTGATGTGATGGAAATGCCGCACCAATCCTTTGGCTATGTCCCGACACCGGCCCTTGTCGCTCCTATTGAATTTACGATGGAGCGGGATAATTTTATTCGATTGGGCGGGCATACCGATTGCATCCAAACGTTAGACTCGGTGGTAAAAGACGATACCCGTCGGCTCAAACAATCGACTTCTCGCCACATCTCGCTTGCTCATCAAGCCAAGGTTTCGCCGCAGCGATGAGCGGAGCCGTTGCCAAAATGTTGCCTGATGGCCGACGAATTCATTTTCATCACGGTCCCATCGATTTGATTATTTCGGCTGAGGGACGCGATCAACGCGCGGCATTCAAAAGCGCTTGGCAAAGGTTCCAGACGGTTCTTCATGAACTAACGCAAGAGCTATCACTCTTGCGGACAAATTGGATTGATATTGGTATGCGGCCAATGGGCTCAATCGCCCGAAAAATGTACGATTCTGTGGCCCCTCACGCCGCCAATACATTTATTACACCGATGGCCGCCGTCGCCGGTTCAGTGGCCGAAGAGATTTTAGACTCGATGGTACAGTCAGGCGATTTGGATCGAGCGATCGTCAATAATGGAGGAGATATAGCCTTTCATTTAAAAGATCATCAAACCTGTGCCGCGACACTCGCCAACCTATCGGGCCGTTCAATGGGCAAGGTGGCCATCATGGCCGAGATGTCGATACGTGGTATGGCCACTAGTGGGAGAGGTGGACGGAGTTATTCTCTTGGAATCGCAGATTCGGTCACTGTTTTGGCAAAATCAGCCTCGGCCGCCGACGCCGCCGCCACGCTGATTGCCAATGCTGTCGATTTACCTGAACATCCCGCCATTGCGCGCCGTCCAGCTTATCAACTTCAAGATGACTCCGATTTGAAAGACCATCCTGTTGTCATTGATTGCGCTCCCCTCAGCGAGGACGAAACCATCATGGCTCTTGATTCTGGCCTCAGCATGGCGAAAAAATTGCAAGAATGTCACTTGATTGAAGCGGCCATCTTATTTTTGAATGGTAAAGTGAGATCCACCGGCGAGAAAAAAATCTTTCTTGGCCCCCATGAGCTAACACATATCCATGCCTGAAGTTGAGATTCGCAAATTTGTTGGCTTCCGAGAAGAGGTGCACCACGAAGGTGGCCCTCGTGCTGATATCCCTCTTGTTCGGGCCGCCGTCATGGCTGTCGTTTCAAATCCATTTGCCGGCCGTTATGTTCAAGACATCGCCCATTGGATGAGCGCTCTTGAACCCCTATCCCTTGAAATGTCGAACCGCCTCATCAAGGTTCTAGGTGGTGACAGTTCAATTGTTGAAAGCTATGGAAAAGGATCAATCATTGGCACCGCAGGGGAAATTGAACACGGTGCCCTGTGGCATGCCCCAGGGGGTTATGGGATGCGGCAAGCGCTTGGCGGGACGAAAGCCATCGTCCCCTCCGCCAAAAAGGTAGGGCCACCCGGCACTCGACTCGATCTGCCTTTGGCACATATCAATGCCGCCTATGTGCGAAGTCACTTTGATACGATGGAAATTGGCCTCACCGATGCCCCCAAAAGTGATGAAATCTGTTACATCCTGGGCATGGGTACCGGGAGCCGTATTCACAACCGTGCCAAAGGTCTGGCCGTCACGGACATCATCGGAGAGGATGGCTTAAGATGAAAGCTGCAATTCGTAAAATCACCGTTATCGTTGAAGAAACACATCTTGAAGCGGGTATCGCCATCAAGCCAACGACTCGCAAAGCGGTCGCGGCCGCCGTCCTCAACAATCCGTATGCTGGTCAGTTTGCCGAGGATTTAACCGAGCTGATCGATATCGGTGCTGAACTTGGTGGATTGCTCGGGGAAAAATGTATTCAAGCTTTGGGTATTTTACCCAAGGATGCCGAAAGTTACGGCAAAGCGGCCATGGTTGGAGAAAATGGCGAACTTGAGCACGCGGCGGCCCTCTTGCATCCAAAACTTGGCGCCCCCCTGCGTAAAGCCGTTGAGAAGGGAGCGGCGCTGGTCCCTTCCTCAAAGAAAATGGGGTCATGTGGTCAGCCTCTCGATGTTCCACTCGGCCACAAAGATGCGGCTTTTGTGCGATCACATTTTGATGGCATTGAAGTTCGAATCAATGACGCCCCCCGCGCCAATGAAATCCTTGTCGCTGTCGCGGTGACCGACAGTGGCCGCCCATTACCTAGGGTTGGCGGACTGACAGCAGATGCAGCTAAAGGTCTTGACGGTTTGCGCTAAACCCAATGGGAATATGTGCCTTGGGCTGACAACCGTCCTAAAGCTCAAATTGAAAGATTGTCCATCACCTGTGGTGAATGATCGGTACGGCCGAAAGTCGAGATCACCTCATTGACCAAACTATTCCCACACAAAAACTTTAAACTTGAGGGGGGTGTTTAATTACTTCTGGCAGCCGCTGCGCCGGCGGTGTGTTGCGGCTTCTTCGCGATCTAATGACCCCGTCAATGATTGTCATGCCGACTCCTGGTAAATTCCCCTGTTGAACAGACTCGAGTAAATTTTTTCCCGGCGCGTGCTGCGCTTGGTCCAGAAAAACAAAGTCAGCCGCCAAGCCCACTTCAAGAATACCTGTGTCCAATTTGCGTTGACGCGAGGTGTTGCCAGTGGCAAAACAGAAGGCCGTTTCGGCGTCGACATTACCGAGGCTAGACAGCATCGCAATCATTCTCAAAATACCGAGGGGTTGTGCCCCTGAACCGGCCGGGCCATCGGTACCAAGAATAATCTGATCAAGTTTATTCAACTCTCGGGCCGTGTTGAGCGCCAACAATGCGGCGCGTTCATTCCCGTTGTGAACGATTTCCAAACTATTGCGGCAAGATTCGCAGAGACAAATAATTTGGTCATCCGGCAATGCCGAGTGCCCCCCATTAATATGCCCGACAACATCGGTGTCTGCTTCTAGAACAACATCCTTGTCAATCAGGCCAGAGCCGGGAATCGAAGGGCCTCCAGTATGAATAGTACTCTGAATCCCGTATTTTCGTGCATAGTCGACCATCTTTTTGGCCGTCGGCCCATCCTTAACTGAACCCAATCCAACCTCGCCCAAGAATTTGACACCCGCGTCCGCCAAATCCTTAAAATCCTGTTCTTCCATGCCATGTTCGATCACCGGCGCGCCGGCGTGAACCTTAACTCCCGAGGGTCGGAAATTCTCGTACCAACGCTGTGCCGCGATGGCCATCGCTTTTAATCCGATAATATCTTTGGGGCGGCCCGGCATATGAACCTCACCCGCTGAAATCATCGTTGTCACTCCGCCATTGAGGGTCGAATCAATCCAATGCAATTGCTGCTGTCGAGGTGTATAATCACCCACCACGGGGTGAACGTGACTATCAATTAAGCCGGGCGCAACAGTCACACCGTTGGCGTCGACGATGCAATCGGCCTCTTCAATTTCGAGATCATTCTCCAACCCGATAGCCGCAATTTTTCCGTCAATCGAGACAATACAATCGCCATCAATGATTGGTTCTTCAATCTTGCCGGACAGCAACCGACCAATATTTCGAATCACTGTGATCTCGGTCTTCTTTGACATTCCTTACCCCCATCACTGACGCGTCTTGCCCAAGATTGCCTGATAATCGGGCAAATGTCCAACCCGCCAAATTGAGGTCAAACCTCCCTCTTTTGGATACCGATAGTCGAGTCTAACATTCTTGGCAACGAGGCGCGCCAATTGAGGTTAACTTGGCCGACAATCTGCGGTAAGAATGCGCCAATAGGCATCATTCAAATGGGCGTGTGTTCTATGTTTTTGCCCGCTATAGCTCGTCGTGCTCTTTGATCTAATTTCCACCGATCTCGATAGACATGGAGGGCGGCCTTGGTGGCAAGAGTCTGCAATCGATACCCTAGATAACCTCCCGTTGCGGCACTGACCACCGGCACAGCTTTACCCCCAAGACGGACCATCGTCCAACTCATGAGGTTGTCAGTCAAGCTCGGCATTATTGCGAGAGCTAACTGGCGAAGCGCCAAATTTGATTGTCGATCGGCGTCAATATTCGCTCGCTGTAACAGGTTATCAATCGCCATTTTCTGCGTCTGACGTTGGTTTTTGGAAGCACTCAATGCCAGATTGATGGTATGCAATCGGATGACCTGATCAATGGGCGCATTATCTTGATAACCAAAAGCTGAAGCCGTAGCATGAACAGTGCTCGACACAATCAGGAGACTGGCCGCAATGTCAGCCGGCACCGTGATCAGTCCACCGACCCCCGTTGCCGCCCCGGCAAACGTACCGGCCGCCTTTGAACACAAGTGTACCCGCCGCGCGGCGGCCTCGCAGGCGGTCAGGTCATCAAACGGATGGTTAAACTTCCACCTTTTCATGACCCGCATCACGGCCTGATCAATCAATTTGACCGCCTCATCCGCTGTCAACTGGTCAACGGCGACATTAGCCAATGCGGACATCGCTCGTCTCCCGTTTCCTCCTCGCCAAATGGGTTGATTTTGGCGTGCCATCACTCTTTGATCCGACCTTCAATTTCAGGTTAATGCTGTGGATAAATGTATCGTATCACTTGCCATTTTCAAGTTGTGATGGCCAAGCATGTCTCGGAAAACATCGCTGACCAAAGGTAAACGGCACAAAATACTCGCCTCATCATATTCCTTAACGACCAAAGATTTGGGAATTATGTCGCAAAATCTGCATCGCCCCGGCGCGTCAACGCCGCGACATTTTCCAGCCCCTACTCAATTCCTCGCGGGTAGGCTCCCGGTTCTCGCTACCGACTGACGATCTGGCCGGATGCGCCATCACCTGACGTAACGCCCCTTCCAAGTCCGAACGCTTGATCGGCTCGCGCTCCGTCTCCGAAAACACCCGAACACTAAACTTCGATTGCTTGGCCATGTGGCTGTCCCGTCTTTTTCCCGCCGTGAACGGACGGCTCCGCGCACCATTGCCGACGCAACAGGGCCAACGGCTCCATGATCTCATCCGGCAGTCCCATCATGTCCACTAATACAGCTTTGTCCAGTTCCATTCGTGTTTCGTCCCGCCATGCCTCGTTTGCAGGCAGGAAGTTCCGTCCCTTGAACGCCTCAAACATTCTTGATGCAAGGTCCAACTGATTGTCGGAAAGTTGCCATGCATCAAGCGCGGCGAGTGCGGGCAGATTCGAGATTGAGAGTCTTGCGCGGCCCTGCTGTTGGCGTGTCCCGACCCACCAGAAGGCGATAAGGCCAAGCGTCGTGTTGGCCCCAAGAACAAGCGGGACTTCCCATCGCTGATCCTCGCAGAGAAAATTCGGCCATGCGGTCCCGCCTATGGTCGGTTCCGGCGTCAGGCATGCTGCCAGCGGTTGAGAATTTAACTGGAAGTCGCGGTTGAAGTGCAAACGGGATGCGGTTCTTTCCCACGCTTCAACCGCACGGGCATCGCATCCGGGACGCACCCGCCCTTGGCGGTCTGGCTCAACGACAAGTCTGGTTTCTCTCTTGGCATCGTGTCCCCACAATGCGGGCCATGTCGGCGCGACTGTATCCATAGATGCGATGTCGAACGGTCCACGCGGCAAGCCGGAACCGACGAATTCCGTCCCGGAAATGTCCATGTGGTAGAGTCCGCGATCACCGAGCGTACCAAGGTCTGTCATAGGCAACAGCACGGGTTCGGCGCGGCGCGGCAGATGCAATTCGCCCCGTGAAAGGTTTGCCGCCGTCTTTGCCACCCCTGCTTCCTGTATCCCCGCGTAGCCACCATCTGACAGTGTGCCGCGAATGCAGCACCCCGCATCTGCGCTGCTGCCCATTCGGACAGACGCGGCAAAAATGTCTGCCGGAAGTTTCGATGTTGCCTTGGCAATCGTGACCGCTTCGAGAATGGTCTCAGGGCGATTGTTCAGATTAACGAAGGCGACGGTAGAACTCGCATCCTGATCCGTCTTTCGTGTTCCGACCACGAGAATTTCCGCCATGCCGGTATCGGCAGAGAAGGCCCGGTCTGTCTGCCCGGTGGCTGCAATGGTCAAAATGGCTATGTCCTGATAGTTCCGCTCGAAAAGTTCACGGGCTGCCAACCATGATCCGCCTTGCAAGAAAGTGGCGGGGATGACCAATGCCAAGACACCGCCTGGCTTGACCTTGGCATCGCCAATGTCGATGAAGTTGGACGCAAGTCCTGCGTTCCCGCGTCCGGCCATTTCCGGCTTGCGGGTTTTTGCCAAGGCGTTTGACATGGCTCTTTGTTCATCTTCGCTGGTCGCAAATCCTGCGAAGGAAGGGACAGGGACTCCGATCTTTTCCGCTTCTTGCCCGGTCGGGCGCGTGAATGGCGGATTCATGATTACGAGGTCGAAACTTTCATGCGGCAGGTCAATCTGTTCCTTGCCGCCGTCAGAAATGCCGCGCACCCGATCCCTGCCTGTTCCAAACAGCGTCGGAGCAGTGTCATCAACAATAAGGTCAAGCGCACCCAAGGCGGTGGGGCGTCCCGTTTCCTCTGGCTGCTCACCATATGGCATGGTGAGGATTGATGTATTCTTGAACGGAACGCTTGGATGCGTGCTGGACAGAACCGTTGCCGTCAGATGGGTTGCCGCAGGCATGATGTCGGTTCCGACCAAGGAACGCTCCATCATCCGCGAATGAATTTCCCGGTCGTTGCCACCCGAACGGCGATGGCGTCCCGCCACGGCGGAATAGGCAGCATTGAGCAATGCGCCCGTGCCGCAGGCAAAGTCGGCAATGCGCAGGGATGTCACTGCATCCGCGTCCGCCCAATCGACATCCAAGCGCGAAACCGCAAGCTCGGCCAGCAACGCCGCCGAACTGGGCAACGTGTAGAACGTGGCCAGAAACTTGCGATCAACGATCAGACGCTGGAACATCCTGCCGCAAAGATCGTGCTGGCTGGTCGCGCCAAGCGCATCGAGTTCAGACGCGACACAGGCGAGAATGTTCAGAATCTCTTGCGCAGTTCCGTTGCGGATGGGCTTGAGAATGTCGGAAGCAATGCGGAAAATCGGCCAGTAATTGATTTCCGTAAAGATGCGTTCCCAGACATCCAAGACCTTGGACTTCGGCAAAATCCTGTCCCCCCGGATTTCGTCCAATGTTTCAATGCCATGCGCACCCGCGATGGCGGTGTGGAACGTCATGGCGTTGGCCAGAATGGCCATTGCCATCCTAGATGTCTGCTGGCCATCGTCCTGATGCAACTGGCGGGCAATCTTGTCCAATGTATCGGGTGCGTCCGCGCAAGCGTCTCGAAGTATCGTAGCCGCATAGCCGATCCCGTCTTCAAGAACCTGCATTCCCTTCGCAATGCTGTCTTCGGAAAGTGCGGATTGCTCTATGCAGGTTGCCAAGTCGTCAATCCCGCCCGTTATCCAGCCTGACACCGGCCATCGGGTCGCATTGTCCGAGTCACCGGAAAAGACGCAGTATTCCAGATCCGAAACCGCAATGAGCGAACGGAGATTGCTTTGGTTCGCGCTTGAAAGAGACTTCGGGATGCGAACGGCAATCGCCTGTTCGATGGTGCGCCCGCTCCGTTTCAGCGTTTTGCCAAGGCGGTCGCGGGCGTCGTCCTCGACAGTTCTGGCGGGTTCAAATTCTGTCTCGACAGATACGGGAATGCCGCCCGGATGCCGCACGATGATGTCAGGGCACAATCCGGCTGATTGCGTGAACACGTCTGTCTGCTCGACTTCGATTAGCTCCGGCCACCGTGGATGCTTGCTGCGCAGCGCATCGCCCAGCACGGTGTTGAACGCCTTTTCCTGAGTCTTTCCCATGCTATTGGCTGCCGTTGTCGGCAACCAAGTCCCGGTAGGCGATCCGCTTGCCTTCGATGTTGCGGATCAGGGCGCTCATCCCATCCATCGTGTCTATCTTCACGTTGCCACTGTTCAGGCGCATGGACGCCTCGTTCACATAGCGGTGCAGGTGCTTGGGCGAGACATGGTGCCAAGTGCCGTGAATTGAACGCTTGAGCACGGCCCACACGGACTCCATGCTGTTCGTGTGAACGTCGTCACGGACATACTCGCCAGCACTGTGATTGACGGAGTCATGCTCGAACGGGATGCGCTTGTAGATGGTCGATTCATCCGTGTAGACCGTCGAACCTGCCTCTACGGTAGCCGTTGCGAAGTCTCTTGCCGTCGTACCGTCCGCATTGGCAACGGGCGTGGCAACCGTGTTTCCGCCGCGCTCGCGGGCACCCATGTAACCCCGCGTCTCTTTTTTCAACCGAAGCATAGTTTCCGCCGCGCTCGCGGGCACCCATGACGGCAACCTTGCCAACCGGGCCGCGTCCGGCCTTCAACTTCTTGCTCGCATGCTTGTTGGCTTCCTTGCAGCCGATATAAGCCTCATCGATTTCGACAGTGTTGGAAAGCCGGAACTCGCCATTGGCACAGGCTTCCCTGATCCGGTGCAGCATGTACCAAGCGGTGCGATACTGGACGCCAAGTTCCTTCGACATCTGCATCGCGCTCACGCTCTTGCGGGCCGTCATCACGGTATAGATCGCATATACCCAATTCGGCAAAGGCGTCTTCGTGGAATGCAGGGTCGTCCCGGTCGTGACGGTGAAGTTCTTCCGGCACGGCTTGCACCAGTACGTGTGCGGCTTGCTCTTTGGCTGCGACACCTTCTCCTGTTCGCCGCAATGCGGGCAGGTGGGCTTGTTCTCCCAACGCACATCTTCGAGCCACTTGATGCAGGCGTCGTTGTCCGGGAACATCCGCATGATTTCAACGACGCTGACGGTTTCTGCACTTCCCTTTGCCTTCGGCATGTTTCGCTATCTCTTTTTGTGCAGAATAATATATGTCGTTTGGAATCAGATGTCAAGAGTAATTCAGGACTGAATTTCCAAGATGAAATGTCTTGCAAAGAGTCCGACACTACCATATATTGTAAGTACAATGAGGTATTCTGCCAAAGCCATCGCGAACTATTTTCTGTCCAATTACAGGAACACTGGCATCACGCCGCTCAAGATTCAGAAGCTGGTGTACATCGCCCATGGATGGCATTTGGCACATCATGACGAACCGTTGGTTGGCGACGAATATGCTGAGGCATGGAAGTACGGCCCTGTCTACTCATCCCTGTACCATGAGTTCAAATATCGTGGCGGTTTGCCGATCCTTGAATTGGCAACCGACTTTGATGACGGCTTGAAACGCTTTGTGCCGAAAATCCAGAAAGACGACAAGCAAACGCCAAAGCTACTTGACAAGATTTGGGAGAAGTACGGCGGCGCGTCGGGCACCCAACTGTCAACGCTCTGTCACCTTCCAGGCACACCATGGGACAAGGCATGGCAGAAAGCGGAAGGTCGAAAAAATGCGCATATCGATGAGAATGACATAAGAGAGTATTACCTAGCCAAGAAGAAAATCAATCAGGATCGGAAGCGGCAACAGAATGACTGACTACGAAAATACTGACGAAGATCTGGAAACCGTGTTAAGAAAATCTTGGGACGAGCAGAAAAACGCACATAAAATGGCAGAAAAGGAGCGGAGACGCCTTAGTAGTGAAGATGATCTCAACAAGTTGGTAATTTGGAACGAGTGGCTGAGGTTTTGGCTGCGATTGATTGCATTTCTTTGTGCGTTCATCGCGTTGATCTGTTTGGCTTGGTTAGAGTGGCAAATCATCTCCTACACCATGCATCAGCACTTCCAACCGGGAGATTGGTTTTTCTTGTGGGCAGTTTCTCCCATTGCTGCCGTTTCTGTGATCTTGATTGCTGTTCTGGTTGGCGTGTTTCGCGGTTTTCGCGGAAATGAGTTGGACGGCATGGCCAATCCATTAAGCAAAGCCTTCTCCAACCCCAGTTCGTCGGAGTGAAGCTCATTCCGAGATTGACGGATAATTTCTGGAAGTGGAAAATGTCGCGGCGTTGACGCGCCGGGGAGATGCAGATTTTGCGACATAATTCCCAAAGATTTGCTTCAAGAGGACAAATTTTTTGATGTTGAAAAAACAATTCTCAAACTTGACCAACATTTGCCACGATACTCTTTCTTTGTCCCCTTATTGACATTTTCGTAGAGATATATAGGGGTATTTTACTTAAACCACAGCGACGTTTAATCAACAGGCAAAAATGGAATCCAGAGCCCCTTCAACCCTCTCAATGACCGAATTTCCTGTGCCCAAAGGCGTTTTTGCGGAAGCAGCGGTTTCGGTCCATCATTATACCCAGAAACTATTCAAGTTTCGTATGACCCGGCCTCGCTCATTTCGGTTTCGCTCCGGCGAATTCGTAATGATAGGTTTGCCAAACGCCGCCAAACCGGTTTTTCGTGCCTATTCCATTGCCTGCCCAAGTTGGGATGAAGAGCTTGAATTCTATTCCATTAAAGTTCCGAACGGGCCGCTGACCCAACATCTACAAAAAATTAAAGCGGGTGACATGATTCTGATGCGCCGCAAGCCAACGGGCACACTGGTCAACGATGCTCTACTTCCGGGGCGGCGACTTTTTCTGTTTTCGACGGGCACCGGCATTGCCCCCTTTGCGTCAATCATTCGGGATCCCGAAACATACGAAAAATTTGAGACGGTTGTTTTAACGCACACCTGCCGTGAAGTCGCAGAACTCGCTTACGGTCAAGAACTCGCGGCCCTGACATATGATGATCCACTGGTGGGTGAAGAGGCACAAGACCGACTGACCCTTTACTCCACCACGACACGTGAGGCCAGCGCAGTCACGGGTCGAATTACACATCTTTTGAATTCAGGGAAAATATTTGAAGACCTTGGAATTGAGCCCCTTGATTCGACAAAGGATAGATGCATGATCTGCGGCTCAATGGGCATGCTTCATGATACCAAATCACTCCTACAGGATATGTGTTTTAATGAGGGCTCAAATCGTGACCCTGCTGACTTCGTTATTGAGCGAGCTTTTGCTGAAAATGACAGTTGATCTCTCTCATCCAATCAATCTTAGTGGGCAGATGGGTCGTTTATACATGAACTCTTTGTTCGTTTGACTTTCTTGGCCTTGACCACCTTGTCGTGTCCATTGAGATTAACATCCGCCGCAAGCTATTCCACTGGCAACAGACGAGCCCATATTTGAGCGCTGTTCTCAATAGGTGTACACTCCCTCTCTCATCGGCCTATCGTCAAGCGATGACCCCCCGAGCCTGAGTCCAATCACTTTTAACGTCTGAGCAACCATCTTCGTAAAAGGGATTTCGATGGCCTCGGAAATGACTTTGCGGCCTAGCCAAAGATGAGACTCCCGGCAGGAGAGAAAATATGTCGGCCCCAATAACTGGCTTGACTCAAAACTAATCTTCTTCTTCCTCGGGAATATCAGAAATTTCTTCAAGAGAAATTGTGTCCTCATCACTGTCATCAAGGACATTGTCATCAAGCCCAACGTTTGACTCATCGTCCATAACCACTGGGGCTTGATCTTCGGGGAGACCGCTCTCCTCATCATCGACTGCCGGTTTCGTCATGTCACACTTGTCCACGATAATGTGTTTGCCACATTTAGGACATATGATTGGATCTTTCTGAAGATCATAAAATTTTGTGCTACAGTCAGGACAAGTGTGCTTTATGCCCCATTCTTCTTTTGCCATTAAACTCACCCGATTTTATCTTTGGATGCCCATTGCCATACTCAACAATTGAATTTCAAGCCACAAAGCGAGGATCGTGCCGATGGGCTAAGTTTCACGATCTATACGCGTAACTCTGATGTCTCAACTATGGATTGCCCCATCACCACATGCCAAAGCCGCTTCACGAACCGCTTCAGAAAGAGTCGGATGGGCATGACAGGTTAAAGCCAAGTCCTCCGCGGCGGCCCCAAATTGCATTCCCACGCAGATTTCATGGATCAATTCACCCGCCGATGAGCCGATCATGTGACAGCCAAGAATTCGGTCGGTCTCAGCATTTGAAAGTAACTTGACGAAGCCTTCGGCGGCAAATGTCGCTTTGGCTCGAGCATTGCCCATCAAGGAGAATTTTCCAACGCGATAAGGTTGACCTGATTCCTTTAACTCTTCTTCAGTCTTACCCACGGCCGCCACCTCGGGGTGGGTATAGACCACAGAAGGAATAACGCCGTAATTGACCTCAGCGCTTTGCCCTGCTATCCGCTCGGCGACCACGATCCCCTCATCTTCTGCTTTATGTGCCAGCATTGGGCCCCTGATCGTATCACCTATGGCAAAAATTCCACTCACATTTGTTGAGAAGTTTTCATCGACATCAATTTGTCCACCTTCCTTGATCGAAACACCCAACTCTTGCAAACCCAATCCCTCTGTGTAGGGGCGTCGACCGGTCGCCACTAAAGCGACTGACGCGCTATGCGAGCGATGCTCGCCGCTTTTTTGATCCATAAATTTCACTTTGACAGATGAGGATAATTTCTCAACCGATTGAACCGTCGATTGCAATTCGAATGTTATTCCCTGCTTGGTCAAAGTACGTTGAAGCGCCTGCGACAATTCCCGATCCATGCCAGGTGTCACATGATCAAGATATTCAAGCACTGTGACTTCACAGCCCAGCCTTGCGTAGATAGAACCAATTTCCAAACCGATGATGCCAGCGCCGATAATGACCATTTTTTTTGGTAATCGGCGAAGTTCAAGCGCGCCAGTTGACGAGACAATCCTTTTCTCGTCAATCTCGACGCCCGCAAGGCTTGACGGGGTTGAGCCTGTTGCAACAACAATATTTTTCGTTGCGTAAAGCGTGTCCTCAACAATGATCTGGCTGGACGATTTGATTTTCGCCCAACCCTTAATCCAATCAATTTTGTTTTTCTTGAAGAGAAATTCTATGCCCTTGGTGTTACTCGCGATAGCATCATTCTTGTACGACAGCATTTGTGTCCAGTTCGTGGAAACAGATTTGGCGGCGATGCCCATTTTGGGCATATGATTCATCAACTCATGATATTGGTGGCTGGCATGGAGAAGTGCCTTTGATGGAATGCAGCCGACATTAAGGCAGGTGCCACCAAGTGTCTCACGCCCTTCAACACAGGCGGTTTTTAGACCGAGCTGCGCCGCACGAATGGCACAGACATATCCGCCGGGACCGCTTCCAATCACGATAACGTCATAGCTTTCCATCGTATTCTCCATGGTCATCTTATCCTCGCTCCCAATTCCATGACTCTGAGGTCAGCTTGATTGGAGGCGGTCGTTCGGGGCTAGATTTCAATAAGCAGGCGTTGCGGGTTTTCAATCAATTCCTTCACTCGAACGAGGAAAGATACCGCGCCTTTTCCATCGACAATACGATGATCATAGGAGAGGGCTAGATACATCATCGGTCGGATGACAACTTCACCATCAACCGCCACCGGCCGCTCTTGAATCTTATGCATGCCCAAAATCCCTGATTGCGGCGGGTTCAGTATCGGAGAGGACATCAAAGACCCATAAACCCCGCCATTTGAGATTGAGAATGTTCCACCTTGCATATCCGCCATTGTCAGTTGACCATCCCGAGCCCGCCCCGCCATCTCGGCGATATTTTTTTCGATTTCGGAGAAGGTCTGGCTTTCGGCGTGCCGCAATACAGGAACCACGAGACCGGTTGGAGTTCCAACAGCGACTCCCATATGAACAAATCTCTTGAAGACGATATCGTCCCCATCGATTTCGGCATTGACTTCAGGCACTTCAATGAGCGCCGAACAACACGCCTTAATGAAGAAACTCATAAAGCCGAGCCGAATGCCATGCTTTTTCTCAAAATCCTCTTTGAAACTTGATCGCAATGTCATGATCTGGCTCATATCGACTTCATTATACGTCGTGAGCATAGCGGCCGTGTTCTGCGCCTCTTTGAGCCGTCGCGCAATTGTCAAGCGTAAACGAGACATACGCACCCGCTCTTCGAGGCCAGATTCTGAATGTCCTGTATGATCTGACGAAACAGTCCTCACTGTCTTTAGAGTTTTCTCGACATCCTCTTTCAAAATCCTTCCGTCTTTGCCCGAACCCTCGACTTGATCCCGATCAATGCCATGCTGCGCCATCATCTTTCTTCCTGAAGGCGCGTCTTCAATATCGGGTTTTGAAGGTTGAGCTGATTCTTTCGGTTTCGCTTTTCTTATCGTTGGAGAGGGTTCTTTTTTGGCCGATTTTGGATCGGATTTCTCCTCTGGCTTGATCACGGCAAGAAGTTCTCCCACACCGACAGTCTTGCCCTCTTCGGCGACAATTTCCGAAATCGTTCCTGACGTGGTGGCTCTCACTTCAAGCGTGACCTTGTCGGTCTCCAACTCACAAATGATTTCATCCGTGTCTACCGCTTCACCTTTGCGCTTGACCCAAGGCCCGACGGTGGCTTCGGTCACACTCTCACCAAGAGTTGGTACATGGATTTCTACAGTCATTGGTTTGTATCCTCCGTGAAGGAAAGAGCTTCATTCACAAACTGTTGTTGTTGGGCCAAATGATGACTGAGGAGACCCGTCGCCGGTGACGCCGACGCCTGACGTCCGACATAGCGCGCCCGTGCCTGCCGCGCCTTGAGTCGTTCCAAAACCCATTCAAGATTCGGCTCAATAAATGTCCATGCGCCTTGGTTTCGAGGTTCCTCCTGACACCAAACCAATTCGGCGTTCTTAAAACGTCGCAGTTCTTGAGTCATTGATTGGAAAGGAAACGGATAATATTGTTCAAGACGCAGCAAATAAATATCGTCAATCCCCCGCTTATCTCTCTCGGCGAGCAAGTCATAATAGACTTTGCCCGATGTCAGCACCACACGGCGTATCTGGTGGTCGGCGACAAGTTTGGTTTCAGATTGGCCTTTTTGGGCATCGTCCCACAAAATTCTGTGGAAAGATGTATTGCTGGTAAAATCGGCAAGATCACTCACCGCCAATTTGTGGCGAAGCAGGGATTTGGGTGTCATCAGTACCAAGGGTTTACGAAAGTCGCGATACATCTGACGGCGCAAGATATGAAAATAATTGGCAGGCGTTGTGCAGTTTGCGACAATCCAATTATCTTCAGCACAGAGTTGTAAAAAACGCTCCAACCGTGCCGAGGAATGCTCCGGCCCCTGTCCCTCGAATCCATGTGGCAACAGCATCACTAAACCCGACATCCGCAACCATTTGCGCTCGCCACTGGAAATGAATTGGTCAAACATAATCTGGGCACCGTTGGCAAAATCACCAAATTGGGCTTCCCATAACACAAGGGCGTTGGGCTCACTCAGCGAGTAGCCATACTCAAATCCAAGAACAGCCAACTCCGACAGCATAGAGTCAATGACTTGGAATTCGGCCTGATCACCACCGAGATGATTGAGGGGGATGTAATGCTCTTCAGAAAGCTGATCAATGAACGCCGCGTGTCGTTGGCTGAATGTGCCTCGAGTGGAGTCTTGACCAGACAGACGAACTTGGTAGCCTTCCTGAAGCAGCGAGCCGAAAGCCAACTGCTCCGCGATCGCCCAATTGCAGCCTTTTCGGGTCGCAAAAATCTTCTCGCGTCCCTTAAGGGTTCGAGCCAGAGTCGGGTGAATATTAAAGCCCTCGGGCACATGGGTGAGAGTTTTTCCAATCGCCTGCAACCTTTTGACCGACACACCGGTCTTCCCACGTTGATAGCTATCGGAGTGCGGGTGGAGGTGCGACCAACGACCATCAAGCCAGTCAATCTCATTGGCTTTATAGCTAGAAGCCGCATCAAATTCATCGTTCAGTTTCTGACGATATCTTTCCTCGGCTCCCTTCACTTCCTTTTCAGGAATCAGACCGTCGGCGACCAAACGTTGCGAATACAAGGCAAGAGTCGTCGGATGCTTCTTGATTTTCTCATACATTTTGGGCTGTGTGAACATCGGCTCATCGCCCTCATTATGGCCAAAGCGACGATAACAGAAAACATCAATGACGGCGTCTTTTCCAAACGCTTGACGGAACTCAACGGCGACCTTGGCAGCATGAACAACCGCTTCGGGATCATCGCCATTGACATGGAAAATCGGCGATTCAAGCATCAGCGCAATATCAGTCGGATAGGGTGAAGACCGTGAGTAATGGGGTGCCGTCGTAAAACCGATTTGGTTGTTGACGATGACGTGGATGGTCCCGCCCGTTCGGTGCCCCACAAGGCCGGAGAGACCAAAACACTCGGCGACAATTCCTTGACCGGCGAAAGCGGCATCACCGTGCAACAACACGGGCAAAACCATGGTGTGGTAGTCATCATTCAACTGATTCTGTTTGGCTCTTGCTTTGCCGAGAACCACGGCATTAACAGCTTCAAGGTGAGACGGGTTGGCGGTCAGCGAAAGATGGACATTGTTGCCGTCGAACGCTCTGTCCGAGGACGCGCCTAAATGATATTTCACATCGCCCGAACTGACATCCATGGGACTCGAACTTCCGCCTTGGAATTCATTAAAGATCGCCCGACAGGGTTTGCTCATCACATTGGCGAGGACATTGAGCCGACCCCGATGTGGCATACCAAAAATGATATCTTTGACACCAAGCGCGCCGCCTCGCTTGATAATTTGTTCAAGCGCTGGAATGACAGATTCCGCGCCATCAAGACCGAATCTCTTTGTTCCCGTATATTTTGCGTGCAAGAATTTCTCAAAACCCTCGGCCTCAACCAATTTGTTGAGGATGGCGCGTCGACCCCTTTGAGTGAATTTAACCTCTTTACCGTATCCCTCAATGCGTTCCTTTAACCATGCGCTCTCCACGGGGTCGGAAATATGCATATACTGAAGGGCAAAAGTGCCGCAATAGGTGCGCCGAACCAATGCGAGGACTTCCCGCAATGTTCCCGTGTTCAGACCGAGCACATTATCCAAAAAAATGGGCCGATCCATGTCCGCTTCTTCAAAGCCAAAACTTGACGGTTCAAGTTCAGGATGGGGGACATGGTGAGTCAGCCCCAATGGATCCAAGTTGGCAATTCTATGGCCTCTAATGCGGTAGGCACGAATGAGCATGAGCGCACGGATCGAGTCTTGAACACGTTGGTGCAAGCGATTTTCGCTGAGATGCACACCACCGATTGATGCTTGGGCTTGGATTTTTTCGGCGATATCGACGCTGAGTTGCTCGGTTGTGCGTTGCCATTGACCGTCAAAAGCGGCAATGATCTCTCCTTCCGGTGGGCTCGGCCAATCGCTTCTAGCCCAACTCGGCTTGCTGCCATTAGCCCCACCATCATCAAGGTCAGCAAAATATTCGCGCCATGATTGATCGACCGAATGGGGGTCAGATGCGTATGCCGTCTGAAGACTCTCGACATAAGCGGCGTTCTGGCTTTGCAAAAAACTTGATGAATGCAACGATTTATTGTTGCTCATTCTGCCCTCCTCTTGTCCTTAACGACCGATGGCCTGCAAGACGGCTTCTCCAAGGGTTGCAGGACTCTCTGCAATGACAAATCCCGCCGATTGCATCGCTTCAATTTTGCTGGCCGCATCCCCCTTTCCACCAGAAATGACCGCACCCGCATGCCCCATCCGTCGGCCCGGTGGAGCCGTCAGTCCAGCAATAAAACCAGCGATCGGTTTAGAACGGCCTCTTTTGGCTTCCTGCCCGATAAAGTCGGCCGCGTCTTCCTCGGCTGTGCCGCCGATCTCACCAATCAGAATAATGGACTCCGTCTCATCATCTCCGAGAAACAACTCAAGCGCATCAATATGTTCGAATCCTTTCACCGGGTCGCCACCAATCCCAATACATGTGGACTGACCAAGACCGATATCGGTCGTTTGCTTGACCGCTTCATAAGTCAAAGTACCCGATCGCGACACCACACCCACGGAACCGCGCTTATGAATATGACCAGGCATGATTCCAATTTTACACTCATCAGGAGTGATCACTCCCGGGCAATTGGGGCCAATCAGTCGCGAATGAGACTGTTCCAATGCCCGCTTGACGCGCACCATGTCAAGAACGGGAATGCCCTCGGTAATGCAAACAATCAATCCAATACCGGCATCGCACGCTTCCATGATCGCGTCGGCCGCAAATTGCGGAGGCACGTAGATCACCGTCGCATCCGCCTCTGTCGCCGCAAAAGCTTGGTGGGCGGTATCAAAAACCGGCAGTCCGAGGTGGGACTGCCCTCCTTTTCCGGGAGTCACACCTCCCACCATCTTGGTCCCGTAGGCGATCGCCTGTTCGGTATGAAAAGTCCCCTGAGATCCCGTTAGGCCTTGGCAAATGACCTTGGTTTCCCGGTCAATCAAAACCGCCATTAACCTCTGACCTCCATGCCCCAATATATCCCTTTAAGCATGATTAACCGAAGCGACCATCTTCTCAGCCGCCTCGCCAAGATGGCTCGCCGCGATCACGTTCAAACCACTGTCGTTGATAATTTTTTTGCCTTGCTCGACATTGGTGCCCTCTAGCCGCACCACGAGAGGAACATTAAGACCGACCTCACGAACGGCTTCGACGACGCCCTCAGCGATGATGTCACAACGCATGATGCCGCCAAAAATATTCACCAAAATACCCTCCACATTGGAATCCGAAGTGATGATCTTAAAGGCTTCAACAACCTTTTCTTTCGTCGCGCCCCCGCCGACATCAAGGAAATTGGCGGGGTCGGCGCCGTAATGTTTAATGATATCCATTGTGGCCATGGCCAATCCCGCCCCATTCACCATACAGCCGATGTTTCCATTCAGCGCGATATAACTCAAATCATATTTGGCCGCGGCCAATTCTTTGGGATCTTCCTCAGAATCATCACGCAAGCCCATGATGTCGGGATGTCTGTAAAGGGCGTTCGAATCAAAGCTCATTTTGCAATCAAGGCACTGCAAACTGCCGCCCTCGGTAACAATGAGCGGGTTGATCTCGATCAATTCTGCGTCTTTCTCCTGAAATAGTCGATATAAAGCGCTCGCTAATTCAACACATTGACGAGAGCTCACTCCGTCAAGTTCAAGCGCGAAGGCCACTCGCCGACCGTGATAGGGCTGAAAACCCGTCGCGGGGTCAATCAAGATTGAGTGAATCTTGTCTGGATCAGTCCTTGCGACCTCCTCAATATCCATTCCCCCTTCGGTTGAGCAGACAAAAGATAATTGTGACGTTTGTCGGTCCAATAGCAAAGCGAAGTAGAGTTCTCGTTTTATATCGGCTCCTTCTTCAATGAAGACCCGGCTTACTTTTTTGCCATCGGCCCCGGTTTGATGCGTGACCAAAGTACATCCGAGCATTCGGCGAGCCTCTTCCGCCGCCTCTGAAGCCGAGCGCGTCACCCTCACCCCACCTTTGCTGCCCGCATCAGTCTCCTTGAAACGACCTTTACCTCGCCCCCCGGCATGAATCTGTGCTTTGACCACCCAAACCGGCCCCGACATTTCGTTGGCGGTCTTTTTGGCATCTTCAGCCCGCAACACAGGACGCCCAGAAGCGACGGGTATACCAAATTGCCGAAGCAGTTCCTTGGCCTGATATTCGTGGATATTCATTCACATTACCCGTCTTTTCGTGAGTTCACGGACCGCTTGCTTATACCTAAATTCAATCAACAAAATGAAGCCCGTTTTTGCCAAATATATTTAACACGCAACGATATGAAACCTTGGGGGATTATATACTTGAATATGCAACTCAAAAAATACCATAATCAATGCTTGTGACAAATGTAGGTTTCTACGGGGTTGGTCGGTTTGTCGTCAAAAAACTCGTAATAAGCGCCGTAATCATCTCTGATAATAAAAGCATACCCCTCCTTTCTTGAATCGTAGTCAGACCAACGCCAAGCCCTTGAAAAACCCTCAATTCCGAATCTGGTAGGAATTTCCGGAAGTCCTTGGATTTTGATCTTGCCAGTTCCATCCTCAATATTTGAGACAAGCTCAATCGGGTGTGGATGC
>JAJEBG010000022.1 GCA_022824005.1 Paracoccaceae bacterium
GACCGACTTGACCAGAAATAGAAAACCACGGCGAGGGAGATGACGGCGGCAATACAGAAAACTCCGTGCTCTGTTGCCAATTTCAATTTCTCCAAATACATCTCTATAAGAAAATCGGTCAACTGACGCGCAAGACTTCACGAGAAGCAACAAAATGAATTATCGTCTGGCATTTAAGGGAATTGGCTTGTTGGTTTTGGCCTTCTTGTGGTTACCGGCCGCCATCGTGATCCCAAGTGTGGCCCGTTTTGGCCCTGATATCTTGTTGATGGATTGGACAATTATTTATTCACTCGTTCAAATTGCGCCTTGCGGATTGCCGCTTGCCATTGCGTGTGCGTGGCTCTGGCGATTGAACCATCGCCGTAAGAGCGTGGTGGCTGGGATTCTCATGGGATTGACCACCGGCTTGGCAGCATTGCCAGCCGGTCTTTTCGGGCCTATTGGCGTCGCGATCGCGGCGGGCGTGGTTAGCTTGCCGGTGTGGATTATCGCGATTTCTCTGTGGCGGAGACAGAGAAGTTTGTATTGAAAACGACTAAATTGGTTACTCTCACAAGCCGAAACTCGAATACGGAAGATAGCGAACTTGATCTCCCCTTGAGATTGTTTGAGCCCCGTCAGATAATTCCACAAGTCCATCCGCCCAAGAAAGGCCGGTCGTCAATCCTGATCCTTCAGAATGGAAGGCTTCGATCCGTCCCGCTTGATTCATTCTTGCCCGAATATATTCTCTCCGCCCGGCTTTTTTGATCTTCTCAAAGTCCGCAGGCATCATGAAATGGATCGGCTCACACCATCGGCCGCCTGCGAGGACATGAAGGGCCGGACGGGAAAAAATAAGCATGCAGACCATGGCCGCTACTGGGTTTCCCGGCAGCGCAAAGATGGGAATTCCACTCCAGCGCGCCAGAGCCAACGGCCGGCCCGGTTTGATGGCGATGCGCCATGCCAGGTTTTCACCTTCTCGCATAAGGAGGCGCGATACATAATCCTCATCACCCGATGAGGCTCCACCAGAAATCAATATCGCATCGGCGGACTGGGACGCTTGGTCAAGGGTTTCACAAACATTTGACTCTTTGTCTTGAACAATCCCAAAATCAATAGCCTCATATCCCCAGCGGGCAATGATGGATTTGAGCAAGGGGCGATTGGCATCAATCGTAAAATCATGAGGTGTGACGGCCGTGATCTTAGAGACAAGTTCATTGCCGGTTGAGATTAACCCAACCCTCAAGGGTCGCCGAACCCACACTTTAGAGAGACCGGCCGCCATCATGGATGCCATGTCAGGCGCTCTGACAAGGCGGCTCGCTTCAAACAAAAGGTCATCTGCACGCAGGTCTTCACCGGCTTGTCGGGTGTTTTCACCGCACTTTTTGGGGCTTTTGAAATGAACGCATCCAGCCTCGTCTATTCGACTAAATTCATCCATCACGATTGTATCCACGCCTTTTGGCAGCGGGGCACCGGTCAAAACCCGGATCGCATGACCGTCCCACACAGTTTCATCAAATGGCTCGCCGGCGGCGGCTCGACCATCAATTAATTTCAGCGTGCATTCGGGTTTTGCAGAATAAATTTCGTGAAATCGG
This sequence comes from Paracoccaceae bacterium, assembly GCA_022824005.1. Taxonomy (GTDB): domain Bacteria; phylum Pseudomonadota; class Alphaproteobacteria; order Rhodobacterales; family Rhodobacteraceae; genus JAPOXR01. Next base: position 1,599 of record JAJEBG010000022.1, read on the forward strand.
AATCCATAGCCATCAACCGCCGAATTTGTCACCGGTGGGCTTGATCTCAGGACTCTCACATCGTGAGCCAGAATCCGCCCGTCCGCTTCTGTGACCTTGATGCGACTCGCTCCCACCGAGACGTTGATGGTCTCGCGTAATCTCGAAAGAGCGATATCGACAGGCATCCAGTCGACACCGGGAGGCATCGCTGACAAACCGGTTTCAGAGGTCGCTAGAGGGAGGCTCGTTTTAAAAGACTGCAAGATGAAGTCGGCGATGGCTTTTTCATTCGCGAGGTTAAATTCCGGTGGATCAGTTGGCGCACTCGAAGGCTCATCGGTGGCCACCGCGATGACTTGGGGGTCATGGCGGGCCAAGGAATCTCCCGCGGCGCTTTCACGGCGACGAGTTTCAATTTTGGGGGCAAGTGTGGTCCCCTTAAACCCTTCGACAATGACGATATCGACGGGTGACAATTTATCCAACAGGGCTTCCAGCGAAGCCTCGCCTTCGCGGCTTTCATGCATCAAAGCCCACCGATGTGGTGATGAGACCAAGACTTCAGAGGCACCAGCGGCTCGGTGTCGATCACTGTCGGTTCCAGGCTGATCTATATCAAAATTGCGGTGGGCATGTTTAATCGTTGACACCGAAAAGCCACGTCTAATGAATTCAGCGGTCAGTCGTTCAACAAGTGAGGTCTTGCCGGAATTTTTCCAACCATTGATGGCGATGATCTTCATGACACAAATTGAGATTGGATGGAGGCGGCGACAGACAAATCGGCCGGCCGGTTGATGTTGAAAAAGGGATCGGGCGGTCCCGCGTCAAATTCCACCGTGATGGTCTCACGCTGATCCGCCCAATGTGTCACTTTTCGAACACCTTCATTGAGGGCCGATTGGAGATCATGGCCAAGGGAAGTGTCCCAGATGCCGAAGGTGGGATGACGCAACAGACGCTTGTCAAGATTGACCGTAGCTGCCAACGCGATCTCCGCCTTTTGTTTGTGCATTTCAGTCGATAGCCGTTTTACCAAGTCTGAAGGAAAAAAAGGTGTGTCACCAGCGACGGTGACGATATGCGAATATCCCCTCGCCTCGCCCCAATGGAGTGAAGCCAAAATTCCCGCTAAAGGGCCGAGATATCCATCGGAAATATCGGCAAAGACGGGCAGTTTGAGGTGCGCAAATCTTTTTTTGTCGCCGTTCGCGTTGACGGCGATTTGCCGAATTTGTCGCTCCAATCGCTTAATGACATGTTCAATCAATGGCATCCCACCAAGAGAAAGCAAAGTTTTCTCGTGACCCTGCATCCGGGTTGATTTCCCGCCGGCCAATATGACAGCCAAGATGTTGAATTTCGGCCGGTGTTGAAATCTCGAAGCGCGGCTTTCATTCATCGGGCTGAGAAGCCTTTCTTTGGTGCTGGTGAGACTCGTCCATTTGAGTATCGATATGGGCGTCCATCACGAGATTGGATTCAGCTGATAGGCAGACAAATCGTCGACCCCGCAGACGTCCAATCAGTGTAAGATTGACCCGCCGAGCCAGTTCAACACCCCACGCGGTAAAGCCAGAACGCGAAACCAGCACCGGGATGTCCATCATCGCCGTCTTCAATATCATTTCTGAAGTCAGCCGTCCGGTTGTGTAGAGGTTTTTATCTTCGCCTTTGGAGGCATTCATCAACATCCAACCGGCGATTTTGTCGACGGCGTTATGGCGACCCACATCTTCCATGAAAACGAGAGGTTGATCTTCTTGACAAAGAACCGTTCCATGGACGGCACTGGCTTCAAGGTAAAGGCTCGGTGTTCGGTTGATGGTCGCCGCGAGTTGGTGCAGCCAAGAGGTTCGGACTTCGGCTCTAGTTAATTCTTGGCCCATCACCAAGTCATAAAGATCACCGAAGACCGTTCCAACAGCACAACCGCTAGTTCGAATTTTCTTTTTCATTTTATCTTCGTGCGATATCTCCATATGGGTGCGAACAATGACCGTTTGCAACTCATCACCATCAATCTGGTCAACCTCGTCGTAGCTTTTGATCATGCCTTGGTTGGCTAGAAGGCCGAGAGCCAGATATTTTGGGTAATCACCGATGGTCATCGCGGTGAGAATTTCGGTTGAGTTGAGAAAAATAGTGAGGGGCGCTCCTCGATGACCGATAATTCGGTGTGCGTCCCATCATAAAAAAATCCGTGCACTTGGCGTGTCAACCGTTTGTCTTTGGCGTTCGGGGCAATGATATAGAGGTCTTGAAGGGTGTCGGCACGGCTCATGGCAATCATTCGTTCAATTTTGGTCAATTAAATTTAGGCTTTTGTCGACAACCTCTCAAGTTGTGTTTCCCATCTATCGAGACAACAAAAGCACTCCTCCTCCTCGGCTGAAATAATGGCAGGAAGGGTTTGCGGCCTCGTTGTGCGATCAATACCAAGAAAATTGAACCCATTCCTGTGGGCTTGTCGGGCGTCATTCAACTGGAAGTCAGGCACAAAATAGGATAGCTACCGGCTGCTAAAGTAAATTAGGTTTACGATTTAATGGACAAAGGACAAGGTGAAGTCATTGCCATCAGAATAGTGGAGTGGTTAGCGAGCGATGAGGACGAGCTGAATCGTTTTTTGGCCACTACCGGGATGACGCTGGCAGCTGTGCGTGCTGAACTCAGCAACCAAGAGTTTCTTGCCTCTGTTCTTGACTATATTCTGTCGTCAGAACCTCTCCTGTTGAAATTTTGTGAGACCACACAAATTTTGCCTGAAACCCCGAGAGCCGCCCGACAGTTTCTGCCTGGCGGTGATGTTCCCCATTGGACATGAATAATCGAACTTCATTCAAGGGCATTCTGTTTGACAAGGATGGCACACTTTTTGACTTCCAAGCGTCATGGTCAAAATGGATGTTGCAAATTTTGGATATTTTCTCGCCAAACGATCAAGAGTTGGCTCGTCATGTCGGCCAACGACTTGGTTTTGATCTTGATGCGGGACGCTTTTTGCCGGGAAGCCCGTTCGTATCAGGCACACCGGAAGTGGCTTTTGAGGTCTTTATGACTCAATTCCCCGAGAAGAGTCCGGCGGAAATTGCCCAGTTGCTGACAGAAACCAGTGATCAAGCCGAACAGGTTCCCGCCGTACCATTGCCCGAATTGCTTGATAAATTGCGCGATCAGAACGTCACTCTTGGATTGGTGACCAATGATCTTGAAGATACAGCTATCGTGCATCTGCAAGCGGCAAAATGTCGTCAACATTTCGATTTTGTGGCGGGTTCAAACAGCGGTTTCGGTGCCAAACCTGATCCAGGAATGCTACTGGCCTTCTGCTCAGAGTGGGGGATCAAAGCACAAGACTGTCTCATGGTTGGGGACAGTCCATCGGATATGAAAGCGGGACGGCAGGCGGGCATGACAACAATCGCTGTTCTCACTGGAATCGATGGCAAAGAGATATTATC
>JAJEBG010000036.1 GCA_022824005.1 Paracoccaceae bacterium
GTCATCACCGTACACCGCGGTGCCGCCGACTTTTATGGGCAAACTGGTCGCCGCGTTCGTCGTATGCGAAAGTTGGAATTGTAGATACCCACCAGGTCTGCCTTCAACCAAGCTCGTTGCTGCAAGTAACGTCACTGCGCCAGTGTCCCAAAATGTCCCGTCTTGCGACTGTGCGGCCGTTGGGACGGTCAGTGTCAGCGTGAGGGACAGCAGACCCGTCGCGGCAAAATTACAGGCGGTACAGAAAACCGCTGTGCTGCCCATGCGCTTCACACGAATGTGGAAGGCGGGATGTAAAAAACGGAAACCCCCGGGCAGAGGACAAGTCTTTTGCCAAACCCGCTGTAATGCATGGCTTGGCTCTTTAATCCGGCAACCCTCTGTTGCGCTTGCGCCCTTAGCTACCCATCCCATCGTTCTATCCTAGTGTAACCAACAAATCCAAAATACGACGGCGATGTAATGTGAAGAAAACTTTTGTCGAGGGTTGCCAAAATCGAAATCGGACCATCGCTTTCGAGACGCGTCATCGTGATTTCCTCCAACCCGGTTGTGAAAACGTCATCCTCATTCATGGTGACATCAGGAACCCATTGTGTCCTCAGTTTAGGCACGAACCCGATGTAAAGGCTGACTTTTCGTTGTATTCGCTAATTGAGAGGCTATGTTTGGATGCGGCCGCGCGGCAAGTTCTTGGTCGGCTCAACGCCACAAAAGTCTTGTAAGTGACAAAATTTAGGCAAGAACACTCGATTTGATTAAATCTTAAGCAGTAAACGACATTAGCAATCAAAAATGGCTTTGCTGTATCCGTGCATGATCGTCGTCAGGTGAAGTGAATTCAAATGACCGGTTTTGAGAGGTCAAGAAAAACTTTAGACTTGCTTGGCCGTCTCCGGTCGTCCAAGAGTCTTTTTCTTGTGATAGGATTTTTGGCGGCGGCGATTAGGCTTTTTACCGGCTCGGCCGGCAATTGAGCGACTCTTGCTGCCGATATTGGCCTCAACGGCTTGCTCAATTGACGATTGTCGGGCGAGAGGATCGTCAGCAATCGTCAATTCCACCGTTTCAAGGCGCTTGATTTCGTCGCGAATTCGGGCCGCCTCCTCAAATTCCAAATTCTCGGCGGCGTCGGTCATTTGTTGACGCAACGCGTCAAGATGTTTGACGAGATTACCACCAATGAGCGGTGGATCATCAATAGTCGCCGTCACCCGACTTTCATCGGTATCGCCTTTGTAGACGCCCGACACAATGTCGGCAACATTCTTGCGGACGGTTTCGGGCGTAATGCCGTTCTCAATGTTATATTGAATTTGTTTGTTTCGGCGTCGTTCGGTTTCACCAATCGCACGCTCCATAGATGATGTGACGCGGTCGGCGAACATGATCACGCGGCCCTCGGCATTGCGCGCCGCCCGGCCAATCGTTTGTATGAGTGAGGTTTCAGAACGAAGAAAACCCTCTTTATCGGCGTCAAGGATGGCGACCAGTCCACATTCCGGAATGTCTAAACCTTCCCGCAGCAAATTAATGCCGACAAGGATGTCGAAGACTCCGAGCCGAAGGTCACGGAGGATTTCAATTCTCTCAAGAGTGTCAATGTCTGAATGGAGATAACGGACCCGCAAGCCCTGCTCATGGAGATATTCGGTAAGGTCCTCGGCCATTCGCTTGGTGAGAGTGGTGACGAGCGTGCGGCAACCCTTGGCCGCCGTCTTCCGAGCCTCATCGAGCAAGTCTTCCACTTGATGGGTCACCGGTTTGACAATCACGTCTGGATCCACCAAACCGGTGGGACGGATCACTTGTTCGGAGAAGACGCCGCTGGTCTGATCCAACTCCCACCCCCCTGGTGTTGCAGAGAGAAAAATGGATTGCGGTCGCATGAGATCCCATTCTTCGAATTTGAGGGGGCGGTTGTCGATGCAAGATGGTAGGCGAAAGCCATGCTCCGACAGCGTTGACTTACGTCTGTAATCGCCTTTGAACATCGCGCCGAGTTGGGGGACAGTCACATGACATTCATCGGCAAAAACGATCGCGTCATCGGGAATATATTCAAAGAGTGTCGGGGGCGGCTCACCGGGTTGGCGGCCGGTCAAGTAACGCGAATAATTCTCAATACCTTGGCATGTTCCCGTGGTTTCAATCATTTCAAGATCAAATATTGTCCGCTGTTCAAGCCGCTGCGCCTCAAGTAATCGACCCTCTCTTTGAAACTCCTTCAATCTCTTTTGGAGTTCCTTCTTGATCTCTTTGACGGCTTGCTGAAGGGTGGGACGTGGCGTGACATAGTGAGAGTTGGCGTAAATGCGAATTTGTTCCAGATCATCGGTACGTTGGCCCGTCAAAGGATCAAATTCTCGAATTGATTCGACTTCATCGCCAAAGAAGGACAACCGCCAAGCGCGATCCTCAAGGTGAGCCGGCCATAATTCGAGAACATCACCTCGAAGCCGAAAGGTGCCCCGCTGAAAGGCCTGATCATTGCGCCGATATTGCTGCGCCACAAGGTCGGCGATCACGGCACGTTGATTGTAATTGCGGCCGGCATGAATATCTTGCGTCATGGCACCGTAGGTTTCGACAGAACCAATGCCGTAGATGCACGAAACGGAAGCCACAATGATGACATCATCACGTTCCAAGAGAGACCGAGTCGCGGCATGGCGCATGCGATCAATCTGCTCATTGATCATGGCTTCTTTTTCGATGTAGGTGTCTGAACGTGGTACATAAGCCTCGGGTTGATAATAGTCGTAATAGCTGACGAAATACTCAACCGCGTTCTCGGGGAAAAATCCTTTAAATTCACCGTAGAGTTGGCCGGCCAGAGTTTTGTTGGGGGCAAGAATAATGGCCGGACGTTGCGTCGCTTCGATGATTTTGGCCATGGTGAAGGTCTTGCCCGTTCCGGTGGCCCCCAAAAGCACCTGACTCTGATCACCATTTGCGAGCCCATCAGTCAGTTCCGAGATCGCCCTTGGTTGGTCTCCCGCCGGTGTGAATTCAGTCTCCATTATGATGGGTTTTCCCCCATCCAATTTTTGCCTTTTCTCCACCGGGATCGGATTGAGAAGAGGAAGACTGACGGAATTCATGATTTTGAGTTGCCAATTCTGACTACAGAGAGATTCAACATAATCATGGCCTTCGGTCTCTCTGACTTGCCGATGCCTGAACGCGGCTTGACCATTCCGGAGTTTTGACTATGGGGTTATACACTGCGCCCTCCATCGACATCAAGAACCACACCTGTGATGAATGAGGCCTCATCAGAAGCCAGATACAGGGCGGCGTTGGCTACATCCATCGGGTCGCAAAGCCGCCCCAACGGGATGGTATCAAGAAACTGTTTTCGGTTTTCTAGTGTATCGGGTTTGCCGATGAAAGTCTCAAGAAGTCCAGTGGTGCCCAGAACCGGCGCAATGGCACACACACGGATACGATCAGATGCGAGTTCAACGGCTAAAGATTTCGTCAAAAGACTGACCGCCCCTTTGGTGGAATTGTACCATGTCAAGCCCGGCCGAGGACGCTGCCCGGCCGTCGATGAGACATTGATCATCACGCCGCCGCTTCCCCTTTCTCTCCACAGGGGGACGACAGCTTGCACCATATGATAAATGGAAAAGACATTGATTTCATAGACGCGGCGAAGAGTGGCCTCATCAATATCCAGTAAGGGTTGATTTCTATAACTCCAGCCGGCGTTATTGACGACGATATTGATCTCTCCCAACTCTTTCTCGGTCAAAGCCACAGCTTCTTGGACTTGGTGACCCTTTGATACATCACAAACCACGGTTGACGATTTAACAGGGAGGTCGGCACTGACCTTTATAGACCCCGAGTGATTGATATCAGCGATCATGATTCTGGCACCTTCCGATGAAAACCGCTGCGCGATGGCGCGGCCAAATCCATCGGCCCCGCCTGTGACCAAGGCCGTCTTCCCTTTCAGCCGCATACCGTGATCCTTGATGTCAGTCATGTTTTTGGACAATTGTCTTTAAGGTGGTGAATTCACGCAATGCCTCAAATCCCTTCTCACGACCATGACCCGATTTTCCGACACCCCCAAATGGGAGTTCAATCCCACCGCCAGCACCATAGCAATTGATAAAGACCTGACCGCAGCGGAGGGCTTTTGCCATTCTAACTTGGCGGCTTCCATCCAAGGTCCAAACGCCGGACACCAAGCCGTATTCGGTATTGTTGGCCAACTCGATGGCGTCAGTTTCATCGTCAAATGGCAAGCACGAGAGAACGGGTCCGAAAATTTCTTCCCGTGCAAGGGGATCATCTCGGCTGACGGGCCCATAGAGCATCGGTGCCACATAATGCCCACTCGTCGGCGCCAAGTCTAAAATTTGCCCTTGCGCGACCTTCTTGGCATCAGTGCTTTGTAAATATTTTTCCACGCGGTTTTTCTGCGTCGCTGTGATCAAAGGTCCGAGGTCACGATCTTCATCATGAGGCGCGGCCATCAAGTTGCTGAAAGACTCACCAAGTATCTTTATCACGTCGTCAAATATTGATTTCTGCACAAGGGCGCGCGAGCCCGCTGAACAGGTTTGACCCCCATTTTGGATGACCGCCCGAACAATGGCGGCGAGCGCCGAGTCAAGATCGGCGTCCTCAAAAACAATCTGTGGCGATTTGCCGCCGAGTTCAAGAGTGCAATCGACATGGTTTTTGGCGGCCGCGGCTTGAACTTCAGAACCCACCTCTGGGGAGCCAGTAAAGGATATAAAATCGATATCTGGATGTTTGCTGAGGGCCGCGCCGGCGACGTCTCCATGTCCGGTCACAACATTAATGGTGCCCTCTGGGAAACCGACCTCCATCGCCAGTTTGGCCAAATAGAGCGGGGTCATGGACGCCTCTTCGGCAGGTTTCAGAACAACCGCGTTACCCATTGCCAAAGACGGTGCCAGAGTGCGACCAAACATCTGAGCTGGATAATTCCAAGGGATAATATGAGCCGTTACCCCCAAAGGTTCGCGCAAAGACTGGACATGAAATCCATTCAGATAGGGGATCACTTCGCCATGAAGTTTGTCGGCCGCGCCGCCATAAAATTCAAAATACCGAGCTGTCGCGGTGATATCGGCACGAGCTTGTGTCAAGGGTTTACCAGTATCTTGGGCTTCGAGGTGAGCAAGAGTTTCAAAATGATGATCGACTTTGTCCGCCAAACAAATGAGAAGCCGCCCCCGTTCGGTGGCGGTCAATCTGCGCCATGACCCTCTCTCAAAGGACTGGCGTGCCGCAGCAACAGCATGATCAATATCAGTTTCGGTCGACTGGGCGATGGAGCTAAATGGCTCCCCATTTGAAGGACATTCGACAGGAATCTTGCGCTCTTCTTCAGCGGGTTGCCAACGGCCCGCGATCAAATTCATCTGCGGTGAATAAGCGTCAACCATGACATTCTCTCATCTTTGCTCTTCGGTCTTCATAAATCAAATATCTATCCAGTGGAATTACCGAAGGAAAGACGTCAACCATAGTCATTGTCGTGAACGGGATCGCTTCGAGTCACCGTTCTTTAAAGTAGGGAATTCCGCCGGCTTTAGGCGGAATAGCCTTGCCAATAAAACCGGCCAGAATGATAACTGTCAAAATGTAGGGAAGTGCCTGCATGAGTTGCAATGGAATTGTGCCGACCATGGCAATCTCAATATTCTGAAAGCGGATCGCGACCGCTTCAAGGAGACCAAACAATAGGCAGGCAATTAACGCGAAACCGGGGCGCCATTTGGCAAAAATCAAGGCCGCAAGAGCAATAAATCCTTTGCCTGCTGTCATATCACGAATGAATCCGGCCGCCATTCCCGTCGACAAATACGCGCCCGCAAGGCCACATAGAAGACCGCAGATCAAAACCGCCTGATAACGGTGAGCCGACACGGAAAGGCCGGCCGTATCGACCGCTTCAGGATTTTCCCCGACGGCACGAAGGCGGAGGCCGAAACGGGTATGAAATAAAATCCACCACGACAGGATAACTGTCGGAATAGAGAAATAAACCAGCACAGTATGACCTGAAATCAGCTCGCTGTAGAGAGGACCGACAAGAGGAATGTTGGCGAGTGTTTCAGAAAAAGGCAAGTCAATAGGTAAAAATCGGCCCTTGTCGCCAAGTGAGGGTGTTCGCCCACCAATTTTGAAAAGGTTTTGCCCGATGAGGGCGGTCATCCCCGACGCAAAGAAGTTGATGGCCACACCGGAAATCAATTGGTTTCCTCTAAAGGTAATGGAAGCCACTCCATGAACCAGCGCGAGAGCCATTGACGCTGTCAAGCCAGCGATCAGACCGAGGAGAACCGAGTCGGTCAGTGCCGCCACTGCGGCCGAAAAAAATGCCGACGCCAACATTTTCCCCTCAAGGCCAATGTCAAAGATGCCAGCGCGTTCAGAAAACAGTCCGGCTAGACAAGCAAAGATGAGCGGCGTTGAAAGCCGCATCATCGAGTCAAGAGTTTGAACGGCGGTCACAAAATCCATTATCCCACCGGCCTTCGAATCTGGGCGAAAAATCTCTCCAAAGGAATCCGAACCATATTGTCGAGCGCGCCGGTAAACAGGATCACTAGGGCTTGAATGACGACAATCATTTCACGACTGACGGCGGGCATTTCAAATTCCAACTCGACCCCGCCTTGATATAGAATACCGAAAAGGAAGGCCGCAAGAAGAACGCCAAATGGATGTGAGCGCCCTATCAAAGCCACCGCGATGCCAACAAAGCCAGCCCCTTGAACTGAATCGATCAGCAACCGTTCGGCTTCTCCGGCGACGGTGTTGACGGCCATCAGCCCCGCCAAACCACCGGAAATGAGCATAGAGATCATGATCACCCAGAAAGGAGAAATTCCGGCATAAATGGCGGCCGTTTCACTATGACCAAAAGCACGAATCGAATAGCCAAGACGGGTTCGCCAAATCAAGACCCAAACGGCGAGGCATGAAGCGAGTCCGACTAGAAAACTGACATTCAGGGGCGGCGATTTAGGAAAGGCGATACCGAACCAAGCCAACATTTCATGGGCGGTCGGCAGATGTGTCCCGGGCGGGAAAGTGCGGGTTTCAGCCGCCATTGAGTTGGGGGCCTTCATGACATGAACCAAAAGGTAGACCAACAATGCAAACGCCATAAAATTGAACATAATGGTCGTGATGACTATGTGGCTTCCCCGCCGGGCTTGTAGGTAGGCGGGAATCGCCGCCCACGCGGCACCAAATATTGCCGCGCCGATGAGTATTGCAGGAAATGCCGATAGCCAATGAGGCCATCCGAAAGCGAGACAGACCAAAGCCGCGCCTAATCCCCCAAGCGTCGCCTGCCCCTCTCCTCCGATATTAAACATCTTGGCATGAAAAGCGACTGCCACCGCGAGGCCGGTAAAGATGAAGTTGGTCGCATAATAGAGTGTGTAACCCCATGCATAAGCTGAGCCAATGGAACCTCTCATGATAATGACAAGTGCATCGAGTGGATTTTCGCCAATCCACAAAACCACCAGAGCTGATAATGCAAAAGCAAGGAACAGGCTGAGGATCGGGATCAGAACCACATCGGCCCATTTGGGAATTCGGGTGCTCATTCCCTGCGGCCCTCAATACCCGCCATGAGGAGGCCCAACTCATTCTCGTCGGTGTCAGAGGTCACTCTCTCACCGATGATTTGGCCATCAAACATGATGATCACGCGATCGGAGAGGGAGAGAATTTCTTCGAGCTCCACACTTACCAAGAGAATGGCAGCTCCGGCGTTCCTCAGGTCAATAATATGTTGATGAATAAACTCAATAGCGCCAATATCAACGCCTCGGGTTGGCTGGCCGACAATGAGAAGTTTGGGACTCCGGCTGAATTCACGCGCCAAAACGATTTTTTGTTGGTTGCCACCAGAGAAGTTTCGACCTGTGGATTCGGGTAGGAGGGGTCGGACATCGAATGCCTTCATGCGCTTCTGTGAGTCGGAACGAATGGCCGAATTATTCATAAACAGGGCGTTGAAGTTGTAGAGATCGTCACCATGATATCCCAAGACCATATTTTCCCAAGCGCAGAAATCCATCACGAGAGCCCGTCGGCGCCGATCTTCTGGGACATGGGCAATACCCTGCTTGCGTCTTTGGCGGGCGTTCGCATGTCCGCCTGAAAGCTCGATCTCTCTGCCATTGAGACGGATGGTTCCACTTCCTTCGGACATTCCACCGATGACTTCCAGCAATTCGGTTTGACCATTCCCCGCGACCCCTGCGACTCCGAGGATTTCGCCTTGGCGAACAGAAAACGATACATTCTTGAGCCGCCGCCCATCCGTCATGCTGAGATTTTTGGCTTCAAGCACCACTTGACCCGCTTTGACAGGGGCTTTGTCTTTGACACGCAGCAATACTTTGCGTCCGACCATCAATTGTGCCAATTCGTCAGGGTTGGTGTCAGCGGTCTTCACTGTTGCGGTCATCTGGCCTTGACGCATAACGCTGACAGTGTCTGTCACCTCCATAATTTCCTTTAATTTATGAGTGATCAGGATGATCGTTTTGGCCTCATCCCGCAAACCTTTTAGTATGCGAAAGAGATGCCGAGCTTCGGATGGGGTCAGGACTCCGGTGGGTTCATCAAGAATGAGAATTTCAGCCTGACGATAAAGGGCCTTGAGGATTTCGACCCGCTGTTGCTGCCCCACCGACAAGTCATTGATTTTGGCATCAGGATCAACAGACATTTCATACTCGTCTGCGAGGCGCGTGAGCAAGGTTCGTGCTTTCAATAATGATCGTTTCAGAAGCAAGCCATCTTCGGCCCCGAGCACGACATTCTCAAGAACAGTAAAATCATCGACCAGCATAAAATGCTGATGCACCATACCGATTCCGGCATCAATTGCGGCGCGGCTATCACGAATTTGAGCCATTTGACCATTGATAAAGATGTCACCTCTGTCAGCACGATAAAATCCATAGAGGATTGACATGAGAGTGGATTTCCCCGCGCCGTTCTCGCCGACGATTCCATGAATCGTTCCCGACTCCACAGACATTGAAATATTCTGATTGGCCCGCACCGAGCCAAATGACTTGCAGATTCCTCGGAGTTCAATAGCCGGTGGAATGTTGTCGTCCTGCATTGCCCCTCTCATCATTGGTTTTGCTGACCTTGAAGGCTTGGAAATGGGTCAAAAATGTGAGTCTCACCTTTACCGCATATATAATAATGATGTCCGAAGGTTCGGATCAGCGGCATCCCGTCGAGAAACGACAGCCCCCATCAGCGGAGCACTCCCACGCAAAAGCGGCATGGCAGAGGACTGCCACGCCATGTATTTGCTTAAGATAACAGCCGATTCTTAATTGACCGGACAGTTGTCGTCGTCAGTGTAGTTATGAACCATTAAGTCGCCAGCAATGACTTGCTGCCGCACCTCTGCGACTTTGTCTTTTGAGGCGCCGGAAATAAGGTCCTTGTTGTAGTCATCAAGCGCATACCCCACACCATCTTCGGCGAGGCCCAAGGCAAAAACACCCGACGGGATGTCAGGCCCAACTGTGAACGATTCCTCGACAATCAAGTCGACTCTCTTGATCATTGAGGTGAGCACTGAGCCGGGATGGATATAGTTTTGGTTCGCGTCAACACCGATTCCGTAAATACCGGCATCAGCCGCCGCTTGTAGGACTCCTACACCTGTTCCACCGGCCGCATGATAGACGACATCAGCTCCCGCCGCGATTTGTGCTTTAGTGAGCTCACCCCCCTTGACCGGGTCATTCCAAGCGGAGGGTTCATTTCCTGTCATGTTTTGGATCACTTTGCTATCTGGATTGGCGGCTTTGACACCTTGCACATATCCGCAGGCAAATCGTCTAATTAATGGAATATCCATTCCACCAACAAATCCCACAACATCCGTTTTTGTCGTGAGCCCCGCGAGATAGCCAACGAGGAACGAGCCTTCATGCTCTTTGAAAATGACCGAACGCACATTTGGTTCGTCGACAACCGAGTCAATGATGACAAATTTTGTATCGGGAAATTCAGGAGCCACGGCGGAGAGTGACGTTTGAAAGGCAAAACCCGTCATAACCACGGGGTTGTTTCCGGCTCCGGCGAGTCTTCGAAGAGCTTGCTCACGTTGAGCTTGGGATTGCAGTTCGATTTCACGGTAATCTGAGCCAGACTTGGCTTTCCAAGCTTCGGCACCACTGAATGCACTCTCATTATAGGACTTATCGAATTTACCGGCCAAGTCATAAATTATCGCAGGTTTTGCCATCGCTTGTGTCAGTGATGTGGCAGCTAGCACCGAGAGCACGGCTGCGAACCATTGAAAAATTTTCATCCTTCTCTCCCATCAAGTTAAAATTGGCTCACGACATTGAGCCCTTCATCTAATCTACGGGTTAACAGTGAAGATATATCACCATCTTATATTGAATTGGAGAACAGAAAAATCTGTTGACCAAGCCATCATTCGCCAAGCAGCGGTAAGTCTCGAATGGAAGGTTATGGAGTCGAGCCTGGGCTAGACCCGATATCTTCAACCTTCCATTCAACAACAAGACAATCATCTGGCGCAATGCAGGCCGCCATTTCTAAGGCACCCAACAATGCCCCGGGGCCGGCCGCAACAACAATGGTTTGTTTAGGGGAAAGGTCAAGTGTGACCTGCAACGACAATCTTTGCGCCCGCTCTTTCAAATAAGCCGACATTGATGGGGAAAAGCGACCTTTGAGTGTAAGCCGTTGTCGAACCCAAATGGCGTCGTTCTTGTCCGGCAACTGAGTGCGCATCATCCTTTCCTACAACGTCGATATCGGCTCTGACTCTTAAATCATAGTGGCTCCAATGTCAGCCACTATGATTCCATCAAAATCTATAGCAAAACATGGGTTATGCGAATTCAGGAATACCTGGCATTGTTAGAAAATTTGGAAGCCGTCGGAAGTCTCGCATCCAGTTGCGCAAATGGGGAAAAGCCTCATGGTCGATTCCCACATAATTGGACAAGGCGGCATCGGGAAAACAGGCAATATCAGCAATGGTTGGTGTCTCGCCAACAATCCAAGAATGTCCCATCATTGACCTTTCAGCCAATTGGTCATCAAGAATTGTCAGCGCCTGACGTCCTTTGTCGATCTCGGGAGCAGAAAATGTTGCCGAGGAGTCGACGAGACGGTCGGCGGCGGCGGCCACCAGATTGTTTCCGGCAAAGGCCAACCACATCATAATTTGAGAAAATTTAGTGGCGTCTCTGTCAGGAAGCCAACTCGCTGAGGGGTCATATTTCTTAGCGATGTAACTCAAAATCGCTTGTGAATCTCGAAGCCGAACACGGCCATCCTCTAGAATCGGTAATTGTCCGAGTGGGTTAATGTCGAGGAAATCAGGTTGTTTGTGCTCAAGGCCAGGATAGAAATCAACGGGGACGATTTCATAGTCCAATTTAAGAAAACCCAAGAGAAGGCGCACTTTGTAGCAGTTGCCCGAAAGCCCATAATTGTAAAGTTTCAAACCCATTTATGACCCTTCAACAGATTGCAGGCCAAATCTGACACCGCTAGATTTCAGCCAACGGCGATAAGCAATGGAGCTCAAATCGGCCCGAGTCGGTGTTTCGGATCTTGGTGTGAGTGGCATCAGTTTGGGGCGTTGGTTTTCAAGAATGATACCGTCTTGGACAAAAATCGACTGCTGAAAGTCAATAATGTCCGTCTTTGTCGAAACATTGTCAAGGATGGCCATCGGCATATAGCAGAGGCAATCGGTCTCAGAGAGAGGTTGGATGAAGAGGCAAATGGCATCGAAACGGCCCGCAAAATTCATCGCCGACTTGTAGAGCATGACGCTGAAGGGAGATAGGATACGGTATGAATAATGGGCCATTAATCCCTGACCCGACGCGGCCGCCGACTTTGAGGCCGTCGGCTGAAAAAACTGACAATCAACAGCCCATATTTCATCGGTCTCTGGATGATATTCAGTTTTGTAAGAGAGAACTTCAGGCCGGTCGATACTGCCCAATACGTCTGTGTGGACGAAGCAAAAGTGTGCCATATCAAGAAAGTTCTCAACAATTCGGCAGGGACTGGTACGCACTCTAAATGAACCGCAATGGATGATCCGACGATCATCTTCGCTGAATTCGGCAATTTGAGGGAGGGGACGGGGAGAATCACCGAGGGTCGAAAACAGCGTGTCAAATCTTTGAACAATGGGAATGGTTGCCATCTCGCTGTTATCATCGGCGAGGCGATGAGCCGTGATTTGTGAATGATCATCTCGGCTCAGGCGGATTCTCTGATCCAATAATGTCGTGTCATAGGTCGACTCTGGCCTGATTTGATTGGGATAGGCCACGGGATACCATTGCCTCAAGGTCGTCATGTCGGAGGTGACAGTCATTTTACCATCTCTGTGATGACGTGACGCCATCTGACCATTCGTCGCGCGGTGTCGAGTCGAATACGCCGCGACCGATGACGTGTGCTCATGTGTAAGGCGCATTGTCTCCCGCTTCGGGTTTGGAGCCCACAGGCAAACATTTGATCATCTGAAAGGTAGATGTCCCCTGATTCTTCGAACGAAATGGCTGTCAGTTGATTGAGTTTCGAGACAATATCTTCTTGCGGGAAATCAAAAAATAGGCTTCGCACCGGCTGCCATTGATGTGTCGAGGGACTGGATTTTTGTGTGTCTGAAACAGCAAAAATCAACCCAAATTTTTCAATCACAGGTAGCGTATCGACGCACAGCGTTGTCGGGGGTTCAAGATCGGGATGGGCCGGAATTTTTTGACAACTGCCATCGGAGCGGAACTCCCAGCCATGGTAGAGGCATTTGAGGTGATTTTCTCTGATAAACCCAAAACTCAAACGCATGCCACGGTGTGGGCAGCGGTCTCTCCAAAGGTGGGCAACGCCATCATTTCCTCGCCAAAGCGCGAATTCTTTCTCATGGAGGATAACTGGATGAACGTCTCCGGGTCGAATATTGCCCGACAATGCCACTGACTGGGGTTGACGAAATAAGGTCACGGCAAAGAGTCTTTATCGTGTATTTCACAGAAAATGGACTGCATTGGATTATAATTTCGTCGCTGGGTTTCCGACCGACGGGGTGTAAGTAGGATTGAAGACAGAACCTGAAACGCGTGCACCATAGCCAAGAGATGATTGAAATTCAAACGCATGGAAATTCTGGCCCTACCCTCCCAAAAACAGTTCATTATGACCAGCACACCAACCCAAAAACTTCCGTGAATATCATTAGACTCATAAATCGGTGAGAAATTTGAGTCAGTTTCAAACCGATTATTAAACAGCCTCTGAGTGATAATTAGGAACGGGCGGATCGGCCAATGACAAGTTCGCCATTGAAGCCACTTTCATCGCCGCGGCTTCAGCCATCGACCATTTGGGTTTTTGCCAATGACAACCCCAGAATTTCGCCGCTCGTTGCGCCATATCTTGACCGATGACGATGGTTTCCGCTGAAGGCCTTGGCAAGTTCTCAAGACGACCAAACTCCATCTTTCCATTCGGCAACGTTTGAGAATGAGCTCGGCCATGAGGGGCCTCGAAGAGGGCATGGCAGGGGGAAGAGTTGCTCCCATAGGCGATAGCTTCAAAACTGGAGATACCAACGGCAGGTTTATTCAACGATAGCGACAATCCTCGGGCGGCGGATATCGCCAGCCGAATGCCCGTTGAATGACCAGGGCCCGTTATGACGGCTAGAGCATCAATGTCGTGCCATGACCGCCCGGCTTGTGATAACAATTCAAAACACATGGGAAAGAGGCGTTCAGCACGTCCCCGCTCTTGAGTCTCGCAGATTTTTCCGACCGTTTTTCCATTGGAAACCAAGGCAACTGAACATTTTTGGCCGCACGTGTCGATCCCAAGAACGAGACGTTTAGGCAACGACAGGCCTCACCTCAACGACTTCGGGAATGAAGTGGCGGAGGAGGTTTTCAATGCCCATTTTCAATGTGATCGTCGATGAGGGACATCCAGCACAGGCCCCTTGCATATGGAGGTAGACGACACCCTTCTCAAAACCATGAAACGTGATGTCTCCCCCATCTTGTGCGACCGCTGGGCGAACTCTCGTATCAAGGAGTTCCTTGATTTGCCCGACAATTTTGGAGTCTGGCGTATCGTCTTCCTTTTCACAAGAACTCATAGTCGAAGGATCAATGATCGGCTGGCCTGATTGAAACTGTTCCATAATGGCACCGAGGATGGCCGGTTTTATATGTGACCATTCCACCCCGTCGGCTTTCGTGACGGAGATAAAATCATGACCGTAGAATATCCTTGTGACACCTGTGATCTGGAATAACCGCGACGCGAGCGATGACTTTTTTGCAGTTTCGAGCGTTGGAAAGTCGGCCGTCCCTGTCTCCATGACGGTGTCGCCGGGCAAAAATTTCATGGTCGCCGGATTGGGTGTGTGTTCGGTTTGAATAAACATCTGATGATTCACCTCTCTTGACACATCTATATTGGCTACTCGCGGGTCTTATGTCAAACGGCGTTATTTTAGCCGATGCGACAATTGCCGATGGCTCAAGATGGTGAGACGTATTGTTCGTCACATCGGCTCTGAAGCCTCAAATAGGCTACGTGTCAGGCGATGGCCGCAAGCCTTTTTTTGTCAAGTTGACCCGGAACAATGGTCACCGGGATGGGAAGCGTGCCCGACGAGCGGCTCAGATTTGAAACCAAGGGGCCAGGACCATCCCTTGAAGCTCCGGCGGCCAAAATCAAAGAGCAAATTTCCGTATCTTCTTCAATTTGAGCCAGGATTTCTGACTCCGGAAGGCCCTTGCGGATGGCCAATTCAGGAGAGATGCCATAACCTTTTCGCATCCCTTCAGCAAAGGTATTAAAATGAATGCGGATGCGCTCTCGGGCCTCATCTTCCATGATATTGCCGACGCCGCCCCAATATTTGAACTCTTCTGGGGATATGATGGAAAGGATGATAACGCCCCCGTTTGTTCTTGCGGCACGCAGGGCCGCAAAACGCATCGCATTCGCGCATTCGTTGCTATCATCAAGGATCACTAGAAACTTTTGCATCTCTCCTCCTTTAGGGTGCATGTTTAACCCATCAAACCATTGATGAGTTTGTGACGCCTAATCGTCAAAAATTAATGCGCAAGTTGAATCGCTTCATTGGCGTTGCCCGCAGCATCAACACTAAAAATCTTGCCCGGATTCATGATGTTGAGCGGATCAAAAGCCTGTTTGACGCGTGACATCCAATCGACGGACCCCTCCATTTCTTTCGCCAAATAATTTATTTTTCCTTGTCCCACCCCATGTTCACCGGTGCAAGTTCCTCCCATCTTGATGGCGAGTTCGGCTAACCACGTGACAAAAGTGCCCGCCTTTTTTCTTTCTGACATGTTATCCCCGTCAATGAGAAGCAACATGTGAAAATTCCCATCTCCAGCATGTCCAACAATCGGGGCTGTGATACCAAAAGAGCGGGCTTTTTCCTGCGCTTGGGTAACGCAGTCAGCGAGGAAGGATATGGGAACGCACACATCGGTGGTCAGACACATAGCTCCCGGTCGCAACCTTAGAGTGGCCCAATAAGCGTCATGACGTGCTTGCCAGAGCCGATTGCGATCTTGTGGATTGGCAGACCATTCAAATTCTGAGCCGCCGCAATCGGCACAAATCGTGCCGCAACGGTCCGCTTGTTCGGCGACATAGGCTGAACTGCCATGAAATTCCAGAAGCAGGAGTGTCTTTTCTGGAAGAGTCAAGCCCGAGTAAGCATTCACAGCTTTTACGGTCAGTTCATCTAGCAACTCAATTCGCGCCACCGGCACACCGAATTGAATCGTATCAATGACCGACTGGCAAGCATCGCGAATATCATCAAAACAACAGCTAGCCGATGAAATCGCTTCTGGAATGCCATGAAGGCGAAGGGTCAGTTCAGTAATCAATCCCAGGGTTCCTTCAGAGCCAACCAGCAAACGAGTGAGATCATAACCGGCAGAACTTTTTCGGGCTCTTTGACCCGTTGAGATCACGCGGCCATCCGCCATCACCGCTTGCAAAGCTAAAACATTCTCCCGCATGGTGCCGTAGCGAACAGCGTTGGTACCCGACGCCCGTGTCGCGGCCATTCCACCGAGACTCGCATCGGCACCGGGGTCAATGGCAAAGAAAAGTCCCGTATCGCGCAAATGTTCGTTGAGAGCCTTGCGGGTGATACCGGGTTGCACGACACAATCAAGGTCATCCGAGTTAACCTCAAGCACTTGATTCATGTGGCTAAAATCAACTGAAACGCCACCGAGGGGAGCATTGACATGGCCCTCAAGCGACGTACCTGTTCCAAAACCGATGACCGGCAATTGATAGCGTGCACACACCTTAACGATTTCGGAGACATCTTGAGTATTGTTCGGGAAGGCCACAGCATCGGGCATTTGCGGCTCAATCATTGTCGTCGAGTGGCAGTGGTGCTGACGTATCGACTCGCCGACCGCTAACCTCTCACCGAGCATTTGCTGAAGGACGCCGATAGCATTTTTCTTTGCCGAGATGACGCTCTTGCTATTTGGTGATGACAACCCCACACGATACTCCTTGTCGTCTTATCAATTTGCATTTAACCCCATTGCGTGAGAAATTTCACCTAGAATATCCTTGTCAAGCATCGATGGGCTGATTGGGGCCCAATGGGCAACGGAAGAGCGGGAGGAGGTTGAGTTCAAATGGTTCAGTATCACGAGGCCAAACTGATTGTGGCCGATCGCCGCCGCGTGTGGGCGGCGATCAATGATCCCGAGGTTCTGCAATCATGTATTACCGGTTGTAAGGAATTCTCTGGCACGCAGAGGGATGGTTACACGGCTGTTGTTACAACGAAGATTGGTCCCGTAAACGCAACATTTACCGGCATTGTGAGTCTAAAGGATATTGTCGAGGATGTCAGCTGCACAATTGTGGGTGAAGGAAAAGGGGGTGTCGCCGGGTTTGCCAAAGGTTCCGCTAAAGTCAATCTCAAAGATGTCGAGGGAGGAACCGAACTTTCATACGATGTCGATGCCCGAATCGGTGGAAAAATTGCTCAGATGGGATCAAGATTGGTTCGGGGGGCCGCCAAAAAAGTAGCCGATGATTTTTTTACCAAGTTGCAGTTGCAACTCAACGAAAATAGTCACTCGGATTGATCAACCCCCTGTTTGAGCGGCCCATTCCCAATATAGACGCCGCGCCTCTTTAGCGATGGGCCCCGCTTGATAATGGGAGTCGTCGAATCTTGATACCGTGGTCACCTTGGATAAATTACCGGTCAAAAACACTTCATCGGCTTCGTGGAAGTCATCAAAACTCAAAACGGCTTCCACAACTTCAACTCCCTCCGCCCGCAATAATGAAAGGATTCTCTTTCTTGTGATGCCAGCCAGAAATGTTCCGTTGGCGGCGGGGGTGAGAACTTTTCCTTGACGCGTCATAAAGACATTGGCGGTCGCCGCCTCCGCCACATTGCCCAAGGCGTCGGCAACAAGGGCATTATCAAAACCTTTGTCATTGGCCTCGGCGAGCATACGCGCATTATTTGGGTAAAGGCATCCCGCCTTGGCGTTGACGATCGAAGAGGCCAGAACAGGCCGCTCGAAACGTGTTCGTGTGAGCGTGACCGATTTATCGGGGTCGGCCATGGGGATTTCTTCAAGGCAGATACAAAATTCGGTGGCACCGGGTTTAGGTTTAATGGCGAGCGGGCCCCCGTGAAGCGCCCAATACATAGGACGGATATAGACCGCCGCCCCCTCGGAATAGGGAGCGAGACCGTCAAGCGCGATTTGGACCATCTCTTGGGCATCAAGTGTTGGTGTAATCGACATATTGCGCGCTGAATCATTGAGGCGCTCACAATGAGCCAAGAGATCAGGGGTCAATCCATGGGCGTGGCGCGCCCCGTCGAAAACCGTTGTGCCGAGCCAAGATCCGTGGTCGGCCGCCCGCATGACATAGACATCATCATCGTGCCAACGGCCTTGGAAATAGGTGCGGATATTCTTTCCTGTTGCCATGTTTTCAACCTCCGATCCGAGACGGCCCTTTTCGTGAGCGAATCAGTCCAATGATCTCATAAGTGCGCCTAAGGATGGGTTCTGCAATCGCCGCCGCCTGCTCCGCTCCATGGCCCAAAATTCGATCAATCTCCGATGGATCTTGCGTCAAACGATTCATTTCTTGGCTTATCGGCTGCAATTTTGTCACCGCCAAATCAACCAGATCAGACTTGAAGTCGGCGAATTGACGTCCCTCGTAAGTTTGAGCCACTGAATCGGGATCTTGGGCCGAGAGAGCGGCAAAAATATTAATCAAGTTTCGCGCCTCGGGCCGGTATTCCAGATCTTTCATGCAGCCAGCAATGGGTTCAGAATCGGTTCGGGCGCGGCGCAATTTCTTTTGGATCACATCGGCCGAATCGGTGAGATTGATCCGACTCATGTCCGAGGGATCCGATTTTGACATTTTCTTGGTGCCATCTCGCAAACTCATCACCCGTGTCGCTGTGCCCTCTATCACCGGCTCAATGACTGGGAAAAAATCGACCTCGAAATCGTGATTGAATTTAATGGCCACATCACGTGTGAGTTCAAGATGCTGTTTTTGATCATCGCCGACCGGCACATGGGTGGCATGATAGACCAAGATATCGGCGGCCATCAAAGCTGGGTAGGCAAAAAGACCGACCGATGCGTTCTCTCGATTTTTGCCCGCCTTGTCTTTGAATTGGGTCATTCTTGAGAGCCAGCCCATGCGTGTCACACAATTAAAAATCCACGCCAATTCGGCATGGGCCGCGACTTGAGATTGATTGAAGAGAATAGATTTTTCTGGGCAAATGCCGGCGGCCAAAAAAGCCGCCGCCGCTTCACGTGTGGCCGCTCGTAACTCTTTTGGGTCTTGCCATACGGTGATGGCATGCAGGTCAACAAGACAATAGATCGTCTCGATGCCAGCATTTTGCATGTCAACAAATCGTGTCAGAGCGCCGAGATAATTGCCCAGCGTTAAATTGCCGCTTGGTTGTATGCCTGAGAAGACTCGCTTTTGATGCCGTGCTGGCGTCATGAAATTTCCTAAATTGGGGGATCCGATCGGGCTATCTTCTATCCATTGTAAGGGCGAATTTCAACTTTCCTAAACCAATGAAGAGAGAAGATTCGATCATCGGCCTCAAGCGGGTTTCAGTCATTCAATATCAAAGATTCTTTGACGATACCGAGGGGATTCGAGGATGTTGTGATGCCATGATGACTGAAATCATCAAACCCGTTGAGGGGCGTCCTTGATGATGGTTGCGTCGATATGAAAAATAACGCGCCGGGTCGGCATAGGTGCATTGTGCCATACACTCGACGTTCTGGACACCGGCTCGGGAGAGACACATCGTCCCATAAGCGGGGAGGTCAAATATCCACCGGCCCATAGAATTTTTGTCAAAGCAAGGTTGACTATCTGGGTCTTTGCAAAGAAATTCATCTCTGAAGTCACCGCCAACTTCGTAATTTTCTTGACTGATAGCGGGGCCAATGACGGCCTGAATTCGCTCGCGCCGGGCGCCGAGTTCAATCATGGCTGCTAATGTATTTTCGACAATACCGGCCAGTGATCCCCGCCATCCAGCATGGGCCGCCGCCACGATTTCCATCTCCCGATCGGCGAAGAGGATGGGTTGGCAATCGGCGGTGAGAATGCCAAGGGCGATTGTCTTTGATTTTGTGACCACACCATCAACTCTTACCCGTCCGTCGGGCAATGGATGATCGAGAATTTTCACCGCCGCAGAATGCACTTGGTAAGGGGTAAATAAATTCTGCGGCTCAATACCAAAGGATTGGGCAACCAAATTCCGATTGGCGCGAACATTTTCGGGCGAGTCTTGCGATCGAAGTCCGCAATTTAGAGAGCTGTAATCATCCTTTGAATATCCGCCTTGCCGCGTGAAAAAACCGTGCCGAAAAGGCTCAAGCTTTGAAGAGGCTAGAAAATTCAGAGTCATAACGAGAATCCTGGCGGCCGAAATCCCCCTTTCGGATACAAAGCCATGACCTTGAAATGCGCACCCATCTCCTCGGGATTTGTCAGTCTGACATAGCTGGCACGATGCTGTCGGAGCGTCTCTCCGCTCATTGACTTGGCCAGAATTTCCGCACGTTGCGCTATCCCCATCCGATGAAGCCAAAGGCCTAGCTCCAACATTCCGCTACACGATACATGTCTAGCGGCCTCACGTAACGCACCGAAATCGACATGTGCTGAAAGATCGGCTTGTCCGGGTTCAGCAAGAGAATCGGTGTAGGCGTGATCCTTGACCGCTTGCAGCGTGTCTCCACGTGACTGGATATCGCCATAATCAATAATGAGGGCAGTGCCTTTGTGTCGAGAAATCCGTTGGCTGATTTGATCAATCATCGCATCGGCCATCGGTCGGATTTCAACGATGTCGTTAATAACGGTGTCGTGCTCGCGATGTTGAAGTGCGGAGGCTTCATTCACAGTAGGAATTTCACAGAATTTCAACTCATCGTTCATCTTGTCGACGACGATTTCGTTCCAACCTGTTTGGGTGCGGCGAAATTGTCGGATGGGAAGAGCGTCAAAAAACTCATTGGCAACAAGAAAAAGCGGTTGATGGGGTAACTCTCGGATGTCTTTGATCCACCGGGGTTCAAACTCAGATAATCTAGCCGATTGAATTTTTTGCAATGATGGGGAGGAATCGAGAAAAACCAAATCAGCCGCGTCACAAAATCCCGCGATTTTGGAAGCGGCACGAAGAATATCTGACATCATGATCCCGCGGCCCGGACCGAGTTCAGCGAGGGTGAAAGGCTGAGGCGAATTCTGATCGAGCCATGATTGTGCAAGGTAAAGCCCGATCAGTTCACCAAACATTTGCGTCATCTCCGGTGCTGTCGTGAATGCCGCATTGGCCCCAATGGCGTCGGAGCGATTGTAGTAACCAAATTCTGGGTCCGAGAGGCAAGCTGACATAAATTCGGCGAGAGTCAGGGGACCGGTCTTGCCAATTTGTGCGATTAACTGTGATTTAAGAGTCACGGCTGTCGAACTCGCGCCCAGATGAAGATTCCGCCCCCTAGAACAATCATGGGGAGTGATAACGTCTGCCCCATGCTCAGCCCCCATTCGGCAAATTGGATGATGTGACCTTTAGGATTGTCGCTAGACATCATTTGTATGTCGGCCACCCGGAACTGTTCTGACACCATCCTTGCGATTCCGTATCCAATAAAGAACAGACCGATGATTTGACCGGGCACAAAAAATGCCTGCCGCTTATAGGCGAGATAGGCAAAAATGAGACAGAGGAGTGCACCTTCCAATATCGCCTCATAGATTTGCGAGGGATGACGACTACAGACACCCACCCAATCTGCTGGGCAGATGGCGGCGGGCCCATTTGGGTATATGACCGCCCATGGGAGACGCGACGGCTCTCCCCATAATTCCCCATTGATGAAGTTGGCGATGCGACCAAAGAAGAGACCGGGCATCGCCACCACGGCGATGGCATCGCCCACATTTAAGGTTGGCAATCTATGGACAAGACAGAATAAGACGACGGCCACTATGAGTCCCATGAAACCCCCATGGAAGGACATACCGCCTTGCCAAATGGCGATGATTTCTAACGGGTTTTGGAAAAAATATACGGGATTATAGAATAGGACATAGCCCAATCGGCCGCCGATGATGACACCGATAACGATGTAAGTCAAAAGCTGATCGCTCAACTTTCTATCCATCGGGGTTTGGGATTTCCAAAGTTCTGGCTGCTCGATCATGGAGACAAACCAACGCCAAGCGATCAGGAACCCAGCAATATAAGACAACGCATACCAACGAACGGCGAAGCGAACGCCGGCAATGTCAATAGCTAATAGTTCAGGGTTGAACGCCGGAAGTGGAAGAAGAAAATTCATTGGGAGCGATCAGATTAAGTTAACTCAAAGGTTGAAATGTGGAAAGAACTTATATACTTCTTACCATGATGGAAAACGAGGTACGCAATGCAAACCAAAGGCAAAATTTTTGACGACTTGGCGCAGTTAATGAACAGTTTCATGGGCGTCGCACAAGATACAAGACAAGAGCTAGAATCGACAATGAAAGGCTGGTTTGAAAGATGGATGGCCGATCGCAATCTAGTGTCACGTGAGGAATTTGAGATGGCTTTGCTGATGGCACAGAAAGCGAGAGAAGAGAACGAAAATCTCTCTCAACGGATCGCCAATCTTGAATCTGGCAACAAGCCTAAAGCGGCCCCTACCCCTAAAGCGGCCGCCACCAACGCTGACACCGAAAAAGAGCTCTTTACCACAAATGATATGGCTGAGGAACTCGGCATTGATCCAAAGACTTTGCGTCAGCGATTACGGGCGTTAAAGATTTTGAGCGGATCAGGAATTCGACATAAATGGAATCGAAGTCAGTATGACGAGATTTTGGAACGGATTCACGCCAAGTATAAAAAGCGCCGCAAGAGAAGAAGCAGCTGAAACAACGCGATTGTGCCACTGGCTGTTCCTATCTCTGAGGAGTCGCATTTTGAATGAGGTTTTTGACCCTTACTATATCGACGAGTCGAAACACTATTGGGGTTGAAGAGCTAACGGATCGAACTGTGATTGGTATGACGGAGAGCGGCGGCCATAAGATTGACGAAGCCCTTCACGATGATGAATTAATTGTCGATTCAAGAAATGGGATTTTGATACGACCTTGATTGTCATTTGG
The DNA here is from genome assembly GCA_022824005.1 of Paracoccaceae bacterium. GTDB lineage: Bacteria > Pseudomonadota > Alphaproteobacteria > Rhodobacterales > Rhodobacteraceae > JAPOXR01. The sequence continues at coordinate 22,837 of JAJEBG010000036.1, forward strand.
TCGCGTCTAGATTTCGCACCGATCTCTGCGAAAAACTAAAGAGCAAAGAACTTATCATTCACTCGTTAAGAACGACTCTTGAAGGATGAATAAAGCCAAGTCCCGAGAATTACAGCACTCAAATTCAACGCCGTGTGATGGCTCAAACACCAAAATGCCTATTCAGACACTTTAGGAATCGCTCTGGCGTCCTGACGATCCCAATCTCAATTCTCTGCCGATGAGTGCGCCCTTTCTTGGCGCAAGGGCAACATCAACCTGAATTGCCAATTGACTCAAGTTCGGTAAGTTTATGACAACGACTTCGGACTTGAAGACCAACATTTGAGATTGGTGCTTTATTCCAAAATGATCTTATGCCACTATAGATAGCGACGAATCGGCTTCAATCGTCGATTTGTAGAACTACCATCTGATGATGGTAGAAAGATGCGGGTCTTTGAGCATAAATTGCGGAAAGCAAGATGGAATTCACAGCGTCTGAATTTTTCAATGAGTGGGGTCATCCTATCGATCTTGCAGAAATGTTTGCTGTTGAAAATGGGTGGATCAATAAGCGGGATGGTGATGAGCAGATACTGATTGAGGTTCAAGGCGTGTGGCGTCACTATCGACTGAATGTTTCATTTCTCGAAGATAAAGGCCTATTGAATTATCAATCCGTTTTCCGGATCCGACTCGATAAGGGCGAACTTGTCGAAGTTCTGAAAGCGGTCAATTACGCCAACCAAATGTGCCGCATGGGCGCGTTCACGGTGCGCTATGCCGAAGAGATTTTTGTTTTTGGCTGTAGCCAGTCGTTGTTTGATGAAGAATGCATGAGCGGCCAACAGGTGGAGCATTTATTTGATTCCTGTATTACTCACTGCGAACAGTTCTATCCGACTTTCCAACTGGTGGCCTTCGGCGACAAGGATGCTGACACGGCCATCAGAACGGCCATTTTGGAGACCAAGGGCGAGTGTTGAACGATCTGACGAAATATGGCTCCGACATCTCAAGATGATTTAATCGAACGGGGAGTGTGTCTCCTTGGCTGCGGCAAAATGGGAACGGCGCTCTTAAAGGGCTGGCTGAGCAGTGGAATCCCGTCGCGATCAATAAGCGTGACCGAACCCCATCCATCCCCTTGGTTGAAGTCACAACTTGACTCGCTCAACGTCGGTCAACCAAAGAAGAGTCCTGCGGTTTGTGTCATCGCGGTTAAGCCTCAGATTTTTTTGAAAGCTGTCGAAGCGGTGACCGCGTTCTGCGGCACCAAGACCTTGATTTTGTCAATCGCCGCCGGGGTTCGTCTTGACACCATCAGCGAAGCCTTTGATCACCAGAGTCCGGTGGTTCGCGCGATGCCAAATACGCCAGCTGCTATTGGTTTTGGTATTTCGGCTTTGACAGGCAACGAAGCCACAACGCCATACCATCTCGACATGGCTGAGCGATTGATGTCTGCGGTGGGTGAGACAGTCCGAATTGAGCGTGAAAGTCAAATGAATGCTGTCACCGCCCTCTCGGGCTCAGGCCCCGCCTATATTTTTTATATGATTGAAGCGATGACGCAAGCCGCCATTGAACAGGGATTGCCGGCTAAACTAGCTCTAAAACTCGCAAAATCAACTGTCGCTGGGGCCGCGAGACTGGCTATCGAGTCAGAAGAAGACCCAACACAATTGCGAGAAGATGTGACTTCGCCCGCCGGGACCACGGAGTCAGCTTTGAAAATTCTGATGAACAAGCAACAGGGACTCGGCCCCTTGATGTCGCAGACTTTATCGGCGGCAACCAAGCGCAGTGAGGAATTAGGCCAGGTGAATGACTGAAATCAATTTTCAAGACTTTCAGAAAATTGACATTCGTGTCGGGCGTGTGGTGCGCGCTGAAGATTATCCAGAAGCCCGCAAGCCAGCGATAAAATTGTGGGTAGATTTTGGCGATGAGATAGGTATCCGCAAAAGTTCGGCTCAACTCAAGATGCATTATGAACCTGAAACCCTTGTCAACAGGCAGGTGCTCGCGGTGGTCAATTTTCCACCTCGGCAAATCGGTAAATTCATGTCAGAAATTCTTGTCGTTGGCGTCCCCGACAAAGACGGCCATGTGGTGTTGATCAAACCGGACTTTGAGGTTCCAAATGGCGTTCAGTTGTTCTGAACCTGTTCAGCAAGATTGCGGGTGGAGATAAAGAATTGACAAACAGAAAACGCATTCTCATTTCGCGGCAATTGCCCGATACCGTTTTGCAAAAGGCGAAAGCAGCACATGATATCGTCGTAAGGGAGTCAACTGACCCCATGTCCGTCGATGAAGCCAAGGCCTGCCTTAATGAATTTGATGGGGCCATTCCGACACTTGGAGATGGATTCTCTGCTGAAGCCTTTGCGTCAACAAAGCCGCTCCGCTGTCGAATTTTGGCAAATTTTGGCGTCGGGTATAATCATATTGATGTCGCGGCGGCCGAATGGCACGGAATCACCGTGACCAACACGCCCGGTGCTGTGACCGACGCGACGGCTGATATCGCATTGACACTGATTCTGACGGTGGCGCGCCGTGCTGGAGAAGGGGAAAGAATGATCCGTGCCGGGCAATGGCAGGGGTGGCAACCGACACAACTTCTCGGTCATCATGTGACAGGTAGCACGCTTGGAATCATCGGCATGGGACGCATTGGTCAAGCGATTGCCCAACGCGGCCATTTTGGTTTCAATATGAAAGTGGTCTATTATAACCGCTCGCCAAAAGATTCACTCACTTTCCCCGCCGAGCCACGCGCCTCGGCTGAGGACGTCATGAGGGCATCAGATTTTGTCGTTATTGCCGTCACCGCCGGCCCGTCATCACATCACCTCGTTGATGCCAAACTTTTGCATGCCATGCAAAGACATGCTTTTCTGATCAATATCTCAAGAGGAGAGGTCATTGACGAGGCGGCGCTGATAACGGCGCTTGTAGAACAACGGATTGGCGGAGCCGGACTCGATGTCTACGAATTTGAGCCTAACATTCCCCGGCGATTAACGAAGCTAGAGAATGTGGTTCTGCTTCCCCATCTTGGTACCTCGGTCTTGCCTGTGCGAGAAGCGATGGGTTTGATGGCAATTGATAATCTTAACGCCTTTGTGGCGGGTGAGACCCCACCCAATCGGGTGTAGAGCGAGGGGCACAATTATCGGTAGAACTAAGCCGCCAAAGATTGCAAAGAGCGCACGGCGAATGCCGATTGGCCATATGATCGAATCACCCGCGCAATAACATGCGCGGCGGCGGCGGTGGTACAATAAGGCACGTTACCGCGAATGGCGGCGGTGCGAATGGTTAAACTGTCGGCAACCGTTTGTCGCCCCTCGGTTGAATTAATGACGAGGGAGATGTCTTTGTTTTTGATTGCATCGGCAATATTGGGTCGTCCCTCATAAATCTTATTGATTAGTCGACATTGGATGTCATGACGTCGAAAAAATTCGGCAGTGCCTCGGGTTGCCACGAGTGTAAAACCAAGGTCACGGAGAGTCTGCGCCGTCTTCAACATGACCGGCGTCTTGTCGGCATCCTTCACTGAAATGAAGGCTTGACCGTCAAGGGGCAAGACCATGCCCGCACCCAGTTGAGCTTTATAAAAGGCTTGCTCAAAAGATTGGTCAATTCCCATCACCTCACCCGTCGAACGCATTTCCGGCCCCAAAAGGGCATCAACGCCGGGAAAACGTGCAAAAGGAAGAACCACTTCTTTAACAGAAAAATGTTTAGGTTGTGCGCCCCGAAGTTCAAAGTCGGCCAGTTTCTGTCCCGCCATCACTTGGGCGGCAATGGATGCAATAGGTGAGCCAACTGACTTGGCGACAAAGGGGATGGTGCGAGAGGCCCGAGGGTTAACCTCCAATACGTGAATCACATCTTTTTGCACCGCGAATTGAACATTCATCAGTCCCACAACATTCAATCCTTTGGCGAGTTCGCGGGTTTGGCGCTCAAGTTCACCAATGGTATCTTGGTGGAGTGAGTAAGGGGGCAGAGAGCACGCACTGTCGCCTGAATGGATACCCGCCAATTCGATATGCTCCATGATTCCAGCGACATGACAATCCTGACCATCGGAGAGAGCATCAATGTCAAGTTCGACAGCATCTGGCAAAAATTGATCTATCAGGACTGGATTGGCACCGGAAACGGCGACAGCTTCTTGGATATATTTTTCGAGCTCTTCGGGATTGCGAACGATTTCCATGGCTCGCCCCCCAAGCACGTAAGAGGGTCGCACGACAACGGGAAAACCGACCTTCTTGGCGACCGATTGAGCTTCCTTGGCCGAATGTGCGATGCCGTTTGAGGGTTGCCGAAGCCCAAGTTCATCCAAGAGTTCTTTGAATTGCTCGCGATCTTCCGCTCGGTCAATAGCGGCCGGGGTTGTCCCGAGAATGGGCAGGCCAGCGTCTTCAAGTGCGGCCGCGAGTCTTAAAGGAGTTTGACCGCCAAATTGAACGATCACGCCTTTGAGTTCGCCCTCCTGCCGTTCCTTTTCGAGAATTTCAATCACATGTTCAAACGTTAAGGGCTCGAAATAGAGTCGGTCTGACGTGTCGTAATCAGTGGAAACGGTTTCGGGATTACAATTCACCATGATGGTTTCAAATCCAGCCTTGCTGAGTGAGATGCACGCGTGACAACAGCAGTAATCGAATTCAATTCCCTGCCCAATTCGATTGGGCCCACCCCCTAGAACGGCAATTTTTTTCTTTTGCGAAGGGCGTGACTCACATTCAACCTCTCCCATACAGGGCATTTCATAAGTTGAATACATATAGGGCGTTTGGGCTTCGAACTCGGCCGCACAGGTATCAATTCGTTTGAAAACAGGGGTGACACCGAGTTTTCGCCGCCATTGTCTGACATCGTCTTCGGACTGTTTGGACAACACCGCAAGGCGTTTGTCAGTGAAGCCCATCATCTTGAGAGTGCGCATGGCCGATTCATGTTGAGGAAGTCCGTCGGAAATGACCTGACTTTCAGCGTCGACGATTTCACGAATGCGGGCCAGAAACCAAGGATCGAAATGGGTGGCGCCATTGAGTTCTTCATCGCTCAAACCCTCGCGCATGGCTTGGGCAATAAGTCGAAGTCGATCGGGGGCGCGTTTAGAGACGGCGCGGACGAGTGCGGCCTTGTCGGGAGCCCCTTCAATGTCGATGTCATCGAGTCCAGCCAAACCCGTTTCCAGTGACGCCAAAGCTTTTTGCAAACTCTCATGAAAAGTTCGTCCGATGGCCATGGTCTCGCCAACCGACTTCATGGCCGTGGTCAATTCAGGTTTCGCACCGGGAAATTTTTCAAATGTAAAACGGGGAATTTTGGTCACGATATAATCGATCGTCGGCTCAAACGAAGCTGGTGTCACTTGCGTGATGTCGTTTTCTAATTCGTCTAAACGGTAACCGACCGCCAACTTGGCGGCGATTTTGGCGATGGGAAATCCAGTGGCTTTCGAAGCTAACGCCGAGGAGCGGGACACCCGAGGGTTCATTTCAATAATGACCATGCGCCCATCGACAGGGTTGATGGCCCATTGCACATTGGAGCCCCCCGTTTCAACGCCAATTTCACGCAGGACAGCGATTGAGCCATTGCGCATTCTTTGGTATTCTTTATCGGTGAGCGTGAGAGCCGGCGCGACGGTAATGGAATCACCCGTATGCACACCCATTGGATCCACATTTTCAATGGAGCAGATGATGATGGCATTGTCGGCACAATCGCGCACCACCTCCATCTCAAATTCCTTCCAGCCGAGAAGGCTTTCATCAATCAGAATTTGCCCCACGGGCGAGGTCTCGAGTCCGGTGCGGCACAATTGTTCAAAATCGTCGCGGTTAAAAGCCACGCCGCCGCCAGTACCACCGAGTGTATAGGCGGGGCGAATAATTGCCGGTAAACCAACTTCATCAAGTGAGGCCAGAGCTGAATCGATGTTATTGGCAATCACTGATCGTGGACTCTCAAGGCCAATCTTATTCATCGCATCACGGAATAGTTGGCGATCTTCCGCCTTATGAATGGCCTCAACCCCAGCCCCAATCAACTGAACGTTATATGTCTCCAAAATACCCATATCCGCCGCCGCGAGCGCCGTGTTGAGGGCGGTTTGACCGCCCATCGTTGGAAGGAGTGCATCAGGGCGTTCGATTTCAATGATTTTTGCCACCGATTCTGGTGTGATCGGTTCGATATAGGTTGCATCCGCCATCAATGGATCGGTCATGATAGTGGCCGGATTGGAGTTCAAGAGAATGATCCGATAACCATCCCCTCGCAACGCTTTGCAGGCTTGAGTACCAGAATAATCGAATTCACAGGCTTGACCGATCACAATTGGGCCGGCCCCAATGATCATGATGGACGAGATATCAGTTCTTTTTGGCATCCATGCCTTCTTTTGCCTGTGCCCCGAATGAGCGAGGCGTCGTTAAAATTTTATCATTCCGCGTCGTGTCACGATAAAGACAGTGCCGTCACATCGCCCTTTTCATAAAGCGAGTGATGTCGGTCTGCCATTTCATTCATACATGTTTAATTTTAGCGGCTTAAAGTAGATTTGAAGATCAATCCCCAAGATTATTCAAGAAAAGAAAAAATTTCAACCTCATGGAAATGGCCAGGCTCAACTCGTATTTGATAGCGGGTCTATGGCTTCAGGGGTTCGAATGGCTCATTTGAGCCATCAAATATCGCTCAATTACCGCGTAACACGCACCGAATCTCGTCTCTCGATCAAGATCATGTTCGCTCTCCTAGCCATATTGGATTTCAAGAGCCTCATTTGAGAATGGCAGTCTTGGCTATTAACATGATCACATCATTGACGTGAAGTTTCACCTTAATTTTAGGAATTATACGGACAACTAGCCAAAGCATTTTGACCCAATATATCATTATCTTTGTTGGGCATTTCTCTCTCAGTGGTCATGTCAACTACATTCTGCGCCTTCGGAGCCAAATGAGCGTGATCGGTAACACTGAGTTATTTCGTGGGCGGCGCAACCCGTGGACGTCCCTCACAGGAACGCGTTCCCAACGATGCCGAGCGCCATCACTACAGGGAACGAGTGTCGACCGCGTTCGTCGAAGCCACGGTCAACACTTCGTGGGAAAGCACTTCTCCAAGAGTCAGCAGATGCAATGGTCCAGATCCGAAGCACACCTCATGTCTCAGACCGGACCCCGCGGGCTCGGGGACAAAATGCGGCGGCGGCAATTCGGATCCTGTAAGTAACCCCGGACCCCGCGGGCTCGGGGACAAAATGGATGGTCTTCTGGAAGCGCTTGCGTTGGACTTTGCTATGTGCATGTCTGGCTAACCCGAACCTCACTTGGGTTTGACGAGCGATTTCGTTGCCATATCACTGATTTTCAACGACTTTTCGGCGGTGCGGCCTCCGCTCAACCTGTCAGTCTTATGGGAACGCTCTGGTCCGGCTTCACTCCAAGCAGCTGGAAGGTCCGTTTCTGGACCGGGGTCGGCGCGAGGCGCCAGCGCATGTGCCATTCGGCATGCAGAGGAACACGTGCACGCAAGCGTGGTCGGGCAAGTAGACGCAGACCAAACGGATACTGAGGTCGCTCTTGGTGTTCCGGAATCCCCGACGGCATTCGTTATGACAATAGGAATCCAGTTACGGGGATCCCGTACCGGGGGATTCCCGTTTCATGTCAGAGGTTTGGGTACAAAAAAGCCGGTTTGAAGTTCCGATTAGTGAAACTTTCTCCCCATCTTTATGAGTCGGATGGAGACGGGTTTACTTCTAAAGCTTGCAGAGCCGTATGGTTATAACCATGCACGTAAGGTTCCCGACACCACGCGACGCACCTGCGGTGCTAAGTCTCTGAAACAGGGTTTCTTTTTCCTCTCAAAGTCAAGGTTTCGGGTGGGAGCTAGCGCGTTTTTGTCCGGGGCCCCAATCGGATGGAGGAAGAGAATCATGCCACGGCTTACCGACGCGCGGGTGCGCGACCTGCGGGCGAAGAAAACCACAAGAAATCTCCGGGACACCGCCCTGCCGGGCTTCGGCGTCCGGGTTCTGCCCAGCGGCCGGAAGCGGTTCTTCCTGCACAGCCAGCACGAAGGCCAACGTATCTGAAAGATCGTGGGCGACCCCGCCGATATGACGGTGGTCGAAGCGCGGGCACGGGGCCTGCTGGCGGCCCTGCGTTCGGGTCGGCCCGATGGCGAGACGCTTTTCGAGACCGTGGCGGAAGAGGTCTTCCGCCGTCATGGCAGGCAGTGGAAGCTGAGTACGCTCTTGAGGAACCGCCACTATCTCAACAAGCATATCCAGCCCCGGTTCGCAGGATTGCGGATTGCCGATATCACGCCGCAGGAAGTGCGGGACTGGTTTGCCGCGATGCACGCAACGCCAGTGTCGGCGGACCGGTCGATGCCTGTTCTGTCGGTCATCATGACGGTGGCCGAGACGGACGGTCTGCGCCCGGAGGGGTCCAACCAGTGCAAGGGGATCAGGAGATACAGACGGCAAACCCGGGACCGGTTTCTCTCTGAACCCGAGATCGCCCGCCTGGACAGAGCATTGAGCGGTACCTCTCCTGCCGTTGCACTTATCCGGCTGCTGGCGCTGATGGGCTGCCGCAAGTCTAAAATCGTCCGTCTGAAGCGATGTGAAGTCGATGGCAACCGTCTCAGGCTCGAAGACAGCAAGACGGGTCTGAGGATTGTGTATCTCAGCTCTGAGGCCTGCGAGATCATTGAACGGTGTATGATATCGCCCGGGGAGTATCTGTTTCCCTCTCCTCGGTTTCCGGAGAGGCAGGTTTCGGGACATTTCGGCCTCTGGTACAGGGTTCGGCGCTACATCGGCATTGAGGACATCCGCCTGAACGACCTCAGACATTCCTATACGAGACAGTACGTGATTGCGGGCGTTCCCCTGCCGGTTGTGTCAAAACTGCTGGGCCACAGCCAGTGTGCGATGACCCTTCGATATGCCCACGCCGCCGACCGGGATGTCGAGGCCGCTGCGGAGCGCATCGGCGCACGGATTGCCAAGCTGGTGCAGATTGGGGAAGATTGAAGGAGCCGAATGGTCGGAGTTTCTCCGCATGGATACCATAACAGAATCGAGTGTTTGCGGGTGGCCTTAAATTCTTTCAGGCCAACGCGCAGATACTTTTCTGTCTGTTTGATTCATAAGGCTCTATTTGCATATTGCATTGATGTGTTACATTTTGCCTGAAATACAGGAGTATGCACACTATGGACTGGAATGTTTTTCTTGCCTGGTTGTCGGAGATCGACAATTTGAGCGCGACACAGAAAGTAGAGGCCGGAGAGGTTCTGGCCGGTCGCCCTGTGGGCGAAGCTTCGGTTGCAGCAGTTGAGATGGGTGTTGGAGAAGATC